>CAZVWE010000021.1:0-2692 GCA_964631345.1 uncultured Eggerthellaceae bacterium | reverse complement strand
GTGATTCAAAAATCGATTTACATATAGAAGATGGTGTCCCTGTAACGATTAAGGGCACAAGTTTTACTGTGTCTGAGGATCTTGGCGAACAAGAACACGAAAAACCTCAAGATGAACTCCAAGAAGGATCTCAAGATAGATCTCAGGATGAGCCCCAGGATGATCCTCAAGATGAATCCCAAGGGTCACTTATTTCCGTTTCTCGCGATGTGTTTTCATCGAAGACGAAAATTGTTCCTCTAAGTACTGGGAAAGAAGCCAAGAAAGCCAAGGAAGAGCCAGGCGTTCAAACGCATAAGCGCAAAACTTACAAAAAAAACGCAGTAAATAAAGCATCTGTAGATGCAAAATCCAAAGCACGTACAAGATCGGCTGCTAGAACTAAGGCTTCTAAGGGAACGAGTGTTGCAAAGCCTGAAAAGCTAGAAGATTCACTGAAGTCAAAGCAACCTGAAAAGGCGGAAAATGCATTTAAGTCAAAGCAATCCGAAAAGTCAGAAGATGTATCGCAGTTAGAACGGCTTGAAACTGATCAACAAAACTCGGACACGTTAGAAGAAGTTGTTGGACAATCAGAACCAGAAGCACTGTCTAAACAATCAGATCCAAAAGAACTATCTGGAAAACCAGTTGAGGAACCTGATGGAAAATCAGCTGAAGATCCCGATGATGAACCAAACGAAGCGCCAGACGAAACATCAAAAGATCCTGGCGAAGATTTCAATAAAGATTCCGAAAAAGATTCCGATGAAGAACCCGAAGAAGATCCCGAAGAAGCTTTCGACAAAGAGTCAACAGGAAACACTCTTGGTCTTATTCAGGATAGTTCTAAATCTCTTGTAACTAGAAGCAATATAGCGATTAGGTCATCTAGCCAGTTGCGCAATCCCAGCTATTTACAAAACTCCAATAAAGCACATGTTGTTGATGACGGCAATCAAAATATTCGAGCATCTCAAAGACTATCAGCTGCGCAGCCTAGGCCTAAAAGAAGCTTTTTTGTAGGAATCATTATCAGTGCAATTGTTGTGGTTGCCTTGCTTGTTTGTATAACGATTATTGCTGTACAGCCTAATAAGGGAGTTCATGGAGATATCAAACTCGAGGAAGTAGCATTTGCACAAATTAATAATGCAATCTCTGAGATGGAAGATCTGCCAGATGTAAAACTCGATGAGATCTACATTGCGAAGCACCCGTACTTATCCCATAGCGAGGCAGTAAGTGATACAGAAGTTTGCAGTTTTTGGTATCCAACTGAATGGTCTGTAGTCGAAGAAGACTTAAGCGAAGACGCGGAAAAAATTACAATTCAGAACGAGGCTCATACAGCAGAAGTTAAATTTGAAGTTTTTCTTAAAAGTCAATCAAATCGAGGTCGCACGCGCTGTTCTGATATCAAAAAGCTTGCGCTGATCCGGATGCAGAATTCCGAAATGAACAGAATTGATTGGTCTTATAACGATGAAACTGACGATGAGACTAACGAGGATGCCAACGAGGACACTAACAACTACGACAACACTAACAACTACGACAACACTAACAACTACGATAGCAACTACAGCAACGAGAATTCGGACAGCTTTGATGATGTTAAAAATACAGAAATAATCGGAAATATTGACGAATCAGAAGATATTGCAAATGTTGAAGACATTGAAGATGTCGACAGCACAGATTTATCCGAGAACAAAGAATATATGGTAGCTGCTGTTCGCCTTGAAACTGGATCGGTTAATGCGTTGGCAAATGGCACTGCGGAAAGCACAGACTATATTGCAGTTCTTCCGGTTGATTGTTTAGATGATTTATCTAAGGTAAATGTTTCAACAGGAGTGCCAGCGTTTAGGGCAGGGCAACTGACTGCTTTCTATATAAAAGTTCCAGAAGAGGGAATTGATAGCTGGGCTCTTAAACAAGCAATCGTTATACTCTCAAGTTTTTCTATCTCTTCCAATATGACCTAATAATCAGCGCGACTGTGTATAAGTCAATCATGCGAAACGACATGATGCACTCTTATGAATATCCAGCAATGTCCATAAATACGTTTTGTCAGGCATCTTATATAAAACGCTTTGAGATCAGCTGTACTTCTGCTAATATACTTCTGCCGACAAGGCGGCAGCGCAATTGGTTTTGATGCGCAAATACCTGGCGATCCCGCAGAATTATCAATTCATGATTTATCTGCGAGGGTTGCGCGACTTAGAGTCGCTGGCCTGACAAGCAGGCTTCTTCAAACCAGCCATGCCGGTTTTAGGGTTTCATGCGCTTTTTTTCAAATTCCCACTCAAATCACTTGAATTCTTTGTTAAAGTTGTAGTTCGCTGTGTTAAGAGACGTTTTTGGAGGGACTTTTGGCAAAAGAGGACGTGATCGAGCTCGAAGGCACTGTTAAGGAAGCCTTACCGAACGCGATGTTCAAAGTTGAGCTCGAAAATGGGCACGAGATTCTAGCCCATATCTCAGGCAAAATGCGTATGCACTACATAAAGATTTTGCCTGGAGACAAAGTCACCGTCGAATTGTCTGTCTATGACCTCAATCGAGGTCGCATTACCTACAGGTTCAAATAACTTGTTTGTTATGCATGCGTTTTTGCATGGCTATTCAGTCGTGTTCGAAAACAACCGCCAGCGGCTGGGCGTGAAGGTATATGAGGAAATGCGTTTAACCGAGAGGAAGA
>CAZVWE010000020.1:0-2754 GCA_964631345.1 uncultured Eggerthellaceae bacterium | reverse complement strand
CGGCGCGTGAAACCCGGTCATTGCTGGCTGGCGATATACGAAGCGGTTCAGCGGCGATGAAGGCACTTCTCGGAAATCGAAACGTCGATGCAAGGCTTCGAGCTTGTGTGCTGAATTCACCAAAGAGGGTATTGAGCAAGCTATCGCCGATGAGCTTGCCTCTGTCCGCGCCCGGTTTTACGGTGTGTCCGCTGTCGGTAATGCGACCAAAAATGACAACAATGAAGAGGAGGCTATTATGTCCGAAAACCCAAGCAAGCAGCTTGTCCCGCGTGGTATCAAAACCACCGCGACAGCAGAGTCCCAGAGAAACGACACTCCCGCGCCGTCAGAGTTCTTCGAGCTTGACCATGGCGTGCTTCTCAAGGATTTGGTTGCGGCGCAAGCTCACCGGGAGTACCGCGTGCCCGTAGGCCACGGCCTCCCCAAGTGGCGCGAGGAAGCAGAGTGCGTCCACAAAAGCGGGACGGAGACTTACAGCAAGGTAGAATACGGCAAGCAATGCGAACGACTCCGCTCTGCTCTTGCGGACGCCTTAGGACGCGAAGAGCAGGATGATCGATGCCGACATGGCATCACGCCCGAACTCGGGCTAAGTGCCCTCACTGCTGTCGCTTCCCGCTACCGCAATTCGCTCGTGGGGTTCTTGGCCCTCATCGCGCTCATGCGACTCCGCGCCTCTTCTTCCAGCGAAGGTGTACCTAGCGTCGTTGGAATGTGGGACGAATCGTTGCGGACGGAGGTTGTCGGCAACGCAATGGAGGCGTACTGGCATCCGGGTCGGCACCTCCCGTACCAGCGCGAAGATGCGGATGTTTCTCGGATCAAGTACCGCGATCCGGAAAACGTCCTCTCGCTCGGGTTTTAGCCTGACGGCATGGCAGGCTTGCCGGAGCGGTTAGCACGGAATGCGGCAACCGCTCCGCTGCCTCCCTCCCGCGCGGAACGAGCCGTGTTAAAGCGATGCAAAGGGATACAATAGACCGAGAAGCCAGCAACCGAGTCGAAAGGTTTGCCGCATGGCGAAATCGGGATACAAGCAGAATGACAATAATCTTGCCGTCGTTTACGCGCGCTACTCCTCTCATTCGCAGAATGAGGCCTCTATCGAGCAACAGCTAGAGGCAGCGCGCGAATACGCGCGGAAGAACGGTCTTGAGATCGTGAAAGAGTACACCGACGCTGCCATGAGCGGGCGCGACAAGAATCGACCGGGTCTCAATCTCATGCTGGCCGAGGTGAAGAAGCTGAAACCTGCCCATTGCCTCCTCTGGAAGGGTGATCGTCTGGCGAGGGACAAGATGCTCGCCATGATTTCGAAGAACGAACTCAAGAGTGCCGGATGCTTTCCCGTCTATATAACCGAGGGCCTTGACCCCCAAACCCCAGAAGGCGAGCTGCTCGAAAGCCTTCTTGAGGCGCTGTCGGCCTTTTACGCGCGGCAAGCGCAGGAAAATATTGAACGAGGAATGAGCTACAACGCTAAGCACTGCTTGTCCAACGGGGCGAAGAAATACGGCTACATTACAGGCTCAGATAAGCGTTATGAGGTGAACCCCCTTGAGGCGCAGATTGTTCGCGAGATATACGTGCGCTATGACCGTGGCGAGCGTCCGATCGAGATAGCGGACTCCCTAAACGAGCGCGGGTTAAGAACGGCGCGCGGAAAGCTTTGGCGAGTCGATTCCGTGGCTAAGATACTGCGCAATCCGGCCTACAAAGGTGTTTATGTTTGGCGGGATCATGAAGTCGAGGGCGGGATGCCGTCTATCGTCGAAAAGGATCTATGGGAGCGTGTGGCCAAAAGGCGCGATTCCCATAAGCAGCATAAAAGACAAGAGGGCAAGCACGCCGATTACTGGCTCACTACTAAGCTGTTCTGCGGTGAGTGCGGCGAGCCGATGAGCGGGGCTTATGGCCGCAGCAGTGGCAACGGGCACGAATACTATTACTATCGCTGCACCAATAAAGAATGCAAAATGCGTAACGTTCGGAAAGAGGAGCTAGAGAAGCGCGTCAGCTATATTCTTGGAGCTGTGCTGAACAATGCAGACAACATCGCCGATCTGGCCGCTTCGGCCTATGCGGAGTATCTGCGTTCTAAAGATGACGGAATCCTTGAAGGACTTCGCGCTAAAAAGCGCGAGGTTGAATCGAAAACTGAAAACTACATGAAGGCTGTTGAAAATGGATGCGTGACGAATCTCATCACGGAAAAGTTGCTCGCTCTTGACGAGGAGCGGGAGGGGTTGATGCGGGCCATAGCCATAGAGGAAGCAAAAGCGCAGGTATGCGCAAGCGAGCAGATGGTAAATGAGCATATACGCAGATACCTCAATGCGAATATCGATGATCCGTCTACGCTCAAAGAGGTGTTCAACTGGTATGTGACGGAACTCACCTATGGAGAGGAGGGTCTGGTTGCCCGATGCCGATACGCCTGCGGCGTTGATTGCCGCGTCGCATGCGATGCGGACGGTCTTACTCTTGTCAGCCCGTGGGGATATGTTCTGCAAATCGAGGACATTAGACTTCTCACCGACGAAGAAGCGGTGGCCATAGAAGCCGAGAACGAACGAAAATGGATGGAGGAAGTGGTTGACAAGGTAAAGAAAAAGTCTGGAGAGATTGCCGAATCGAGCGCCCCCGACATATGACTAGATCGTGCCGATACCGGAGTTGTACAGTCAATGCCTTCGCTCCACCAAGCTTTTCGCGGCCGCTCTTCGGGGCGGCCGCTTTTCTCTCCTCGCG
>CAZVWE010000019.1:0-5456 GCA_964631345.1 uncultured Eggerthellaceae bacterium | reverse complement strand
TCAGGGTGCGAACCTGAGCTTTTACACTCAGATTGCCACGAAGATGTGGCACACGCCGCTTTTGCGGCGCGAACCGATATAATAGCAGCGAGTTAACAGCAAAGCAACAAGTTTTTTAAAGAAATTTGACATATTTTTTGAATGGTCGTTATATCTGCAAAAAGATCTGTCCAGAAAGCCTATTGAAAAACGAAAGATTCGCATAAGGATATTTAAGAAATGCCATCAGAATATGACATATATGTGCCAGAAAATGCACTAAAAATCATAGACCTTCTCCAGGATGCAGGATATAACCCCTGGCTTGTTGGTGGGTTTGTTCGTGCAGCACTTATGAAACTTCCTTATACAGATATAGATATCGCAAGCGATGCAAGTTGGCAGGAAGTAAAGCGCATTTGCGAAGGCGCAGGCATGGCCGTACATGAAACTGGAACAAAACATGGGACAGTCACTGTTGTTTGCGACGGCTACGCCTTTGAAGTAACCACATTTAGAACTGACGGCAAATACATTGATGCAAGACATCCGGAAAGCGTGGCGTTTGTAAAGTCCATCACAGAAGATCTTGCCAGACGTGATTTCACAATGAATGCTATTGCCTATAGACCGGACGAAGGAATACTCGATCCGTTTGATGGGGTTAAAGACATAGAGAATAAAGTAATTCGCACAGTCGGAGATCCCAGCAAACGATTATCTGAAGATGCACTTAGAATCCTTCGCGCATGTAGATTTGCATCTCAACTTGGTTTCGAAATTAAACCCTCATCTTATGAAGCAATGCTTACTCATAAGCATTTACTTAGACGCATAAGCATTGAACGCATAACCCATGAACTGGACTCATTTGTTACTGGGACATACATACATGATGCACTTCTTAAATGCGTGGATGTACTTGAGTTCATACTGCCTGAACTCACCGCAATGAAAGGATGTAAGCAAGTTAATCCACATCATATATATGATGTACTTGAGCACACAGCTTATGTAATGCAAAATACTCCGCCTTATCGCTTGATAAGATGGGCTGCACTTTGCCATGACATGGGAAAACCAGCTTCTGCTTTTTTTGATAAAGAAGGAGTGGAGCATTTTTATGGGCATGCCGATGTAAGTGTTCGAATCGCAACAGGAATGCTGAAGCGACTTTTGATGTCGAATGCATTCATAAATGATGTGCTTTTATTAGTGCGCGATCATGATAAAACCAATTTGGAAGCAACACACAAATCAGTTCGCAAAGCACTAAATCGTTTTGATGGGCGTATTGATTTATTTGAGGCTCTATGCGACTTAAAAACAGCAGATGCTTTATCGCAAGCAAAAACAAGCAAGCCTCGAGTTACAGAGATTCAAAAAGTACGCGACATACTTAAGGATGTTCTTGCGCAAACTGAAGCATTTCAAGTGAGCGACCTTGCAATAGACGGAAATGACCTAATCGCACTTGGTGTCCAACCAGGACCTTTTATCGGAGATATTTTGAACTCCCTACTTGATGACGTAATTGAAGAGCGCATTGCCAATTCACGTGAAGACTTAACAAATGCCGCTTTGCAAAAAATAAATCAGTTGCGATGAATAGCTGCCTGAGGATAACTGCAACGAATAAGCATTTGGAAATAACAGCCTATAAATGTCTGCCTACGAAGGCACCAAAATAGTAAAGGTTGTCGTACCCTCGATGCTTTCTGCTTGAATCGTACCTTTATGAGCAACCACAATCTCTTTGGCTATTGCAAGACCTAAACCAGATCTGCCAGACTCGCTTGAACGCGCTCCATCTTCTCTGTAGAACTTCTCAAATATGCTTTCAAGATGCGCTGGAGAAATTTCGCGACCTTCGTTTACAACCTCAATCTTCCAGTCGTTATCAACCAACTCAGCTGATATCTTGACTTCGCTTTCTGAAGTGGCAAACGAGACCGCATTTCTTACAACATTGCCTAAAGCTCGCGCAAATTTATCCGGATCGATGAATGCAGAAGCGTCTTCCGGCGCATCAACTTTGATTTGAATATTTCGCGCTTCACACATTGGGTAAAATTCATCTGCTACCTGCTCGCAAAGCACACGCAAATTTATACGCTCACGTTCAATTGGAATTGCCTGCAAGTTATATCTTGTGATTTCAAAGAATTCATCAATCAGATCTTCTAGGCGCTCTGCCTTCTCAGAAGCCGTATGTATATAGCGAATGCGCGCCTCTTCTGGTAAATCCGGCGCTTCATCCATAAGCATTAGATATCCCATAACTGAGGTAAGCGGCGTTTTAATATCGTGCGCCAAATAAGCAACCAACTCATCTTTTCTGCGTTCCGCTGCTTGTGCCGCACGTTCGTCAGCAATTGCGCCCAGTCGAATCGTATTTAGTTCATCTTGGGTTATGGCAAGTTGCGGCGATAACTTTACGGGTTTTTCTCTATCAGAAATCATGCTCGCAACAGCCCCTGACAGCTCATCAAAATATTTAAGCGATCGGCTGTATCCCAAATACGAGACAATTAATAGCCCAATAATGTATATAAGTAGCACAAGGGGCATTTTAAGATCGCGGAATGCGTAATAAACCGAAAGATCACGGGCATAAATACTATCCCCTGTTTGAAATACCTGCCATTTTGAGTTTGTATTAGCTTGCGAATCTCTTTCCATGGCTAGGCTTTGAAGATCAGAAAAGCTCATCCAACGCGGTTTTTCCTGATCAAGAGATACAAGAAGAAGCGTATCGGGATCCGAAACATCAATAAAGCGTGTATCTAATGAGTATGTATCGCTTAGCAACTGTAATGCATTAGTTTCTTGTTCTATTTTGTCTAAAGACTGATTGCCCGATTCAGACTCAGATATACCCACATCGCTATTTGTCGCAACTTCTTTTTGAGAACGGAATTGATTTAGCTCTTCGATATAAATATCTGCAAGCATATCCATATCGAAAAGGTCACTTGTTGCCAATACCTTACCGTTTAACACCTTCATGCATGTTTCAAGTGAGTACGTATTTTTATCCCAATGCTGCCATGAAGATGTAGAGTCTGCAATGGAATTTGCAATTCTTGGGACTACCGTTGTGTTGAGCAAAAGAGCTAACAAGATAAATACAATCGTATATATGATCCATGTCAAGATAAAACGGCTTCGCATGCGCCGTTTTAGTTCACGAGATTGTCTTGTTCCTTTTTTAGAGATTGCCTTGTTCCTTTTAATTTTTGCGGATATGAAAAACCATACTATCCAGCATCATGATCATCGCCAATACAGTAGCCTACTCCCCAAACGGTTTCCACAAAGGTCTTTGATGAATCAACCTCTGCGAGCTTACAACGCAAATGGCGGATGTGAACCATTATTGTATTAACCGATTGTGCGTTTGATTCCTCATGCCAACACGCCTCATAGAGTTCTTTAGCAGAAATTGGCTCGCCTTTTCGCTCTAAGAGCATCGCCAAAATATCAAACTCTTTAGGAGTAAGAGATAAAGGAATGTCGTGCAAACTTGCTTTATGTGTCTTTGGATGAACCTCAATTCCCATAGCACGTAGCACATTGTTTTCACCACAATATTGTTGAGAAGCGTGTGATGCGCCCGTATTTGATAATGCAGCTTGCCTTCTAAGTCTTGCCTTCACACGAGCAACCAATTCACGCGGCTTAAAAGGTTTCGTTACATAATCATCAGCACCTATAGCAAAACCTATGACTACATCGGTTTCTTCATCTTTAGCTGTAAGAAAAATAACTGGGATATCTGAGATTTCGCGGAGGCGTCTGCAAAATTCAAACCCATCCATTCCCGGCATCATGACATCAACAATAGCCAGATCAAAATGAGTGTAATTTAATGCTTTCAGTGCCTCGAATGCAGAATAAAACGTACGAGTTGCAATACCTTCTGCATTAAATGTGTTCGACACAAGGTCAGCTATGGCAACTTCATCATCAAGTACAAGTATCGTCTGTTGCGTTGTCTGTTGCGCTGTCTGCTTGAGTTGCATTGTCTGCTTCATGGTCTGTTGCGTTGTTTGCTTAGGTTTCATTGGCTGCTGCGATATCGGTTGTGCTGTTTGCTTAGGTTGCATAGTCTGCTTGAGTTGCATTTCTGATACAGCTGTTTTGGTGTGACTTTTATTCTCCGCGTCCATAGAGCCATTGTACTAAGCAAGCAGCAACAAACCTCTTGAATCAGGCGATTTTTAACAGGTTTAAGGAAACCTTAATAATTGTTAATGAAGACTTTTGATTTTGCTATGGGAAGGTTAAAGGGGCTTCTTCTTAGGATGAATTTGCATCTTCAAGATGTATCGAGAAGAAGGAGAATCAATGACGACCCATAGTAACTGCACCCAAAACCAAGCATATGTCAATGGTAATCCCAGATTCTTATCTAATTCCAATGCAAGCTTTGGTTCGTGTGAATCTTCACACCAAGGTGGCGAGTTCCCTCCATCTAACACATTTGACTACGGAAGGTACTCATGGAACAGCAGCCTGCATCGCGCTGGTGCCTACAGAAACTATAACTCGGATCCCAAAGCCTACAAACCACACATTGGTACTTTTCGCGCAGTTAAATGGTTGGGTGCGGTTGCCTTCTCGGTGATATTGCTAGCGTGCGCTCATAACGCTCTAGAGAACGGGTCTTTCGAAACCAGTGCCTTAGCACGGGAGTTTTCCCAAGCACTCGGCGGATCAGAATCATCTGAAAACGCTGTAAGCACCCCCGCATTCTCATGGACAAAAGGAAGTATGCCGTATCTTTACCAAACAGATAGCGTGTGGGCAAACGAACCCTATGCTGGCGGAAAAATGGCAACCCATGGATGCGGCCCTACTGCGTTATCCATGGTTGATGTGTATTGGAATGGAAAAGCTGCAAAAGACCCAGCCGCTATGGCAAAGTTTAGCGAAAACAACGGATATGTCGAAAGCGGAGCTACCGCTTGGAGATTCATGAAAGAAGGGGCTTCCCAGTTGGGTATGCGCTCTACTGAGCTTTCAGCTTCACGAGATTCAGTGTTGTCTCTTTTGCGAGCGGGCACTCCAATAGTATGTTGCGTAGGGCCTGGGGATTTCACAACAGAAGGCCATTTCATTGTCCTTGCTGGAATAGACGAAAAAGGTAAGGTGATTGTTCGCGACCCTAATTCAGTTGATCGTAGCAACCAAACATGGGACGTGGATAGAATTATTAGACAAACTAGAAACTTGTGGGCAATTTCAAAATAAAGTAGATCATCTCTTCTTCTTATCTCTTTCTTATCTCTTGACTAAGATTTGCGCATTGCCTAACATAACTACTCGCGCTTTTTAGCTTGCGCCAATGCTTGTAGCATGTTTTTATACAATGCTTGGACAAGCAATTATTGCGTTATTGCAAGAAGTATGTGAGCTTTGTTGGGGTGTCGTCTAATGGCAGGACAGCGGTTTCTGGTGCCGTATGTGAGGGT
>CAZVWE010000018.1:0-9281 GCA_964631345.1 uncultured Eggerthellaceae bacterium | reverse complement strand
CATAGGCTTCTTTTTTTATTGTCTTGGAGACAAAGGGTCACATCTAATGTCTCTTAACCAATCATTAGCTTTTTGGGTCATAAACTTGTTTTAAGTTTGTATAGACTCATAGATTCATGCGTTCCCTTAATGGTTGGGGATACATAATTACATCGTGATAAAATCAAGCGTTATAAAAGCGTCTATCAGAAATACTCTGTTGTATATAGTTTGAAGGATTCAAAGGTTTGTAAATGCCAAGTATGAATCAAAATGATTTCGACAAAATGTGTGAGAACATCAATCATACGGTAAATCAAATTGGCAAATTAGTTGAAGAGAATATGTCGAAGTTTGGCGCCACTATTACCGAAAAGGTAAAGGACGCGATTCCGCCTAATTATCAAAATGGACCAGATAATCCTAAGCCACCAAATCCTGATGATAGGATTTATGGTCCTCCTACTGGTAAACCTGTTTATAAATCTGGCAACAACACATATATGTCATTTGCGAATAACTTTATGTCTAAGTACACAGATAAGAGATACAACAATCGCAAAGGACTTCGCATATCGGGGATTCTTATAACCCTACTAGGTGGAGCACTCATTTTCTCTTGGCTCGCAGGTATTTTGTCGTTTATTACTGAAGGCTATAACTTTGGCGCAAATGGAGCGGGTAATACGGGTTGGATAATCGCTATTGTAGGCGCTATTGTGACAGGTGGCCTTTCTATTTGGGTACTCAAAGCTGGCATTAAAAGGATTCGCTTAGCTGATCTTTTGAACTCGATTAAGAGGATATTTGGTACGCGAGATGTTTGTACCTTCGATGAGATTGCCAACCAGCTTCATACAAGTAAAAAGAAGACAATCAAGGCAATGAAGACCCTTTTGAAACATGGGCTATTTCCTGAAGGGCATATTGATGATGAAGTTACGTGTCTAATGCTGACTGATAGCGCTTATTCATTGTATAGGCAGACTAAGGGAGAATATGAGCGCAAATTAAGTGAGGAAGCAGAATCAGAAAAGGCGCGGCAACTTGCGCGAGAGAAAACTCTTTCAAGTCTTGACCAGGAAACGAAAGCTTTTGTAAAAGAGGGACATAACTACCTTAAGAGGTTGCAAGAACTAGATCTCGCAATTGATGATGAAGACGTAAGTTCCAAGATTGTGCAAATCGAAACAGATATCGAGCGTATTCTTTGTCGTGTTGAGGAAGAGCCACAGATAGTCGATTCGCTTGATAAGCTTATGGGGTACTATCTGCCAACTACTGTTAAGCTCTTAAAGGCTTATGATGAGCTTGAGGAACAACCTATACAGGGTGAAAATATTAGAACTTCACGTGAAGAGATCGGCAGTACTTTAGATGTTTTGCATAGGGCGTATGTGAAGCTTTTAGATATGACTTATGCGGATATGTCTATGGATGTGTCAGCGGATATCTCGGTGTTAAACACGGTGCTTGCACAGGAAGGGTTGACTAGAAGTCCGCTTGATAGGATTGATTTTGGGGACGACAAGCACGATAAGCACGGCAGAAACGACAGGCAGGACAAGAACGACAAAGCCTAGTGAATATTTGCTGCATGGCTTGATAAGCAATCCGATAAATAGTCGAAAGGGAACAATATGTCGCAAGAACAAGAATCGTTTGATTTAGGGAATATTCCTGCTCCAAAGTTAACTCTAGATGCTGTTGAGGTTAACGACTTTGCTGATAGTTCTCTTGATGAAGATATCGTGACTTCTGATGCAGAAGAAGTAGTTGAAGTAGCGAAGGCCACTGAGCCAACAAAAAATATTGAGTCAACGAAGACTGCCGATAATGCTAGCCAAAATGCTTCAGAAATCCAATCCTTAGAGGAGACTTTGACATCAGAAGAGATCGCCCAGGTTGAAGCATTTTCAAAGAGTATTGATATATCCAATTCTCAGCAGGTTATTCAATATGGTTCAGGCGCTCAGAAGAAAATGGCAGATTTTTCAGAGACCGCTCTTACAAAAGTTCGCACACAAGATTTAGGCGAGATTGGTGATTTAATTTCTAGCGTTGTTGTTGAACTTCGAGGTTTTGGCGAAGAGGAGACAAAGGGTTTCCTTGGATTTTTTAAGAAGCAGTCCAATAAGATCGCAAGTCTTAAGGCTCGCTATGACAAAGCTGAGGCTAATGTAGATAAGATTGTTAAAGCGCTTGAGACTCATCAAATAGGGCTTATGAAAGACTCCGCCATGTTTGACCAGCTCTATCAACTGAATTTGACATATTTCAAAGAGATCACAATGTATTTGCTTGCTGGTAAAAAGCGTCTTGCAGAATTCCGCGAGAACGAACTAAAAGATGCTTATGCAAAAGCGAAAGCATCTGGGCGTACAGAGGATGCAGAAGCTGTGCAAAAGATGGAAGCAGCTTGCAATCGTTTTGAAAAGAAACTGTCTGACCTTGCGTTAACAAGAGTTGTCTCTCTTCAGATGGCGCCTCAAATTCGACTTCTGCAAAATAACGAAATGCTCATGATCGAAAAGATTCAAACGACTGTAGTCAATACGATTCCTCTTTGGAAAAGTCAGATGGTGTTAGCGCTTGGACTTGCAAATACCGAAGAAGCGCTTGCGGCACAGACTACGGTTACTGAACTCACAAATGATCTTTTGCGCAAAAACTCTGAGAAACTCAAGCAGTCTACGATTGAAGTGGCTCGTGAAAGTGAACGTGGAGTAGTGGAAGTTGAGACTTTGCGTGCAACCAACAACAATTTGATCGAGACATTTGATGAGGTTATGCGCATTCAAAAAGAGGGGCGTGAGAAGCGCGCTGCTGCAGAGGTTGAAATTCGCAAAATGGAAGCTGAGCTTAAGCAGAAGCTGTTAGAGCAGCAGCCGAATGTGGATTAATGTGCATGAATTAAATTTGATATAGCGGTGCAATGCAAGCTTATTTAAAGCTATTGATATAGTTGTTTTAGCAACAAAATCTGAAGATGCCTAATACTTGAGGTGATTATGGGAGCCGATTCAATAAATGAGTTAAAAGTCGCTGTTGCAGGTGCAGGATATGTAGGTCTTTCAATAGCAACTTTGCTTGCACAGCACAATGAAGTCACATTAGTTGATGTTGTTCCAGGAAAAGTTGATATGGTAAACAATTGGGAGTCCCCAATTGCTGATGCAGAAATTGAGCGGTTTTTCGAAGAATCAAAAAATGGTACGCGTAATCTAACTTTGACAGCAACCTTAGATGCGAATGCTGCATATAAGAACGCTGATTTAGTGGTTATCGCTACACCAACTGACTATGATTCTAATAAGAATAATTTTGATACATCAACAGTGGAGGCAGCAATTGCAGCAGTGCGTGCAGTTAATAAAAATGCATGGATTGTAATTAAATCGACCATTCCTGTTGGATACACCGAAGAGCTTCGTACTAAAACATCAGATTCAAAAATAGTCTTTTCTCCGGAATTTCTGCGCGAAGGAAAAGCACTGTTTGATAATCTTCATCCTTCTCGTGTAATTGTTGGTGTAGACAAGAACAATGTAGAGGCTCAAGCTTTTGCAAATACTTTTGCCCAACTATTAATTGCGGGTTCTGAAGAAGATAATGTTCCTCAACTTATATGCGGATCTACTGAGGCCGAAGCAATCAAGCTTTTTGCAAATACTTACCTTGCTTTAAGGGTGAGCTATTTTAACGAGCTCGATACTTATGCCGCTATGCGCGATTTAGACGCAGCGCAAATCATTGAAGGCGTGTGTTTGGATCCGCGAATTGGGTCTTTCTATAACAACCCATCTTTTGGATACGGTGGATATTGCCTACCTAAAGACACTAAGCAATTGCTGGCCAATTATTCTGATATTCCGCAAGATTTAATCAGCGCGATTGTTGCAACAAATGATACGCGTAAAGACTTTATAGCCAAAGAAGCAATGCAACGTGTATCGGATATTGAGTCACCAATAATTGGTGTTTACAGGCTCACTATGAAGACTAGCTCAGATAACTATAGACAGTCTTCAATCCAAGGTGTCATGGAACGCATTCGTGCTAAGGGTATAGATATTCTTGTTTATGAACCAACACTTGAGGCGGATGAGTTTTGTGGAGATGAGGTAACTCACGATCTTGAGAGCTTCAAACAACGAAGTGATGTAATCCTTGCGAATAGAACAAATAGCGATTTATCTGATGTAGCCGACAAAGTGTATACTCGCGATCTGTTTTTAAGGGACTAATATATTCGCCTAATATATCCGCACCCCTATTGCTGAATACATAGATTCCGATTAGGGCAGAATTTAGAAACTAAAAGCCTATAATCTGTACTCGTGGTTTTTTCTAGCGTCATATTCTTATTCGCTTTTCTGCCTGCCTTCTTGGCGGTTTATTTCATCATGCCGTGGAGACCGGCAAAAAATGTTGTTTTACTCTTGGCTTCGTTATTATTCTACGCTTGGGGAGAACCAATATATGTTTGGTTGATGATAGCCTCAATCTGCATAAATTGGTTTATGGGCGTTCTTATTTCGAAGGCATCTGGAACAAAAGAATTGCAAGGTACGGAAGATCAACCTAGCAAAAACGACCCAAAGCCATTTGAATCATCCAAAGAAAAAGTATTGCTAAAGAGAATATTTTTAGTTCTTGCACTCGCGGTAAATATCGGGATTTTGGGTTTTTACAAATACGAAGGATTTATTGCACACAACATTAACTTAGCTCTTGGTGAAGAATTTTTAGTAGATCTTCAACTTGCATTACCTATAGGTATTTCCTTCTTTACTTTGCAAGCAATCTCTTACATTGTTGATGTCTACAGAGGGCAAGTCAAAGCTCAGAAAAATATCCTTTATCTTGGAATGTATATCGCAATGTTTCCGCAATTGGTTGCAGGTCCAATTGTTAGATATTCGCAAATTGAAAATGAAATCAAGAATCGTAAAACCACTCTTGCTGGGTTTGCTCAAGGATTAAGGCTTTTCTGTGTTGGTATGGGAAAGAAAGTCCTCCTTGCAAATACTGCAGGAATTTTAGCTGATTCGTTGCTTCCTCAAAGCGCTGAGACGATAGGTTTTGTGGGATGCTTCTCTGGCGTTCTTGCATATACCTTCCAAATCTATTTTGATTTCTCAGGTTATTCTGACATGGCAATTGGTATGGGAAAAATGATGGGATTTGAATACCCTCGTAATTTCAACTACCCATATACATCGAAAAGTGTTACGGAATTCTGGCGTCGCTGGCACATGTCTCTTGGCAGTTTCTTCCGCGACTATGTGTATATTCCGCTTGGTGGAAGTCGTGTAAAGAAGCCAAGATGGATGCTAAATATCATCATTGTTTGGGGACTTACCGGAATTTGGCATGGCGCAGCTTGGAACTTCCTTTTGTGGGGTCTTTATTACGGTGTGCTTTTAATGATCGAGAAGCTTTTCTTGTTGCGAGTACTTGATAAACTTCCGAACTTTGTGAGTCATATTTGGTGCGTCCTTACATTTTTCTTCGGCTGGCTGCTTTTCTCCGTGACAGGACTGCACAATGTTATGGAATGGGCGGCGGCTATTTTTGGTGCGTATGGATTTACGGGAACTTCTACACTTTGGGAGCTTCAATCATGGAGTTATGTTTCACTGATACCTATATTTGTTATTGGTGCGATGCCCATATTTCCGTGGATTCGCAAACACGTTGAAGCATGGGCTGCTGGAAAGTCCGGCAAAGGCATAGTTGCGGCGCCCGAAAAGGGGAATGATTTTGTTCCACCGTGTGTGTTGCAAGTTCCTGATGAAGCTAAAGGTGGAAAGCGTGCGATAGCTGTAACCGTTAGCGTTGTCGCGGATATTGCACTTTTGGCTGTATTTATTTTGTCTTGTATGTCGGTAGTTTCCGGCGGATATAATCCATTTATATATTTCCAGTTCTAAGGTATGTGCACGCAAGCGGTTATCTGAGCGTGTTAAACAATCTGAACCTGTTTAGCAACCCAAGGTTTCTTTGATTAATATCAAGAATTAAGGATCAATCGAAATAACCTTTTGGCGAAATCATACGAGACGGGTTTGCGAGGAAGATAATGTCGTCGGCATCAGTTTGCTCAATTTGCTGTCTCAGTGTTTCAGTTTCTGTGCAGCTGGGATGCAGGCGTCTTGAAGTGTAAACATTTTTATAAGAAGTTGCTAAAGGACGCTGAAGCGCGGCACCATAGGAATTTGAAACGAAAAGGACATCTTTATCGCCAGAGTCTCCAGATAAAACGCAAGGGGCTGTTAGGTTGTCATAGTAGGCATCGTAAAACGCATAACGCTTTCCTGCTGGCGGATAGTTCCAGAAATAATCGTGATTGGCTCCAGTTGTTTTATAGCCATTACTGAATTCAATTTTTACATCTGAAAAATCGTATGCGACATCGAACACAGATTCCATAACTAAATCTCTGCCCCAACGTGCAGTAGCTCCCGTATATAAATAATCTTCTATAGGAGATGTGTCACCAAAGGTATTGATCTCGAAATCTAATTCATCGGCAAGTTGTTCGTATGCTTCTAATGCGCCCAATATATTCCAGTGGTGATCAGTAGTGAAGAAGTCGTGAAAATAATCTTCGCCACTGTCGTAGCCTTTTGTCAGAACTGAGATATTGTCGATTGATTTCAGCTTATCGCTCATAATGGTGTAGCTTGAGTCGGGGAGAAAAGGATCTGAAATCAGTTCGTATGCTGGGTTGAATGCAGGTTGGTAATATCCTTGAACCAGGTATACCACGAATTTTTTCTCCGGATATTCAGTAGCCACTTCCAATAAATTATTCGCAAAGTCATCCCATGCTTTAATCTGGGCTTCGTTGTCAGCCTGTTTCTGTGGCATATATGCGACGGCATCGAATGACGGAATATATATCCTGTCGCTACCATAATATGTTGGGTAACAGTTCCAATTAAAAAGCGCATTTGAGGTATTTATAAAACTGCGCTCTATTGAAGATGACCCTAAAATTGCCGCTGATCGGCACGGGGCATACTCTTGCAGCTTACCATCAATAGCAAGCTGGAGTTTGCCGTTGGATATTCCTTCGAAGTTCAGATTTTCTCTAATACTCGGCCTTGAGGATCCGCCTTCTAGGAATGATGCGCTTTGGGGGGACAGCCATTCTGGAAGTTCGATCTTTAAAACGTGCTGAAAACCAATCATTAAGATTGGACCAAATAGCAACACGCCGAACACAAGCGCCAGAATAGAATTCCTAGCTTTTTGGAGGCTGGGGGTTATTGGGTTATTTGTAGGTGTTTCAGTTTTCATATTAGTCATTATCCAGGATAGCGAAAGAAGTAATCAAGCATTTTAGGCTAAAAGTTGATAGTCTATTGGGCTTGTTAAACATGTTCAGTATGTGCAATCTGTAGAGCAGAAACCAAATCCCATATATAATTCTCTCAATCTGAATTTGAACGACAAACTGTTTGGGGTGCACGCATGGACAGATTTGCCAAAAGGTCTTTTTTTAAACCGATTGCTCAATTTGTTACTAAGCCATTCAAGATTATTCTTGGAATTACATTGGTGCTAGGGATGATTCCTTCGCTTGCGTTTGCGGAAACACAGACTGATGCAACTGCTGCACAACAAGGTATCGAAATCACCGATACACAAACCAGCGAGATCGAGGCAAAAGAGACAACGCCGGAGAACACAACGTCAGAAGAAACAAGTCCAGAGGCAACAACAGGTGCGAATGGGCAAGTCGACGACATAGCTTCGCAAACCGGCATAACCGCGCAAACTGTTGTAACTAAACAAGCTACCGCAGCTACACAAGCTAATACTGTCGCAAATACATCATACGATCATTCCCAGACATCGACCGAGACTTCTCCAGGATTGACAGTTTATTGGAATGAGCCTGTTGCCGGACAACCTACTACATTTCATTTGGAAGGGTTCGGCGCTACAGAGCCCTACAAATATAGATTGGATGCAGCTTATTCCATAAATGGAAACGGTTACGATTGGATCATCGATACTTCGAACAATGCGTATTCCACCACACAAGACTATTCATATACATTCACGAATTCTGGAAAGTATCAGTTCGATTTCTCTGTGTTCGCAAAAGTTGGGACACAATTCGACACGGGCAGCGTTCGAATTACTCTTAACTTAACCTTTTCTGGAACGAAAACGGTCGATGAAATAGCTCAAGAAGTTGTGGATGAATGCATTTCAAAGGTTGGAAATTCTAAATATGAGAAAGCGCTTTGGTTGCATGATTGGCTAATCGATCATATGGAATATAGCGACAACTACAGTGGGGCAGTGGGTGCGCTGTTGCATGGTGAGGGAACATGTGAAGCTTACAGAAGCGCATACGAACTATTGTTGAAGAAGGCAGGAATAGTAAGTGCTCGTATGACTGGGAACGGACACACTTGGAATGCTGTGGAAATAGATGGAAACTGGTGCCAGGTTGACCCAACTTGGGATGACGTGAATTATGGGGATTTGGATGTTCAGCGTCACCTATATTTTGGGCTTACCGACGAGTTGATGAAGATGGCACATGACAAGCATGAACCACAGGCAGGGTATATTTCAAACACTCTTACGAATAATTATCTGGTGCGAAGCGGCAAAGTAAAGACTTGGGCGGATAGCTATGTCAGCGACATAGATTCAAACATAAAAAGTGGGAAGGCATCATTTGCAATCGCTGACAAGAACCCAACTTGGGATGCTGCGCTCAAGAAGATCGGCAACTCTCTAATCGCATACGATCTAGGAAATAGATCGTGGACGAAGGCCGACGGGTCTGATGCTGGCAAGCTTAAGGTTACGTATGACAATGGGCAGTTTACAGTAACAACCTCTGCGTCTGCGGATTATGATGGCAAGTTTGTTGCGGGTCTTAGCAAGACGTCGGTAGGCATTCGTTTCGGAAAAAATGACGGGACATACGCTAAGAATCAGTGGATAACTACAGGCGGCAAGAAGTACTATTTCGGATCCGATGGATATGCTTGTGTGGGCAGGCATAAGATCGGATACAGCCATTATTATTTCTGGTCTAATGGTTCTATGGCATACAGTTGTTGGTGGAACAAGAGGTATTACCAAAGTGATGGAACCGAGGCTAGCCCTGGTGTATTGAAACAAGGTGGAAATACCTACTACATAACCCAGGACGGAACTTATGCAGTTGGCAGAACTAAAGTAGGAGCTACAACTTATCTCTTCTGGTCAAACGGTACCATGGCAAGGAATTGCTGGTGGCAGAAGCGTTATTACACCTCTGGTGG
>CAZVWE010000017.1:383-12236 GCA_964631345.1 uncultured Eggerthellaceae bacterium | reverse complement strand
TTTTCAACAGATGTTGCACCACACGGAATACAAATCACGATTCTTGGCTTTGCTTGCCATGGGTACCTACGCTCAGATGCTTTATTGATAAATGCAGAAAGCATCGCTTCTGTCACATCATAATCAGCAATCACACCATCTTTTAGTGGATGCTCTGCAGAAAATGCATCTGGTGTATGGTTGATCATGTTTTTTGCCTCATGACCTACTGCCAATACCCTATGCGTACTTTTTTCTATAGCAACAACTGAAGGCTCGTTGATTACGATGCCCTCGCCAGTTATCGCAACAAGCGTATTTGCAGTGCCAAGGTCAATGGCCATGTCGGTCGACATTTGTGAGCCAAAACCTGAGAACCTATCTAAAAACGACATACCGTTTAATCTCTCTCGGAATTATATTTCCAAAACGAAATGTGATTTTAACATATGCCAGCGTGACCCTTACGTACGTGCTCGTGGATGTGACAATAGATACTCCTCACGGATATGGCTTCTGTCAACATGGGTGTAAATTTGGGTTGTAGATATATCAGAGTGCCCCAACATCTCCTGTATTACGCGCAGGTCGGCTCCACCTTCAAGCATGTGTGTTGCAAATGAATGACGCAGTGTATGCGGGTGTAAATCATTTATCCCAACCGAAGCACCTATACGCGCAACGATCAGATGAATTCCTTGCCTTGTAATACGCCTTCCCTTTGCATTGAGAAAAACAGCTGCTGTGTCTTTTGGGGATATCGTTTTTAAACGCATAGATAATTCAGGACGCCCTGCTTGCATGTATTCAGAAAGAGCTTCAGCTGCTTTTCCAGAAATTGGAACGACGCGTTCCTTCGATCCCTTTCCAAACACACGCAAAAATCCCTCGTCTGTATAAATATCCGAAGAATCCAATCCTGCAATCTCACTTACGCGAAGGCCGCATCCATAAAGCACTTCCATAAGCGCCCTGTCCCGAAGTCCAAGCGCGGAGCTATCTGTTAGCGAATCTAGCAGTTTATTGGCATCTTCGATCGATATGACATCTGGAAGAGCTTCTGTAAGCTTCGGAAGTTTAAGAGTATCCGCAGGATTTTTTTGCGAGATACCCTCGCGAACACAGAACCTATGAAATCCTTTTACGGCTGAAACTTTTCGCTTAACCGAACTTGCTGCATATCCAACTTCAAATAGCGATCTTTCAAACGCAGCTACATCATCGGATGCAATAGATGCAAGATCCACTACATCTTTGTCAGCCAAAAAATCCGCATATGTCTGAAGATCGCGCGAATACTCATTAACCGTGCTAATAGATGCTCCCTTTTCTATACGAAGAGAATCTATATATTCGCGAATAGAGTCTGTTATATCACTCACGTATGTGTGCACCCCTTTTGGCATAGGCGCTTTTTTTGCGAATCATCATGAGTCTACAAATCCTACATGATCATTGTCACTTTTGGCATGGACGCTTTTCTTGTACACCATCATGATATTTGATTGCGGCCCCAATAAACTCCCTGAATAGAGGGTGTGGCCTATGGGGTCTGCTTTTGAATTCAGGGTGCGCTTGAGTAGCTACAAACCATGCATGCTCTGGCAATTCGATCATTTCAACCAAGCGTCCATCAGGAGAAATACCAGATATCGAAAGTCCGTTTTCCTCAAGGGTATCTCTATATGCGTTGTTTACCTCATAGCGATGACGATGCCTTTCATAGACCAAACTTTCACCATAAATAGCTTCCGACAAAGACCCCTCTTTTAGTTTGCATGGATAAGCACCAAGCCGCATCGTCGCACCTTTATCTACAATATCTTCTTGTTCGGGCATGAGATCAATAAGTAGATTCTCAGCATCCGGGTCAATTTCTGCTGATGTTGCATCGGTTATACCTGCGACATTTCTAGCAAATTCACATACAGCACTTTGAAGTCCAAGACATATTCCCAAAAATGGAATGTTGTTTTCGCGTGCATATTTAACCGCTTCAATTTTTCCTTCGAATGCACGGCTTCCAAAACCACCTGGAACCAAAATTCCATCAGATTCTGCAAGAAGTTCGTGAGCATTTATGGCGTCTAGGTCTTCGCCATTAATTAAATCGACTTCTACGTGCACTTTGTTATACACACCAGCATGACCTAATGCCTCAACGACAGATAGATACGCATCAGGCAAACTTACATATTTCCCTACAAGAGAAATCTTTACAGTACCCGTACAGGCCTTTGCATCATCAAGAAACTTTCTTAGGTTAGTCAAATCCGCTCTGTTGGGTGCAAGGCTTAACCTATTCAGCACCATCGCATCAAAACCCTGCTCAAACAACACCATTGGGACTTTGTAAATCGAATCCGCATCTGTACATGCGATAACAGCTTCAGATGAAACATCGCAAAATAAAGCAATCTTTTCTCTAACACTTTTTTCTATTTCATGATCTGACCTGCAAACGATGAAATCCGGTTGCACACCAATAGATCTAAGCTCTTTAACCGAATGCTGAGTCGGTTTAGTTTTTACCTCGTGAGCTACTGCAATATAAGGGACAAGTGTTACATGGATGAATACAACATCCGCAGAACCTGTTTCATTTCTAAATTGCCTTGCCGCCTCAATAAATGGAAGCGATTCAATATCTCCAATCGTGCCGCCAATTTCTGTAATAACAATATCAGCGCCTGATTGTTCTGCGATTCTTCTCAGTCTTTCTTTAATAGCCTCTGTTACATGAGGAATAACCTGCACAGTACCTCCGAGAAAATCTCCCCTGCGCTCACGTGATATAAGCGTTTGGTAAATCGAGCCCTGAGTAAAGTTTGATTCCCTTGTTAGGTTCTCATCAATAAATCGCTCATAATGGCCTAAATCGAGATCTCCTTCGTGGCCATCTTCTGTAACAAAAACTTCTCCATGTTGATATGGACTCATCGTTCCTGGATCAACATTTAAGTAAGGATCCATCTTTTGCATTGTGACTTTATAGCCCCTAGATTTTAGAAGATGTCCTAAAGAAGCAGCTGTAATCCCTTTACCAAGCGAGGATACAACACCACCCGTAACAAAGATGTATTTCGTCATGGATACCTCCGGAGCCGCGATTTTCACCGCAATTTAGTTTAACGTGAATACGGAATCAAAACTCTTTGCTTAATCGCCTTTTACACACTGGAAACAATCTTATCGCCGTTATAATTAATCGAAACTTTTAATGATAGGAGGACTTATGAAGCCTGGGTTCGACAATGACAAATATATCGAGTCCCAAGCAAAACACATCAAAGAGCGCATAGAACAATTCGGAGGAAAACTTTATCTCGAATTTGGCGGCAAACTCTTTGATGATTATCATGCCTCCCGTGTACTTCCAGGATTTCAACCTGATTCAAAAATTTCTATGCTTAAATCCATGAAAGACGATGTTGAAATCGTCCTTGTAATAAATGCTAATGACATTGAGAAATCAAAGATCAGAGGAGATTTAGGCATCACCTACGATGACGATGTTTTGCGTCTCATGGATAACTTCCGCTCCATGGGATTTTTCGTTGGAAGCGTAGTTATCACCCGGTACGAAAACCAACCCGATGCAGATGCTTTCAGAAAACGCATCACCGATATGGGAATTACAAGTTATTTACACTACAACATAGCTGGATACCCTTATGACATAGATTCAATCGTAAGCGACGATGGTTTCGGAAAAAATGACTACATTGAAACAACTCGTCCACTTGTAGTTGTTACAGCCCCAGGTCCTGGTTCTGGGAAAATGGCTACTTGCCTCTCGCAGCTATACCATGAATTTAAGCGCGGAATCGCTGCCGGATATGCAAAATATGAAACATTTCCTATTTGGAATTTGCCGCTTAATCACCCGGTCAACATTGCATACGAAGCGGCTACAGCCGATCTTGATGACAATAATATTGTTGATCCATTTCATCTTGAAGCCTATGGAAAAACCACCGTCAATTACAACAGAGATGTTGAGATTTTTCCCGTGCTTAGATCAATGCTTGAACGAATTGCGAATGAAAGCCCATATAAAAGCCCAACAGATATGGGTGTAAATATGGCAGGTTATGCAATTGTTGACGATGACATCTGCCAAGAAGCCGCTAAAAAAGAAATCGTAAGAAGATACTTTACCGCTGCAGTTGAGGCTAAACGCACCGGCTCAGATGAGCGTGAATTAGAAAAAATCGAAATTCTTATGAATCAAGCAGGAGTGACCACTAACATATCTCCCGCCCGCTCTGCAGCTCTTCTAAAAGCAGAAACTACCGGAAAACCGGCAGGAGCTATGGAACTTCCAGATGGTACTGTCGTTACCGGAAAAACCGGAAACCTTCTAGGTGCAGCCTCTGCGCTTTTAATGAATGCCCTTAAAGGTGTTTCAGGTGTTGATGATGATTTAGATGTAATCTCAGATGAAGTGATCGAGCCTATTTGTCACTTGAAAACCGAACATTTGCACAACTCAAACCCACGCCTTCATTCAGATGAAACCTTGCTTGCCTTATCTGTAAGCTCCATCAACAATCCGCTTGCTGAAATGCTTATAGACAATGCAGATAAGCTTCGTGGGTGTGATGCCTATTTTTCAGTGATAATTTCAAATACAGATGAGATGCTATATAAAACACTGGGAATCAACGTGTGCTGCGAGCCAAAATATGAGCAGCGTTGCTACTACCATAAATAGAAAAGGCTTAGCTATATCGAAGCGCGACGAAACGTTCTACTAGTATCACGATTTAAAGAACATCTCGGATGCATACTTATAGAAATGATCGCGATCGCTATATAAAAAGCGCACGGCATCTGGATATCTTCTTACATAAATATCAGTAGCACGTCCTGGAAGTTCCAAGAAATCGCCGTCTACAAACAATGCGGGAGGGACATCATCTGTATTAGTTTCAATTGAAATATGCACTACATCGCTTGGATCAGACAGAATCGCACGAGAGCTTAACGTATGCGGGGCTATCGGCTGTACCACCATCCCCGTAAACGTAGGTGTCACCAAAGGTCCTCCAGCAGCAAGCGCATATGCGGTAGATCCGGTTGCAGATGCTACAACTACACCATCTCCACCAAGGGTTGCGATATGTGCATCAGAAATACCGATTGAAAATGTAAGCAGCCTTCCAAACTCTCCACGAGTAATTGCTATTTCATTCATGGCAAATATGTCTTTTTTGAAAGCATCAATGCTTCCATCTTGCGCGAGAGTTTCAATATCAATTAAAAGACCAGCTCGCTTCTCAGATAAAAGTTCATCCGCAAACGCACGGGATACTAGCTGTATCACACCCTCTTCTGACCCATTAGCCAAAAATCCCATATGCCCAAAATTGATTCCCAAAATTGGAGTAGACAATCCAGCAAGCAATCTTGCTGTACGAAGCATTGTCCCGTCTCCTCCAAGCACAACTGCAAGTCCGTAACCATCCTCTGGTATGTCGCCTAATAGATGCTTATTTTCTTCAGGAGATGTACAACCATACAGACTTGAAGAATCAAGACATAAATTATTAATACCTTGAGAATCGAGCCATGCGCTTAGCGTAAATGAAGTCTCTAGAGCTTTTGGATTAGCGTCATTTTTAACTATTAAAACATTCATTCTTATTCCATCTATATTTTATGTGCACTGTTTTACGTATGTCGTTGAATACTTTTATTCTCAAGTATACCGTCATGATGATTGTAGTTATATGGATATATAGCTTTAGTAATACGGATATGCAACTTTACTGATGTAGTTTTGCTAACAATCAAGTGGTTGCTTTATCATTTGTCTTCGCGTCATACATGTTGAATTTAAACGATTTATTTAACGTAAGCTATATACATTACATATATTCAGGAGGATAAGTGAGCGCACCTATTAACGAACACAACGACCGCGCAGTATCAGATTTTCTCATCCCCGTTCTTGTTGGAGGAGATGTACTTACATATAGCTATATTAGAGAGTTTAATCGCATATATGGCATTACTCGCTGCGTTGTAATCATGACAAGCGATATCAAAGTCATCTCATCAAGCAAATTTACCGATTGCAGAATAGTTCCAAACGCTAAAGAACCCAAGCCTTTAATAGAAACACTTCTGTCTTTAGCACCTGAGTTACTAGGCGATAATCAGACAACAGCTTCCGCAAAATCCAGCGTCAAAAGCTCCGGCAATGACAAAGTTCTTCTGCTTTTAGGAAGCGACGACTCTCACGCAAATATCTTTTCAGAGAACAAGGAAGTTCTTGAAAAAGCTGGATACACCGTTCCTTACGAGAGTGTCGAGAAGATTGGGGCGCTTTCTGATAAGCATATTTTCTACGATATATGCAAGCGACTTGAAATTCCGTATCCAAAAACTTGGTACTTCAATTGTGGCGCAGAAGGCCCAGACACACTGCCTCTTGATGAATTTCCATATCCCCTTGTTGCAAAAGCGGCAGATTCGGCATTATTCAAACAAGCAGATGTAGTTGACAAAAAGAAAGCCTATGAGGTCAACACACCAAAAGAACTTTCTTTCATATGGAAAAATCTAAAGGATTCTAATTATGACGGCGAACTTATCATTCAAGACTTCATCCCTGGAAATGATGAAGCGCTGCATATCGTAAATATATTTGCAAACGAAGAAGGCGAGCCCCTTGTTCTTGCAAGCGGACATCTGCTTTTACAAGACCACTGCCCCTCTGCTATCGGAAACCCCATCACAATGGTTCCCAATCACGAGAAATTAATAATCGAACAAGCTCGCACATTCATTAAAGATGTTAAGTTTCATGGTTGGGCGACCTTTGATATCAAATACGACAATCGCAGCGATGAGTTTGTTTTCTTTGAAATAAACATTAGACCAGGCAGAAGTTCATATTATGTATCGCTTGCAGGCAAAAGTTTTATAGAGCCAATAGTAAATGAATTTGTTTTGGGAAATACTCCAAAGCCTTATATTTGCGATAAGTCATTCTTGTATAACATGGTGCCCTATTCTGTTTTGAAAAAGGCTCTGAATAATCCGAGTGGAGTTTCTAAATTAAAAGATCTAGCTAAAAACACATTCCCTAATCCGTATCCACTGCATAATCCAAAGGATTCTTTCATGCATAATTTCTGGGCAACATGCATGAAATTTAATCAGATCAGAAAATTTAACAGATATCTTTTTAACAAGTGAGAGATGAGCAAGTGGCAATAACAAAGTGATAGACGACCAAGTGAAAAATGAATAAGTAAGGAATGACGCTGAAATCTAGACGGTTTTAACCCTTGCTCCGCATTCTCTAACGCAAGCCTTTGCAAGCTCAGTTAATGCGTCCACCACAGGGAATCCTTTATAGTTTTCAGGAAACCCTATAAGAGAAAGCTCCGTACAACCTAATATAAAAGAATCACAGCCTTGCTTAATTCCATCATCTAATACACCTTTTAGCATCTCCCATGAAGCAGCTTTTCCTTGTTTCACATAGCCATAAATTACATCCATCACCACTTCTTGGTCAGATGCATTAGGGACTATGCAACCAAGATCTGCATCTGCTAAAGAATCTTTAAATACGCCAGCAGAAATTGTCCCATTTGTTCCTAAAAGCATCGGACGTTTTGCATTTTTCTGCTTAACAGACAAAGCGGTCTCTTCAAGCATATTGACGAAAACAGAAGTACCCAATGATTTTTGCACTTCATCAAGACGAGTATGAGCCGAATTGCATGGCATTGCCAATACTTCACATCCCTGCTGCTCTAAATTGCAGGCAATCTTTGCAATATACGGAGCAAAAGGCTTAATAGATTCGTCATACTCATCGGTACCACGAACCATTTCATTTAGTACAAAAGCTGTCCGATCGGGAATTGAAGGGTCATTGTCGATGAGGATATTTAAATGTCCCTGATCGCTATCAGAATCCGTTAGCGACACAATCCTTGAAAAAAGCTCAGCTGTTGCTTTAGGGCCCATTCCTCCAACTATCCCAAGCTTTTTCATGAGCAATACCTCATCTCTAAAATTGCTTTGCAAAGTTCCTTATAAACAAAAAGGGTCGACTAAGCGACCCTTTCAAATATCCAGCAAACCAGATTATTCCTCAGCAGCAGTAGTGTAATTACGCTGAACAGAAGGATCAACCTTGATACCCGGGCTCATAGTTGATGACACGGCAATTGATTTTACATATTTGCCTTTTGCAGCAGCCGGCTTCATGCGAAGAATCTCATCATATACAGCACCGTAGTTTTCAGCTAATTGCTCTGGTGTAAATGATTTCTTGCCAATAATTACATGGGCAATACCAAAGCGGTCGGCTCTGTACTCAACACGACCACCTTTAAGTTCTGCAATCGCTTTAGCAACGTCGTTAGTGACAGTTCCAAGCTTTGGGTTTGGCATAAGTCCGCGAGGGCCTAAAACTTTACCAAGACGTCCAACTTTACCCATTTGATCAGGTGTTGCAACAGCAGCATCGAAGTCAAACTTACCTGCATTGATCTGCTCTGTAAGTTCATCTGTGCCTACGATATCAGCACCAGCTTCCTCTGCTGCCTTAGCAGCCTCTCCTTCAGCAAAAACTGCAACACGAACAGTTTTACCCGATCCATTAGGAAGACTTACCGTACCTCTTAGTTGTTGATCTGCTTGACGCGTGTCAATACCAAGTCTGAAGTCAACTGTAATTGTCTCATCGAAATTTGCTGTTGCAATTTCCTTTACGACATTCATTGCTTCGATAGGAGAAATTTCTCCCTCGGGCACTACCTTTTCGGCAGCATCATATCTTTTTGATTTCTTTGCCATATCATTTTCCTTTCGTGGTTATTGCGGGCATCGATTAGCCCTTCCACTGCTATTACTTAAAAGTGGCCTGCAAGCTACAGACCACCAATAAGACCCTTATGCAGAAGTACCTTCGCCATCATCTACTGACTCACCCTTGAGAAGAGCTGCAAGCTTACGAGTAACCTCGTATTTCTTCTTCATTTCACGGCCTTCAATTCTTACACCCATTGAACGAGCCGTGCCTGCAATGATTTCTTTTGCAGCTTCAATGTCGTTAGCATTGAGATCAGGCATTTTTGTTTCAGCGATCTCTGTAAGCTGAGCATCGGTAAGAGTGCCCACAGTTTGAAGCTGCGGAATACCTGCCCCATGCTCAATACCAAGTTTTTCCTTAATCAAAACTGCAGCTGGTGGAGTCTTGCAAATAAATGTAAAGCTTTTGTCCTCGTAAACTGTAATCTCGACTGGGATGATGGTTCCTGCTTGATCCTGCGTCTGCGCATTGAACGCTTGGCAGAATTGCATAATGTTTACGCCTTGTGCACCAAGTGCTGGACCTACAGGAGGTGCAGGATTAGCGCCACCTGCTGGGATTTGAAGCTTTATGAACCCAGATACATTCTTGTCAGCCATTTTTTATTTCCCTCGCCTATCTAGCCTAGTTCTTTTATCCACAAAGCAATGTCATGAGAAGCCCCAGTCCACTTGGGCATGACGCGCTTAAGTGTGCACCTAAATCTTTTCCACCTGTTCAAATGGGAGCTCAACTGGTGTTTCACGCCCAAAAATTGAAACCATTACTTTAACTTTGCCTGCTTCAGGCATAACCTCTGAAACAACTCCGTCAAAGTCCTTGAAAAGACCAGCTATTACATGTACCGACTGTCCGACTTCAATATTTGTAGAAGTCTTTTTCGGCTTTTCAAGACTGGTCCTCTTCATGATTTTGTTGTATTCCTCGCGAGTTAAAGGAGAAGGATTACCTTGGCTACCGACAAACCCAGTAACACCAGGTGTGTTTCTAACAGCAGCCCAGCTCCTATCATCCATCTCCATCTTCACAAGAACATACCCAGGGAAAACCTTCTTATCGCTTTCCACATGGCGCCCATCATCTTTAATCTCAGATACCTTTTCAGTTGGAATCTCGATCTTAAAAACGCTGTTCTCAAGCCCCATGGTTTCTATGCGGGTCTCAAGGTTTGCCTTGACTTTGTTCTCATATCCAGAATAAGTGTGGAGGACATACCATTTCTTAGACATATTTACTCCTGACCTCCGTTACTTTCGCCCTCATCTGCTGTACCTTCCACATCAGGTGTGGCTTCAGTGCCTGTTGTGTCTGCGCTAACGTCAGAACCAGCATCGACACCAGTTTCTGTACCTGTGTTTGCAGCAACATTTGATGCATCTGCACCTTCATTACCTGATGTATTGAAGTCGCCTCCTGTAAAGACGCTACCCCAGTCTATAGTTGCAGGATCCGCACCAGAGAGCAGAACGAGCAAAGGAGTAATAATCAGATTATCGAGAACTGCTACAAAAACTCCGAAGAAAACAAGCGCAACCGCAACAACGCCGGTCCATCTCATAACATCGGCCTTAGTTGGCCATGTCACCCTTTTTAGTTCAGCACGAACTTCCTTTAAGAATTTGAAATGAACCTTCTTTGGTTTCTCTTCAGATTTTTTAGAAGATTTGGTTGCCTTTTTTGATTCGGTCTCCTGCTTTTTAATAGCGGTATCGGTTTTCTCAGACTTTTTCAGAGAAAACTTCTTTCCCGTATCTTTTTGGCTTTCAGTCTCCCCTTCGGACTTTTCACTGGTTTCAGTGACTTGTTCAGCCTCTATTGCGCGTTCTTCTTTTTTTGCCTTACGCGCTGCAGAAGCCTTGGCCTTCTGGGTTTTTGATCTCTTTGCCATTTGCAACCTTTACTAGCAATAATCGACTTATGTTCAAACATCAAACAAGCAGCCCCGATATCGGCTGCTTTAAACAAGCTGGCAGGCCAGGAAGGACTCGAACCCTCAACTTTCGGTTTTGGAGACCGATGCTCTACCAATTGAACTACTGGCCTATGCCTACGAATTCTAAACTGAGCTATCTCGTTTCTCTATGCAATGTGTGGTGATGGCACCATTTGCAATACTTTTTGAACTCAAGACGCTCAGGATTGTTCTGCTTGTTCTTCGTGGTCGTGTAATTACGGCGCTTACAATCCGTGCACGCCATTGTGACCAGAGTACGCATGAATTCTCCTTAAGCTTACAAATAAATAAAGACCGCTGCCGCAACATGAACACTTCAAATCGAGGGGATCCGCCAAAGCAGACCCCCTACGATATCTGTGCAATTCAGCTATTTGATGATCTTGGTAACGCGTCCAGATCCAACAGTGCGGCCACCTTCACGGATAGCGAACTTGAGGCCTTCTTCCATAGCTACTGGATGGATAAGCTCACCTGTGATGGTGACATTATCTCCTGGCATAACCATGTCTGTTCCCTCAGGAAGATGTGCAACACCGGTAATGTCTGTAGTGCGGAAGTAGAACTGAGGACGATATCCATCAAAGAATGGAGTATGACGTCCGCCTTCATCCTTAGTAAGGATGTAAACTTGGCCTTCGAACTCAGTGTGAGGTGTTACGCTGCCTGGCTTGCAGATAACCTGTCCACGCTCGATATCTTCGCGCTTAATACCACGAAGAAGAACGCCGATGTTATCTCCTGCCTCTGCCTCATCAAGAAGTTTACGGAACATCTCAATGCCGGTACAAACAGTATCTTGTGTTTCTTTAATTCCCACGATCTCTACCGGGTCATTCATGTGAAGAACGCCACGCTCAACACGGCCAGTTGCAACAGTGCCACGGCCAGTAATTGTCATAACGTCTTCGATTGCCATAAGGAATGGCTTATCAACGTCACGAGCAGGAGTTGGGATGTAAGAATCAACTGCATCCATAAGCTCCCAGATCTTGTCTTGGTAATCTTTGTCACCCTCAAGAGCCTTCAATGCTGAGCCACGGATGATCGGAGTGTCATCTCCAGGGAACTCATAAGA
>CAZVWE010000017.1:0-373 GCA_964631345.1 uncultured Eggerthellaceae bacterium | reverse complement strand
CTTCGTCATCAACCATGTCGCACTTGTTGAGGAAGACAACGATGTAAGGAACACCAACCTGACGAGCAAGAAGGATGTGCTCACGAGTTTGTGCCATAGGGCCATCAGTTGCTGCAATTACGAGGATTGCGCCGTCCATCTGTGCAGCACCAGTAATCATGTTCTTTACATAGTCAGCATGTCCTGGGCAGTCAACGTGGGCATAGTGGCGAGAATCTGTCTCATATTCGATGTGAGCAATTGAAATGGTGATACCGCGCTCACGCTCCTCTGGAGCTTTATCGATATCCTCGAATGCCGTGAAGTCTGCCTTCGCAGAACCGTGTGAACCATCATTCTCAGACAAAGTCTTTGAAATAGCTGCGGTAAGAGT
>CAZVWE010000016.1:0-14231 GCA_964631345.1 uncultured Eggerthellaceae bacterium | reverse complement strand
AAAAGCCTCCGATAGCTTTATATTACGAAAGCTATCGGAGCTCAATTAATGGCGCCGACCTACTCCCACTCCACAGTGCCAACAGGTTTAGGTGTCAAGTCATAACACACGCGGCAAATCCCGGGAACTTCATGGGTGATACGGTCGCACATCCGCTTTAAAAGCTCCCAATCAAGTTCGGGCACCTCAGCTGTCATAACATCTACCGTGTTGATAGCGCGTATAATCGCTGGCCACTCATAGGCACGAATGCCATCGCGAACACCGGTTGCGCGCATATCAGGTACAACAGCGAAGTACTGCCATGCGCCCACATTTGCTGCTTCCATTTCCTCGCGAACAATAGCATCTGCCTCACGCAAAGCCTCCAGCCTATCGCGCGTGATGGCACCCAAGCAACGTACGCCAAGACCTGGACCTGGAAATGGCTGACGCTCCACCATGTTCTCGGGCAGTCCCAACTCGCGGCCGACGACGCGCACCTCGTCTTTGTATAACAGCTTCACGGGTTCAACTAATTCAAATTGCAAATCATCGGGCAAGCCACCTACGTTATGATGAGCTTTCACGCCATCTTTGGATTCCAAAATGTCAGGGTAGATGGTTCCCTGAGCTAGAAAATCAACCTCATCGCCAACCTTGCGCGCTTCCTCTTCGAATACGCGAATGAACTCAGCACCGATAATCTTGCGCTTCGTTTCTGGATCGTCTACGCCTGCCAAAAGATCCAAGAAACGGTCGGTCGCATCCACATATGTCAAGTTGGCATCCATCTGATTCTGGAACACATCGATGACCTGCTCGGATTCGCCTTTGCGCATAAGCCCGTGATTCACATGAACGCATACGAGGTTCTTGCCGATAGCCTTGATCAGAAGCGCTGCAACTACTGACGAATCAACACCTCCAGAAAGAGCGAGCAGAACCTTTCGATCGCCGACCTGTTGCTGTATAGCAGCAACTTGCTCTTCGATGAACGCCTCTGCAAGTTCGGGCGTGTTGATGCGTTCCATAGAATCGGGACGAACGTTAGGATCTGCAGGCATTATTCCTCCTAAAAATTGTAAGCAACAGCAATTCTTTGGTGACTATTCGCCAGCCAAAGGACTCGGCACATTGTATGCACGAGCGAGGTATTCTTTATTCAACTCAAAAAGCGAATGACGATCCTCGCCGAAAAGTTCCATCTTGGTGATCATGTCGCGTGCAGTATCTTCTTCTTCCATCTGCTCGTCGATAAACCATTTAAGGAACTGCATCGTACGATAATCATGTGCCTCATCGGCAGCAGCATAGATTCCATTGATGAGTGAGGTTACATATTGCTCGTGTTCCAAACCCGCTTTAAGGGGCTCCATGTAGTTGTTGAAAACCTTGTCTGGCTTATCGATTGCTTTCATTTCGGGTTTGCAGTCGTTTTCTAAAAGATATTTACGGAAGATGAGTGCATGGTCACGCTCTTCCTGTGCCTGAATTTCATAGAAATTGGCATATCCATCAAGACCAGCATCGGCATAGTAATCCGCAAAGGTTAAATAAAGATAAGCGGAATAGAGTTCTTTATTAATCTGGTCATTAATAAGTTCATATACTTTTTGATCCATAATTGCTCCTTTCACTTTTAATATCGATGCATATATTACTTCAATAAATAAAGCATTTGGTTATATGCAAAACCTATGTTAAAAGTGAAAGCTGCTATTTCAAAGTCAAAAGGATATATCCGAGAATATATACAAGAGAAGAAAAGCTTGAAAAGACACAAGGGAACCAAAGCTAGAAAAGGCGAAATTATGAGAAACATTCTTATCAGCGACGAAACGATGAAGAGAGCAACTTCTATGAAAGAGCTCACGTTATCCTTCAAGGAAAAACTTGAGCTAGCAAAATTGCTCGATAGCTTGAATGTGTCTGTAATTGAAATTGAAGGAATCGAAAAGGCGAAAGCTGATACTTTGCGCATCAAATCAATTGCTTCAATTGTTAAAAACTCAACGCTTGCTGTTCCTGTAAAGATTGATGGCAGTGATATAGAAGAGACATGGAATGCTCTTACAGAAACACCGAGTCCTCGCTTGCAGGTGGAGTTTGCTACAAGTCCTGCTCGCATGGAATATGTTCATAAAATGAAAGCACCCGATGCGATAAATGTTGTGGCAAATACTGTTAAAGCTTGTGCTGCATATGCAGCAGATGTCGAATTTATTGCCGAAGATGCCACTCGTACTGATAGCGACTATCTTGCAGAAATAATCAATGCTGCTATCGATGCCGGTGCGACAACTATTACCGTTTGTGATGATGCAGGCATTATGCTGCCTGACGAATTTGGTAACTTTATTGCTGGTGTAATCAAAGCTGTCCCCAAACTAACGGAAGATATAGCACTTGGAATACGCTGCAGTAACGAACTGTTTATGTCGGTATCAACTAGTATTGCCGGAATTGTGGAAGGAGTAACGGAGGTTAAAGTAACGACGTACCCTCTCGGAGAGACGTTGTTGCCAAAGCTCGTAAAGGTGCTTACGTCTAAGGGAGATTCCTATGATGTAAGTTGTTCAGTCAATACCACAGCCTTGCAGCGTACTATGGGTCAAATTGAGCGCATCTGCAATCCGACAACTAATACAACATCTCATTTCGCATCGTTAAATTCAAATGACGCTGAAAACGATATGGTTTTAAAAGCAAGCGATGATAAAGCATCTGTAATTGAAGCTGTTTCAAAATTAGGCTATGATCTTTCTCAAGAGGATGCTCAGCTTGTTTACGAAGAATTTCAGCGCATTGCTGCAAAAAAGGAGAGTTTAAACGCGCGTGAGCTTGATGCCATCGTTGCCTCGTCAGCTCTTCAAGTTCCTTCAACTTATAAATTGGATCGCTATACCATTAATAGCGGTAATGCTATTAAGGCAACGGCCAGTATTCGCATGATTGTTGGCGATAATTATGTCGAAAAAGTTGCCATGGGGGATGGTCCTATCGATGCTGCTTTTGCAGCCATTGATTTAATTGTTGGCAAAGCATTTGAACTTGATGACTGGCAGATGCAATCGGTTACCGAAGGTCAAGAAGCTATGGGTGAGTGCATCGTAAAACTCATTAGCGAAGGCAAGATTTATTCAGGACGAGGGCTTTCTACCGATATTGTTGGGTCGAGTATCCGTGCCTATATAAATGCACTCAATAAAGTTGTATATGAGGAGGAAAACTAATGAAGCTTTCCTTTTCGAATCGTGGGTGGAGCAATCTTTCTTGGGATGAGCTCGTTAACCTTGTTAGCGAAATGGATTATCAGGGCATTGAAGTCTACGATTTACTCAAAGACCCAGCGCTTGTGGGAAAGGGATGTCCCTTTGATGGTGCAACGGCACGCGCAACTGCACGGGATTTGCGAAATCGAAACCTGTATATACCGGTGTTTGATACCTCGCTCGACATTTCTGTTGTAGAAAATAGTCTTGCGGGCGATATCACGGATGCGAGTTCTCAAAATGACCCAACTGGTGAAATCATAAATGTGCTTGCTGATGTAAAACGCCTAATTGATATTGCTTCTGACATGCGTGTGGCCTACGTTTGCGTGAAAGCTCAGCATGATGATGAAGATGTCTCCAACATCATTAAACAGGCACTTGATGAGCTTTTGCCTTATGCGATCGAGCGCAATGTAAGCATTCTTATAGAGACAAGCGGCATATTCGCGGACACGGCGCGCCTCATGGAGCTCTTGGATGCTTATGCGAGTGACAACCTTGGTGCGCTCTGGGATGTACATCATCCTTATCGTGATTTTGATGAGGATCCTGCAACAACGATAAAAAATCTGGGCGCTTACGTGAAGCATGTTCATCTTCGCGACTCCGATGATGCCGGACAATACAACTTGGTAGGGGAGGGAACGCTTCCTATCGATCGTGTTATGCAAGCTCTGTCATCGATCAACTACGACGGCTTCATTTCCTTGGAATGGAAGCCTGAGTGGTTAGAGGATATGGCCGATCCAGAGATCATTCTTCCTTATTTTGCGAACTTCATGCGGCGCTATCGCTATACCCATAGCCAAAAAGGGCAATACTATCCTAACCACGATGGATCGGGTCAATATCTTTGGAAGCAGGCAGAGCTTATCGATCTTACGTTTTCGCAGGTGCTCGATGCCATGGTGGAAGCGTTTCCCGATCAGTATGCGTTCAAATACACCACCCTTGATTACACAAGAACCTATGAAGAGTTTCGCAAGGATGTGGATGATTTTGCACGTGCGCTTGTGTCTCTTGGGGTGAAACCGGGAAACAAGGTTGCTATTTGGGCGACGAATGTACCTTCTTGGTTTATCACATTCTGGGCAACAACGAAAATAGGTGCGATTCTTGTAACTGTTAATACAGCTTATAAAGTACACGAGGCAGAATATCTTTTGCGTCAATCCGACACTCATACACTCGTGATGATTGAAGGTGCGCTCGATTCAAATTATGCAGAAATCATCAATGAACTATGTCCAGAGCTCAAGGACAATAAACCTGGAGACCCGCTGCATTGCAAGAAATTACCGTTTTTGCGCAATGTCATTACTGATGGTTTTAGTATGCCAGGTGCGCTCACATTTGAAGAGACTTTTGAACGCGCTAACTTGGTTCCTTTAGATGTTATTAAACGTATGGCTAATGAAGTCCATCCCGACGATGTTTGCAATATGCAATATACCTCTGGAACAACAGGCTTTCCTAAAGGGGTAATGCTGACTCATCGCAATGTTGTTAACGATGGAAAAAGCATAGGGGATCGCATGGGGCTTTCAACTGCAGATCGCATGATGATCCAAGTTCCCATGTTTCACTGCTTTGGTATGGTTTTGTCTATGACAGCTTCAATGACCCATGGCACCACAATGTGTCCTATGCCTTATTTCAGCGCGAAAGCCTCGCTTTCTTGTATCACACAAGAACGCATCACGTGTTTTAACGGCGTGCCTACAATGTTTATTGCGATGTTTAATCATCCCGATTATCGCAAAACCGATTTTTCACATATGCGCACGGGCATTATGGCTGGTTCTGGGTGTCCACCTGAACTCATGAAGCGCGCAGCAGAGCCCGATGAAATGAATATGACTGGCATTGTGAGTGTTTATGGTCAAACAGAGTCATCGCCTGGTTCTACGCAATCCACCTGGACAGACTCACTTGAATTGCGAACTGAAACCGTCGGTTATGCATTTCCTTATATTGAATGTAAGATCATTGATCCAGACACTGGTGAAGAAGTACCCGATGGCACTATAGGCGAGTTTTGCAGTCGTGGTTATAACACCATGAAGGGCTATTACAAGATGCCTGACGAAACAAGTTCCGCTGTAGATAGTGAAAATTGGCTCCATTCGGGAGATTTAGCCTATCGAAATGAAGACGGTACCTTTGTGATTACCGGTCGTTTGAAAGATATGATTATCCGAGGCGGAGAGAATATCTATCCTAAAGAAATCGAGGAGTTTATCTACACTCATCCGCAGGTTCAAGATGTTCAAGTAATTGGTGTTCCTGATGAAAAATATGGCGAAGTGGCGATGGCATGTATTATTCCCAAAGAGGGAGAAGTGATTGATGAGGGTGAAATCCACGAATATATCGTAAAGTCCTTGGCACGTCATAAAGTGCCTCAATACTTCAAGTTCATGGATGCTTTCCCAATGAATGCAGCAGGAAAGGTGTTGAAGTATAAAATGCGCGAGGATGCAATAGAGGAACTTGGACTATAGGCAAGTTTATCAACAGCGTTGGTTAAAGCGAAAGCCTTAAAGCTTCAAGAAAGCAAAGCATCACGAGAACAAAAGTTCGAGAACAAAGACTCACGCGAATAAAGTCTTAAGGAAACAAAACCCCAGGAGAATAGTTCTCTTGGGGTTTTGTTTTGACACCACTTGCTTTAAGTCAATTTATTTTGCTTCTTGATTTTTCTGCTTCAAAGATTTAATCAATGCAGCACAAATACCACCTGCAATAGCAATCGGTACACAGAAAACAAGAGAGGCCATATTCCAACCTAGTCCGACTGCCAAGCTTCCAAATGCCGCAGATCCAATGCATCCGCCAAGATTTTGGAAGAAAGCCACAATAGCCATTCCTAATCCAACCTTAGACGGATCTTTTGCATACAGAGGAACACTTGAGAAGACGCCTGTTGAGCAGCAAGCAGAGCAGAAGCTCATAACGATAACGAACACCCAAACTAACGGCATGCTGTTGCCGAATGCAAATGTAAGAAGAACGGCTGCACCAAACATGCCAAACACAATGAAACCCTTATGGATGTTGAATTTATCGGCTACAAAACCAGAGATAGGACCAAGTGCTAGAACCAAAATATTGGTGATACTTGAAACAGTTCCAGAAAGCTGATTGTCCAATCCTTGTACATCTGCCAAATATGAGGGGTAGAATCCACCAATAGCCCCAGCATTGAATACATTCCAGCATCCAAATGCTAATGCGATCATAACTATGCTGAAATAATCTGGCTTCAGTGCAACAGGTACTCCGCCACTTTCTGCTGCGTCTTGAGCAGAATCTTCTTGTGGCGGTGTTTTATAAACAACCAAAACGAAGATAAGTGCAATAGCAGAAAGTATTGCAGCGAGCCACCAATTTGCACGCCAAGAACCTGCTGTTGCATATACCAAAGGAGTTAAGTTCATTGCGAGTACAACACCTGCTGGGAACCAAACACTCCAAATACCCATTGCGAGACCCTGTTTGCGTGCAGGAATGATCGATGCAACAGCAGCTGGTCCAACTACTGATATAAGACCCATACCGATGCCCTCGATGAAACGGGTGACAAGCATAATAGTTGCATCTGTTGCTAAAGCTCCACCAGCTGATCCGATAATCAAACTAGCTGCTGTGATGACGAGACTTTTCTTAGCACCAAGTTTTGCAAATATTCCACCGGCAGGAAAAGCTAAAACAACGCCGATAAGTGTAGACATCGACATTACCCAACCGATATTCGACTCGGTGAAACCAAGGTCTGTCGTAAATTCGGTTGTGAACATGGTCGGTGCTTTAAACATTCCAAAAGAAGTTAAAATACCGAGGAAGAATACCGAACAGAAAATAAGCCATCTTCTGCTCATAGGAAACTCTGTTTGTGACGAGTTTGTCATGTTCCCCCCTTATGAGAGTTGTTGTGAGTTGGGGGATTCAATGGAATGCAAGCTTTTCGGCGTGGCTTCCTAAATAGCTTGCAAAGTATATCTTGGCATTGATTATGTTAGCGTGATTCTAAAGATTTTTACATCATGATCCCTTTACCAGATTTTCAAAAATACATGAAAATCTCTATGGTTGAAAGTATGAGATCTAATAATTTTTGTTTTATATGCCTTAATTACAACGAGTACGGCGCTTTAATCAAAACACGCGCCATGCCTACTCTACGGTGTCTTAATTACAACGAACACAGCACTTTAATTACACTTTCTTAATTGCATTCATCGGTTTGCATTTTGTCCGCCGCAGCGTTCTTTTCCATATCGATAACATCAAGCAATTCTTGTAGTGAATGAACATCCAATTTTTTGTAAATGTTATATATATGGGTCTTTACCGTATGGTTTGAAATAACAAGAGAATTTTGGATATATTCAGCGTTTCTTCCCTTTGCAAGCAACTCAAATACTTCTATTTCGCGAGGGGTGAGACAGTATTTGGCACTAACAATCTCCAAAACACGTCTTTCATTGATAGGAGAACTTGACGTATCTTCTGCTTGTTTATTTAGACCCAGTAACGTGTGCGTCTTTTCCATCTTGTAGTAAGAAGCATGCCAGGGAGGCCTTTCTGATGAAAACAGAAGAACTACAGCAAGCATAATAAAGGAGCATGCAGATGTAATAACAAACGCAGTTAGGGGAGCATCGTAGAATTTGCTCCAAATGAAATATCCACCCATGATGCTGAGGGTAAACATTAAGTATTCAAGTGATTGGTTTAAGCCAAGTGTTAAAGACAAATTAAGGTCGAAGGTTCTAACTAAATCGATGATCAAGATAAGAGCCAACAAAAAATAGAAAATAAAACCTGTCATAACAAGAAATGCAGAAATGCTAGAAAGTGCTTCATTACGGTAAGGAACAAGCAAGATTCCAGCGGTAAACATAAGTATCGATATATTGATAATAGGGTTGAGCGGTGGTAAAAACTCTGATCTTGAATAGACGATGAATATAACGATTCCAGCTAAACCAGCTCCCAGAATTGATGCAGGATTAGTCATGGGGAGCAACATAGTTTCTTGTGAATAACACCCTTGAATTAATCCAAAAAAAGCAGCCATTGCCATCAATTGAACTGTAGTTTTAATAAAGGGTTGTTTTGCCGTTTTCCAGTCGGGAGTATTTGTTCCGTTCAATTCATTGTGACGCAGCGGAATCCCGCGGGTGGTAACTATAAGAGATACCCCTGATAAGGGCGGCAAAAGAATAGAGACAACAACGCCTATATCAAATGTTAAGTGGTAAACGAAAAAGGCTATAAGAGAAGCAAGAACAGCAGAAATACCAAGAGTTTGTCCAGAATAGTTCTTGGAAGTTTCGGTATAAAACCGAAGCCACATTAACATCATAAAGGCCTCAGCAAATCCAATGAGCACAACTGAAAGAATTACGATGGCCATTCCGATATATGCAAATACAAATAATCCTATGGTGCCCAACATTCCTGCTGCTATGGCAACATATATTCGATGATGATTCTTGACTCTGTCGCGGGGAGGATTATTGGGTAAATACTTTCCGCCAATCAAGAAGAAAAAGCATAAAGAAGCGTTGATTCCCACTTGTCTTGCTAACATGAATTCACTTGCAGGATATGTGCTTGAGTATTGCATAGAGTTGAAAAGTATTATGAAATGCCAGCCTAACAAAAGACCAAATCCAGCAAGGCCAATGGCGGGATTCATGATCGGGTTCATCTTGGTGTTTTGTGCCTCATTGTTATCTTCCACGCGTATCCCCTCCTTGGTTTTCTCAGTATCAAGAAAACTACGTGTACGATAAAAATTCCCCAGTACAGAGAGCAGGTCTCAGGCTCTAGGCCATACCTGAAATCGGCGTGATTCCATAGGTATTTTGAGTCAATCTACAAATTTCAGGGTCTTAATGCGATTGTCAAAGAAAGTCCTGGCCTATAAGGTCTGCATCAGGTTTAGCTTGGCACAGGGTAAAAAGGGGTTTCAATGGATTTTAGCGAAGAAAGAGAGGAGCGCAAGGGGTTTTTCGTGGCTAGTTTTGAGTAAAAAGCAATTGCCAGTAGAAAGAGGAGAGAGAATGGCGAAAGACGAGAAGACTGTTTATAAGTCATTAGGACTTTGCGGTTTTGGACTCGGTTCTAATTCCGCTGCAGTGGATGTGAAAGATGGAAAGATACTTCGCATTCGCCCTATGCACTACGACGATGCTTACGACATCAAGGATATGAATCCTTGGAGAATTGAAGTAAATGGTGTGGTTTTAGAGCCAAAGGACAAGACCATGCCTACACCGCTTCAATATGCTTATAAAAAGCGTGTTTACTCGAAAAACCGTGTTCCTTATCCCCTAATCAGGGTCGATTGGGATCCAAATGGTGAGCGTCATCCAGAAACGCGTGGCAAGTCAAAATATAGGCGCATTTCTTGGGATGAGGCCACAGATATCATTGCCTCTGAACTTAAGAGAATTCATAAAGAATATGGCCCTCTTGCTGTTCTTGCACAGGTTGATGGTCATGGTGAATCCAAGATCATTCATGCTGCGCATGGTTGCCCGGGTAAGTTGTTGGACTTAATGGGTGGCTATACCTTGCAAGCACGTCAGCCTGACAGCTGGGAAGGCTGGACATGGGGTGCTAAGCACATTTGGGGCATGGAGCCTGTTGGAAAGCAAGGAAACGTCCAAAATCTCTTCCAGGATATTGCTGAAAATGGCGACGCAGTTTTGTATTGGGGAGCCGATCCTGAGACAACTCCTTGGGGATGGGGTGGCATGCAGCCAGGACGTCTTGTACGTTGGCTTCATGACGTTGGAATTAAATCCATCTTCATTTCACCGGATTTGAACTATACCGGGTGCGCACATGAAGGTAAGTGGATTCCTATTCTTCCTAACACTGATGCTGCACTTCATTGTGCAATTGCATACGTATGGTTCAAAGAAGACACCTATGACAAAGACTACATTGCAACACATGCAGTAGGATTTGAGGACTTCAAGAACTACATTATGGGTGGTGAGGATGGAGTTCCTAAGACACCAAAATGGGCTGCTCCTATAACAGGAATCACTGAGCGCCAAATCAAGGCTTTGGCACGTTATTGGGCATCGCATGCTGTATCTATTGCTCACTGCGCAGGTGGCGGACTTATTCGTGCTGCGTATTCAAGCGAGCCGGCGCGTCTTGAAGTTGCGCTTTTGGCTATGCAGGGTCTAGGTAAGCCTGGTGTTGGTCAGATCAACTTTATGGACTGGGGTCTGTTCGGAATCGATGAGATTTATCCACTACCTCGTTCTGCTTGCCAGCCTGATCTTTCTTCTATCTATAACGGATGGGCTATGCTCACATATCCTGTGAACTTCATCCCGAAGACTCTGATCCCGCAAGCTATTATGAACCCGCCAATCAAATGGCGTGGTGGTCACGTCATCGCTGGTCTTCCTGCAGACGATCAAATAGTTGAATGGGATTTCCCGCATGATGGTGATTATGAAATCCATATGATTTGGACTGACAGCCCTTGCTGGCAGACCTGCTGGAATGGTGGCTATGAGATGCAGCGCGCATTGCAGCATCCAAATCTTGAGTTCGTTTTGGCGCAACATCCTTGGCTTGAGAATGACTGCCTCTTTGCAGATATCATTCTTCCAACCACGACAAAGCTTGAGGTTCGCGATATTTCTGCCGACCTATTCAGTGGCCAGTACAACATGCTCATGCATGAAGAGCAGGCTATTCCTCATGTTGGAGAGTCTCTCTCAGACTTTGAGGCAGTAGGCGAAGTTGCCAAGAAGCTTGGTCTGTATGAAGAATATGCTGAGGGAACCGAGGATGAACTAATCAAGAAGGGCTTTGAGAACTCTGGCGTACAGAACTTTGTTTCCTATGAGGAGTTCATGGAGAAGGGTTATTACGTCGTTCCAACTGCTGAGGATTGGGAAGACGATCCGCGTGGCATGCGCCCATTCTACGAGGATCCTCAAGCTAACCCGCTTGGTACTCCAACCGGTTTGATCGAATTCAAGGGAACGCTTTTGGAGAAATTCTTCCCCGATGATGAAGAGCGTCCGCCAGTACCTCACTTCATTCCTTATGGTGAGTCACATTCTGAGAGTCTCTTGCATCCACGTGCTGAAGAGTATCCATTCTTATTGGTTACCAATCATCCACGTTGGCGTGTTCATGCACAAAATGACGACAACACATGGTGCCGTGAGATTGAGACTTGCAAAGTTGAAGGTCCAGATGGTTATATGTATGAGCCTATTTGGATCAATCCAAAAGACGCTGTTGTCCTTGGCATGAAAGACGGCGACATCGTAAAGATGTACAACGAGCGCGGTGCTGTGCTTGGTGGAGTTCGCCTTTCTGAGCGCGTTATTCCTCATGCTATCTACCAAGACCATGGTGTACGTGTTGACAACATCGTTATTGGTGAGTTCGATCGTGCAGGCGCTAACAACCTCATCTGCCCATCGAATACGACTTCAAAGAATGCTCCTGGTGAGGTTACTAACAGCTTCTTGGTCAATCTTGAAAAAGTTGACGTATTTGAATTAGCTAAGCAATATCCTGAGGCGTTTGAAAATCGTGGCTATGAGCCCGAAACTGGTCAAATCGCCCTCGACAGAATTGTGGAAGGAGCTTAAGTAGCATGAAGACATTTATTGTTGATCTTGATCGCTGCATCGGTTGCCATAACTGCCAATTGGTCTGCAAAGATGAGCATTGCGATAACGATTGGATGCCATATGCGGCTCCACAGCCTGATACTGGTCAATTCTGGATGAAAGTCGATGAAGTTGAACGCGGCCAGACACCTAAGGTGAAAGTTTCTTATACACCAATCTTTTGCCAGCATTGCGAGGACGCTCCTTGCATGAAGGCAGCAAAGGACGGCGCTGTCTATCGTCGTGACGATGGTCTAGTTATTGTTGATCCTGTGAAAGCAAAGAATCAACGTGCTATTGCTGATGCTTGTCCTTATGGTGTGGTGTATTGGAATGAAGAGCTTGCGATTCCGCAAAAGTGCACCGGTTGCGCTCACTTACTTGATGACGGTTGGACCATTCCTCGTTGCGTCGATGCATGCGCACATGATGCGTTGATCTTTGGTGAAGAAGAGGACTTGAAAGACCTTCTTGCCCAAGCGGAGGATTTGGAGTGCGCGGTTGGTACAAAGCCTCGTGTTCATTACTTGCACATTCCTAAGCGCTTCTTGGCAGGCGAGGTTGCTGATCTTGAGGAAGAAGAAGTCCTTATTGGTGCTGATGTTACTATCACCAATCTTGAGACCGGCAAGACCTACAGCTGCAAGACCGATGAGTTTGGCGATTTCTGGTTCGACCAGATCGAGAAAGCCGATTGGGCAATTGATGTTACTTATGATGGCTATATGCCACGCCATGTTACAGATTTCATTTCCACCAAGGAAAAGGATCTGAACGCTGGCACTATTGCCATGTATAAGGAATAGATTCGGCAGGTTCTTTGAGACTGAAGCGGTTTAGGGAACCTTCGAAATAGTTCTTTCTCCTGAAAGAATCGTTCGCTTGAAGTGTTTAAGCGTCTGGGGATACAAAGTGTCTCCAGACGCACTTGAATTGCACTTGATCAATATGCAAAAAGGAGACATATTATGAAAATAGCTCCGCATCATATAGGTGCTTATTGCAACGATATCGACGAATCCATTGGTTTTTATACAGACGTTCTAGGCTTCAGGCATCTCTTTTCAACCGAGACCATGGAAGGCGATAAGCCTTTGAAGATGGCATGGGTCAAAAGCGATGATGGCGTAATTATTGAACTTCTAGAGCAAGAAGATAAATCAACAGTTGAAGCAGCAAATAAATGCCTTAACCATTTTGCTGTACGCGTAGAGGATATGGACGAAATAGTTAACCGCTTAAACGAAAAAGGTGTAGCTATCGAAGCCGGTCCTTTTGATGCGCTTTGTCCATTTGATAGACCTCTTGGCTCTGCTGATGATGACGTGTTTACCATCTATGGAGATGGTGGCGCAAAACTGAAGATCATGTTCTTTAGAGGTCCTGGTGGCGAGCGTATAGAGGCCGTACAAGACAATATCGGCGCTCTGTAGGGCAATACAACCATATCCATATATAACCATATAGCAATATGACAGAGGTCGCATGACCCCTGTCATATTGTCATGCCTACCTGCAAGCCTATCTGCATGCCTACCTGTAGCCAAATGACTTTCCCTGCCTTGTGAGTAGTCGATACTAATCCTTGTTTGATCTATTATTGTCTTAAGCAGAAGAGAAAACATACAAGGAGCTTCGATGGCTATCGATAAGGTTAAAGAGTATTTTGCGCTCCTCGGATGCGCGGACGACATCATGGAGTTCGATACCTCGAGTGCAACAGTTGAACTTGCTGCCCAAGCAGTCGGGTGTGAGCCTGCTCATATTGCGAAAACGCTTTCTTTTGAGGTGGAAGATCGTGTGGCATTAGTGGTTTGTGCAGGCGATGCTCGGATCGCCAATCCCAAGTTCAAGGCTCGGTTTGGATGCAAACCCCGTATGCTTGCTGCTGATATGGCAGAAGATCGCATAGGACATGCAGTAGGTGGAGTGTGCCCTTTCGCTGTGAACGATGGCTGTGATGTATATCTTGATGAATCGCTGCGCCGGTTTGAAGTTGTATACCCGGCTTGTGGGAGTTCTAATAGCGCCATCGCGCTTACTCTAGATAAGCTAGAAGCTTATACGCCAGGAAGTTCATGGGTGGATGTCTGTAAGTTACCTGATGCTGAAGTTACGGAGACTTCCTAACTATATTCCTAGGATTTCTTGTATTTCAGTTCTGAATGTGCCCCAAATGTGTCCTGTTGGGCAAATCAGCCCTTGGAAACCAAAAAGGCCAGCGAGCAAAGCACCCGCTGGCCTCGTAGTTTCTGGTAGCTCCGACCGGATTCGAACCGGCGACCTCCGCCTTGAGAGGGCGGCG
>CAZVWE010000015.1:0-14853 GCA_964631345.1 uncultured Eggerthellaceae bacterium | reverse complement strand
CTTGTGACCCCTACCGTGTCAAGGTAGTGCTCTCCCCCTGAGCTAACCGCCCATGCGATTGACAGCGTCGATTATGTTATCAGAAAAAGTCTACTCGTCAAATAAATATTCACTTAAATAAGAGACTAAATAAAAAAAGACCTCCCGGATAGAAGGTCTTTGGTTTCTTCTGGTGTCGGAGGCGGGATTTGAACCCGCACACCCGATATGTGGGCACTAGCACCTCAAGCTAGCGTGTCTGCCGTTCCACCACTCCGACATTATTTTGTGCAAGCACAGATTCTACTACATTGGTCTTATTGGTCAATGAAATCTTTTAGTTTCCGGTATCTATCGTTCCTTGAGGGAATATAACCATTAAAACCAAAAGAGAAACAAGAAAAACTACTGCACAAATAATAGTTATGCGATCAAGGTTTTTCTCAATAATCGATGTTCCAGTCTGCGTGGAATACATAGACGATGCGATCATGTCCGATATTCCAGTTCCTTTTCCAGAATGCATCAAAATAAAAATGATAAGTCCAATGCCTGATAGGAAAAGTAAAACTAAGAAAACTATTACTAATGGCGTCACTTCGTAACTCTTTTCTAAATTACTCTATTTACTAGTTGCTGCACAAAGAGAAAAGTATAGACAAGACTTTAGTTTGTTTCAAGCAAAACATCGCCTGTCATCTCTTTCGGTATATCTGCACCTATCGCATAAAGCATAGTTGGAGCAATATCTGCAAGCTTTCCAGTTATGTTTTTCAAAGACAGATCTTCGCCGCCTTCAGACGCAACCAAAATAAAAGGAACCTCAGCTGTTGTGTGCGCTGTGTGAGGCGTCCCATCATCTGAAAGCATTTTATCGGCATTACCATGATCGGCTGTCACAAAAGTAATGCCACCTTTTTCCTTAATTGCTTGAACCACTTTACCTACACCTTCATCAACCGCCTCCACGGCAGCTATGGCGGCAGGAATGCTTCCCGTGTGTCCAACCATGTCACAGTTTGCGAAGTTTACGATATACACATCAGCCTCATCGTTATTAATCGCAGACACTAAAGCATTCGTAACCTCTGGCTCACTCATTTCAGGCTGTAAGTCATAAGTTGCAACCTTAGGACTTGAGATTAATTTGCGTATCTCGCCTTCTTTTGCCTCTTCTCGACCACCATTTAAAAAGAAAGTCACATGTGCATATTTTTCAGTCTCCGCAATGTGATATTGACGAAGGCCTGCGCGAGACAAAACATCTGCCAATACGTTTTCCGGAAATTCCTTTGCAAATGCAATGGGTGCATTAATTTCGGGGTCATATTCCGTTAAGCAAACATAGTTAATTTTTGGCTTACACAACCGATCAAAATCATTGAATTCCGGATCGGTGAAAGCATACGTTATCTCACGTGCCCTATCAGGTCTAAAGTTGAAAAATATAAGGGAATCCCCATCATGCATTCCATCATAGTTAAATGATTGAGGCACAAAAAACTCATCTGTTACGCCTTCTATATATGACTTTTGAACCGCATCTTTAGGGCTTAAATCACTATCGTTTACACCACAGGCAATTGTGTTATATGCCTTCTCGACACGATCCCATCTTTTATCGCGATCCATTGCGTAATATCTACCCGATATGGTTGCAATTTTTATATCTAAGTTCTCGTGTCCATTCTTTAAGTCTTGAATCTTTGATTCGAGTTCCTGTATAAAGTCGATCGCACTTTTTGGTGGAACGTCTCGACCATCAAGAATGCAATGTATACAGATTTTTTTGACTCCTGCAAGTACTGACGCATCCATCAATGCATATAGATGAGCGTTTGAGGAATGAACACCCCCGTTGCTCAAAAGCCCCATAAAATGAAGCGTGGTTCCATTTTTAATATTTGCATCAAAGGCAGAATTAATAACGGGATTATTCGAAAGAGTCCCATCGCTGCAAGCTCTATTAATACGGGTTAGCTCCTGATAGACAATACGTCCCGCACCTATGCCTAAATGGCCAACTTCAGAGTTTCCCATTTGGCCTTCAGGAAGACCGACCTCCTCGCCTGAAGCTTGAAGACAAGTCCAGGGGCAACTATCGAACAGATTATCAAGATTAGGGGTAGAAGCCATAGCGATTGCATTGCCATCGGTTGCATCCGATAACCCAAATCCATCCATGATAATTAAACAGAGAGGAAGATTTTTAAACTTCTCACTTGCATTCATCTAAATAGCCGCCTTTATAATCTCGCAGAATGATTCTGATTTAAGCGATGCTCCCCCAATAAGTCCCCCATCAATGTCAGGCTGTGATAACAACAGATCAGCGTTTCCTTCGTTCATCGACCCACCGTAAAGAATTCTCATGTCATTAGAAATACTTTCACCGTAAAGCGATGCAACGCATTTTCTTATTGCCGCACAAACTTCTTCTGCCTGCTCAGGGGTAGCTGTATGACCTGTACCTATTGCCCATACTGGCTCATATGCTATTACCGCCTCTTTTGCAGCCGCTTCATCAACACCTGCAAAAGCCGCTTCAATTTGAGAGCAGACATATTCAATATATGTCCCCTCATCTCTTACGGCTAAAGACTCCCCAACACAGATAATCGGATGAATATGAGGGGATGCGCCATCTAGTAGCGCATGAACTTTTTTATTAACATCCTCGTTTGTTTCATGAAATAGTATGCGGCGCTCAGAATGCCCTACTATGCAAAAGACACATCCTATTTCCTGAAGCATGTCTACAGAAATCTCTCCTGTATAAGCACCGGATTTCTCCCAATATACATTTTGCGCGCCTACAGCGATTTTCTGTTTATCAAAGTCAAAAACTGTCTTCACAGGCTTCAAATCAACATACGGAGGGCATACCGCTATATCTACGTCTTCAAACCACTCTTTTTCAACTCTATTGGAAATCTCTTGAGCTAAAACGACAGCTTCACTTATCGTTTTGTTCATTTTCCAATTGCCTGCAATTAACGGCTTTCTTGCCATCTCAACATCCTTTCGAAAACTCTTAAATCGAAGTTCTTAAATCGAAAATCCTTAAGCCACTTAATCCATTAAAGCTTCAACACCAGGTAATTTATCACCTTGTACGAGCTCCATAGATGCTCCACCACCTGTGGATATAAATGTCATCTTATCTGCGAGATCAAATTTATTTACAGCTGCAACAGAGTCTCCACCACCGATAATCGTGCAAGCCTGATCGTTGTTCGCAACAGCACAAGCAACGCCTTTTGTTCCAGCCTCAAATGGCTTCATTTCAAAAACACCCATAGGGCCATTCCAGAAAACACTTGCAGCTTTTGATATAGCATCTCCATATAACTTAACCGTTTCAGGACCTACATCCAAACCCATCATGTCATCTGGAATCTCATCAACTGATACCACTTCACAAGCAGCATCTTCTTTCATTTCTTTTGCCACAACAACATCGACTGGAAGCAGCAAAGACACGCCGTTTTGCTTTGCCTTTTCGAGCATTTTTGTAGCCTCATCAATCCAGTCAGGTTCAACTAAAGACTTACCAACCGATATGCCTTTAGCCAACAAGAACGTAAAACACATAGCTCCGCCAATAATTAAAGTATCGGTTTTATCCAAAAGCGCATTGATAACTTTTATCTTATCGGAGACTTTTGAACCTCCAAGAATTGCCACAAATGGACGTTTTGGGTCATCAAGCATAGAGGTAAGCGTTTCTACTTCTTTCTGCATCAAATATCCCGCATATGAAGGCAAAAACTGTGCGACGCCTGCCGTTGATGCATGTGCTCTGTGCGCAGTACCAAAAGCATCGTTTACATACACATCTGCAAGGCTTGCCAGCTCACGCGCAAATTCCTCGTCATTTTTCTTTTCGCGCTTATCAAAACGAATGTTTTCAAGAAGGACAAAGTCACCATCTTCCATAGCATCCACTGCTTCTTTTACACAAGAACCTACGATATCCGACGAAAGAACAACGTCTTTACCTAGAAGTTCTTGCAATCTTCGAGCAACAGGTTCTAAGCTAAATTCCTCTTCAAACCCGTCCCCCGATGGACGACCTCTATGACTTACAAGGATTACCTTTGCTCCATCATTAATGAGTTTTTTAATAGTGGGAAGAGCAGCCTGAATTCTTGTGTCATCGGTTACTTTTCCGTCTTTTACAGGTGTGTTGAAATCAACGCGAACAAGAACCTTTTTTCCTTTTGCATCTAAGTCATCAATGCTTTTAATTTGTGCCATACAAACCTATCCCTTCTATAAAAATAGGCAAGACATTTGAATGCCTTGCCTATTTACTACAAATGCATACGCATTGATTAAAGCATTATCTTGGCCAAATCCTTTACGCGATTCGAATAACCCCATTCGTTATCATACCAAGAAATGCATTTTACAAAATTGCCTTCTCCACCTAATACCATCGTAAGCTTTGAATCAAATATAGAAGACGAAGGATCTCCTACGATATCAACTGAGACAATTGGGTCTTCTGTATATTCAAGAATCCCCTTCATAGCCCCTTCTGATGCCGCCTTCATTGCAGCATTAATCTCGTCTACTGTTACTTCTTTTTCAAGCTCAACTGTAAGGTCAACCATTGATCCATCAGGGGTTGGAACACGTGTTGCAAATCCATCAAGCTTGCCTTTAAGTTCAGGAAGGACAAGTGCAACTGCGCGTGCCGCACCTGTTGTTGTAGGAATCATGGACATAGAAGCTGCCCTTGCACGCCTTAAGTCCTTGTGAGGAAGATCTAAGATCTTTTGGTCGTTTGTAAACGCATGTATCGTATTCATGAATCCACGTTTAATGCCAAAGTTATCTAAAAGCACCTTTGCAAATGGAGCAAGACAATTTGTTGTGCAAGATGCGTTAGAAACGATGTTGTCCTTTTCTTTGTCATATTCAGAATCGTTAACACCCATAACGATCGTTGCATCAACATTTTTGCCAGGTGCAGAAATAATAACTTTCTTGGCTCCAGCTTCTATATGAGCCTTTGCTTTTTCTCCATCTGTAAAAAATCCAGTGGACTCAACAACGATATCTACCCCAAGCTCTTTCCATGGAAGGTTTCCTGGTTCACGCTCAGAGAGCACCTTTGTCATATGACCGTCAGCTATAAATCCATCAGCAACAACTTCAATATTGTCGAATGCTCTTCCGTGTACAGAATCGTACTTTAGAAGATGCGCCATGGTTTCTATATCACCTAGATCGTTGACTGCAACAACGTCTAACTCAGGATCGTTAAACATAGCCCTGTAAACCAGTCGACCAATTCTGCCAAACCCATTAATTCCGATCTTGGTAGTCATTTCAACTCCTTCTTTAGATTCATTGATCTAATACAGCGCGCAAACATACCATGTATTCGCACATATTCATAGATATGCTATGAATAAAGAATAACATTAACGAAGCGCTTCTTCGACGATCGCTTCAAGACGTCTTACCCGATGGTTGACTGCAGACTTTGAAAGCGGTGGATCAGCATGGCTTCCAAGTTCTTTAAGCGATGCTTCCGGGTATTCAATTCTAAGACGAATGAAATCTTTAAGTGCTGGAGAGAGTGTTTCAAAATCATAGTTCTCAAGCACTTTTCTAATAGTTAGAAGCTGACCCACAGCCGCCCTGCTTGCCTTTTGTTGATTTGCAAGTTCAGCGTTTATCAAACGATTGACGTCATTTCTTACAGATTTAACTACACGCTCTTCCTCAAGCATTAATGCAGCTTTATGAGCGCCAACAAATGCAAGAAACTCCAGTATGGAATTTCCACTCTTCAGATAAACCATATAAGAGCTTCTTCTAGGCATGGTCTTTGCTTGAATTCCAGCCTCTTTCATAAGCGACACCAAATCTTGTGCCATCTGTCTACTCTCTACAATAATCTCAAAGTGAAAATCGCTTTTAGGGTTTGATATGAAGCCTGACCCTAAGAAAGCTCCTCGAAGATAGGCTGCTTTGCAGCATCTTTTTTTGACGATGTCTTGATCTATCCCCATTTCAAGGCCACCATCATCAGAGATTATTCCCATATCTTTTAAAGCCTCAAGAATGCCGCGCTGGGTTGGTATAGAAATTAAATAATTTGGGGTTTTATGAAGGACAGATCTTCTTACAGTAAGCTCTGTTTGAAGTCCATAAATAGTATGCAGAAGACGAATTACCAAACGTCCAACCGATGCGGAATCTGTTGCAATATCCACCCTGTATTTATCTTTTCCACTGAAAAATAGGGTGCCCTCAATTCTCACCAACGCCGCCAGTGTTGCTTTATCACAATGCGTGCAATTTGGCTCAACACGTGACAACTCATCGCGTACTTCAGTTGTAAACGACATAAAACCTCTTTTGAGCTAATTGAATTCGCATATAAGATCTCACTGTAAGCTACCCACGTCGCCTTGATTGCATAAGTTTTACCACTTGAAGAATCGCATCTCTGAAAGCGGTCGGCGAATGCCATGTTGGATGATCAGGATCAACCATATTTCTTGTTATAACCACAGGACCTTTAGATTGGATCTTGAGCACATCTTTATACGTAATGCTTACAGGTCTAATTGCCCCAGATAAACTACTGTCATCCATATCAGACATCGATGCATGCTCAGGAGATTCTCCAGAAACCGCCAAGAAACTTCCCGTAGCTGGACTTTCTGCACGTAGTGGCACACTTGAATGGATTAATACATAATCGATCAAACCTTCCATTCCATGGTCAAAAAGCGCTTGTACATGCTCTTTTGCAGATAGTCCCCATGTCTCTCCTTGCGCATCTGCAAGCGAACATACAAATAAGACTGAACCGCGAGATTTCCTGATAGCGTCAATAACCCCAGGCACTAAAAGATTGGGAATGATAGATGTAAATAAAGAACCCGGGCCTAAAACTATCAAGTCCGCCTGTTTTATAGCCTTTAAGGCGGGCTTATAAGGTGTTATTTGACCATTCTCAGAAGTTAGACTTACATGCTCTAAAGCGGTCTTTGAATGACATGCAACGGCTTGGCCATCGAGCCGTCTTCCATCCCTAGTTACAGCAGATAGCCGAACGTGATCAAGAGTAGATGGATAGACATGTCCCTGCGCATTGAGTAAGCGTTCACAAATTCGAATAGCCTCAGGAAAAGACCCGCATGCATCTTCTAAAGCTGAAAGCATCAAATTCCCTAGTGCATGATCATCTGCAATAGCAAGGCGATATTTAAAAGCACGCACCAAAGGATCTAGTGGATCATCAGCAAATGCAACGATGCACTTTCTGATATCACCAGGAGGAGTGACATCTGCTTTTTCTCGAAGAATACCTGTAGAGCCTCCATCATCTGCCATTGCAACAACACACGATGTGTCAATTCCTAACGAGAGTAGTGTTCTAATGGATACAGGCGCACCTGTTCCACCACCAATTACAACAGCACTAAAAGGCTCATCAAGATCAACTTCTAAGTCGTCTTCTATTGGAATATCAGCAAGCTTTTGAAAAGAGCCTGTCGCTGAAGGATCAATATGAAAGGGTTGCGATTTTTGCATTTATTGCGCCTTTTCCTTCGATATATGAAAATCAGCGCGCTCTCCTTCTTCTAAATCGTCTTCTTTATCAGTTGCGCCAGTTGCCAGTTTCATATCCCTATGAGCAACAGAGACGCGATATCCACGAGCCTTAAGAAAATCTCCTGTTGATTCTGCAATCGCAACAGATCTATGCTGACCACCGGTACATCCAATAGCAATTGCTAACTGTTGTTTTCCTTCAGCCACATATCCAGGCATAACAACATCAAGTAAAGCATGCCATTTCTTTTTGAAATCAATAGTTTCATCGCGAAGCATTACGAAATCACGAACAGCAGGATCAAGCCCGGTTAAATCCCGAAGATCAGGATCATAGTATGGATTAGGTAAAAATCTTACATCCATAACAAGATCAGCATCCACAGGCGCACCATGCTTAAAACCAAATGAATAAACAGTTACAGCTAGTCCCTTTCGCTCATTTCCTTTTGCAAACAAAGAGCGAAGATTGCTCCTCAATACTTGAGGGAGCATGTCTGTTGTGTCGATCACATGGTCAGATTCTTCCCGTACTTCCATTAAAAGCATGCGTTCTCTTTGAATGCCTTGAGCTATGGTTGTCCCATCTGTACACATTGGATGGCGTCGTCTGCTTGATTTATATCTTGCAACTAATCTATCATCGCCAGCGTCTAAGAAAAGCATCTGAAAATCTATGCCCGATGCTCGCATTTCTCTAACAACTTCAAGTAATGACCCGAAAAATTCTCCGTTTCTGGCATCGCAAACAAGGGCGAGTTTCTTTGAAGCGTGTTGTTTATCAGTGGCACTTTTTGTATCCTCAAGATTATTTAAGGTGATCATTTCCCTGATCAGATTTGAAGGCAAATTATCAACGCAATAATAACCGAGGTCTTCAAACACATGCATAGCCTCTGTTCTTCCAGCGCCGCTCATTCCCGTAATAATGACTACACTGGGTGTTTCATCATTGACTGATGCTTCGGCCATTGACTCTCCGTTCTTCTTGTCGCCTGACAAAATCAATCATCTTGGCAATTATCATGATTCTTATTATATTGCTGCAATACTGAATAGAGTTCTTCTGCAACATCCTCAGGAATTACACCTGATTCTTTTAACTCAGATAAACTTGCAGCTTTTAGGTTCTTTAGTGACTTAAATTTCTTTAACAAAGCTTTCTTACGAACAGGCCCAATTCCTGCAACTGTATCCAAAATAGAAAGAGTCATAGCCTTTCCCCTGAGTTCTCTATGAAAAGTAATTGCGAATCTATGCGCCTCGTCTCGTACCTGCTTTACAAGATATAAGGACTCAGATCCGCTAGGTAAAACAATAGGCCCTGTATCTTGCCATGGAACAAAAATTTCCTCATCACGTTTAGCAAGACCAACTATTGGGATATCGTTTATTCCAAGCTCCTCAAACATCGCAAGAGCAGCTGTAAGTTGTGGTTTTCCACCGTCAAGGATAATCAGATCAGGTTTTTTACCAAAGCGTTCGTCTTTCATGCGCTTTGCGCTATATCTTCTAGACATAACTTCTTGCATGCTCAAAAAATCATTAGCTTCATCGAGTTGAGTGCGTATTTTAAACCGTCTGTACTGGCTCTTGTCAGGCTTACCGCCGGTAAAAACAACCATTGAGGCTACGGTGTTCGTACCATGAAGAGTTGAAATATCAAAGCATTCAATTCGCATAGGAGGTCTATCCAAAGCAAGTGCGCTCTCAAGTTGCGCAAGCGCCGTATTGATTCTTTTATCATCATAATTAGTACGAACTTTGTATCGCATAAGCGTATGTCTTGCATTTGTTTCTGCCATATCAAGCAAATCTGTTCGCTCGCCCCTTGCAGGAACAACAAGTCTAACCTTTGCGTTGTGTACAGAATCAAGTCTCTCCGTTAACCACTGCTGTATTGCATCTGTATCTTCTGGGAGTTCACGCAAAATTACTTCATGCGGAATAGATGTGGCGAAATCGTAGTATCTAAGCAAGAAATTACTTACTAGATCAACATCGGGAATGTCTTTTCCTTTATTAAGGATGAATTCATTTGAATTTATGATTCTGCCTTCTCTTACTAAAAAGACATGAACTCCCGCAACTGTCTCTTCCCGAAAAAATCCAATAATGTCTGCATCTTCAACTATTGAAGTAACAGCATGTTGATTTTCATTAAGCGATTGAATTGTATCTATTCGCGATTTTAGTCGGGATGCTTTTTCAAAATCCAAATCCGATGCAGCCTCATGCATGCAATCTGTAAGCTCAGATATAAAGTCATCGCGCTTACCAGATAAGAATTTTTCTACCTTTGATACGTTTTGAGCATATTCATCTATGGTTATTACACCAGCGCAAGCACCAGGGCCAATCCCAACGTGATAGTCAAAACACCCACTTTGCAGTTTAGCTATCTGAACTGCATCATCAGGATCAACACCTGCTTCAATTTGCTTATCTATGTTTCGCTTTAGGGCTCTCCACTCAGCACATGACGTAGCGCATATTGGCACAATCTTTCGTGCAATATCGATCAGTTCTCTTGCGGCTCGCGCATTTGTATAAGGACCAAAATACTTGGTTTTTGAAACATGCTTTTCCCGTGTGTACTTAATTGCTGGAAAAACATCACCTTTTGTTATTGCTATAAATGGATAACTTTTATCGTCTTTAAAGTCAGCGTTATAAAGTGGCGAAAACTCATTGATTAAGTTCTTCTCTAAAACTAAAGACTCATGCTCATTTTTAGTGACAATATATTCAAAAGATGAAATATCATCTACAAGCATCGGGATTTTTGCACGCGTATCTTGGAAATTAATATACTGCCGCATGCGCGCGCGAAGTTGCTTCGCCTTTCCAACATATATAACCGTTCCGTCTTTATCTTTCCAAAGATAAACTCCAGGAAGTGTTGGAACTTCTGCAAGCTCACGTTTAATTCGATCAATCTTTTTCTTTTGATCTTCCCTCATTATGTTTAGCCTTCAATAGATTGATCGGTGGATACATTATCGGTGGATACAGGATCAGTAGATACAGAATCGGTAGAAGCGTGTACGCATGAAGATTTAATTGTCTCTTCCAGCCTTTGCATATCTGTAATATCAAATTCATAGCGTACTACTTGCGGTTCGCCTAAACGATGCTGATCTGGCTGATTAACCCTTACAAAAGATGCCTTTACTTTGTTAAAGCCAACCTTTAGTAAGGCATAAGCATAACAAGTGGCTTGCAACCTATGTTTCTCAAAAAGCTCTGCCTGTTGTTCGTCTTGATTTCCACCTGTTTTGTAATCAACGAGAAAAGCCTCATCGAGCCCATCATTAAAACCAAGAGCATCAATCTCACCTGTCAGATACTCATAATCATCCGAAATAGACACCTTAGTCATAAATGGAATTTCTGCTAAAACTTGATCATAGGAAGCAAGTTGTTTGGAAATTTCACTTCCAAACCAAAGATTTAAAGCAGAAACTAAATACTCGACTTGATTGTCATCTAGCTCGCAAAACTTAGCTTGTGCATGAATCTCGCTTTCGCTTGGATATGACAACACCCACTCAGTAATAGCGCTATCGTCATTTGTGTTTATAGTAACCGGATTCGTGACATTTTTATTTGTATCAGCCGTACTTTCGCATGCGCTATTTTTTGACATCGAACAATCTAAGCGAGTCCGCATATCATTAAGTCTCATTATTGATGCTTGAGCAAGCCTATGAAAAGCCGTACCAATAGATGTTGCGATTTCACTTGAATGCGCACTTACGCCTAATATTTCCACCATATCAGACGGTTCATGTATTTCATTTATTGAAGAATAAGAAAACACACCATATCTTCCAGAATCTTTTCTTATCAGTTGTTTTAAAGGCTCTGCTTTTTTCACAGGAATCGTAAAAGTCTGAACAGCGTATTCACAATCTTTTGTAATGGTTGATGTATCATCACTGACTTTTAATTGATAAGACGCAAAGTCTTTTGCACTTTCATTCGATATATCCATATCAACATCTTCGTTGAGTAGCGAATTTTGAGTAAGCGTTTTTCTAGTAAACCCTATTATGTTGGACGCAGCTTTATAGTTCAGATCAAAATCACCGGATGCAGGGTTGAAATGGCCAAGCAACATCCTTTTTATGTCCGCATAAACACCCTTATAATCAGATTTTCCTGAAGGACAAAAATCCGCAACATGGCAAACAAAAAGCGATTCGCGAGCTCGTGTCATAGCAACATACATAAGACGTCTAGCTTCTGCAAGCTCTCTTTCCAGTCGAAGTTTTTCAATGTTTGCGCGTATGTCACTAGGGTTACTTTCTTCTTCAATAGCTTTTTCCGCATCATATTCAAATTCATCTTCGAAAGAAAAATTTTTAGTCATGTACTCCAAAGATGAATAAGCATTTTGCGGAATAAACGTATCTGGTGGATTTAATGACACATAAGTTGTTTGATTGACATTTTCAACAATCAATCTCTCTGCTTTTGGAACACCATCTCTAAGATCAGATACTGCAACATGTTTAAACTCAAGACCCTTAGAGGCATGCACTGTCATTATTCGAACAAAATTAGCGTTGTCCACAGCAAGAGATCCTGGAGTATCCTTTTCTAGTTCCAAATGCTTTGCATATTTAATGGCTAAATCTGCAGTTCCCGAAGACTTTTCCTCAATGCTCTGAACAATTTTTAGTGCCTTTTTAATGTTTCCGGCATAGGCTAGTTCATCAGGGTTTTCATTTTCACTGATCCTATCCAAAAGACCACTATCTAGAAAAAGGCGCCTTAAAGCGCGTACAGCACCGTATTTGGCAAGCGATGAGAAACTGCGAAGCAAATCTGATGCTCGCATTAGTTCTTGTTTTATGGGCAAATTCGATATTGCATCGAAATTGCCCCGTAAGAAATAGACCCCCAAGCTATCCCTAAAACTTGTGCTTTTCTTTACATTATTTGAAACCTCAAGGATTGCATCGTCTGAAATATTTACCAAACGTGATGTCAAAATTGTCAAAAGGGATGACATGTCTTGCTTATTAGCTACAAAGTTAAGCAACGCCTGAACCAATTGTGCTGGCTGTGTTTTAGAAAATACTGATCCACCTGTAACCATGCTATCAATACCGTGTTTCCGAAGCGCATCGGCATATATATGTGCATTGGTCATTGCTCCCAAAAGAATAGCAAATTCATTTGGCTTTGCACCGTTTTCAATTAACCACGAGAAATGTTCAGCTATATCATTTGCTGCTATCTCTCGAAGTTCAGCCATGTTAAGCGGATAGTCTTTTCCGTTTTCTTTATCAGCTTTTGAAACATATCCTTTATTAATAAACTCAAACTTGACCCTTGGTGCAGATTCAAATGCTTTTGCAATATCAATATCCAAATTGGGGCATTTTGCCTGTAAAGAAAGAAAATCCTTCCCAAAAACCTCATTTGATGAAAACACTTTTTCAACGACATTCAGAATGTCTTCGTGGGTTCTATAGTTTTCCGTCAGAGAGCATAATTTGCCTCCCCCTATAGAAATATCCTCTATGCGATTTAGAGTCTCCTGAACATCTCCGCCTCTAAACCTATATATACTTTGCTGCATATCCCCAACAGTACAAACATTTTTCAAAACAGAAATTCGAGAAGGCAAATTACCTGAATCCTGAATGATGTCTTTTTTTGCAATACGTCTTACTATCTGCATCTGCAACTTGTCGGTATCCTGAAATTCATCAAGCATTATTTGATCAAAATGATCCTGATAATGTACAAGTAGATCTTTGTTTTCAGGTCTTGCAAGCTCTTCATTACATCTTATAAGCAAATCAGAATGTTCAAATGCATTCTGTGTTCGCTTAAGGTCATCAGCTATTTTTTCTACCTCTAATGCAAGCTTACGTATTCCAATCGTAAGCCTTGACCCAAATGCAAAAATTGCTTCGCGGAGAAGCTCCATATATTGTCTTCGATATTTTATAAACCCATCATCGAAACCGCTGTTATTTCCAAATGCATTAGTCGTTGACGGGAAGGAACATAAAACTTCAAAGTATACTTCTGCTTGAAAATCACTCGAATCAAATGAATTATTCACGTATTGATTAATATACTCATCAAGTCTATCTAATGCCTCTAAAGACTGCCTTTCATATTCATCGGCTGTCGCTCTTTTTGACTTCGAAAAATCAGCAGCCCTTAAGCACGCAAGAAGATTATTGGATACACCTCGCATATCTTCCAAAATTTGAATGGGACGCCTGCTTGTTTTTCCAAGTTCTATTCCATCCATACCTAAAGGCATGAATTCCACGTGCGTTGCAATAGCTGAGATCATCTCTTGAATACTGTCCCGTGAAAACCCAGCCTTATTCAACCTAAATGACTCTAATACAGATTGAATATCTGAATCTTCTGTTTCTCGCTGCAAAACTATTGCTCTATTGAATGCTTCGTTATGTATTACCTCAGCCTCAATCGCATCAATTACAGTAAACGACGGATCAATCCCAAACCTAACTGAGTTTTCACGCAAAATTCTTGCAGCCATTGAATGAATTGTGGAAATCCACGACGAATCAACACGCAAAGCGCATTTGAGATAATCGATATTTTTGGTCTCCAAATGTCTTTCAAGTAGCGCATCACGAACACGAGATTTAAGCTCTGCAGCTGCAGCTTCAGTAAACGTAATTGCAAGAATATGATCTATCGCGCATTCATCGTCCAACAGATCCCTAGATTCAATAATCGCATCTATCGCTCGAACAATTCTCTGTGTAAGAGTGTAGGTTTTTCCAGTACCAGCTCCTGCTGATACATTTACAGACATATCAAGTGTGCCACAAATTATCTCTTGTGATTTATTAAGCCCCATTAAATGCGCGCCTCACATTCCAGATAAGGACAATACCCACAAATTTTGTCGTTTCTTGGAAGCACGTCTATATTGTTTTCAAAAATACCTTTGAGTCTTTCCGAAATGAAATTTTCAACCTGATCAAGAAATACTTCAAAATCATCATTCACGGCAGATCCTTTAGTTGCAAGGCTAGATATATCTTGCACGCTACTATCCACAGAACCCGAAAACAACTTTAATTGTCCCTGCCTATAACCTGTATAAACAGCGCCGACACATTTAATATCGCTGTTTTGCCTTCTAGCCTCTTTAAGAATACATGTCGCATAAATTAAAACTTGGACATATTTAGGAATAGATTCAACATCTAGGCACTTAACTGAACCGGCATCGTGTCCATCTGTAGACCCTTTATAATCAATTACTAAAAACTGATCTAA
>CAZVWE010000014.1:11260-16413 GCA_964631345.1 uncultured Eggerthellaceae bacterium | reverse complement strand
CAGTACCAACATATGGAGGTTTGTTAAAAGGTATCATTACAAGACGCTTCTTTTCATAGGCAAACTAATATAAATATCATTATAGAATAGTGCGTTTCTTCACAACTATTAAGCTAATTAGTCTGGCAATTTTGCAAACTTATCATGCTTTATGGATTTTCTTAGTCCACGGACAGCTGTATGTCTTCTATCGACTGAACGGAAGTTGTAGATAATAAGAGTAAGGAAGAATGGATACAAGAGATAAATTGGGAATATATATCTAAAATTACTTACAGGACCCAGAAGATATGTAGCAAAAAATAGTATCGGCAGAATAGTCAATATGGCAATCGATCGGTATTGTTTCTTTCGAGAGAGAATTAAAAAGAAATCAAAAAGCATAAACCAAATAGGAAAATTTATTGAAAAAAGAGGATTCAAAAAGGGTAGATGTTCGACAAACTTATAACTGGCAACATCATTTACGTATTCATTAAACAAGGGCAATTTTGAGTCTCGATGAATTAAGGCACTATCCCCAGTAAAACCATAAAAATCAGCATCTCCAATTTCAATATATTCTCTATCAGAATAATCGTCTATTGTTGATGCGAATGGATACCAATAAGGAATATTTAAATCTAGAAATGCCTCAAAGTATTCAGTTGGATGATTTATACCCACATCAATCCATAGTTTGATAAAATCACTAACCCTCTCTTCTGTATTTAATAAAACCCTTATAGGGTCACTGAATCTTGGATTAAATCTTTCTACCGCTTTTTCTATATTTATATATTCAGCGAGTTTGTCTTTTTCCTCTGGAGTTAAAGCGGAAGGATTGTCTTTCACTGTCCAAACAAGCTGTTGAGTAGGAACGCTTAATGATTCTCCTATCGGTCCATCGACAATACCGATTGAGGGATATATCACTCTTGTTATAAAAAAGAAAGATGCCAATACAAGAACAATTGATGATCCCAATAAAGATTTTCCTTTAACAAAAATCAACAAAATGATAATAAACAATATGAATGCGTAAATGAAGTTGTTCCTGAGAAGGCAGCACAACAAGGCAGATATGCTAAATATGATTACCGCTACTTTATGTTCCGAAATATTTTCCTTGTTTAATACTATAGGAATTAAGCTTGCTACAAGCTGCAAAAAGAACACACCGAAAAGCGCATCCTTTGTAGGAATAAATGAAAAGATTGCTATCACTGGATTTAAAGCAAAGAATAATGACGAATATATGAATGGAGCAAATTTCTTGATGTTTCTCGCTAAGACATAAGAAAATATACTGCACGATAAAGACATAGCGAACATCTGAGTTATGGCATAGATGACCATTGGATTGATATTTAATAAGTTGCCAATATGTATGCAAGCACACCAAAAAGCCGTGTGCAAAGGAGGATGCTTGGCTCCCCATAAATCATTGAATATGTATTGTGTCTGATAAAAAATATCATATGAAAACGTGCCGGGCCATAAAGCTAGATAGTACGGTAGCCAAAAGAGGAAAGTTGCGATAGTTGCAATCGCAATGTATCTCAATCTACAATCCGTGAGCTTTGTAAAGCTTTTTGACGAACTTTGACTTAAGCGATCTGAAAACTTGTTTATAAGAAGAAAAAGACAATAACAAATGATTGATATAAAAACCCACATTCCAATTGTTGCAAAGACCCATTTCAGGCATTCCAAAAATGATGAGGTATATAGTGCAAAGGAGCCGGTTTCATAAATAGATTTTCCTAAGAATAGGGCTAATGAAAAACAAAGCGAGAATATTCCTGCACAAATAGCAACTCTTATATTTAATCGTGTACGTATAAAAACTTGTTTCAAAAAAACAAACAGAACAATAGAAGAAAATACAATTAGAGCAAGAAATAGGAACCAAAAACCAATTCCCGCAACTTCAGAATAAACACTTACCCCGAAGGCAAAGCATACTGAAATAAGTAATTGCCAAGCAATATGCGAATAATGCAGAACTTCCAAGTTATCCTCACTTTTCAACTTAGCAATTACGATGATTTATGATTAGTCATACTTTATGAAATCTATTATGAATCCACAAATCCCGTTGGGTTAAATTGCACCTATATTACGGTAAAAACCATAACGATAAATTCGCTATAATAGCTGAAATGCTAAGTTCGATAAAAGGTATAATTACGTGGGCAGTGCTTTCACCAACAACCTAAAGCGCAACTGGTTTATCATCAGATCGCTTATATCTAAAGATTTCAAACTGAAATATCGGAGAAGCGTCCTTGGTGTAGTTTGGTCAGTTCTCAACCCATTGTTGATGATGCTTGTCCTGACTGCTGTCTTCAGTGCATTTTTTAGATTTAGCATTGAGAACTATCCTTTTTATTTGATCCTAGGTAATACACTTTTCGGATTCGCAATGGATGCCATCGGAACAGCCATGACATCCATAACAGGATCAGCGCCACTTATAAAAAAAGTTAAAATCAACAAACTTGTATTCCCAATAGAGAAAGTCTTATTCCAGCTTGTTAACTTTGCAATTTCCTTAATCGCCGTTGCAATAGTTATGGTTGTCCTGCAAATACCACCTACTATCAATCTTTTGTTTCTCCCAATACTTCTTGTATACACAACACTTTTTAGCTTGGGACTAGGATTCATTCTTTCTTCTCTGGAGGTTTTCTTCAGAGATATTGAGCATTTTTGGGGAGTTATAAGAACTGCCTGGATGTATGCCACTCCACTTTTCTATCCAGTTGACATACTTCCTGATTGGATGCTTCAAGTTGAAGCTTTCAATCCGATGTATAGATTCGTAACATACTTCAGAGAAATTGCATTATGGGGCACAACACCTAGCCTTGAATCGAACATCATATGTCTAGGAATTGCCTTAATTACACTTTTTATCGGCTTGGTGTTATTTAAAAAGACCGAACGAAAATTCATTTTATACATTTAAAGAGGTATCAGTGACAAGTCATCTCAACACATCATTTTTAATGGAGAGCAGCTTCAATGATGAAGATAAAAATCGACAAGACATGATTGTGGTTGATCATGTCTCTATGTCTTTCAATGTCGCCAATCAACAGCTTAACTCCATTAAAGAATATGCAATTGCACTCATGAAACGCCAGCTGTTTTATAAAGAATTCAAAGCGCTTGATGATATCTCTCTAACAGTGAAAAAGGGTGACGTATACGGAATTCTTGGCACAAATGGATCCGGGAAATCTACGCTTTTAAAAATCATTGCAGGAGTCTTAAGTCCCACTAAAGGCAAAGTTGAAGTTTATGGAAACATCGCGCCCCTAATTGAATTAGGTGCTGGGTTTGATCCTGAACTCACTGCACGGGAAAATGTTTATTTAAATGGATCTCTTCTTGGATATACGAAAAAATTTATCGATGAAAACATTGACGACATAATTGATTTTGCAGAAGTCAATGAGTTCGCCGATATGCCTCTGAAAAATTTCTCATCCGGAATGACGGCACGTGTAGCATTTGCAATTGCCACTGTAATAGTCCCTGAAATTCTTATTGTGGATGAAGTTCTTTCGGTTGGAGATTATCTTTTCAAAAAAAAATGTGAAGAAAGAATTAGAACTCTTATAGAGGAACATGGAACCACCGTTCTCGTTGTTTCTCACAGCATAGACCAAATTAGACGATTATGTAATAAATGCATATGGATAGAAAAAAGCCACACTCGCGCAATTGGGAAAACTCAAGATGTTTGCCTATTCTATGAGGCTGTTGGAGGACATAAAGGAAGTATAGAATCCGAAGAACACATTATTTCTGTTCTTAAAAAACCAACCAATGAAGCCAATGATAAAGTTTCATTAATACGTGGATCCAATATTTATGAAATATGTAATAACCATATATTGTTAGATGCCGTTAAAGATAAGTCAAGCGCAATTGAATGCGTAGTGGTTCTTTCCGGAGAAGCTAACACAGCGTCGCTTCGTTTTCTTGCATTGAATCTTGCAAAGGCCACAAATGGAATATGTGTTTATACAGAAACAAATGAACTATCAGCCTCGGCAGGACTAATCCTTAACGTATTGTCACCTTCAAGAATAATTGTTTTAGGATGCGATGGAAGGCGTATTGAAAATAAAGTCATAAACGAAATCAAGAGCACCACGGATCAAAACATAGACTTCATCGAAATGCAACCTAAAACACATGCGGATTTATCTTTTATGATCGATGATTTTATTAATACTAACTGCAATATCACTAGTTCATTAGCCTTTATAACCGATTATAAAGGCGCAAATACCTCAGCTCTTTTTTCTCAACTCATTGATTCGCAAGCAACTCATATTTTCTTTTTCCCAATTGATGAAGACGTCAATGACGAATTCGTTGGTAATTTAAAAAATTTACATGTAAATGAAATAGTAGCGACAGGTGAACACGCACAAATTTCCGATTATCCAAACGAGCAGAATTTATTACAAGATTTCACAATGTGGAATTTTTCAGAACCAAAAGACATCGTCGAATTTGATCAAATAAACCAATTCATTAGAAACAAACTTCAGGACAAGGAAATTTGTTCATCCAAAAAAATTGTGATTTGTGCTTACACATCAATTACTAATGTATATTCACTTATTTCCATGATTGATGATCAAATAGAGATTATCCCAGTAGATACTTCAGATTTAGACAATGTATCTAGCGTTTTGAAATACATTGAACAGCATGCTAAAGATATTTCAAATGTGTATCTTATCAACGCAGGATTAAACCATGCAGATATACAAATCTTTACCAATGCAATTAGTTAGAATTCTATAATTCTAACCATTGGTTTCTCCACATCGAAATACTTTCCCAAGGCATAGCTAAATCGAAAACAATCTCATCGTTCAATTTAACAGCAAGACTGTCTATGCAATCTTTTGAAACTGTAGGAAGGCCAGTACTATTTGCAATTTCTACAGCTCTATTATCAACTTCAACAATTATTGCTCGCTTACCATAATTAAGAGCATGTATGCCACCATGAAGCCTTGTTCCAACATAATCAACATCTTCATTTTTTAATATATCCTCAAAAGATGCTAATGTACGCGGCCAGGTGTTTAATCGATGGTTATCAATATTTATGTGTGGTGTTAGTTGCGGGGGTGTGTGGG
>CAZVWE010000014.1:6800-11250 GCA_964631345.1 uncultured Eggerthellaceae bacterium | reverse complement strand
TATAAATTCCTCGTCTTTGTCGCCTTGAGGCCAAAAAATAACATTTTCGTAATTATCAAATACTGTTTTGATTAAATGATTTACATATTCACCAGGCCTATGAGCGGTTAACGTAAGGATTGCATTTGTTGCTTTCTTTGATGGAATGCCCTTACAAACTTCCTCTGTTAGCCCCCACATTGTCAGACACCCGGTATTTAAAGCATTCTTGATACCTATCGTTTTCATTACTTCGTAAGTGTAGGCATCTCTAGCTGAATGTAGAAATTTTTTATGCGCAATAGTCTTGTAAAACTTTTTAGAAGCCTTAGTAAACTCCCCATAATTATTTGCCCCAACTGCCATGAAAACAATATTCTTCAATTCCTTTTTATCTTGGGGCAAGCGCCAAAGATTGTATTTTTCAATGTTTGGACAAAGAATGTTCGTACCACAAACAATAGATAGCTCACATTTGGTGTCCGAACTTAAATCATTGGCTGTTGGAGTTACATGTGTTGGAACATATCTAAACTCTCTATCCTGAAGTAACTTATTCAGCTCCTTCTTTGCATATTTCATTATTATTTCATCACCGAGATTATCGGTTTCTAAACTGACATCGTAAATTCGTATTGGGTGATCGATTTGCTCTTTTTTTAAAAAAATCATGATCCTAATTTTGAGCTTTGTGTCTTCTATTTTTTATTAATCTAATAGGTGCCGTCATGACTCTTCCAATTTTCCATGATCTAGATTTATACACATCTATTAGTTCTTGTTCTTTAATTCTTAAAGCTTCAACATCTTTCGTTAATGTCTCTCGCTGCTGTTGCAAAGTATGGATATCCTCTACATATTTGGCAATCAAAGAGTTTTTATTATCAATATCCCTACGCAATAAATCCATAGACTTGATAAAAGAAGGCAATATAATGCTTGGCGATAATGAATACCCCTCTTCTTCTAGCAATTTTTGATTCTGCCACCAAAAATGTTCTTTATCTATTTGACTAGCATTCCAGGGTTTTATTCCATCAGCATAATGAATAATTAGAGGGTTCTCACACGCCTCTTCCCATTCTTCTTTAGACCAAGCGATAGAAACAGCCTCAATATTTTCATAAGAGTTCTTTTCATCAGGCTTATATTTTGTCATGAGATTAAACTTGGGCGATAAAAGCTTAATTTTCCCATAGCATGCACTATTCAAAATATCCTGATCTTGTGATTCAAACTCTTTTGATAGTAGTTCTCTAAAGCGACTAGAAAGATCATCTTTCCTCATCATTTTAAGATTCATGAGCAATACGCCAGCATTTACATATTGGTCAAAGTGAGGAATCCCCAAAATTGCAGCCTTATTAGATTGATCTTCAATAGGACAGTAATAACCAGCAGCTTTCACTCCTGCCAGATAAAATCCTTCTAAATCAATATCATATAACTCTGAAATATCTGATTTAACTATTAAATCGCAGTCGAGATATATGCATTTATCTTCATGGTTTAGAAGACTTGGTAGATCAAGTCTATAATATGTCGCCTGTGTTGTATGCTTGATTCTTAATGATTGATCATCATAGCTATTTGACGCATTCAAAAAAATTGGTTCAGGCTGATTAAACGATGCTGAAATTCTTCTGACTAACTCGCATATCTCCAGCATAAAGTCATTGGATATTATTGTATACAACTGAATATTTGTAGATTGGTTCTTGTTTTTATAAAGTGAATAAACAGATGCCACATAAGGAAACGCATAGTCATTATCCACAGCCATAACTACAGGAACGTTTTTACTATTGTTAATCATATTGGAATCGTTCATATCAACTAAAGGCAAGCCTACAATTCGCTACTGATAAATTTATAAATTATGAATTCTTGATTTTGGTGTGTCAGCATTTTAACCACTTCACAATTTATATTGTTTGAATAATGCTCTTTCAAGTATACAAGCAATCTTTCTGAAATATCACTTTTGGAGTTCGCCATATAAAAAACGGTGTCATTGTTAATCAGCGCCTTGATTCCACCCTCAGCATTTTTCTCAGTTTTCATATAGTTAGTTTGAGGCGACTCTGTGGTCCATCCACCAAGCTTAAAATTACTATCCAAAACATTTGCTTCTGGAAGATAGTGTTTCGAGTAAATATCTTGATACGCATGCATAGATGCCGTATCCCAATAATATGAAGCCTCTTTAGAGTCTCTTAATTGATCCAATAAGCTATCAGTATTAGTTCGAGGAGAAGATGCTAAACCTTGAACAAAAATGAATATTGTCGTTATTAATGCTACGCACAATGTAATTAATATCTCTTGAGAAAGCTTAAAGACATTATTTTGGCTTCTAACTACAGTATTGGAATTATTTAAACAACTAATAAATGTAGCGTAGCAAGCACCCCAAATTGGCATAGCAACTCTAGGAATTAATCGCCCTAAATCGAAAAAATAAAAACTTATTATATTGGTCACCACAAGCAAAATGAGCAACAAGAATAGATGCTTTTTACTTCGATATTTAAGCAACAAGCAAAGCGACAAAACCAGAAAAACAATTGCAAATACCTGCGATGATAGCCACAAGAAATAGTTTCCAAACACCTTAAAAAGAGATTCTTGATCCTGGGATTGGTAGTAAGTATCTCGAATATCTGCAATTTGGCTCAATAGATCAGTAGTGAAAAAATCTGGGTCGTCATTAATCCAATGAGTTACAAGCCAATAATCATTTTCAGATACTCCGATATTTTCGAGTTCTTCATCTATGTCCTCATAACGAGGCATTTCATAATCCGATATTCGCGATCTTTCAGCGTTATAAGATTTCCAGGCACTTAAATCTGATGAATCCCAGATAGCCAAATCAATAAAATAAAGAGACGAACAGACTGCAACTATTAGAAGCAGCGGTATAGCTTCACGAATTAATTCTTTAGATTTCTTTTTATGGGACTTTATTAAATCCTTATGAGCATAAATAAAGTACAGAAATACAAAAGGTAGCATTAATAAAAATGCCTGCAATCTCAGCATGAAGCCAAAGATGATAAATACTAGACTAAAAATGGATAGTGCTATTCTTAATCGTTTTTCATCATGAAAGCTTTTAGAAAGATTAATAAAAGATGTAAAGCCAGCAAATGTGATAAATGCGGCGATATATGTAAAATTCGCCTCTACCAAGCATCCATGCAAGAAGAAAATACTAATTATTGCCAGGATAATTAAATAGTTTAAAAGCCCACTTCGTTTAATTTGAATATACGAGTAAAGTAATAAGGCGAAATAGACCACCATTCTTTCTAGAACAAAAAACCAGTTAAAAAAACTAATATTCCTGTTTAGGAAAATAGTGACGTAAGACAAGACAGAATTTATAAATAGACAAGGCTTATCAACCTTATATTCTGGGTCGAGCATGCAAGATATCGTCCAGTCATCTGCACTTAGTTGATTTCCTTGAGGCAATAAGCTCAACACGCAAAAGATAATTGTTGGAAAAATAACGAATGCAAATTGCTGAATAATTTTATATAACATGCTTTGTTTTATAGTCAGCATTAATTTGGCCGCCCACACCACACTTTAAATTCAAGTTAACCTCTTTGCTACCGCAATAAATTATTGTATACGATCATGTATATCAAACCAGATATACAAATGGTTAATGATTACTTACATATATGTCAGTAAAATTCAAAACTCTCTTTCCTCACAATTATCCTGTTCAGAAAGAGAGTTTTGTCTTTAAAAAATTATCTATTATTACTTAGTCATAAACTCCAAAATAAGTTTGCATTATGCTAATTATGCCTTTGCCATAATTCTTGCCTGAAGCCCAACCATACCCTTTAGGGTTTTCCTGTATGCCGAGCCAGTCAACAATAGGTGCACAACCACGCTTATCACCTGTAATCAGATGGAATCTAGGATCAACACAAGTCTGATTTAATGAATCAGTTGAAGCATATGCCTTTAAGTGTTGAATTTGGGCTCGTATACCAATACGAATACTAGGAAACTTAGCTCCACTTGCGCCATCGTCTGTTGCACCCAAGCCGGCAAAGTTGTATTGGGACTTATCTACTTGGCCGCCAAACTTAAGCCATCCAGTTTCCTTCATTGATTGCGCAAAGGCAACATCTGCACGTACACCTTCGGCTTTTGCTTCTTCTATGAATATCTGAACAAATGCCTCAGGAGTCGAAGCTTCTTTAACATTGGCATATGGATAATTCGGATTGTTTCTACGCAGAGCGTTTGCCATCGTTTGAGCGCTTGCTTTTGTTGTTCCCATAATTGGAACCCCGTCATAGGTCGGATCCCAAAGGCCATCTTCATCTACATAATAAGTGCCTATCCAGCAGTCCCTAGCCTCTCCACCACCAGAGGTGTAATAGCGGTTCTGCCACCAGCAACTCCTTGCCATAGTGCCGTTTGACCAGAAGAGATAGGTTGT
>CAZVWE010000014.1:0-6700 GCA_964631345.1 uncultured Eggerthellaceae bacterium | reverse complement strand
GAGTGCCATCTTGAGTTATGTAGTAGGTATTGCCGCCAAGTTTAAATACACCAGGAGAAACCTCACCGCCACCAGAGCCGTAATAACGCTTATCACGCCAAGTATTTCTTACCATAGCTCCATTGTCTTCAAAATAGTAGGTTGTACTACCAACTGTGTTGCGCCCAATAAGAGCATATCCATTACTGCCAAGATAATAAGTAACTCCCGCAATGGTTAAAGAAGAATTCCGCAGATAATCACCGTTGTATAGCTGGAATCGCTTGCCATTTGAATCGTATACCCATTTACCACCCAAGTTGTAATATTCCATTATGGCGTCAGCATCGGCTTTCCCCATGTTATTCATATTATTAAGTATCTTGGAACGATCACTGGCGTTGTCTATGAAACCATGTTCTATAAGAATGGCAGGCATATTCAATTTTTTGCTAACACTAAGCACGCCATAGTAGTCTTTGAGACTACCATCTTCATACTTGTCCTCAACGCAAGTCTTGTCCTTGACCCCTCTATCATTCATATCTAAGCCAAGGCTTAACAACTTATCCATAACTTCTTGGGCTAACCCTCTGGATTCAGTTCCTAGTTGTGGCTTCCAATTATTGTTTTGGCAATAAACTTCATAACCTGTTCCGCCACCTGCGTTGATATGGATGCTTACAAATAAATTTGCCCCATTGTTCTTTGCAATCTGTGGTCTATCAGCAACGCCTACATAGACATCACTGTTTCTTGTCATAATTACAGAAATCCCGTTCTCCTCTAGTCGATTCCTGCAAGCTTGGGCAATTTTCAGTGTCAGATCCGCTTCTCGATATCCTCCAGAGCTAGCTCCACCATCGCTTCCGCCATGACCCGGGTCAATCGCAACTTTAAAACTAGCCGCTTTCGAAGAAGCAGCCCGCGAACTAACTTTGGCACTCATAGTGGAACTTATTGTATCTATGGCATCGATACTATCTAACGCATCTACGACTTCTTCGTTTTCTACAACTTCGTCATCATCATCTAATGACATAATGGTTAGACCCGTCTCGCATTCAGCCTCGATGACGTTAAAAGAGTAACCATCTTCGGGAGTTGGTGCTTCAAATACCCCATCTTCAGTACCTGACCATGTCACTTGTTTGATCGTGTATTCTCCCATTTCAGGGGTGCTATCAAATGAAAATGTAAATAAAACTGCAGTTTCATCAGACTCTGAAACTATTTTGTTCGACTGTATTTGATACTCATCATTTGTGTCATTCTTTACATATGTAAGTTCAAAATTCTCTGCGTTGATAATTCTAGAAAAACTTATGGCAATATTCTGCTCATCGCCCAATGCAACACTTTTCTTATCAATGAAAAATATTTCTACATCTGAATTCGAGTCTTCCGACAATTGCTTTATAGCATCTTCATTAATAGCAAGATCATCTTCATCAGAATCATTGGATTGGGTTTCATTTGATTGATTATCTTCTACAACCAAATCAGTATCATCTTCGATCGTAGAATCTGCCTCGATGTCTACATCTTGGTTTTCTATACCTTGATTTGTTTCAGCATCAAGGCCTGTCTCAACTGTATTTTCAGCATAAGCAGTATAAGGAATACAGCTTAATAAGAGCACTATAGATACAAATATAGAAAGTACCTTGGTTGAAAAATTTGAATTGCTTTTCGAGAAGCTAGCGCGTTTATGCATATTTCTCCTACTCGAAGTCATTAGATACTATTTGAATCGTCGCATACTTGTCATCAAACCGTCAATTTTAATGGATGAAATTCCAAAAAATCCACTATATTAGTCCTCATTTTTATTATTTAACTTCCGAAATGCCCTGAATGGCGAAGTCAACGCATGTCCAATCCGATATGACTTCGAGTTTTTTAGAGCACATATTTGCTTTTCTGCTTCTTCCTTTTCACACAAATATTGTTTCCCAGCATTTACAAGCTTAAAAGTTTCTTGTGCCAAATCATATTTACAGGAAGCCCAAATATTAAAGATCCAAGAGTAATCGCCTTCATAAAAATAGCTATTTTCCAAACTAGCTAGATGAGGCGCATATCTCTCCTGTACATATTCGTAGAATTCTCTTGAAGATTCTCTTAATGTCCGTAAATTCCAAATGAACATTTCAGATATCCAATTAATAAAGTCTCTCTCAGCTAATTCGTATACGTCTTCTTGCTTAAGCTTACATTCAATCGCATCAATAGCGCAGAAAAGATTAAGCCAAGTTTTGTGTCTCACATTTTCTATAGACTGCAAATTCTTGGTTCTATGTACGACAAGGTATGAATCGATAAAGGAAAACCTATCCACCAATGCCAATGCAGAATAAACAAAGAAGGCATCGTTTGTACTATCAAGTTCCTGGAATTCAAGGTTATGTTCGTTGATAAAAGATCGTCTGAATAGCTTATCCCATGGCCATCCAACCGCATATCTAAAAGCTTTACCCCAAAGATCACCAGCGCTATACACTTTTCTGGGTTCAAGAGTATTGAGCATCTTTTTGGAATGCTTACAAGTCGCTTTAGTTACATCATTTAATGTAAGAGATCGACAAAGAGCAATATCAAGATTGTTTTCATCTCCTATTGACACAAGTTCGTCTAGCATTCCTTTTGTGTAATAATCATCAGCATCAAGAAATGCAAGGTAAACGCCTTGCGCATGAGCTAACGCCATATTTCTAGCTTTTCCAGCATTAGACTTTGGGAGATCTATTATTTTTAGATTGTCAAATTTTTGCCCATATTCATTCAGTATCGTTAAAGAATTATCATCTGAGCCATCATTTACACAAATGACTTCAAAATCAACATTCTTTTGACTAAAAACGCTATCTAGACATTCCCGCAGATAATTCTCAGCGTTATAGACAGGTATTATTACGCTAACCTTCGGTCTATTATGAATCCAAGCAATTAAGTTTTCGAAATCTTGGCGCCTGAAAAAACGTTGATCTAAAAACCCCTCTGAATAATCATTTTCCATTTCCTGCATAAATCTCTCATTGAATGCAGGAATAAACTCTTCAGAAATCCTTGTTAAATTCCATTTGTATGTCTTATATCTGATGGAAGCTAGCACAAAATAAAAAAAGTCTTTTTCATTTCTAGCATCTAAAAAACGTCTGCATTCATCCATCTCATCAGAGACAGCATATATCTTAGAAGACGATTTGGTAGATGATGAGATGTTATCGACTGTATATCTTATTACTGGAATATCTACCAACATGAACCGCTGAGCACTTACCCATGTTTTGAAGGCAAAAGATGTATCTTGAAAAGATGCCCCAGGAGTCTCATTGAACCAAATATCATTATCCTGCAAAAATTGACGTCTATATAAACCCGTCCAAATACATGGATTAATAAAAAAACAGCGTGGATAATCTCCAGCATTTACAATTGCATCATAAGGAGCTTCAGACAGATTATCGGGGCAGTAAACACATACAGCTCTATTTGCTTCAAAGTATGAGTCATCATTTCCGCCCGAACGAAAATAATTTCCTCGTATCAAATCCAAATCGTTTGTAACTGCCAGATCATATAATTCTCTCCAAGCATCTTGGCAAACCCGATCATCTGATTCAAGAATTGCTATATATTCACCTGTCGCCTTACGCAATCCATCATTCATGGCAGCACCATATCCTGCATTGGCTTTGTCGATGACAATCACGCGTTCATCTATGGCCTCATATTCTTTGAGAATACTTAAAGAATCATCTGTTGAACCGTCATTGATGCAAATGATTTCTATTTCTGACAGTGACTGTGAAAGCATGCTATCCATACATGCTGGCAAATACTTCGCAACATTACAGACAGGAACTATAACCGACACTTTCGGATTTCTAAACGAAGACATTAATCTTTCATCCCCCTGAGTAAATGATAAATCTTTGCTATTTTTCTTCCCGTCTTATAAGTGTTTGAATCTAATATCCTGTCAATTTCATATTGCCTGTTTTTCGCAAAAAGTGCGGGCATTGTAACACCCCTAAAAAAGGCAAAGCAATCTTCTCCCAGCCCAAATTCTCCCCATTCTTCATCTGGTGGGAGTGCTATATAGGACTCAATAGCTTGCTTTTCGATTTCTGAGATCAGGCAACTAGCAGCTGCACGTTCATCTAAAGTTAACGAATCGCACACCTTGAAATAACTTTTCTCCATATCTTTCGCGCAAGCAAATAAACCGTATGCATTCGTGAACGTTTTCTTAGATGTCATAATAGAGCCAGACCTGACTCTTCTGCGATAATACGATTTAGGCAAATGAGAAGTTCTTTTCGCATTTAAAATACAGGCGAAAGAAAAACCATTATCTTCATGGATGATTCCCTCATGGAAAAGTATTTCTTTATTCTTTAAAAGTTCATTCGATATCAAATACATACATGGAGATGTCAAGTACTCGTTATTCATCAAAAATGTCGCCAAAAGAGAAGCACCGTTGTAAACACTTCCATAATCTCCATACCTATGATAGCTATTTAAAAATGCAAAATGTGAATCTTGCAGATCCTCATTATCATAAAAGGAATCGGCATCAAAAAAGAGCATGTCTAATTCTTCTGCCATGGCTTTTTCCAGAAGCTCAGAAACAGTTTCAGGGATTAACAAGTCATCAGAATCTAAAAAGAGTACAAATTTGCCAGTGGATATTTTTATTCCATTATTTCTTGCCCTTGAAGGCCCGGTGTTATTCTGGGAAAGAACCACGATCCTGTTGTCTTTAGCGGCTTCTTTTTCTAATACCTCAAGTGTATTATCGCTAGAGCCATCATCAATGCAAATGATCTCAATATTATGATGAGTTTGATTTAAAGCGGAAGCTATCGTCTTAGAAACATATTCAGCAGTATTGAAACATGGGATAACAATTGAGACATCAGGTTTTAAATCTTGATCCCTTTGACAAATGAGTTTCGGAGAATTTACTGAATTCAATTCTCTGGTCTTTTTCCATTGGCGTATTGCTGATTGAAGATGAAGGCTATCAAAATATGCTGTGTCATTTTCATACCAATTTTGCGCATGCCCTATAAGATCAAAAGATTCAAACCAACCTTCTGACAAATAGTCCAAAATCTTATAACGATCAAACTCGTTTTTGGAACTATGAATGAAATTTTTTATTCGGGATAACGCCAACCTGGCATATCCTTTTTCGTATTTTTGAAATATGCCTTTTTCTATAAGCCAGTGTTTGTATGTCTTAAGAATGTCTATTGAGACTATCGGGTCATATTTCTTATTAATTTCTACATATATTGAGTTGGGATCAAGGTAGAAAAGACACTTGTCCATAACCTTAATATGGTCTGATAAAACCAATGCCTCCCAATAAAATACGTCGTTTAAATGAGGGACACCATTATTGAAAGTTAAAGAATTCTCCTGAATGAGACTTTTCTTAAATAATTTTGAAGAAAGTAATGTATCTGCCATTTCAAAGATGGCAATACTGTTTGCAGCTGGATCCATTAAGTTGTTTGAGATATTTTGGTTTGTCTTTAAAAAACTAATATTTTCAATATCAACGGATGATTGGTGGCGCGTGTCAACACCTCCGAAGATCACGATGTCAGGATCTCCTTCTTGAATCGCTTCATTTAATTCTTCGAATGCATTGTCAAAAAAACGTACGTTACTGTCTACGATCAAAATATATTTGCCACTTGATATAGAAATGCTTTCATTAACGGCATCCTGAAAACTATCTACACCTTCTAACAACTTAATATTTTTGTTGCTTTTCAATAAGTTCTGAAGATCTTGTTTTACGCCCTCATCAAGATCAGATAAAGATGAAATACTGATGATCACTTCCAAGTCGTTGAAGCTTTGATTTATAAAACTGAAAATCTGATCTTTTAAATACTTCGCCTTATACATAACTGGCAAAATAACTGATATGGTATGTGTAGTTGACTCAGATTGTTTGATATTAGCTTTTTCAATAACCATGTTCTTCCTCATGCATGCTTATTCAAAAGGATTATCGACCTTCAACATCAATAACGCGCCCTGTAAGTCTCCAATTATTGAAATCCAAAACATCGCCATCTATTTCATATTCTTTCAAATAAATGTCGCCGTAACCTTCAGATGTGGTCATCCAATAATATCTTTTCCGAGACGCGTCCTCTTCAATATCGAAGACTGTAGGACCATATGCAGTAGATCCATTAACAGCATTCATAACTGTTGCGGCATAATCCAAATAGCCAGTAGGAGCATATGAAACTTGCAATGACCTGCTTGCCTCTTCAGCAGTCTCAGCAGACTATAAGTTTGCACTTCTCAAGATAGGACAAACCATCTAAGCGAGCACCCTCTCCTCTTCTAGTAAAGTATCGCTATTCTCGATATTGATGTTGGTCACTATAAGAGCGATGTACCAAGATTGCTCTTGCTATAAGCCCTGAAAAGATCAATTAAATTTGCTCTGTCCCGTTTGCTGCATAATAATGATCTTGCCACCAACAATTCCTTGCCATAGTACCATTTGACCAGAAGAGATAGAAGTTTCTGCCTACTTGAGTTCGACCAACTGCATGAGTACCGTCGCTTTTTATGTAGTAGGTATTGCCACTAAGTTTAAATACACCAGGAGCGGCCTCACCGCCACCAGAGGTGTAATAACGCTTCTGCCACCAGCAATTCCTTGCCATGGTACCGT
>CAZVWE010000013.1:0-25391 GCA_964631345.1 uncultured Eggerthellaceae bacterium | reverse complement strand
CATAGGCTTCTTTTTTTATTGTCTTGGAGACAAAGGGTCACATCTAATGTCTCTTTAATGTCTCTTAACCAACAGACAAAGAAATGGGTTGGTTGAGGCGCGGAGCATGGTATCTCTGATTCTGCCATCATTATTGGTATTCTTTCCTCGAACTGAGAAACAGAATGACCATTTCGCAATACTTAAAATATAAGAATATGCATAAATAGCAACATTATGATTCATTTAAAAGAACTTCGCCGCATCGAAGCTCAGGAAATATATCAATCTATTCTCGAGGGATGAGCGTCCGACTCCCAGCATCGAATTGCGTGAGTTTAAGACAATCCTAAACTTACGCCTATATACCTTAGACTCTATATCAGGATCAGCATTACAGAAAAGCAGCCATATAGATCGGAAGATAGGTTATCGACCCTTCCAGCTCAACGTTGTCCGGATGTAGAACAACGGCACCTTCCAGTTTGTAGTTATCAATAGCCAACAGTGAATTCAGTGCGGCGTGTCGATGGGAATTCGCTCCCGATTTGACCTCTATAGGAACAACAACAGGTATCCGATTTCCATCGATCAGAAAGTCAACCTCGCCGACGCCCCGCTTGCTGAAATAATACAAACTTCTGCCACCATGAGCTCGAAGCTCTTGCGCAACTGCATTCTCGTATACATTCCCAAGGTTGAGATCCTTTGATTTTGCCAAAAGCATCTCCACGTCCGCGTTGGAAAGAGTAGAGAACAGAAGACCCACATCGGACATATAGAGCTTAAAGAAACCAGATTCACGAGTTAAGCCTAGAGGGTATGCGGCTTCTGTTGAGCGTACAACCGGAATAACGACTCCTGCATCTTTTAGCCAATCAAAATCAGATTCGACCTTTTTAGAAAATCGGTCTCCATCAACGACCCCCCTGATGATGAAACGTCGGTTCTCCTTATTTAATTGCGCAGGCACGGCTTCATATATCGTTTTGATTTGACGCGCTCTACTTTTATCTTTCACATAGCGCGTTATATCAGCGCGATAAGTGTTCAGAATGCTTTGCTGTCTATGCCGCATCAACTGCGTATCATGCGTATCCACGAACACCTGAACAGCCTCTGGCATCCCTCCTATAAGAATGTATCTCTGCCAAAGATCCAAGAATTTCTCATGGATGTAATCAGGAACCGGCTCACGCGAGTCGAAGCATTGTTGCACGGTATCCCAAAGCGAATTATCAACTCCATTAGCCCAACAGAACTCTTCAAAGTCTAACGGATACATTTCTTCAATATCTATGGTGCCTACAGGAAGCGAGCGAAAATCATAGGCTTCAACACCAAGCATCGATCCCGAATAGATGACATCGAATCTTCCGTCACTCGCCAAATACCGCATCCAAGTTATAGCGTCAGCACATAATTGAACTTCATCAAAGAATAAAAGTGTGTGATTAGATTTTATTGGCGAATCAGAAAGCGCCGTGATGCGCAGAATGAGATCATCAAGATCCTGCGCATTACTTATTATGTCCACAGCTTGCGGTTGCTCCAAAAAATCGATCTTGATCACTTTATCGTAATGGTCATCTCCATAGGCTTCGATGCTGCTGGTTTTTCCAACCTGTCTTGATCCAGTGATCAGCAATCCCTGATTGGTTTTCGTCTTGCGCCACCTGTCAATTTTGTCAGAGATCTTTCGTTTTAACATTGTATGCTCCAATACTTTATTTATACAGGTAATATTACATTTTTGTTAAGTTAAGTATTATGAAATTTACATTTTTGCAAATTTGAATTTGACCATTATTACATATTTGTAAAGATTTTTTACCTATTGTTCGTCTATGCAAATTTGGACAATTCTAAGCTGGTGCTATTTAGAATGATTTGCATTATTGGCAAAATTCGCAATTTCATATGGTCGATATTTAACAAAATGCGCGATTTTATACTCAGGATCTACTGAGACACTAGCAGCACATTAGCAGCAGTGTAATTTGGGTGTAATTTTGCATGTCCCTTTTGTGCTGTAGACGAATACGTGCATCCACCGGCCTGTTTACTTCCTTGTAACCAACAATGCCTACTATAATGATTTAATAGGAAAGAAGCGGTTACTCAGAATATGTTAGGAGTGGTTACCTTGACCAATAAAGCCGATGACATAAAAGAGGCGGCCGGGGAAGCCCTCAAAACGAAGAAGACCATGGAGTCTTATATAGAGGCACTTTCTGGTGAGTCTAGACGTGATCGACAAAAAGCTGGTGCAGTAATTGCTGTTGCAGCAAAAGAAGATCCTACAAAAGTGGTGCCTTATATTTCAGAAATTATCGACGCTCTAGATAGGCCAGAGGCGCAAACCAGATGGGAAGCTCTAGATGCGCTCACCGCTCTTGTTTCGGAAGATTCTCGTGCATGTGAGAGGGCATTGGTTGGCGCTGAAACTGCTTTATTTGATGAGGATAGCGGTCCTTTGAGGTTGTCGTCGATGCAATTTCTCTGCAAATTTGGTGGCACGACTGAGAATCGCTCAGAGAAGGTTTGGCCGCTTATTGATGAAGCAATTCAGTGCTATCACGGAGATTTGGAATTTCAGGATATGCTTTTAGCGCTCATTGATTTCTCTTCAAATAAGCTAGCTCCGCAGGTGAAAGAAGAATTTGCAGCTAGGATGAAATTTGATGCAGAAAACGGCAAAGGCGGTCTCAAAAAGCGTGCGAGCCAAATCGAGGAAAATTTGGCTAATCAGTAAGATGCATTGCTTCTTCTGCACATTAATGATGGACTTCGATAAGCCATACTTCGAAATCGAAACTAAATACACATTGAGAATGGAGACCAAATGTCTACCCATACAGTGACGCTGATTCCAGGAGATGGAATTGGGTTGGAAACATCTGCTGCAATGCAAGAGGTTGTTGCCGCAAGTGGCGCGCAAATAGAATGGGATATTGCGGATGCAGGAGCTGCGGTAATTGAGAAGTATGGAACGCCGCTTCCAGATGAAACCATAGAGTCTATTAAACGAAATAAGGTTGCCATCAAAGGTCCTCTTACAACGCCCGTAGGTACTGGGTTTCGTAGCGTTAATGTCGCGCTTCGAAAGGAACTTGAGCTTTACGTAAACCTTAGGCCGGTTATTTCCCTCCCAGGAGCAGGCGGCAGATATTTGGATGTAGATCTCGTGATTGTCAGAGAGAACTCCGAAGACCTTTATGCGGGGATTGAATTTGAAGAGGGCACTAAAGAAGCTCTTGAGTTGATTGATACGATTGATAAATTTGGGAAAGGCAAGATTCGTCCAGATTCAGGTATATCGATAAAGCCAATTTCAGTTACGGCATCTCGCAATATTGTTGAATATGCTTTTGAGTATGCGGAAAACCATAACCGCAAACATGTAACAGCAGTTCACAAGGCTAATATCATGAAGCATTCAGATGGGCTTTTCCTGCGAACAGCGCGTGAAGTTGCGAAAGCTTACGAAGGTAAGATTACTTTTGACGACAAAATCGTGGATGCTTTCTGTATGAATATGGTGATGGATCCAACCCAATTTGATGTGGTTGTTTTCCCAAATCTGTATGGCGATATTGCAAGTGACTTAGCGGCAGGATTAGTTGGTGGTTTGGGAATCGCGCCTGGTGCGAATATCGGCAAAGACTATGCGGTCTTTGAGGCAGTGCATGGATCTGCTCCGGATATCGCTGGTAAAAATTTAGCAAATCCAACTGCTGAAATTTTGTCGGCTGCTATGATGCTTGATCACTTGGGAGAAGAGGCAGCCGCGAATAGAATCCGCACAGCAGTAAAGGCTGTTTATGCAAAAGGTGAGCATCTAACGGGAGATATCAGACGAGATTTAACAGCTCAAGATTCCCAAAAGGATCCCCAAAACTCTGTTGCCACAAAAACTCCAGCTAGCTGTACTGAATTTACCGAGGCGCTAATCAAAGAGATAGAGGGTGCAAATTAATGCCACAAAAAAAGACGAACACTGAGCTTAGAAAAACGCTCGAGGTTACGGCTACTGAGGCCACTGTTCAGTCATATTTATATTTTCCAATTGGGGAGATTAAAGGCGCAGATAGGCTTCCCTATTCGCTTAAGGTGCTGCTTGAAAATGTTATTCGCAATACATCTGATAAATGCCTTGCGATGGATATGGCGCAAAGAATTGTAGAGGCGGGTCTTTCAGGCAATATTGGCGATGAAGTTGAATTTAGTCCTGCACGCGTGTTGTTTCAGGATTTTACGGGAGTTCCAGTTTTTGTGGATTTGGCTGCCATGCGTGAGGCCTGTGTGGAACTTGGCGGAAATCCGAAAGATATTAACCCCCAAGTACCATGTGATTTAGTGATTGATCACTCGGTTATAGCCGATGTTTATGGTTGTGATTGCGCTTTAAACGAAAACAAGCGTATTGAGTTTGAGCGTAATGCTGAGCGTTATGAATTTCTTAAATGGGCGCAGGCGTCTTTTGAAAATGTGCGAATTGTGCCTCCGGGAGAAGGCATTTGTCACCAGTTAAACATTGAGCAGTTTGCCCAAATTGTTATGACTGACTCGGAGGAAAGTGGGGAGAGCGGCGCTGATAGTAACGAACATGGCGCTGACGTGCATACCAACACTCTGCCAGTAGCCTATTTCGATACGCTTGTTGGGACTGATTCACATACTCCTACAGCTAATGGAATTGGAGTTCTTGGTTGGGGCGTTGGTGGAATTGAGGCGGAAGCGGCAGCACTTGGCCAGCCTATTACTATTCTTGTTCCAAAAGTGATAGGAATAAAACTTACAGGGTCATTGTCTGATGGTGTAACAGCGATGGATGTTGCACTTACGTTTGCTGAAATGCTTCGTAAAAAGGGCGTCGTCGGTTGTTTTGTTGAATGCTTTGGCGAAGGCTTGTCTTCGCTTAGCGCAACCCAGCGTGCCTGTATTTCGAATATGACACCAGAATATGGATGCACTTGCACTCTATTTCCGGTTGATGATGAGACGATTAAATTCCTCAAGATGACTGGAAGAAGTAATGCGCAAATCGAACTTGTAAAGACCTATGCACAAGCACAAGGGTTTTGGAATAACGATGATGCGCGTGTTTATTCTGACGTGATTGAGCTTGATTTGTCCAGTGTACGACCATCGGTTTCTGGACCTTCGCGTCCACATGACAGATTCAATTTAGGTGACGCTAAAAGGAGATTCGAAGAGACGGTTGCCTCACGTGGACTTGATGGAAAGTGTAATGTGGAACTTGGAGGCAATACATACACATTGCGCGATGGTGCGATTGCTATTGCTGCAGTGACAAGTTGTACGACAGCAACTGATCCGTCCATGATGATTCAGGCCGGACTTATTGCGCGCAACGCTGATAGACTCGGACTGAAACCTAAGCCGTGGGTAAAAACTATTCTCGCACCAGGTAGTCATTCAACTGAGTTGTTGCTTGAGAATACTGGTTTAGCAAAATCGCTTCGTAGCCTTGGGTTTTATACATGTGGTTTTGGATGTATGAGTTGTATTGGAAATTCTGGTCCCCTTCCGCAAGAAATACATGACATTGCAGATGAAATTGAACTCGCAAGCGTTCTTTCTGGGAACCGAAATTTTGAAGGCCGAATATCTCCGGATGTGTCTCAAAATTACTTGATGACACCCGCGCATGTGGTTGCCTACTCTCTTGCAGGAACCATGGATATCGACTTTGAAAGTGAACCTATTGGTCAAGATGCGGAAGGAAACCCTGTATTCCTTCGTGACATTGAGCCTTCTCAAGCAGAAATTAACCAGCTAGTGAAAGAATATGTAACGCCTGAGCTTTATGCAGAAGGTTCATCATCTTTGTACGAGGGTGATGCTCAATGGAAGGCGATCTCTGCACCAGCAAGTGATGTGTTTGCTTGGAACGAGAAATCCACCTACGTTCGCAGGCCTCCATATTTTGATGGCATGCATATGGATTTGGATGAAGTTGAAAGTATCAAGGATGCGCTTACGCTCGCATATCTTGGGGATTTCATAACAACAGATCACATATCTCCAGCAGGTGCGATTGCGTTTGATTCTCCGGCCGCAGAATACCTTCGTGCAAATGGAGTTAAAGATGCGGACTTCAACACGTACGGAAGTCGTCGCGGTAATCATGAAGTCATGATGAGAGGCACATTTGCAAACGTGAAGCTTGAAAACAAGCTCACAAAAGGCCGTAAGGGTGGTTGGACTACGGATGTGCTTAGAACCTCGGGCGATCTCGCTGGAAGTTCAACTGGTAGTTCAGCTGATAGTTCAACCGATACACCAACCGAAACCCCAATTACTATTTTTGAAGCAAGCCGCAAATACATTGATGCAGAAAGGCCGGCAATAATTCTTGCAGGCAAGATGTATGGAAGTGGATCTTCAAGAGACTGGGCAGCTAAAGGCCCTGAGCTTTTAGGCGTTAAGGCTGTGATTGCTGAAAGTTTTGAACGAATTCATAGGTCTAACTTAATTGGTATGGGAATTCTTCCTTTGCAATTTATGGATGGACAGAATGCGGAAAGCTTAGGACTTACTGGCTTTGAGACGTTCTCGATTGAAATTCCTACATACAATGAAGATGATTTTAAGCAGGCGGTGGTGAAGGTTTGTGCGAACTCAGGCGATGGCAATGATGTTAAATTTGATGCTGTTGTTCGCATTGACACACCAACTGAGAGCAAATATTACGAAAATGGTGGAATTTTGCAGTTTGTACTTCGCAATTTGGTAAAAGAAAGCCAGAAATGAGCTAGTTAGCTTATTCTGTTTAGATACAAAAAAGCCGCTTATTAAACGACAAGGATGCAAGATGGCAAAATCAGGGTTGGAATCTTTACTTGACGCACTGAAGACTTCAGGTGTGGATGTTGATGGAATTGGTGGGTCTGGTAGATCTGGCGGGTCTGGCAATCCAGGCTCAAGCAGTTCGGAGTCATCTGCATCTGATGGCGATGCAGGCAGTTCAGCTGGCAAGCGTGCAGGGCGTGGTGGCAAAGGCTCTGGCGGATCAGGCGGAGATGTTCCACATATAGATTTCGCGTTTTTGGATGATCTAGGCAAGCATAAGCCAAAGAGCCGTGTTGGATGGGTAGTGCTCATCGTTGTGCTACTGCTTTTGATTGCGGGAGCATATTGGTGGTTCCATCCACCAATCAGCATTCATTCCGCGGATATGTGGTGGCTTATCGTTGCAATCTGTGTGGTTGTTGGGATTGTTTTGTATACGCACTATAAAAAGTATTCGGTTGGTATTGGAAAGATTGAAAAAAGCCCAAAGACCGCCAAGCGTTACAAAACTTTGATGATAATTCCTATTGCCGTGATTGTCGCTGGCGCTCTAGGTGCATTGTTCTCAAATGCAATTATTCCTGGTAATGCAGAAAAATATTCAGAGGTATTAAAAACCGACACACTTGAGTTTGCTCAAGATATTCAAGAGGTTAACTACTCAGAAATCCCTGTGATTGACCGTAATTCTGCAATCCTTTTGGGCAATCGTGAAATGGGTACCATTCCTGAATACGTAAGCCAATTTGAGGTATCAAATCTTTATAGTCAGATCAATTACAAGGGTGAGCCAGTGCGTGTAAGCCCGCTTAATTATGCTGACCTTTTTAAGTGGTTCACCAATCGCGAAAGCGGTATCCCTGCGTTTTCTCTTGTAAATATGACAACTCAGGATTCAGAGATTGTGCGTTTGGGTGATGAGGCAATTTTCTACTCGATGAGTGAGCCGCTTGCTAGAAACATTGAGCGTCACGTGCAGCTGTTGCATCCGTTCTATATCTTCGACGAAATTTCATTTGAGATTGATGAAGACGGACATCCATGGTGGATTTGTCCTGTGCGTAAATTTACTATTGGACTGTTTGGTGGATACACAATTGATCGCGTGGTTCTTTGTGATGCTACAACTGGCGAATGCCAGGATATGGCTGTCTCAGAAGTACCTGAGTGGGTAGATCGTGTTTATCCTGCTGATCTTTTGATTGAACAATACAACTGGTATGGCTCATACCATAACGGCTGGCTGAACTCATTCTTGGGTCAGGAGGGCGTTGTTCGTACAACGCCAGGAACTGATGGTTCATCTGGCTATAACTACATTGCAAAAGATGACGATGTTTGGGTCTACACAGGTGTTACTTCTGCCACTGCAGATGACTCAATCATCGGCTTTGTTTTGGTGAACCAGCGTACGCAAGAAGCACACTTCTACAGTGTTGCAGGTGCAACTGAAAGCTCAGCTATGGAATCTGCAGAAGGTCAGGTACAAAACCTTCGCTATACCGCAACATTCCCGCTTTTGATTAATGTTGCAAATCAACCGACGTATTTTATGGCTCTCAAAGATGGTGCTGGTCTTGTGAAGAAGTTCGCGATGGTGGATATCCAACGCTATCAAAATGTAGCTGTAGGAGATACGGTTGCAGAAACTCAAACGGCATACGAATCATTGCTTGCTCGAAACGGCGTTCTTTCTGATGAAACCGAGATATCGGATGTTCAGGAAAAAACCGGCACAATTACGGCCGTTGCGCAGGCTGTAATTGATGGCAATTCGCATTTCTATGTCGTAATTGACGATGAGAACGAACTGTATGATTTCGCGTTGCCAGGTCTTATTAGCATCCTAAAATATGATGTTGGCGATCAGATCACCTTCACTTACCTAGAGACTGATGGATTAAATACGGTATATTCCATCATTCTTGAAGACGGTGAGAAGGAAACTATTACAGTTGATACTGATAGTGGCGAAAACACCGCAGAAGGTGAGGCAGTTGATCAGGCTGCATAAGGCTTAGTCTGGTTTAGTCTATGTAAGAAAACGGGGACTTTCGAAAGGGGTGTTGGCGTAAGTAGCCTTCGCTATGAAGAACGTGTTTCGAGTGTTGAAGCGCGATATCTTTCGCCTTTTGAAAGTCCCTCCTGCCATGGTGGTTATCGTGGCGCTGCTCATTTTGCCATCGCTTTATACGTGGTATAACGTTCGCGGATTTTGGAATCCATACGAAAACACGCAGAATCTTTCTGTTGCGGTTGTCAATAATGACGAAGGTGCAACTAGCGATCTTACTGGGGACATCGATGTTGGTGAGATGGTCACCGATGCGCTTCATGAAAACCATCAACTTGACTGGAGCTTTCCAAGTTACGATGAGGCTATAGATAATCTTTATGCAGGCAAATGCTATGCGGTTTTTGTTATCCCAGAGGACTTTTCAAAAGACTTGCTGACAGTTACGACGGGGGACTTTCAAAAGCCTGATATCAAGTATTACGTAAATGAAAAGTCAGGTCCAATTTCTCCCAAGATTACTGATACAGGTGCTACAACACTTGATGACACTATCAATTCGACATTTGTCAAAACTGTAAGCGAAAAGGCTGCAGAGGCAATCGATGCAGCTTGGGGAGATGCCAATGATCGTGTGGATGCGGCAAAATCCCAAGCAGTGCTTCGTGTTTTAGAGGCACAAGAAAGTGTAGACGGAGCCATATCTGCAATTGAAAATCTTGAGAATCAAGCCCAAAATGCGCGCTCAAGGATAACGTCTGCTAAATCATCTATTGACACTGCAAGCGAAGATATAAAAAGCGCATCAGATGCATTGAATTCGCTTGCTGATATTTCAAAAGAATTGCAATCTGATTATTTGAAATTCTCAGCTGAAGCGGTACCCGCAATTAACAACTCTATGAAATCGCTTGCGGATGCATATGCTGAACTTGCTCGTATGATAGGTGATCTTCCAACTCAAGATCCAGATATGCAAGCATTGCTTGATAGGGTTCGTGCTTCCGCTGATGATGCACAGGCTGCAGCAGATAGATATGCCGACACTCTTGCCAACGACATTTCTCCTGCGATTGCAGGTGGGCTTGGAGATTTAGCAAGCGCGGCATCTAGTGCGAGTGGAGCTGTTGCTGCTCAAGAAACTTTACTTGAGCAAACGAAATCGATTCTGTCCAGTATGGATGGAACACTTTCTGACTCGACGTACGCATTGTCTGAAACTTCTAGTCTTTTAAATGGGCTTTCAGACAACTTAGATACGGTACATACCGATTTGGTTTCCATTGCGACTTCGGATGTGATTGCGCAGGCGCTAGGCACCAATGAACTGGATGCTGAACGAGTGGCCGACTTTATCGGAGCTCCTACACGTTTAGTGACAGAGACTCTTTATGCTCCAAACTCTTACGGTACCGCGATGGCTCCACTTTTTATGAATTTAACGTTTTGGATTGGGGCATTTATGCTGATGGTCATTCTTCGACAAGAAGTTGATCATAAAGGCATCAAGAATCTTACTCTTACCCAAAGTTACATTGGAAGATATTTGTTGTTTGCCATTATGGTCGTGCTGCAAGCAACAATTTGCTGTTTAGGTCTTCCGCTTATAGGTTCAGAAGTCACTAATTTGCCGGCGCTTATATTCGCAGGAATTGTGTCGTCGCTTTCTTACTTAAGCATTATTTATGCACTCTCCGCAACATTGCAGCATATAGGAAAAGGTATTTGCATAATCTTGGTTTTTGCTCAGATTCCAGGAGCTACTGGTCTTTATCCAATCGAAATGACATCGCCATTTTTCCAAGCAATTTATCCGTTGCTTCCATTCACGTATGGTATTGGGGCGATGCGTGAATCAATTTGTGGATTCTATGGCATGCACTATTTATGGGACATAGTAATTTTACTTGTCTATCTCGTAGTTTTTATGGGGATAGGAATTTTGGTTCGTCCATTGATGTCTAACGTCAACAGAATGGTTGCGCGAGAAATTAAACAGAGCGGAATATTTAATGGCGAAGATATCGAGGTGCCAGTACGAAGATTCCGTCTGTCCCAGGTTATCAGGGTGCTTACAGAACGTGAGGAATATCGAAACGTTGTGTTGACGCGCTATGAGAGATTCTTACGCATCTACCCACGCTTAATTAAATGGGGATCAATCGTTGGTGTAATTGTGCCTGTAGTCTTAACTATTGTGTTTTCTATCAACATGACAGGAAAGATAATCATATTAACGCTGTGGCTTTGTTGGTTAGTGTTCTTATTTATATTCCTAGTGATAGTCGAAAGCATGAAATCTAGCATTGAGCGTCAGGTTCGACTAGATAACATGAGTGATGAAGACATCAAAAAGCTTTACCTTAAACGAGGCACAACTGAGAAGGCATATGTTATCCATGGAGCGGATGGTGAGATTCATGAATAACATATGGCTTTTAATCAGAAGTGACATGAAGCGTTTGTTTATGAACGTTGTAAGTTGCATCATAACGATTGGTCTTATCGTTATGCCTTCGATTTTTGTCTGGTACAACTTGATAGCTTGTTGGAACGCTTTTGATAACACTGGAAATCTTAAAGTTGCTGTGGCTAATAATGACGAAGGTTATGAGAGCGACCTCATGCCGATTCGCATCAATGTGGGAGATATGGTTGTTTCAGCTCTTCGCGAAAATAAACAAATTGGATGGTCTATTACTGACGAAGACGATGCTATAGATGGCACAAAAAGCGGTAAGTACTATGCTGCGGTTGTGATTCCTAAGGAATTTAGTCGCGACATGATGGGTTTTTATTCGAATGATTCTGAAGTTGCAAACATCGTTTATTACGTAAACGAAAAGATAAATGCCATTTCGCCAAAAATTACAACAACAGGTGCGGATACATTAACCACTGAAGTGAACACCGTGTTTGCTGAGACACTTTCTGATGTTGCGATGAAGATAGCAAAATCGGTATCGGATTACGTTGATGAGGCCGATATTGGCGGGACGTTGTCTGCGCTTGTCGATCGGATTGAAGGAATGGCCGATGATATGGATCGCGTTGGATCGGTCATAGGAATTTATAATCGGGCTCTAGAGTCAACACAAGGAATAGTTGATGAAGCTTCTAGCCTATTGCAGACAGCCGAAGATGAAGTTAAGTCATTGATGGGCGTTGCAAGTGATGGGGCTGCAAGCGTTGGAGATGCTGTTAGCGGCCTTGAGAGCGCAGAGGTAAAACTTGGCCAAGCTCTTGATGATGCGCAGACAAATTTGGAAGCCGTGAAATCCATACTTGATGACCCTTCTTTAGATGCGGCTATTGGCGCTGAGGCTGCTGAGCGCATACGTCAAGGAGTGCAGAATTCGATTGATGATCTTGCTGCAGCTAGAACAAGCTATAACGAAGATTTAAAGCCTAGCCTGGATAGGCTTAACGGGGATGTAGAAACTCTTTCGAATAATGTATCGGAGGCTTTATCGCGTATTTCTTCTGCAGAAAGCGACATCAATAGCGTGGCTTCTTCTATTAGCGGAGTTCTTTCTGGTGCATCGTCTAAGATCTCAGAAGTAACAAGCGCACTTTCTAATACCAGTGAAAAAATGCACGATTTAGCAAAAAGTATATCGGATGCGGTTGTGTCTGGAGATATCGAGGAGCTGAGAGCACTGCTCAAGGGAGATATCGATGCGCTTTCGCAAGCAATTGCAAGTCCTGTTGGCATTGATCGTATTGCGGTGTTTCCGTCGGAGAATTTCGGATCGGCAATGGCTCCTTTCTATACCGCGTTGGGCATTTTCATTGGGTCACTTTTGATCCTTGTTGTGGTTAAACCGAAAGTGTCAAATGAAGCACAAGCAGCATTACGCAATCCAAAGCCGAGGCAGATGTTGCTTGGCAGATTTGGTTGCATGGCATTTCTTTCACTTGCACAAACCACTTTGATGGGACTTGGAAACTTATTTCTGATTCAACTGCAGGCAGCGCATCCATGGCTTTTGATGTTGAGTTACTGGGTAAGCGGGCTTGTGTTCACGTTTGTTATATATGTACTGGTTCTTTCGTTTGCGAATTTAGGCAAGGCGCTTGCAGTAATCTTGTTGATTATTCAGGTGACTGGATGCGGAGGATCGTATCCTTTGCAAATTCTTCCGGATTTTGTTCAATGGCTGAGTCCGTTTTTGCCAGCAACACATAGTGTCAATGCTATGCGTGCTGCAATGTTTGGGGTATATAACGGGGATTATTGGATGCAAATGGGAGAGTTGCTGCTTTTCTTGATCCCAGCTGTAATTCTGGGATTTGCTTTGCGTAAGCCATTTGAACGATTTATGAAGTGGTACGTGGAGACGGTTGAGACAACCCACGTCATTGGGTAGCGATATTGTTGAGACTGTTGAGATAACCCACGTTATTGGGTAGCGACATCGGTTAAGACGATTCATTTCATTGGGTAGCGACATTGACTGGGATTTTCTTAAGCTTGCGCAATATTGCTAATGGTGTAGAATGTTACGGCTACAAAATCTGTAGTAAGAAAAACCAGTTCTGCTGCTTAAGACAGCTGGCACCTGAGAAGGTTTAATCGCGAAAGCGGCCCGCCGAGGTGGTTCATCTGATGCGACGCATCGGCCTCCCTGTCTTATGGCACGGAGGCCTTTTTCATCTTTGTGGAAAACCGGCTTTATTCGGCAGAACGTGACGCTATAAAAAGGGGGTGTTACATACATGCCGAATGCACAGAATAAGGAGATGCTAGAGAACATCAAGGCTGACCTTGAGGCTTCCTCTGCTGTTTGGATTGTCGATTATCGAGGACTGACAGTTAAGCAAATCCAAGAACTTCGTCGCAATATTCGCGAAGGCGATGGGCAAATGAAGGTTTACAAGAATACCATCATGCATCTTGCCCTAAAGGAAAGCGATCTTCCAACACTTGACGATCTGTTGGCTGGTCCTTCAGCTTTTGTTTTTGCAGGTAGCGACGTTGCAGCTTCAGCAAAGGCCATCAAGGATTACGCAAAGGGAAATGAGAACCTTGTAATCAAGGGTGGCTTAATGGATGGGGCTCAGATTTCTGCGCAAGAAGTTGAAGCTATTGCTTCTCTTCCTTCTCGCGAAGAACTCATGGCTCAGATCGCTGGCGCTATCAGCGGTGTTGCTCGTGGTCTTGCAACTACGATCAATGGCGTACCGCGTGGTCTTGCGCAAGCAATCAGCCAAGTGGCACAACAAAAGGATGCTGCATAAATTCGCAGCATAAGTATGCAGCATGAAGTAATTAACAAAATGACCAGTTAAAACTGGTATGCATGAAAGGAAACAAACATGGCAGTTTCACGTGAAGAGATTATTGAGGCTTTAAAGGAGATGTCCCTTCTTGAGGCATCAGAGCTTGTAAAGGACATTGAGGAGACATTTGGCGTAAGCGCAGCTGCTCCTGTTGCTGTTGCTGCTGTAGGTGGCGCAGCTGGTGGCGATGCTGGTGCTGCTGGTGGAGAAGCAAAGACAGACTTTGACGTTGTTCTCGAAGGCTTTGGTGACAACAAGATCGCTGTTATCAAGGTTGTTCGTGAGATCACTGGTCTTGGCCTTAAAGAGGCAAAAGAGGCAGTTGAGGGTGTTCCAACTCCTGTTGCTGAAGGTGTTAATCAGGAGAAGGCAGACGAGATCAAGGCAAAGCTGGAAGAAGCTGGCGCTGCTGTTACCGTCAAATAGCTTAAAGCTCTTAACGGTTTTACACTTGAACGAACAAGTACAAAGCCAGAATCAAAGCCCCGATTCCCGCGAGGTCTCGGGGCTTTTTGATACCAAGTCACGCCTTAGACGCATTCTTTCAGATGATCAGCTTGAAAGACTTGATATGGCAACTGTGGCTATTATTGGACTTGGTGGTGTTGGAGCATCATGTGCGGAAGCTTTGGTGCGCGGTGGTGTTGGCAACTTTATTTTTGTCGATAAGGATTTAGTCGAGCCAAGCAATATCAATCGTCAAGCGATTGCATTTTTAAGCACCGTTGGACAGCGTAAAGTTGATGTTATGGAAGCTATGGCAAAAGACATCAATCCAGGTGTTCATATTGAGAAGCTTCATGCACTTTTGCTTGAAGAAAATATTGAAGAGCTTCTCGGCAGTTTTCCTCAACCTGATTATTTAGTTGATGCAGTAGATACGTTAACTGCAAAGGCAGCACTTGCGAAATATGCGAGCACGCATGATATCCCAGCTATTTCCTCAATGGGAATGGCGAATCGAACTGACCCAACAAAACTTGAGTTCTCAAAACTATTTGATACTAACGGTTGTCCATTTTGTCGAGAGATGCGCAAGATTGCTCGCGATAGAGACATTCCAGATATGGAAGTTCTGTATTCAACGGAGCCTCCACTAAAAGTAAAACCTGCAATCGGAGCTGCGCGCAGAGAAAAGACAGAGCTTGGAACCTTTTCCTACATGCCACCGATCGCAGGTCAAATGATCGCCGGTTTTGTTATACAAAAATTAATATCTATATAGCGCCGCGATTCCATTCTTAACAGGCATCTTGTCTGCAGAAAGCACAACGACTTCGCCATCTTGCGCTGCTGTTGCGCAAGCAAATGCTCCAGCTATATCAGGGGATGCGGGGTCGAGTTCTTTATCATCAACTGGATTGGTTGAAGCATCGAAATCCACTTCGCCTGTTTCATCGTTAAACGTTCCTGGCAACCCTTTGCCTTCCTCAATGAATAAAACAGCAACTTTACGTTCTACTAGGGCAAGGCCTATATCTGGGATGCTGTTGGTCGCGTTGCCTTTTGATGCATGATATTGGTACTTTTCAATGAGATCATCAATTTTTGTATCTTTAATGCCTTCCATAATCTTGACAGCGCCATCGCGAAGTTCAGTACCTGAAAGGGTTCGTGCATCCTTATCAATTCCTGTAGGTAGAAGAGTTTGGAAACTGCATATTTTACGGAACAAATTCTCATGTTCGGGCGCAGTTACCAAAATGACAGGTGTGTCATCGTCACGGACAAGTTTGTCATTCATAGCTTTATCAACGTAGCGGAAGAACTTTTCAGTTTCTTCTTGGGTGACTTCGTTTCTTGATTTATGATCGGCGTAAGGGGAGTGATGATCCTCTAGGCTGTAATAGTCAAGCGCTGTGGTTTCGCCATCAAATTCAGGATACGTTTCAGCAAAGAAATCCTTGACGTCTTGTGGAAGTGGCTCGTAGTGAACGCCATTGTAGTCGCCATCAAGCAATGCAAAGAAATCTGAATTCAGAAGCAATAGCTTGTAGTCCATGTCATATTGGGCGTCATAGAAAAGAGGTTTCAAGTAGTAATCATTTCCAGCTACTACACAGGCTTTTGGTGCGATGTTCATGTTGATTACGTATGCGGCATCGTTTGAGATCAAAAATGCGAGACCTTTACTTGCTTTGATCCAAAGCGGAAGGTCTTCATGTTCAAGGATGTAATTGATCTTTTCAATAATACCTTTGACTTGATCAGTGTCGTAGTTCTCAGCAAGTCTTCGCTCGGCCTCTTTTGCGAGATCTTTAAATTCGATACGATCCCATTCATCTCTTCTGTCTTCACGTTCAGTTCTTTTGATTGGAACATAGATAGAAACTACAGGTGTAGTCTTGGGGTTTATAAATTGTTTGGGATCAAACCTGTCGGTTACATAAATAGTCTCAGCAAGTTCGCGGATTCGTTCTTTTCTCATGGTAGCCTCCTATTTTTTAAGGGCACGAAAATCTACGGGAAACCTAAGGGTCAGATTTATAGATCGTCTTATAGATTTGCCTTATAGATCTCCTTAAAGGTCGTCTTATAGATTCGAGCCTCTGCTATGCATTGATTTAAGGATAGCTACAGCGAAAAATTGGATTTAGCCTTTGGGAATTTGTTGACTAAAGGTATAGCATTTGAGGACTGACCTTTGAATTTGTCGACGATCAAGCGATTGCGTATTTCAATTCTAGATCCGTGAGTTCATGCATCGCATAGCATTCAATATGGCGATAACCGCGACTCCCACATCTGCAAATACGGCAAGCCACATATTCGCGATTCCCAAGGCTGCAAGAATCAGTACGGCAAATTTCACTCCAAGTGCGAAGACAATGTTCTGCCAAACGATGCGCATTGTACGTTTGGACACTTTGATTGCACGGGCTATTTGGGTTGGTTTGTCATCCATTAAAACGATGTCGGCTGCCTCGATAGCCGCATCGCTTCCCATTGCCCCCATTGCAATTCCTATATCGGATCGCATGAGAACTGGAGCATCGTTTATGCCATCCCCAACAAATGCAACTTTACCGGAGTGGTCTTGCTCAAGGATTTGTTCGACTGCTTCAACTTTATCTTGAGGAAGGAGTTCGGATTTCACCTCATCGATTTTTAGGTCTTGTGCAACAGCGTTGGCGACTTTTTTGTGATCGCCTGTTAGCATAACGATTCGCTTAATGCCCACATGGCGAAGATCTGCGATGGCCTCTTTTGAATCAGCCTTTAGTGTGTCGCCGATAAGGATTGTGCCCATGTATTTACTGTCGTATGCAACGTGAACCTGTGTGCCTATAAATTCGTGAGCCTCGAAATCAATATCGTGCATGTACATAAGACGGTCGTTTCCAGCAAGGGCAATTTTGCCGTCGATAATTGCTGTAACGCCTTGTCCGCCTTCTTCTTCTGCAGAAGTAATACGTTGCATATCTATATTATTTGGATTTTCAGAAATGATCGATACTGCGATTGGGTGCGTGGATAAAGCTTCTGTATGTGCTGCTATATCTAGCAATTGATCATGACTGACACCTTCAACCGGATGGATTTCTGTAACTTTAAATGTGCCCGATGTAAGCGTGCCTGTTTTATCGAAAACGACGGTGTCTGTTTGGGAAAGTGCCTCTAGGTAATTTGAACCTTTAATAAGGATGCCCATTTTGGAGGCGCCACCGATTCCTCCAAAGAAAGAAAGGGGGACAGAAATTACGAGTGCACACGGGCATGATACAACCAGAAACGTAAGCCCACGTAAGATCCAGTCAGACCAAGCTCCCCCGATTACTAGAGGGGGAAGAATTGCAATCATTGCGGCTAGCCCTACAACAATTGGTGTGTAGTAGCGTGCAAAGCGGGTGATGAAGTTTTCTGTTTGAGCTTTTTTGTCAGCGGCATTCTCGACCATTTCAAGAATGCGACTTACAGTGGAGTCTTGATACGGTTTTGTTGCGCGCACAGTTATGGTTGCGCTCATATTTACACACCCAGAAATTACCTCGTCGTTTTCTCTTGCAGTACGTGGAACGGATTCGCCTGTTAATGCCGATGTGTCAATGCGAGATTCGCCTGAAATCACAATGCCGTCAAGCGGAATTTTCTCACCTGGACGAACAACAAATTCATCGCCAACATTTACATCGTATGGATCAACTTTTTCTAACTTTCCGTCGCGCATAACGTTTGCATACTCAGGAAGAATGTCCATCATGTCTGATATGGATTTTCGTGACTTGCCAACGGCGTAGCTTTGGAAGAGCTCTCCGACCTGGTAGAACAGCATAACGGCAGCGCCTTCTGCCATATGTGGTTCTGAATCAGGAAAAAATACCAGCGCGAACGCACCGATTGTGGCGATAGACATCAAGAAGTTTTCATCGAGTCCATGACCCTTTGCGAGGTTGCGTCCTGCGCTAGCCAAAACATCATAGCCAGCGATAAAAAACGGGATTAAGAACAGTATGAATTCTGCATATAACGTGTAATTGCCAAAAAGTTGTTCAAGCGTTCCAGTGCCTTCCCAAATGAGGATGGCGAAAAAGATCAGTAACGCAAACAGGATGCGGTTGCGTTTTCGTATGAGTGACTTTTGAGATTCAACATGACTGTGATCATGGCCGTGGTCGTTGTTGCGGTCGTTTTTGCGGTTATGAATTTGGTTATGACTTTGGCAGGCGCAAGCATCGCACATTTTGGTTTCTCCTATTCGCAGATGTGGCTCATGCCTTGTGCAAGCATTGTGTATACATGGTTATCGGCAAGTGAGTAAATGACATTTTTTCCATCACGCTGGAATTTCACGAGGTGGGCTTGTTTCAAAATGCGAAGCTGATGTGAGACCGCGCTTTGTGTTGCGTTGATGATCTCTGCGATATCTGCAACACGGCGATCAGATCCCATGAGTGCATATAGGATTTTTATACGGGTTGTATCCGCAAATACCTTGAACAGATCTGCCAGATCGTAGAGCAGCTCTTCGTCGGGCATTGAATCGAAAATGCAATTTGTTTGATCTTGGTCGCAGTCGATGGGGCACTCATCTAATTGGGCTAAGTGAGCGCAAGAAACAACGGCTTCTGCTTCTTTGATGACATCTGTGTCGGCAGAGGTGGTAGGGGTGGTAGGGGCGGCAGGGGTGGATGAATCATGGTCTAGGCTGGCTGAATGCTGGTTTATATTGGTCATTCTAGTCTCTTTCTATTATCTAAGCTGTTGATGTTAGCAGCTTAATTGTTACAAATAAACATATGAACAAGTATTCATAAGTATAAGTAAGACATTGCTTCTGTCAACAGAAATTCAAAGTTTTTTAGAGTTCAGCCATTTTTCTTAAATAAATGTACACACTGTTCTAAAACGAATTTAGTGATTAAAAAGGTTCAGAAATAAGGAAGGGCGTTGTAAAAAGCGCAATACGGCACGACGTGTAAAGGTGTGGCATATAAAGATAGGACGCGTAAAAAGGCGGGATACGTATTAAGGCTCGACATATAAAAGCGAGACACGCAATACAACAGGGCAAGTAAAAGGCGGGGTGGACAATGAACGACAAATTAAACGACAAAGAAGAACTAGCAGAATATGGTCAGCCAATCATGCCGCAGCCAATCGCGGGATTTCCGAAATACGGTCATATCGATTTAAAAGGAATGTACAACGCGCGAGATTTAGGCGGTCTGCCTGCCGCAAATGGAAAGCGTATTAAAAAGCGCAGACTTATTCGTGCGGATGATTTGCATGATGCGAGCGCAATGGACATAAAACAGCTGGTACATATGCATGATATGGATTGCGTAGTCGATCTTCGAAGCCAAAGTGAAGTGCAAGAAAAGCCTGACCCTTTGCCATTAATGCCTGGAGTTGAATACATTGAGCTTCCAGTGCTTCCCGAAAGTGCTATCAGCACTGTAGGTCGTGCAGCTTTTGGTCGTGATGCACATATTACACGTGCTTTTGTCAGCCATCCTTATACGACCATTCAGGATTTGTATTCGAAAGCGCTTGTAGGAGAGATGGGCATCAAAGCGTACAAACGCTTTTTGCACCTTCTTCTTGAGGCAGAAACCGGTGCCACGCTTTGGCACTGTACGCAGGGAAAAGATAGAACTGGGGTTGCTGCAATTCTTGTTGAATACTGCCTTGGCGTTCCGATGGAATATATAAGGGACGATTATTTGGCGACGAATCTATTTATATCTGGTTGGATTGATCGTATGACTAAGTTGCTCAAGGGCAAAGCAATTGGATTGGGGATTGATTCGAGTCTTGAGGCTTATGCATATGCGCATGAGTTCTATTTTGATGCAGCACTTGATGCTATGGATTCCATTTTTGGATCGATCGATAAGTACTTGGAAAATCAGTTGGATTTTGGACAAGATAAACGTGCAAGACTTCGCGAACTGTATCTGGAATAATGGGATGCGAGAATGTTGGTTGGAAGGTGTCTAGCGGTAGGGTTGAGCACCAGCGCCGAGCTCCAGATGCCAAGTGATAGGGGTTGGAAGATATCGTGATGAATATAACTAGAAGAAGTTTTGTCACATCGGCCGCTATGGCGTCAGGCGTTTTTGCAAGTATGTGGCTTTTTGGTTGCACGAATTCTTCGGGTGCCAATCAGGCAGCCTCTGATGCAGCGGGGACACTTCCGGCCAATGAAGCGGTGTTTAACGATACTGATCGCTTGCGCCAAACCGTAGATGGGTTAATCGGCTCGATGACTTTGGAAGATAAGATAGCGCAGCTTTTTGTGGTGCGTCCTGAGGGTGTCCTATGTATGGGACAAACAAAATGTGGTACTTCGACGTATGAACCAATTACTGAAATCGACAACGATGTAAGAGAAGCCATTGCTGAAGCGCCTGTTGGAGGGTTTACATTATTTGGCGATAACTTGGTATCTCCTGATCAGGCTACTGAGTTCATCAAGGGACTGCGTCAGTGCTCCATGGATTCAGGCGGAGTAATTCCTCTGCTTTGTGTGGATGAAGAGGGTGGAACTGTTTCCAGGATTGCAAACAATTCGGCTTTTAACGTACAAAATGTAGGAGACATGGCTGACGTTGGAGTTTCTGGCGATGTTTCTGCTGCCATGGATATCGCGAAGGAAATTGCTGGGTATTTAGAGCCATTAGGGTTTAATACCGACTTTGCGCCAGTTGCGGATGTGGCGAATAATCCTGAGAGCCAGGTTATGAAGGAGAGATCATTTGGAGCAGATGCAACAGCTGTTGCAAACATGGTTGCTGCACAAGTAGAGGGTTTTGAGGACGCTCAAATGATGTGCTGCCTCAAGCATTTTCCGGGACTTGGTGCTGCTGTAGGTGATAGTCATAAGTCGCAAATAACTATTGAGAAGACGGCGGACGAACTTGCAGAATGTGAGCTTATCCCATTTGAGGCAGGCATTGATGCTGGCGCTCCCATGGTGATGGTTGGACACCTTTCCGTTCCAAATATTGTTGGGGATGAAACACCTGCAAGCCTTGCGTCAGATGTGGTCACAGGACTTCTTCGTAACAAGCTTGGTTTTGATGGAGTTGTTATAACCGACTCAATGGAGATGGGCGCAATTGCAGATTATTATTCCAGTGATGAGGCTGCTGTTCAGGCTATTCAAGCAGGATGTGATCTTGTGCTTATGCCGATGAGTTTGAACTCTGCATACTCCGCTGTATATGATGCAGTGCAATCTGGAGAAATCACAGAGGATCGCATTGATGAGTCGCTTCGTCGTATTTTTACGATGAAAGGTACATATATAGAGGGCTGGGTTATATAGTCTCGGTTATATAACCTTGGTTGTATAAGCCTTAGTCCCGGACGCCGGATTCACCGGATTCACGTTTAAGTTGCGAATTCGCCTAATATAATGGCCTTAAGTTTATTTAAGTTGAAGGGCGTTTGGGTCTCAGGCTGCCTCAGGCTTCAGTATCATTTGAGTCTTAAGACTGTTCAGGTTGTTATTGAGTGTGAAGGGCTTTGTCGTGGCGAATATATCTGGTTTTGCAGATCAGCAAAAAGGACATCAGCAAAAAGTTGTCGTTGTAGATTTCGGAGCTCAATATGGGCAGTTGATTGCTCGCAGAGTTCGCGATCTGGGAGTGTATTCCGAAATCATTTCGTGCGATACAACTGCAGATGAAATTCGTGCGATGGATCCTTCTGCGATTATTTTGTCAGGAGGCCCTGCGAGTGTTTATGCAGAAGATGCGCCAAGTATTGATGCGGGCGTATTTGAGTTGGGGATTCCTGTGCTCGGGTTTTGTTATGGACAGCAAGTGATGGCTGTTTCTCTTGGGGGCACTGTTAGCCATACAGATATTGGAGAATATGGACCGGCTTCGCTTACTCGTTTGGATGGAGCGTGTGGGGAAGTAGCAGCAGCGGTGGACGCAGTGGATGTTGCGGAATTGGTGGATACGACAGCGGCGGCAGATGCAGCAGAAGCGGCGGATGTTGCGCTGCAGGGTGAAAGCTTGTTGTTTGCGGGAACACCATGTGAGCAGACGGTGTGGATGAGCCACCGCGATTCTGTAAGTGCCGTGCCTGATGGGTTTGCTGTGACGTCGCGTACCGATGTATGCCCTGTGGCTTCCATGGAGTGTGCTTCGCGAAAGCTTTATGCAACGCAATTTCATCCTGAGGTTCGTCATACGCCTTATGGGGATGCAATGCTTTCGAACTTCTTGTTTGGAGTGTGCGGGCTAGAAAAGACATGGACGATGGACTCCATTATTGATGATTCGGTGGCGGCTATCCGCGCGCAGGTGGGAGATAGCCGTGTGATTTTGGGACTTTCCGGAGGAGTTGATTCTTCTGTTGTTGCTGCATTATGCTCGCGTGCCATTGGACGTCAGTTGACGTGTGTTTTTGTGAATCACGGACTTCTTCGCAAAGGTGAGCCTGAAGAGGTTGAAGAGGTTTTCACGCATCAGTTTGACGTGGACTTCGTGCATGTACATGCGGAAGATAGGTATGCAAAGTTGCTTTTTGGAGTGACTGATCCGGAGGCTAAGCGTCGCATTATCGGTGAGCAGTTTTGGAAGGAATTCTTTGCTGTTGCGGAGAGCTTGGCAGAGGATGGTCGTCCTGTGAAGTATTTGGCACAGGGGACAATTTATCCCGACATCATTGAGAGCGGTGCTCGTAAGACTGGTGGGAAGGCGTCGACCATCAAGAGCCACCATAATCTGATTCCATTTCCAGACGGAGTTTCGTTTGAGTTGATTGAACCGTTGGATCATTTCTTTAAGGACGAGGTGCGTGCACTTGGTACGGCGCTTGGTTTGCCTGACTATATTGTGCAGCGCCAGCCTTTCCCGGGGCCTGGCCTTGCAATCCGTATCATTGGTGAGGTGACTCCTGAGAAGCTGGATATTTTGAAAGAGGCTGACGCGATTGTTCGCGAAGAACTGGATGCATATAACGCGCAGTTGTTCGAGCAGACAGGGGAGCGCGGGGGAGAATTGGTGCGCGAGTGCGCCGGTGGCCCTGAAGTGGAACGACCCGTGTGGCAGTATTTTGCAGTGTTGCCCGATGTGCGTAGTGTTGGTGTTATGGGCGATGAGCGTACGTATGGTCGTCCGATTGTATTGAGGGCGGTTGAGTCAAGCGATGCGATGACGGCGGATTGGGCAAAGTTGCCTTATGAGTTGTTGGGGCGCGTGTCGTCACGTATTGTTGCTGAGGTGCCTGACGTGAATCGCGTAGTGTACGACATCACTAGCAAGCCCCCCGCAACTATCGAGTGGGAGTGAGAATTACCAGTTCAGAGGCACTATTTAGCTTCACTATTACTTTCTAATTCTTTGTAAAACTGTGTAATTCTCCACATGAATTTTGCAAGCCACTCGGTTATCCTCTCACTTTTGATTCTCAGTGAAAAGACCCTCCAACACCATGGCGGGTCTTTCTTTTCCCAGTTCCGATACTGTTTTTGTGCAGCTTTCGATTCTTTATCGGCATGGGAGTTCGTTAGTTTTCCAAAGCATTCAAAAGTAGTCGAGAGAAATGGACTGAATCCAGCCGCTTGATACCATTACTGGTAACGGGAAAAGTGGGCAATTGTGGAGAACAGTATCGTTTTGTACTCACCCCCGAAATCGAGCCTCAAAATGGACGTTTCCCCAGGAAAGATAGGGGTGTAAAAAATGCGTCCGATACTACGAATCAGGGTATTTTGGGCACATTTCTAGACCAGATCTTCCTACGATTTACAGTATCGGTGCGTGTACAAATCGTCTCGGGAACTACGTGAAAATTGGAGCAAATGTATGAGGGAGTAAATTCGATTACCGATACTACGAGGTAGATGGCATATTTTGCGAACGGCATGTGCAAGAGGAAAAGAAAAGGCGCTCACTGAGCGCCCGTGAACGATGCAAGTTGATGCTTATGTCAGACCTGGAGGCCTGCGCGCCAGGCTCTGTAGTCCTCCTCTGTCATGTCACCACGCGCGAGCTCATCGCGCGCATTTACCCAAGCCTTGATGGCTGCATCGAGCTTCTGGGCATTGTCGGCCTTGGGATCGATCCTGAGCGATCCATCCTCCTGGGGAACTAGCCCGAACTCGTCCTCCAGCTGGAACAAGACTCCAAGCGCGTCCTTCGCGCTTGTGATCTCGTGCCTGACAAGGGAGTCGGGCGTTACTCCTAGAGCCTTCGATATCTTCTCCAGCTGGCCTCTGTCGGGCGTCCTGTTGCCCAGCTCGTAGTTTCTGATGGCTGGTTCGGAGAAGCCTGCGGCCTCGCCCAATCCGGCCTGTGTCATATGCTTGCGCTTCCTGTAGAAGCGGATCAGTTCTCCGGTGTTCATAAGGCTCCTTTGCGCGTTGTCCTACGAATTCTAAAACAGTTCACAAATGAACGCAATGTATTGACCGTACGTAACTGAACTGTTAGTATGCCCAGGATGAAACAGTTCAATAGTGAACTGTCTGAAAGGAGCATACATGGTACATCACAAGCCAGAGATGATCAGAGCCGAGGAGGTGGCGGAGAGGCTGGGAATCTCACGAACCTCCGCCTACTCGGTCATCAAGGAACTGAACCGTGAGCTTGCCGAGAAAGGCTACATGACGGTAACGGGAAAGGTGAGTAAGGACTACTTCGAGCAGCGCTATTTCGGCTGGAAGGACGGTATCCGATGACTGCGGTGAGAGAGGAGAACGGGAGCTGGACGAGCCAGTTCTGGTACAAGGATATCTACGGGAAGCGCAAGCACAAGTGCAAACGCGGGTTTGAGACGAAGTCCGATGCTGAGGCGTTCGAGCTTGACTACACGAACAGGGCGCGCGGCTCCATGG
>CAZVWE010000012.1:0-51446 GCA_964631345.1 uncultured Eggerthellaceae bacterium | reverse complement strand
CACGATTTGGCACGTTTTGTACGTCTAGCGGGCAAAACTACGATTGAGTGGGAATGATAGATGCACTATATGCGCTATAAACTACCTGTTCAAAGCCTTGTTATTCAAGGCTCTTTTCATATTTCTGATGTAAAGATGATGTATCATTGCTTCAGCATACATCAAACAAAGGAATTACCATGCGTGAATATGGCGAGATGGGTATACGTGAACAAAAAAGGACGGGGAAGTTCATCGGATACATGTATTACTACGATGAGCAAGGTAAGCGCCATCAAGAAACTAAGACTGCAAAAAGTCTTAAAAAGAACGAAGCGAAAAAGGAACTGAAAACATGGGAGCTAGAACAAAGGCGTAAAGCCGAATTAGAGCAAATATCTGTTGATGGTGGACTGACCGTTGAAGAGGTTATAACCAACTTTCTAAATGAACAGCTAAGTAAAGGGTTTTTAGAGAAATCAACGCATTACTCGCAAATGTCCACTTGCCGCAAGAATCTTTTTCCTTATATCGGCAATCGCCATTTTATTGATGTTGATAATATAACGGTTGAATCTTGGTTAACCATGCTTGCTGAAAGTGGATTGAAGCAAAGTACTATTCACTCTATATATGCAATCCTGAACAAAACCTATGCGCATTATCAATTCATCAATCAAATACCTGATAACCCTTGCAGTCATGTAAGGACACCCAAAAAGGGTGCGAAACGTACAACCTTCCTTGATGCTGACCAAATGGAAGACTTGCTCGGTTGCTTGAATGCTGAATATGAATATGGCAGCTATTTTTGGACGGCTATCAATCTTGCTGTGCTAGGTGGTTTAAGGCGCGGTGAGATTTGTGGCTTACGTTTTCATGATGTGGATATGAAGAGAAATGTTATGCATATTGAGACTGCTATAGGTGTAACAGGAACGGGAACATACAAAAAAGACCCCAAGAACGAATCTTCTAAAAGAGCATTCAATATGACAAAGCAGTTAATAGAGGTCATCCAAGCCCGTATTGACTATGTGAAAAAGGAATATGGAAGCATTGATGGTAGCTGGTTCGTTATCGGCGACACTATCCACTACAAACCACCTACTACGCTTGCTAAAGAGGTTACAAGGTTTGTAAGGCGGAATAACATAGTTGACCATTACGGAGCTGAGGTGACGCTCCATAGCTTGCGTCATAATGCCGCAACCCTAGCTATCAAGAACAACGTTGATGTAGCTTCTCTGTCCCACATGCTCGGACATGCATCAAAGGCGATAACGCTCGACACCTATTCACACGTTGACCCAGAAGCTATGAGACTGGCAGCTGATAGGATGACAGATGCATTTCAAGGTGAATCAACCGCCTATGAGATTTGGGAGAAAAGGGAAATGGGCAAAGACGACTAAACGATACGGAGCGGGGTGGTTTCAGGATTTGAATGATTCCTTTTACTGCTGATTGTTTGATGCGGTCTTGCCCACGATCAAAAGCAACTTTCTAATCGAACCCATGCCCGCACTATAACTTTAGTTCGATGGTCTGATTCTTTGTTGCATCTACAAGTTCACTTTCTATTTCCTCTTGGAACATCAGCTTGAAAGCTTCTTCATCTGTGATAGGTGGTTGCCACTTGCTTTCAATCTCTTTTTGACAGTTGTAATGGATGTGATTGATTTGTCTGCTGGTTTCCCTAGGTGCGTCTAATGTTTCATTTCCTATCATCAAACGTGTATTGCTGTAGAAGTTATTTGCGTAATCAATTTTTCGCATGATGTATTCCGCAAGAGCGCGATTGTCTGTTTCGCTTAGTTCCTTGCCGTCTTGCTGCAATGCTGTAAGGTTCTTGATCTCATGCATGTCAGCACCGTTATATATCAGCTGTGCGGATTGGGCAAAAAGCATTTGTTATCTCCTTCATCTCTTGGGTGTTTACGGCGTTTAACGGAGTAATGGATATGTTGCGGGCGGATGCGTTAGCAGTAGCCCGCACAGATGCGCTAGAAGGGAAATGCATCATCATTAGCGGAAGTCGGTTTGGTTGCTTGATGTTCTTGTTTCAATCCTTCTGCATAAAGACTATAGAAAGGGTCACCTGGTTTGGGTTCGTGAATTGGCTGTTGTTTAATGCTGGTTGTCTTGTTCACTGCATTGAAACTGCCGCCACTTAGCCAACTGTCGGCATCAATGTGTTTACATCGTTCGTCACGCTCTATCTGCTGATAGACAGACGCTTGAAACTTATTATCAAAGAACAGTCCAAAACCCCATTTAGTCCACTCGTTGACGCTCTTCTTTCTAAGAGCGGTAGCAATCCACTGCCAATCTCTTTTATCGTTGTTGAGCGCGTCTTGAATTGCAACGATTGCTTTCTTCTGTGTTGTAGGGTTAAGTTCCTTGACGTAGTCTTTTGCTTCATTTTCATAATTGGACATAGATATTTCCTTTCATTAAATTGAATTGATTCAAATTTGATTTATCAAACTTATTTTTCTTAAACAGTAATAAATCAAATGCTTGAATAAGCATTTGATTTACTTCCTCTTCTTTAATTCAAATCCAAGAGGTATGAATTATTGAGGTTTGCCCAGCGGGATTGTATAGGCTAAATGCTGGTTGATTTGCTGCTAGAGCGGATTCCCGCAGAAAATAGAGAACGGGCTAAGATGCCCGTTCAGAATGCATTTTGGATAATTATATTTTACCAAAAATAATTAGTTTTGAAAAATGAAGCATTGCAAATCAGAACGCTCAGTAATTATGTCAAGCATTAGTAACTGACTAATTGACTGCATAGGTAAAAGCCTGTCTCTCGCCACTGGATGTTGGGAGATTGAATATAATTTCGAATGGGCTAGACAGGTTTTCAATTTCTACAGGGATGTCAATGTATGCTTTGTAAGAATTTGTTTTGCCAGCATAAACGTATATTTGCGACGTGTTAATGGTACTCCATCCTTCATTATTCTTATTAACGGCACCAATCTTTGTTTTGAAGTTATCGTCACTGGAGCTTTCTCCGACATAGGAAGCCCCATTGTATTCAATAGTTATGAACTCATATAAACCCCAATCACATAGTTCGACGCTCGCTCTATCTAGGTTTTCTACTGTAAACGTCATCGAAACCAACGTATGTCCTTTTGCAGCAACAAAAGGATTTTTTTCATCTTCATCAGCGTTGTATTCCTTTGGAAGAAAGAAGTCTCCACCAGCAAGTCCATCGGGGGCTTTGTCCGATCCGAAACCCATCGAACTGTTAAGAGCAATTGCTAACTCCGCTCTGTCAAGCGTGAACTTAATGATATCTGTTTCGATTGTTTCTCCAACACTATATGTTTGCATTTGTTCTTCTGAGTTAGATTCAACGGAGGAAGATGATCCTTCAGTCTGGTTATTGCAGCCAATCAAAGAGAATGTCAATGCGGCGATAGCCGCAATTATTCCAATCCTGACAAACTTTGCTTTCATTGTGCTTTCTTTCAGTATGGTTGCTTTATTTGATTGTCTTTGGTGTTATGCAAAATAGGTTGCACAACATTTCGAACAATCAAGTCCGTATATCTGTGAAGGAAGCTGTTTAAGACAAATTGGAAAGCATCCACCACAGTTACCACACCGCAAGGGGATGCTCCACGAATGAAACAACAGACCTTGAAAGGCGGATGCTCTCCAAGCTGCCTGTTGTTTATTCGATTGTGGTGCAAGTCCGAAAGGTCTTGCGGTGTGGTAACTTCAATTATAGACGGAGATGCAGTAGCCGCATATTAGGAACTTTCGATCTAGCTCATATCTCGTTGCATTGTCTAAAATGGTTCATAAAGCTTTTTCTAGAATGTTTTGATGCAAAATTGATGCAAATATGGAGACTATAATATGTAAAGTGCCTGCGTAATGTGCATATTTACTCTAAATTGATTTATTGAGTGGGAATAGGGCGCAAGTGGCTTACACGGAGGCGTTCGCCCAGCTCAAGGGCTTGCGCGTCCGCGAAACGGGCTCGAAAAGCGTCATCACGGCGTCATCACGAGGGTTCGAAATCCACAACTCGTAACAGGGTTTTGAGTATCATCGACCGGTACCCCGAATCGGTCTTTCGGATGAATATGTCAGCTTAAAGCGAATCGAATGGGCATCCCTCCTCTTCTAGGTCGATTGGTTAGGTCCGATGGTATTCGAAAGAAGGGATGCCCGTATTCGCGGGCGTCGAGCTAAGGCTCTCTTAGGTCCGCTAAGGTCATTCTTCACAGAGATTCCACAAGAGAGGCCGCGAGGCATATGGAACAGGCCGTCAGTCGCGGCTGAGGTCGATGATCCTCTCCACCGCGTCGAATTCCTCCTCGCCGTATCTCACGAACGCCGCCATGAGGCCGGCGAGCCACCTGATCTCATCGAGTAAAGCATCGCTCAGTTCGCCCGCGCTCGCGAGAGCCTCTAGCCTCTTTGCGATCCTCTCGGATTTCTCGCGCAGGTTCTTCACCACTCGGCTGCTCGGCACTATGACCACCTCGTGCTCCAGGGCTCGCGTGAGAAGGTAGTCCTGCTTTGTGAGGCCGCTCGTCCTCACCATCTCGTCGATCTCTGCGGCTTGTCCCGGCGTTACCCAGAACGCTATCGTCTTGCTGCGCTTGCGCGCCTCCCTCGGATAGCTCATCGCATGCCTCCCTCGACCTCTAGGGCCTTCGCCATGTCATGCTGGCGCGCCGGGAAGAGATGTGCGTAGGTGAACGTGACGGAGATGGAGGAGTGCCCTATCCTCTCCGCTATCGCAGGGGCCGGAAACCCGAGATCGATGAGAAGCGACACGTGGCTATGGCGCAGGTCGTGAACGCGGATCTGGGAAAGCCCAGCCCTCTCTGCGCCCTCTTTCAGATGCCTTCTCATCTTGTGGTGCGTGAACGGGAATATGCGCTCGTCGGGAGCCGTCCCCTTAGCGTACATGAGCGAGCTCAGCTCCTCTTCGAGGAAAGGCGGCATCTGCACGACACGGCGGGACGTGCTCGTCTTTGGGGTGCTCACCACATAGGAGCCTTTGACCTTGGACATCGCCTTCCTCACCATGATGACGCCTCGGTTGAAGTCGATGTCGTCACCTGTGAGAGCGAGCATCTCGCCCGAGCGAAGCCCGCACCAGTAGAGGACTTCGAAGGCGCAATGCAGCTCAGGATCGTCTTCCACCTGCTCGGAGAAGGATAGGTACTCCTCCTTCGTCCAGAACTTCGTCTCACCCGCGCGTTTCTTGCCCATCTTGCGAAGCCCCTTCATTGGATTGCGGGCAAGCCAGTAATGGTTGGCGGCATGGTTAAGGATCGCGTCGAGCTGGTTGTTGAGCGAGCGGAGATAGGTTTGCGCATACGGCGTGCCATCCTTCTTCCGCGCCGCGCGCATCAGGTCCTGCCACAGCAGGATGTCGGGCGCTCCGAGCTCCTCGATCAGGGTGTCGCCGAGGTACGGCTCGATCCTCTTTCGAAACAGCGCCTCCTTCTGCTCCCAAGTGCTCGCGGCCACGGTCGGCCTGATGTCGCGTTCGTAGGCCTCGAAGAAGCGCGACAGGGTCATGGACCTCAGATATGGCGACGCTTTCAGGTCCTCCTCCCAGCGCTTCGCCTCCTCTTCTGACTTGAAGCCCCGCTTGGTGGTTCGCCTCGCAACGCCGTTGATGTCCTTGAATCTGCAGGACACCCACCAGCAGTCAGTCGACCGTTCTTTGTAGACGCTCATTTCTGTCTCCTTTCACTAGATGAGCTTGCAACGAGAATGCAAGCACTCGAAAGGAGAACGTGCTACTTATTCTTGAATCAATTATTTGTGGAATCCGTTTGCTAATAGTTCTTGACACTAGATATCGTACTAGTTACTATACTAGTAAATGTTGTTCAGATAAGGAGTGTGTTGATAATGAACCCTGCAGAAAAGGTCGACACGAACGGTTGTCTCGGAATCGAATCTACTGGAGCTTCTGCAGAGCTTGCTGCAATGCAAACGATTGCTGATGCCTTGAATCCTCTCGACAATGGAGCTCGAAAGCGCGTATTCCGATGGGCACAGGATTTCTTCAATTTTGATTACAGTGATATTGAAGCCGCTATTTCATCATCGGCGCCTCTGGAGGAGCCAATAACCAGTTCAGGCAATAGTTTTGAAACATTTGGCGAACTCTATTCTGCTGTAGACCCTTTAACGCAGGAGGATAAAGCGCTAACGGCAGCATATTGGCTTCAGGTAGTTTTGGGTAAGGAATCATGGCAATCCGCAGATGTTCAAAAGGAGCTGCGTGAGCTTGGATATGCGCTTACAAATGTTGCGGATTCTGTTGCGTCAGCAGTCGACAAACGTCCTCAACGAGTAATACAACTGAAAAAGAGTGGAAGCTCGCGCCAGGCGCGGAAAACTTTCAAGCTTTCAGATGCAGGTAAAAAGTATATTGAAGAAAAGCTCAGTCATAATGCTGTGTCGGAATCATAGTTTTATGGAGCGATCTTGTATCTATTGTCTGTCTTCGTTCTCTGGCAATGAGCAGTTGATGAAGATATAGGCTTTATATTGGCACCCCTATGGCTTGCGGTGTATAATTCCGCATGGAGATTTCAATAGAAATTTCTACCAAGTGGCCGGGGGTGTCCCCCGGCACTTTTTATATTAGGAGGATTTCATCGCTAGAGAGCTAAGCATATTCGTTGACGAATCTGGAGGCCAGAAGGGGCATTCCAGATACTGCATTGTCTCGCTGGTATTCCACGACCAAGGGGATTCGCTTGCCTCCGCGAAAGATTCATTGGACAAGGATCTCCGAGTCAAGTCTCTTCCGAGCATTCCTTTCCATGCTTCGCCTTTGATGTACGGTAAGGATGCCTATAAGGGCTTGGATATGGAAATACGTAAGAAGCTCCTATCTTCCTTTGAGGCTTTCTGTCGTCGCGCTCCGTTTACGTACAAGGCTTTTGTATACAGGAGAAGCGAGGTGCCTCGCCCTGCGGATTTCATAGTCAGGTTCAAACGGGATCTCGTCGTTTTCCTGACCGAGAATCTCGACTACTTCCAGACTTTCGTGAAGGTGAAGATCTATTACGACAATGGGCAGCAGATGGTCACTGAGGCACTGCATGGGGCAATCGACTTCATCCTTTCCAAGGAGGCCATCCTCTATAGAGCTGCAGATTCTAGGGAGTACCTTCTGTCTCAAGTGGCCGACTGTGTCTGTACGCTTGAACTGACGGACCTCAAATTCAGAAATGATGAGCTAACGGAGACTGACGCTAAGGTGTTTGGCACAAACTACCGTTCCTTCAAGAACAATCACTTAAAACACTTAAGGCGGAAGGTATTGGACGTAGATTGTAGCTAGAGACCATTTTTGAGGAGAACCGCCAGTTCAGACCTACTGTGCCAAATTGGCGCAGTGGATTTTGCTTCCCTCAATATCAATTCTGATGCTGAACTTGCTGTCGCGAATAAGCGTGAACTCATTCTGAACTCAATTTGCACTCAGCATTTCGCGTTTGCTCCGGTAGGAGATTTATTCCACTATGCGAAATTTATTACAGAACTATTCCCGCGGAATAAATTTTCGATCGTCTCGGCTCGAAATGAACTCAAGACGTTCGCAGGTACTAAGAAACCCCAGCCAATGGGCGTTTCTTGTATAATCTGATTTATTCCATTGAGATTAGAATTGCTTCCTTGATCCGGGTGAGTTCAAATCGATACTGTTACCAGAAACGACAGGTTGGACGATGGCATATCATATGGAAGCGACAGTCTCCTATGGCCTAGATAATGGTTCGTAGACCATAGAGTGGGAATAGCGGGAACTGGCTTCTGAACTCGCGTTTTAGTACCGCTGAGTACCGCCTGATACTGTTTCGGCTTCGCCGCAGGGCAAAGCCACCAGCGAAATAACGGGAATAACCGCCTCCGAACCCTCTGGTTCGGAGGCTTTCTTTTTGCATGCCTACCTGGGAAAACGGCTCCATTATTCCCAACTGCTCCTACTGGGCGGTACAGCGGAGTACTCGGCGATACGGGAATAATAGGGCTCTGCGGGAATAATTCACAATTTAACAGTCTAGGAAACGGGTGATGGATCCGGCCCCAACATGGTCCGCCGGGCGTGTCGTGCTATCCTGTTCCCGCCAAACGATAATTTATATTTTTTTCTGTAGATAAATCATATCTGTTAGTTGAACCCCACCTTCAAAAATAGGGTGGTCATAGTTATCAATAAAAAAATTTTCAATGCTGTGTGAGCGGGCAAAACCAGATTTTTCATAAAAAAGAACGGTCAACGGGCTATCCCCTGTACCAACTTGTAGTATCGAATACTTCCCTTTATATTTCGCAGCAACAAAGTCAATTAGTGCCTTGCCGTAACCTTTGCCCTGATATTCTGGCGCAGTTGCAATATTTTAATTTCAAGAATGCCTTTGCCCTCGTCGGTTACCACACACTCGCATTTAACCCCATTATCGACTAATACATACATCGTTCCTCTATCAATATATCGGTCTATCATGCTCTCTTGTTCATCGGCTAACAGTAATAAGGGGAGAAATTGTTTTTTATTCTCTTTGATTTCTATAATTTCCATATCGGTATGTACTCCAAAATTATCGTTTACCTCATTGCATCAATGTATATCAAAATAATGTACGCTCATTAAAGATGGCGGATCCGATGAAAAACGGGCAACCGACAGAAACGGCGACTTCGCAAGTCTCAGATCAAGACCACATTCAAACTTGCAAACAAAGCCGCCTGCGACGATTTTTTCACTCAGCGCTCTTGCGAATCCTATCTGACCTGCGGAAACGCAAGACGATAAAGCCGCTGGCTACGATTCACTTCACGAAACAGGCGCCAAAGGGGGAAATCAGTCGTTTTGGCATCCATTTCATGTGGTTCCGAGCCTCAAAACCAACCCATTTTTGTCCCCGGGACAAAAATGAAACTGCGGATCCACGGTTTCGAAATAGTTCGCATATTTGTCCCAGGTTTTGTCCCAAGCGCCCACGCGAAGATACGAGGCGGGATTCGGTGACAAAACGGCTAAGTCCAACCACCCAATTAGAGTTCACTGGAATGGCATGGTAGTAAACGTGCGGGAAAGAGTGGGAGTAATACGCCTGGTCAAAGGCACTATTTTCTTTAGTTTGCACCTTTGAACTTCTTTGTAAATACGTGAACTTTTCTGACACGATTTTTGTAAACCAGTTAGGATTTCTCTCACTTTGGTTTGACACGAATCTACGGCTTAGCGAACCATCGCTAAGCCGTTTTTGCTTGTAGATGTTGCAATATGTCAGTTCTGTCGCTTTAGTTGTTCATACCTGTCCACGGTTGCACAAAGCTGCCCAAAAAAGTTCACTGGAATAGTGCTGCAAACCCGCCGCAACGATTGTCGGGAATGAATTTCGTTCCTATAGCCCTGCGATAGCATCATTTTGTACTCACTCTCAAAATCGATCTTATTATTTCAAGTTTTCCCAGCTTGGATAAGGGTGTAAAGATTTCGCGTGATGTTGCAATTTGAGGTCAAAACTGCCCTATTTCAACATACTGAACAACTCTGTCGACAGCATCAGAGCGATTAGTAAACAGCATCAGCAGCCTTGTCTTTCCCGGAATTTGGCATGGGTGTAAAAACCTTAGTGATGCTATCTGATGAACAATCTGGGCTCCACTTGGAACGACAGAGTCCTTATGTGAATCGGATAATGCTATCTGAACATTACATTGAGGGATCGGATGTTCCATGTTTGGTTGGTAGTGTTTGGCAATTGCCTTGGTTAGAGTTCTCTTGGAGGTATGAAAGATATGATTGGTCAGAACGTCCTATCGCTCAGGACAAGGAAGGGCTTGACTCAAGAAGAGCTGGCACAGGAGATCGGAGTGGCCAGACAGACGGTCGCCAAATGGGAATCGGGAGAAGCGATACCCGATCTCGTTAATGCGACAAGGATGGCAGAGATCTTCGACATAAGCCTGGACTCGCTCGTGCACCATGATGAGGAAGCCATAGGTGGAGTGGTTATACTAACTTAGACACAATAATGAGAGATTTTACCCAAAGAGATGATACATGAGAGACCCCAAGCACCCCAGGCACTTCACAGAAGAGTTCAAGCGTCAAATCGTCGACCTCTACCATGCGGGAAAGTCGCTCAGGGACATCGAGGCGGAATACGACCTAGGGCATTCGACCGTTTGCAGATGGGTAAAGCGCATAGAGGAGAGCGGCTCCACCCGCGCAAAGGACAACCGCACGCCCGAGAAGCAGAGGCTGCTCGACCTTGAGAAGGAGAACAAGCGGCTTCGCATGGAGGTCGATGTTTTAAAACAGGCTGCGCTGATATTCGCACAAAAGTAGAAGTGATAAAGAAGAACGCCCACCTTTATCCTATATCAGCGCAATGCGAGATCCTGGGCGTAGCACGTGCGACCTACTACTACATGGTAAGCCACGGGGACAGGCCGAAGGAGAAAGACCCGATCGAGGAGGAAGTGGTATCCATATTCAAGGAGAATCGCGGGAGATACGGCACGCGAAGGATAAAGGCCGTGCTCGAGAGGCGGGGCAAGACGGCATCCAGGCGCCGCATCGGCAACGCCCTCAAGGCGAACGGTCTCTGCTGCATTCGCAAGAACAAGAAGGCACCCAAGGCAAGGGCCAAGGCAAACCAGTCGGACATGCCGAACATCATCTCGCAGGTATTCTCTGGATACAGACCCCATACACACATCTGCTCGGATTTGACGTACGTGAGGGTGGGCAATGGGTGGAACTACATCTGCCTGCTCGTGGACCTTTACAACCGGGAGATTGTGGGGCATGCCGCAGGAGAGCGGAAGGATGCGCGCCTGGTCAAATCGTCCTTTGCAACGCTTGACTTTCCAATTTCCGACATTGATGTCTTCCATACCGATAGGGGATCGGAGTTCGACAATGCCGAGATCGACGAGCTGTTGGAGGTGTTCTCGATAAGGCGGTCGCTGTCTAAGAAGGGCTGTCCTTACGATAACGCGGTGGACGAGTCGGTCAACGAGACGCTCAAAGAGGAGTTTGTCTACCAAGAGGCATTCGCGAGCCTTCACGATCTCCAAGTGAAGCTCAACGACTATGTTCATTGGTACAACAAGATACGCCTTCATTCTACGCTCGGGTACATGTCGCCAATGGAGTTCAGAGAGGCTGGTTTGTGCATCTAGAAAATGTCCAAAGAAGTGTTGACACTCCAGATATCGGTCAGCGAATGACGCGCGATACCGATGTGACCATGCTGAACATGGCGCTTAATGTCGAGAGTGCCGCTAAGATGGCGAAAGACATTGCAGTTATCCCTTTAGAAGATGGCATGACCTTCGATGTTGAAGACGCATACGGGATTATGGAAGACTCAGAATACGGAGGAGTTCGCGTCGAGATCCGCGCCCATCTCGACAAGATGGATATCCCAATGAAGCTCGATGTATCCACAGGGGACGCGCTCACGTCATCTGCAATCAACTATGCATATCGCCTCATGTTCGAAGATCGTGATATTGACATTCTTGCCTACAATGTCGAAACCGTGCTTGCGGAGAAGATTGAGACTATGCTTGTGCGCTCAACGTTTAACACACGCATGAGAGATTTCTATGACATGTGGGCGCTCTCAAACATCGAAGTAGATATTGATTTTGAGACTCTGGCAGAGGCTGTCGCGGCAACAGCTAGGACGAGAAATCATGATGTCACGTTAGCGAATTACGATTCCGTGATTGACGCATTGGCTTGCAGTAAGGATATGGTTGCTCATTGGACGCGCTATCAGAGCAGAAACGATTTTGCTTCAGAAGTTGCATGGGAAAACGCCCTCGATGCGGTTCGTGTCCTGTGTAGCAAAGCGAAGAACGCGGGTCATGCTCATGATTAGCGCTATTGCCTAGGTGTTGTTGCTTCAACATTCCTCGTCGCAATAATATCTGGATGGGTTGTTCACACTAGCGCGAAGCCCTGAGACTTATAATACGACGGTTACGATAGAGCTGTGTCGAAAATCTGAGGCGGAAGTGACCATTGGTTGTTCGATAAGCCTTCTCTCGATAAGTTCCTCTCGAACTTTACCTTTGGCTTTTGATCACATATGATCTATAGAAGTTATGAGTGAGATATATGGATTCCAGCAATCCGTACCGTATGGGCAACTGATCCATCACGCAACCTTGCTTTTGGTTGTTTTAGTTTTTATCAGCTCAATAGAAGAAGATCAGCGAATCTTCTTGCATGTCTTTACTTTTGAAAAGCGACTGGGACTTTTCAACATTCAGAAGATTGCTGAGACAAAAACGAGCCTGCATTCACTAATCGCTTCATTACTCAGGTAGGTGTAGGTCGACATATCACAATATTCTGACAGCATAAGATCGCTTGCTCAAAGTTACACATGTGGCGCGCTGATCTTTTTGACTTTATATGATGAGTCGAGAATCAGTCAAGATCAGGACGATTCCCCTATAAAGTAATCAATGAATTCTTTAACACACCTATTTTCAGAATAAATATCGTATGCAAGGAACATATGATGGATAGCAGTGCCGTCATCTATGGGACGCCATGCCATACTGGTGCGCTCATAAATGTATGGAATATGACTGAACGATTCCGGAAGAAGATATATGCTTTCCCTAGGATCCATCATTAAAAACGTTGCACGTTTTTCTGCAGTGCGAACATCTCGTTTCAATGGAAGTTTTTGATATTCAGGTGTCTTGAAAAGACGTTCTGAAAGTGACATGTCTTGAGGTGACCGCGGTGAAGACATGGTCATAATGCGTTCGTGGCTTACATCTGCGGCGCGAATACTGTCATTTAGAAAGATGCGATGGTTACGTTTAGCCCATACTATGACGCGTTCGCTTGATAAATAAAGAAGTCCGACACCCTTTTTTCGATATCTAGCGATTATTTCTTCAATATCTCCAAATTCATTCCAAAAGCAAATGTCCATAATCCCTTCTTGTAACACCCAATCTACGTCATGAGGACTTTTTGCAATAAGGGTAAAATCATATCCTTCATGCATAGACATAAAGCGATTCAAGATTCGGTTGAACGATTCTTGGCCAGCGAAAGTCAAATCATTTTCTTGAATCCTTAAGAAAGATGGAGCTTGCCCTACTTGTTCGGCGCATTCTTGAACGCTTCGTATGAAATGCTCAAGAATTGATGTTGCATAAACCGCAAATCTTCTTCCTGCAGGCGTTAGCGTCAGCTTGTAATCATGCTGGAAAAGCTGAAAGCCAATATCCTTTTCAAGTTTGGCTAAGTGTTTGCTCAGTGTAGGCTGTGAGATTTCTAGCTTTTCGGCAACAGCTTGCAAAGTGGGATGGTCTAAAAATAATGTGAGTTCTAAAAGTGACTCAAATTTTATAGACAGTATTTTCTCTGTGTAAGCAGAAGGAAGATTGACATAGCCCATAAAAACCTATTAAACCCTTGCTATATTCCAAATTGGAAACTAAATATATTCATATTATACGATTTATTTATTGTTCTTGTCATTCCCTCTTTCTATATTTCTTTGTATGTAGATGCCAACCGGTATCAGTGAAAACTTCAAGTTTTTAGAGGGATAAGGGGGATTTTGCTATGTGTTTTAGACCTCCCGAAGTAGATTTAGGAAAAATGTGTCCTGAATGCGGAGTCGAAAACGATATCCATAATGAAGTATGCAAAGAATGCGGCGCAAAGCTTCCGGTTATGAGTGAGCCGGCTACTCCGTCAGCCCCGGTTGCTCCAGGCATGTCTGTACCGTCAGCGCCATCTAATATTCCTAAAGCTCCGGGTGCTCCAAGTACTGGTAATGGTGTTCCACCCGCTCCGGGTTCTTCTATACCAAAAGCTCCAACGCAATTTAGCACACCAAAAGAATAACTCTGCGTCCACAGTTCTAAGCCTAAGCTGTCCAAGCCGCTCAGGACACTAAAGCTTAAGCCATCCTAGAGGTACAAGCCGCCCAAACCGTTCAAGGCTAAGCCGCCAATAATGTTCAGCCGCCCAAGACCATTGCGGAACCACAGCCATCGTATAGTTTGAAGGAGGAGAGAAAATGCAGACTGAAACGCCTGAAAAACCATCTGAAAAATCATCGGAAAGTTCATTCGAAAACGCAGCGCTTACTGGTAGAGCATCAGAAAGCGCAGTGCCTAGTGATAGGCGAACAGGAGCAGTGCTTACTGGTAGATCAACAGAAGAAGAGACTTGTATCAAAAATACGGCATTTGGCGCATGCGGGATAGGAGCCATGGTTGCCCAAATAGACGTAAAAGACGACAAGATTATACGCACGCGTCCTATGCCGTATGGACGCGATTATTCCAAAGAGTTCATGAACCCTTGGGTCATTAAAGCACGAGGAAGCCAATTTGAGCCGGCCGAGAAGTCGGACATCGCTCCGTTTTCCATTGTTTATAAAAAGCGTGCTTATTCGCCAAATAGAATTCCATATCCATTAAAGCGTGAAGACTGGGATCCACAAGGAGAGCGCAATACGCAAAATCGCGGTAAAAGTAAGTTCGTTCGTATTTCATGGGATGAAGCTACCAACATTATCGCTAACGAGATAAAGCGAATCCATGAGGTCTATGGTCCTTATGGCATTCTTTGTCAAGGAGATGGCCATGGGGAAACCAAAGTCTTGCACGCGACGCATAGTGCTCAAATGAATCTTTTCTCTAAAATGGGAGGCTTTACATACCAAGCGCGTAACGCTGATAGTTGGGAAGGTTGGTATTGGGGCGCAAAACATATTTGGGGATGTGATCCTGTAGGACAAGGTAATATTCAAAACCTATTACTCGATATTGCCGAAAATACTCAGAATTTGCTGTTCTGGGGATGCGACATGGAGACCACCACATGGGGATGGCATGGTCATTTGCCAAGCCGTTACTGTAATTGGCTTACTGAAATTGGTGTAAAGCAAATATATATCTGTCCTGATGTGAACTACGGAGCAGCAGTCCATGCCGATAAGTGGATTCCGGTTTATCCCAATACTGATACGGCTCTTCAATGCGCCATTATTCATACATGGCTTCAGGAAGATCTTTGGGATAAGGAATACATTGATACGCACTCCGTCGGATTCGATTGGGTTCAAGCTCATATTATGGGCTATGACGATGGTATAGAGAAAACACCGAAATGGGCTGAGGAGATATGCGGTGTGCCCGCTCGTACTATAAAAGCGCTTGCTCGTAAAATGCATAAAGAAGCAACGTCTATCGCTCACTGTAATGGAGGTTCCTACATTCGTTCTACCTATTCTCATGAGCCGGCTCGTTTTGAGGTGGTGTTGTTGGCCATGCAAGGCCTTGGTGCTCCTGGCCGCAATTTCATGAAGTTTATCGAATGGAATCTTTTCGGAAGACCTCAGACTTCTGCCTGTCCGGCACCGAGTCTTCATCCGCAATTTGGTGCGGCCTATCGTGGATTTAACGCTAATAAGTCCACTACTTATAATTTCCGTGAAGGCTTCATTCCGAAAACACTAATTCCGAAAGCGCTCATGGGCGATTACGATGTGGATCATCCGCTTACATGGTATGGCACGACGTCAAATGGCTGGCCGCGTGAAGACCAATTTAATAAATATCGGTATCCAACTAAAAAAGCTGGTACCACAGTTCATATGATCTGGACCGATTGCCCATGTTGGTCTACGTGCTGGAATGGCGGTAATGAATACATCGATGCGCTGCGTCAACCGAGCATCGAAACTATCGTGGCTCAACATGTTTGGCTCGAAAACGATTGCCTTTTTGCCGACATCATACTTCCAACCAATACTGGATTCGAAACCAACGATATTTCCATTGATCTACACAATGGAAATTACATCATGGCGTTTTTAGAGAAGCAGTGCATAACTCCGTTGTATGAATCTAAATCTGATTGGGAAGCAGTGGCTGAAGTTGCCAAAAAACTCGATATGTATGAGGAGTTCTCCGAAGGGCTTACAGAGGAAGAATGGATTCGCAAAGGCTTCGATAATTCAGGAATTCAAGATGCTGTTTCCTATGAAGAATTTTGCGAGAAGGAAAACTTTGTTGTACCTACCAAAATCGGTTGGGAAAACGAACCGCGCGGGTTCGAGGAATTTTATAAAGATCCCGAAGGCCATCCGTTGTCTACTCCAACAGGAAAGCTGGAATTCTATTCAGAATCTTTAGCGGCAAACTTCCCCGATGATGAAGAGCGCAAGCCTTATCCGCACTACATTTCTGTTGGTGAGACGCACTCTGAAAGCCGTCAGCATCCTCGCGCTAAAAAATATCCCTTCTTGCTTGAGTCCAATCATCCTAGGTGGCGCGTGCATGCCCAGCTTGATGATGTGCCTTGGTTGCGCGAAATAGAGACCTGCAAGATTGTAGGCCCTGATGGTTACCAGTATGAGCCCGCATGGATTCATCCAAAAGACGCCGAATCACTTGGCGTTAAGACGGGTGATGTGGTTCGTATTTTCAACGATAAAGGTTGGGTTTTGGGTGGAGTATATGTGACTGAGCGCATACGACCAGGTGTTATATTGCAAGATCATGGTGCTCGACTTGACCCCATTGTTCCCGGCGAGAGTGATCGTGGTGGTGCGAATAACTTGCTTGCACCTAGCAATGTTGTGTCGAAGAACTGTTCTGGCGAAGTTACTTCAGGCTTTTTAGTTGGAGTTGAAAAAGCTGATCTGGAGGCACTGGCAGCCGCGTATCCCGATGCATTCAATCGTACTTTGGATGAGGGTGTCGGCGTAAGTCTTGATAATTGGATCAAAGAATAAGGAGGAAAGCTATGAAAGCGTTTGTTATCGATCTGCGCAAATGCAATGGCTGCCATGGGTGTCAACTGGCTTGCAAAGATGAAATGGTCGACAATGAATGGCTGCCTTACTCTCTTCCGCAGCCTGATATCGGACATTTCTGGATGAAAGTCGATCAAAAAACGGTAGGGCAATTTCCGAAGGTTCGTGTTGAGTATCTGCCCCATATGTGCAATCACTGCAGTAATCCGGCATGTAAAGAGGTTGGCGGTGACGCAGTTTATCAGCGTGAGGACGGTCTGATTATCATTGATCCTATTAAGGCAAAAGGCAATAAAGCGCTTGCAGATGCATGTCCTTATGGCGCAATCTATTGGAATGAAGAAGCTGATGTAGCACAAAAATGTACAGGATGCGCACATTTAGTGGATCGCGGAATGCTTCCGCATTGTGTTGATCTTTGCGGTGTAGGCGCTTTGCAATTTGGCGAGGAGGAAGATCTTGCCGATTTGATTGCTCAAGCTGAAACTATAACTGATTCTGCGGCCGGAGCTCGTGTGTATTATCTAAATATACCTAAGCTTTTTTTGGCAGGTGAAGTTTGGGATCCGGAAATAGATGAAGTTATCGAAGGTGCCGTCATTAAACTTACCAACTCGTCAGGTGTCGAGTTAACAGTGGAAACCGATGATTTCGGTGATTTTCTATTCCGCCATATAGATGCCGATGAATACCACTTGATCATTTCAGCCGATGGTTATGAAAGCGTTGAAAAAGATGTCAAATTAGAAGAAAGTTTGAATCTAGGCGATTTTCCGTTAAAGCGAAAATAAAGAACTCTTAAAGAGTCAATAGAGCGCTAATAGAGAATTAATAGAGCGCATGAGGACATTTCTCATGCGCTTTTGCTATGCATTCATTTGTTATGCTTTCTTGTCGCGTTCTGCAAGATGCGCCTTGAAGTCGTCTGTACCCCTAACTTCGGACATAGTGTTCGTTTTGCTTCCAGAATCATTGCTGCTGTCACCATCGTCACCATTCGGGGAACCATTCCTGTCGCCATCTAGCAGCCCTTCCTGCGCCTGCGCGTTCTCTGTACCTTGCGCTTCTGCGGTCGTGTCGTTCTCCTCCATCTGACCTTGCGTGCCAAGTTCCTCACCATTCATAAATCCGCCTCCAGTCATAAAATGTGCGCTCGGGTATTCGTCATCGCATTTTTAACGTGGAGCCAGATTAAGTGCGTGTCACAAAATGCCATTGGTCTAGCGCGAATAATTGATCGCATGACCAAATCAAAGGGGAACATAATCATCCATCCTGGCACCAATATTCTGACAGCACAAGATCGCTAACTCAAAGTGGCACATGTGGCGCGCTGATCTTGTTGACTTTATATGATGAGTCGAGAACAATCTAGGAAGTGCGTCATGAGGCATGACAGGAGATAAGTCAGGGATATGCTAGGAAGCGCCCACTCTGGTGCATAGCCTCAGTCTTTCACTAAATGTGTTAGGGATCGTTCGTTTTCGTTGAAAAGTCACTGTCCCTTTCCGACATTCCCTTTCCGACATTCACAGACGCTCCTTCTATACCTAAGAATTATCGTGAGTGTACCTTTTGAGGTACACGAAATCCAATGCGCCTCATACTATGGATATCAGTCCCGTAGAAAGGAGCAGAAATGCTAGATGTTAAATCTGAAATGAAGGATCAGCTGGATGCAATTGACGCCTTAGATCATACTGCATCAATGTTGCGAGGATTAGGTTTTATATGTATAGCTCTTTGTGAATCTCCTAGTGTGATCGACGAGGATACTTGTGGACTGATTGCAGATATCGCTTATCACTGTGCCAATATCGAAACAAAAGCTTCAGAGATTATTTATGCAGAGTTTCGAAAAAATGCTGTGAAAAAGAATGGTTTTGCGCGTACGGATTCGAATAGTGAAAAGATTGATGATGATGGCTTAGGACTGGCGGCTTAAGTGAGAATGCAGGTTTTAACGAAGCACAATATAACCAGAAACGATATAGTATGAAAAGTTCGTAATGCTGCAATAATCATTGAGCGGATATGATTGTAAAATAAGATAAAGGAACATAGACATGTAGACTACTCTTCTTTAAGTTCCCGTCAGTATGTCCATCTCGTTCCTCGAAGTGCTTTTGGCTGACCCCCCTTGGACGACTAGACACCCTTTATTGACAAGTTGTGCATTGAGCTTACGGATGACTTTATAGGTGTACGCTTTTGATGTGTCTGGTTGTTCCGCAACCTCTGTTGTGCTCAAGAGCCTTGCTTCTATCTCTTGTGCTTTTCAGTATTCAGCTAACCTCACGTATTTGTGGTATCAATGTATTTGACAGGTTTACTCACATTTGCGTGAGGTGGCAATCTGTACCCCTGACAAATTGTCAGGGGTCTGCGCAATGGGAAGGATTTCAATCCATGATGAAGAAGTCCGCTCTGGCTCTTGCCAAGAAGCTGAAGAAGCTCAGGGATGAGCTGCATCTAACTCAGAAAAAGGTGGCCGACAAGGCTCATATAACCGAGTCCGCCTACCGTGCTTATGAACTGGGAGGCCGTAATCCAAAGCCGGAGATCCAAGACAGGATCGCCGAGGTACTTGGTGTGAGGCCTGAATACTTGAGTGCGCCAGCATTCAGGAATCGTCGAGAGTTCGCCTATGCTTTGTTAGAGAATGAAGACATATTTGGCTACACAGCGCGCGACACCAACGGAATGGCTGCAATCGCAACTGGGTATGGTCGTGCCATGAACTTCTTTGCTGAGTTTGTCCACGACTGGAAAGACATGCGCAAGAAGCTCGATGATCACGAGATCACTAAAGAGGAATACGAAGACTGGAAACGTGCTTGGGACAACGGGACGTGGGTGAAAACTGACGGCGGCAAAAGTCCATTTACAGGGAAGTGATAATTAATGAAAGCGAATAGTGTTTATGAACAGCTCCCTGAGTGGTTTGAAGGTCTGCCAGCATGGATTCAAATGGCAGCAAAAACTCTTTTATCCGACAAATCAACAATTGACGAAAAATATATTTCGAACCTTGCTGACATTTGCATAAAAGAGGCCAATAAAGAAAAAGTAAAGCTTGAAAAGATTAGTCTTGAGGATCTATCTGTAAGAGACGATTTCAAAGGTTTCTCTATTACCTCGATCGCAAATGTTGAGGGAATTAACGCAATCAAGCAAAGTGAACCTCTGCTCTTGCCGGAATCGGGAATAACGGCTGTCCTTGGAAACAACGGTTCCGGCAAATCCGGCTATTCTCGAATTCTAAAAAAAGTATCAGGTGTCACATCTGTAGAGCTTCTTCCGAATATCTATGAAGAGGCTTCATTAGATCCCTGCTGCGAAATCACAGTATGTCGCGATGGCGAAGAGAGAGTTGTACGTTGCAATTTTAAACATGAAATCTTCGATGATGATTTGCAGTTAATCGATGTATTTGATTCTGCGGTTGCCGAGCAATACATAGGAGGGCAATCTGCGCCATCATATCTACCTTCGATTTTTTCAGTACTTATGGAATTAGTTAATATATGCGATCCATTAAAAAGAGAACTCAATAATCGCAGAAAGGCATTAGATGCTACTTTGCTTGAGCCGATTCCAGATGCTGCACTCGGATCAAAGGCAGAATCAATGATTCAAGACATATCACATGATTCGGATGCATCGGCTTTTAGCGCTGAATGGACTGAAGCGGATAACAAGGAGCTTCAAGATGCATTAGCCTTTGTTAACGAGGAGTCGCCTGAAGCCAAACTCAAACTGCTAGAAATAAAGAAAAAAGCTTTGGCTAGATTGAACACTGGAATTAAGAAGCTTGAAGATTCTTTTTCGGGAAGCACGCTTGCTGAGCTGACAAAAAAGCTTACTGAGCTTGATGATTTGAAAAAATGTCAAAACGAAATCTCATCTGTTCTTTACGAGAATCAGACAATTGATATCAGTAATACAACTTGGCGTAAATTATGGGATTCAGCTCTGGCATTCTCTAATGAAATATTAGCTTTGGGTCCTTCATTAAATGAAGATATTTGCGACAAAACAATATGTCCGCTTTGCTTTAGGCCACTAGGTGTAGAAGGCAAGAAGACATTGACATCATTGAAGGAGTATGCGGAATCGAAAATATCGCAAGATTATGAGGAAAAGCGAACTGCTGTTAATAGAATAATCCGAGAGATCTCAGACGTTAATCCTGAGGCTTTAGTGCAACGCGCTGACATAGAGATCGTTGGGTTTAATACCAATGAGGCGTTCTTGTTTAAAACCCTCATTGACTCAGTAAAAGCGTTAAAAAGCCAAATCGCAAACTTTGAAAACATATCAGACTTTCTACCTCTCAATACGTCTGAACAAAGTGCTTTGATTGAGGATTATCAGCGAGAAATAGAGAAACAAGTTTTAGAGCTTCACCAACTGGAAGATAAAGAGGAGATTGCTCGCAAGCAAAACACTATTCGTGAGTTGACAGGGAAACAATACCTAGCCTCTAATCAAAACGAAATCAATGACGAAATCGAAAGACTCTCACAGCTTAGAGTTTTAGACCAAGCAATTAAAACAACAGCAAGTAATCGTATTTCAAAGAAAGCGAACGAGCTTTCTGAAACGTTAATCGCAGGAAAATATATTACAGCCTTCCAAGATGAATTATCCAAAGTATCGGGCAGCTCTATTGAAGCTGAATTAATAAAACAGCGAGCGGAAAAGGGGAGAATTCCATATGCAATACGCTTGCTTGGATATGGAGGAAAGCAGATTAAGCCTGAAGATATTTTGAGTGAAGGTGAGAAAAGAGTTGTTGCTCTTGCGGCGTTTCTCGCTGATGTTCGAAGAACGCCCGAAGGTTGCCCATTGATTTTTGATGATCCTATCTGTTCTTTAGACGAAAGCTTTGAAGAAAGCGTATTGGAGCGATTGGTCACAGAAAGCGCCAATCGTCAGGTAATTATTTTCACACATAGAATCTCTGTCGTTTCCGAGCTCGAAAGAATTGCAGAGAAAAATAAACAAGTCTACTCCGTTAGACAAATACTTGCGTTCTCTGATGGTATTCACAAGGGGAACCCATTAAACGAGTATTCGCCAAAGAAAAAGCCAAAACCGATGATTAACGCAATCATCAACGATTTATCCAAATTGAAAAAAGCTGAAGAAGCAGATGACGTTGTTCTTGCACAACAATTGTCTGAAAACGCGTGTAAACGCTTACGAATTGCTCTGGAGGCTTGTGTCGAACACGTTCTTTTGAACGGCACCGTAATAAGGTATCGGAGGGACATTCAAACCAAGAACAAGCTCAAGGATTTGCCAAAAATTAGCAAGAGTGATTGTGATCTCATAGATAAAATGATGACAAAGTACTCCTTCTCTGAGCATTACGCACCCTATGACGAGGTTCCAATATTCTTTGAGTTCAAGGATTTAGAGAAGGATTGTAAGAGTCTCGTTTCGTGGATTGAAGAGTTTGAATCTAGGGAAATAGCAATAGATGACTAAACCCAGTGAGTACAAAATGAGTACCGTGCGCCTTGTTGTTTTGCATCTAGTATAGATAACAGGGAATATGAATATTAGTTCAGGATCACATGGGCTAATTATGTGCCAGTCGAGTGGGATGAATTACAGGGTCATTGAATCAGTGTAGTTTTCGTCCTGTTGCTCTTGTCGATAATAGAGATAGCTATCGTTGTCGGTGTGATAAACGTTGGCTAATTGTTGGCGACCATTAACCTCGACCACCAGCGTTTCTATACTCCTGATCCATTGGTTTACGAATAGACGTCGGGACAGTTCCCATGGAGTCAACATATCTGGGTTGTTGGACAACAGGTTTTCCCAAGCTTCGATTTCAACGTCACTATATCTAGGGATTTCAAAGAAAATATCGGTGTTTTGCTCATAGAATCTTTGAATCCTATCTATCACTTTTGAATCATATTGAGGATTGAATTTACAAGCTTTTCCTAGAGTCTCGAACATTCTAAGACCATCGAAATTCATAGAAAACAACCCGATGTTGTCATCAACCGTATTACTAATCAATCTCCCGTATGTTCGATGGCAAAGATCTACCTCAAATGCATCTTCAGCAATGGTATTTGAAGAGATAATGGAATTCTGACTACCTATTTTTGCAAGAAGCATTTCGCGGTTTGGCTCATCTCGGACATCATCTGTAACAATGACATGTCCTACTGCCATATATGGAAATCCATATTGCAAAAGTGAGAATGCCTGAGAGAACCCAAATTGATTAGGAGATTTCCCCAAGCGTCTCTTTTGAGCTCGCAATACCTTGATTTCAACGACCATTGCCAAAGAGGGAATCAGATAATCGTTTTCATAAGGAATCGTAAGAATATCGATATCTCCTGGAAAAGATAACCCACTCGTGAGCTTTTGTATTGGCACTGACATGGTTACCATAACACCAGAGTGCAGTCCTGATTCCAAGTATAAATTTGGCAGAAGCGTGCTGTACCATCGAGTAAATACCTTCATATTAGCTATAGTGTTTGCCACCACGCATTCTTCATCCCACTTGTTCTTAATCTTGCGAGCAGCTGGAACAAGCATTACCTTTTGGCCGATGTTGTCGGTATAGCGAGATGGCTTACGAATTAGTTTCTTCCGACATATGTTTTCTGAGGCGCTCTTTTCCATGTAATCATGCTTTGAATGTTCTGCGGATACTTGGAACTTAACTCAAATTCTAGCTATCATATATGTAGGTTTTCACTAGATTGAATGACAATAACGTCAAGTCACTTTGTTGGACTTGCAATGATAAACACATACACTGAACCTATGCTAATATGTCAGTGTGAATGTTTATGGAAAATAGAAGCAAACAGAAAATCGAACGCCTGCTCGATGAGAATAATGGCGTCCTCATCGCCTCGGAGGCGATAGAGTCGGGAATCCCGAGGAACGCGGTCTACGACTTCGTGAGGGAACGGGGGTTAGAGAAGGCGTCCCCGGGCATCTTCGTGGACGCCGGCGTGTTTCCCGACGAGTTCTATCTGCTCCAGGCGCGCTACCCCAAGGTCGTGTTTTCGCACGAGACAGCTCTCTACCTCCACGACATGGCGGAGCGCGAGCCAGTCCCCATCGCTCTCACGGTGGAGTCAGGCTATCACTCGACATCCCTCAGGGATCAGGGTGTGAAGATCTACTACGTGAAGCCGGAGTGGTACAGCATTGGCATCTCTGAGGCGGAGTCGCCGGGCGGCCATGTCGTAAGGACATACGACAGGGAGCGCACTGTCTGTGACATCGTGCGCAGAAAGAGCAGTGTTGACGTAACCGAGTTCAACTATGCGCTGAAGACGTACGCCTCTTCCAAGGATAAGAATCTTGCACGTTTGTCGGAGTACGCGCGGATTATGAATATGGAATCGCGTATTTGGGAAGCAATGGGGGTGCTGCTTTGATCGACAACCTAGCAAAGGTGAAGAGTCTCATCAAGAACCTCGCCAATGGCGATAGTGGCAAGGCGCAGAACGCGAGTCATGCTTATGATTGGCGTTGTTACGCCAGTCGACGTTACTTATCATTTCTTGTCGCAATAATATTCGTATGGCCGTTTGCGTTGGCTCGAAGTTCTGAAACTTACAGTACAACGGTTACGATAGAAGGAATCCGCCAATCAAGAAAGAATACATAGAAACAATTGTGAGCACATTATTTAAATCTAGCTATTACCTTTGATTAGATTGTAAGTAATGCCTGTCGAGCGGAAGTGGGTTTTACCAGTTCAGAGGCATGTTGCCGCTATTAACCGAAAGGAATTATCATGGCTAAAAGCATAGAGCCAAAATTACGAAAAATCGGTGATTATCTAAAACTCGACGACGACACCACTTTCGCTATACCTGAATACCAGCGTGCTTATTCATGGGGTATTGAGAATTGCGATAAGCTTTGGCAGGACATAATTGATTTCGTTGAAAACGGCAGCAAGGATCGTTATTTCTTTGGAACCATAATCGTCAACTGTCAGGATAACGATACTGTTTATAGCCTTATCGATGGCCAACAAAGAACCACTACATTTCTTTTACTTTTGAAAGCTCTTCTCATAAATATAAATGAAGCAATAGTGCATACCGCCAACGATGATGATTCCGCTTCTTTGCGTCGTGGCTTGCGCGATCGCAGAAGGCGCATCATGGAAATCCTCTACAAGGCTGAAGCCGAAAATATTCCTGATGACCCAAATCTAGAGTCAGATGAAAAGATTTGCTCACAAGTAACGCTTTTGAATAATCATTCAATCAATGAGAAGTATCGTGACGAATTAAGGTGCATTTTGAGTGCTGTGGATTTTGACATGGCAGAACAAGCGGTTGTGAAGATTAAATACAAACGCAAAGATAATCGTTACACAAATTACTTTCGAAATTTCAAATACTTCTATACCACTATCTACCAATTGCCAGATTCTCGCCTCAATAGCATCGCCAAAGCTTTCATAGACAATTGTGAGGTTATAGAGATTAAGAGCTGGGATGTTGAGCAAGCCATCACTATGTTCAATTCACTGAATTCAGATGGTCTTCCTCTCAATGATGCCGATATTATATCGGCAAAGCTGTATGCCGCTGCGGAAGGCAAAGGCTGCCAGAAAGAGTTAACTGAGAAGTGGGAGAGTCTCAACGCACAAATTGCAGAGCTTGAATCACTGGGCATTGCGAATGTCAATTCAATTCTGATGCAATATATGTATCTGATAAGGACGCTAAATAGGGAAACTGTCACCGAATCAGGTTCCATCAACGTCACGACTCCTGGTTTGCGTAGATATTTCACAGAGCTAAATAAAGCGCCTATCCAGAATCCCATAAAGATGTGTGACGAAATGTTAAACCTCGTGGGCATTTGGGAAAAAACTTGCGAATACCCTGCAATGAAGGTGCTTATGAAGTTTAACGAGAATACCAAATTCTTCCTGGCGTCATATTTCAATAGGTTCAATGCTGATGAAGTTACAGAAGCCGATATTGTTCCTGTTGTAGATCTCATGTTGCGTCTTTTTACAGTGCTTGAGCTTGTCGATTCGGGCTATTCCAGCAGTAGCTTCAAGACCTTCCTTTTCGGTGTTGAACCAAAATTGGCAGATAAGAACACTCCATTAGGAGAGATCAAGGACATTTTCGATAAGCATATTCGCTCAACATGGAAAGAAAACACTATTAGAGAAGAAATAGAAGACTACAGCGGCAATGCACTCGTTTACCTCAATGAGTTTCTTTTTGCTAAAGAACACGAATCAGTGCTCAACATTGCTATTAAATGCGATATCGAACACATCATGCCTAACAGTGGGCACAACCTATCCGAAATAAAAAAGGATGCAGGCATTGTTGATGAGGACGAGTTTAAAGACATGGTAAATAAACTTGGAAATAAGATTCTTCTTGAGGAAAAGATTAATCGTTCCATAGGCAACGAATGGTTTAGAACCAAAGTATCAACACGCCTCGAAAACAAAACAGGGTATATCGATAGCATATATCCTATCGCCAAGGCGCTTGTGTCTACTTATCGCGAAGAAGATAAGCCATATTGGACGAAAGCTGATATTCAAAAAGCGACTGGCAAAGCAGCTAATAGAATAGTGGCTTTCGTATTTGACGAGCATTAAGAAATTGCCCTCGATAAATCTATACATGCGTTCATGAGAGCACTCGACATCGTAGTTTAGTGCCTTTTCACGGGGATTTCTCCCAATACGCTGCGCTTGCCATCATTGAATTCGATACCAACTATATGGATTCCTTGTATGCGCCGCTAAACATCCTCAGTGCCCACTTCTGGAACTTGTCCAGATTGTACGATGTATGCGATTCCTTGAAATACCATTGGGCGCATAAATAGTATTTTCCACTAGCAGGTACGGCGTAGTACCTATCTTGGCCAGTACTCTTTTCGCGCCGTTCGCTGAGCGACTCTACATAGAATGGGCGTCTAAAACCAAAGGTTCTGCGACGATAATCGACACTGTCTGCATCGTTTGCCCTAAGTCTTTTAAGCTCATATTCAGAAATGCAGTTCATGTCATCCAGCTTCTCGAATACTCGGATTACATATTCTTTGTTTTGTTCGTTTGGACGAAGCTCAAGGAAGTGGCGAAAGCTCTCTTTGGTTTTGTCCTGTAAATATTCGGAAGATGAATCAAAAACTGATGTTTCATTGTTGCGACGGATACGCTTCTCTTTAGGTGCTTTTCCGCGAGTGGGCTTACCGTGTTCCTTGATGTATGCGAGACGGTTTTCCACCGACGATCTAGTTATCAGTAACCTGCCGGCGAACTTATAACCGTCTATTGATCTCTCATCAATCATCTTGATGATGCGAGGAATACTAACTTCAAGAAGATTTGCGGCTTCTTTTGCTGTAATAAGTCCATCGAGATCAGTTCTGCTTTCCAAGAGCGGGTTATTGATATCAGGCATGTTGTGGTAATAGTCGAAGAGTTCCTGCTTTAGATCAAAGCCTTCATCCCAAAACTCAGTCTCGAGATGTAAAAGGACATATTCGAGAATGAACTTCTCCGGATCTTCCTTGTAGAGCGTCCGTGAATCGTCATTGAACTCGTATAAATAGACGCAGAGGCCAAGTGGATTTATTAGTCCGAATTCGTAGTCTTTGAGATAAAGAGCGAAAACTCCACATTCTCCAAGGGGATCGCTAACATCTTGGATCAGAAGTCGAAGACCGCTGTAATCCTTGAGATAATCGACTTCTTTGCCTCTGGGTCTGTCATCTTCCTCGTATTCGCCTTCTGCGAGAGAGAGGCGAGCGTATTCGGTGAACTCTACTTCGTAGAAATCAAGCTTATGGAATGTGGAGCGGTCCAGCAGTGTACCGTCTTCAACTTGGTCGAGAAAGCGTATCTTCTCAATAGACTTAGGATCGGCTTCGATAGCAGCCTTCATGGCCGAAGGATCGGAGCGGTCTTCCTCAAAGTCCTCCCAAAAAAGAGGCTGACTAATTAGCTCTTTCATGCTTATATCTTTGAGTTTCATGTTTCTCCTTAAATGCTATTAATTACTAACGGAATTTGACTATAGCAGGAAACTTAAGCCTATGCAAGATATAACGTTAACAATTAATGGTATATATCAAGTGAAAAGGATTGTTAACCCAGCTAGTTGTAACTCTCAATTTCAAAATGAAAACACGATCCCCATTTGATCGGCTACGATTCCATATCGGACTAGATGGATGCGAAAGATTCATTCTGCCAGTCATCATCCATGGAGAGCACACGGCAGCACAGTGGGTATAGTTGTCTTGCTTTGGAGATGCCGGAGAGAGCATTTCCAAACGAGCACTCTTAGCACGTCGATGAAACTTACTGTATCTACCGGGGGGAGAGATCGACCATGTTTCAGTTCGCATGCGTGTTGGCTTATCTTGTATTCGTACTTGGGATGGGTTTCTTCAAGAATAAGCGGCGCCAGGATGAGCGTACTGCAAAGAATTACTTTATAGCTGGCGGTAGCTTAGGCTTCCTTGGTCTTATTCCTCTTTTGTTCGGAGAATTGGTCGGCGGATCAATGATCGTGGGTACTGCATCCACAGCTACGACCGATGGCATTTACGGTGCTTACGGACTCGTTGGCAGTTGCTGCGGGTGTATTTTCGTCAGTCTGTTTCTCTTGTTGTGAGAAGTGACGGAGACTTTTCAACCTTCTAGGTTGCGTAAAGTGCGCATAAATATAAAATCAAATAATAGGCAACATTCGCTCGCACACAGCACCGTTCCCTGTATTGCTTTGATTCATCGGGCGACCTGGTCGTTACCTTCTTCGTCAATGCGACTTAGTCTGAGTTACCTATTTTTTCTTTCGGTTTTGAGGAATCTGGATCCTTCCTTGAAAAGTGCAACCGCGGTTTCTGCAACTTCGCGGTTCACGGTTCCATTCTGATCTAGATTATCTATAACGCCATCGATAAATTCATCTTTTGTCATGTCCCCAAGAATGGCCTCCTTCCAGGTTAATTCATCGCCTGGAGCGTTTTTGTTGGCCTGACCACATGCGTTCATGACATAAGAATGATAGGCGTCCGCTATATGTAGCTCCTCGTTTTCGTTCATAGATCGCACCATTTCAAAGAGTGCCATTGGGGATCTTGGTTGTTTATCTTGGGGAAGGGCTTCGCTGGCCTGCGAAGGAATGCCTAGTTGATCGCAGATTTGATTCAGTCGATTCCAATATTGTATGCGCATTTGTTGCGCCATATTGGGATCAGGAGCAACTATTTCATTCATAGCTTTACTACATATACACGCTGCACTAATGAGCTCACGTTCGATGCTAGTGCTTCTGCCTATTAAAGAGAAATCATTAGGATTGAAGAAGTAAGGGACATCTATTCCTTCAGCTAAGATGACGCCGGCTTTAATCAAGCCAAACATTGGCATTTGCTGTGGGCTATCTACAGCTCCACACTTCAATGTAATAGGAATCTTTTCGGTGGGGATATATGGATTTTGAAACAAGAGGGTGACCCCGTTCGAGAAGTATGACTGCATGAATTGGGTTACATTCTGAGCGGACTGTAGGTCACTTGCAAATATGTGAGCTGCTACTACTATTGCCATCGGAAACATATTCCAATCGAAAGATCGTTGTGTCCATTGGTTGTTTTGCGTGAGTGACATGAAAGAAGTTCGTGTACTTGGAGTAGAAGATGACTGAAACAGCACGCAAGGAAGAGACACTTGACCATTCATGAGTGCGTTTGAGAATTGATCTATAGTCATGTTCGTGTAGACGGAGGTATTGCCATAAGGTGCTAGCTGCTGTTGTAGGTTATAGGCGAAGCCGTTCACGTATGTTTCAAGCATTGTTTAGGGTTCCTTTGCTGGTCGTTTCTTATGCATATGGTGCGTTCTACACGCAATTAGTTTTATCTATATCTTGAGCATCGATCTCGAAGGCGACAATCAACAGGGCAGGAATTGCGAAACACTGCTCCATATTTGCATGCTGGACTTCCAAGTAAATCTTTCTTTTGCAGACTAGCCACAGAACCTCCGACTTTAGAAGCCGCATGAGCTACGACGGCAGCGGTGGCAATATTGAACACTGCTTCAGCCATAGCCTGATTCCGTGCATCGTTTTCTTCGTTTTCCTGATGAATCTCAACCAATTTGTTTTTATAACTAGCCATCGCATCATTCAGAGTTGCATTGGGGTTTCCGTTCATTGTGTCAATGAAGAACCTCAGGGCTTCAGAGGAACGGGGTTGCTGCTTGTCGTCGATATTGAGATTTGTGTCTTGCATTACTCCAACAACATCGCAGATCTGATTCTTTCTATCTTCGTGCAACGCTGAGAGGTATTCCACATTATTGAGAGTTGCCTCGTAAGTTTCTCCATTTACGTATCTGTTGAATAAATCGGGAATAAGGGTTACAACATGCGGAAATTCATTGTTGAATTGAGCCACATCGATAGCTTTCCCTTTTTGTAAAAGTTTACGTAGTTGTTTTAAGCTTTTGGGTACATACCTATTTGTCATTGCTTGAACAGAAGATGAAAAGAGAAAATGGTATCTTTGCATCATTTCATTTTGGGCTTGACCATCAGAACGATTGGCATGATAGAGAGCCATGTTAAGGAATTCCAAATCGATATTTCTATTCTTATGCATGTTGGCAATATCATTCTGATTGAAGAAAAGAACAGTAGACGTTGGCATGAAACTCACACGCGTGAAAAACGTATTGCTTGAAGGATCTGAATTGACGATTTCTTGTGCTGTGTTTGCGCGTAAAACGATACAGACTTTCTCATTTTGAACAGCGTAGTTGGGAAATCCCAATGCGATATCTTGTTGGTACAGAGATCTGACCACATTAGAAAGATTCATTACTTGGTCTATGGTCTTTCCGAAAATAATAGCTTGATAGTAAATGTTTACTGGGCAGCAATTTATGTCGAAACAATAGTATGTCCAGCTCCCATCATTTCTTAATGATGAATATGATCCAGCTTCACCTAATTGTGAATACCCTGATATCTGAATACAGGGATAAGTTGCTTGTCCATTTTGCACGGCTTGCATGAATGCTGGCATATTCGCCGCATCGAAAACAGCAATATTGCCATAGGGCTGAAGCCGTTTTCGCAAATCATAGATTAGTCCATTCGTATACGTCTCTAACATTTATTGATCCTTGTCCTTACATTACCTTGCTGCCTTATGCGCTTTATATGCTGCATATCCCGCAAGTGCTGCTCCCACCATGCTGTAACCCTTCGAGCTTTCTGCTGTACGATGTGTGTCTGCTAGCTGATCTTCTAAGCGTTCTATAGCTTCGTTTTGTTGATCGAGCACACTTTGTATCTGCTTGGTTTGCTGCCTATATGACGTTATGGTTTCTTTGAGTGTGTCATTTGCAGTTTTTTGCTCATACTGAGAAATAGCTTCATGAAGGGAACTATTGGAAGATTCCATGCAAGAAACTAGAAAATCTAGTGCTGGCAAATTACGATAAGATTTAGGGATGATATTAGCTGCGTAGGTTTTTTCGAGATACTCAGAGACTTGTTGTATATCGCGCTGGCATTGCTTGTTGATTGCCTCCCATTGCGGGAGTAGATCGGTTTCGTATTTCAGTAATTGTGCTTCGTATGCAGGTAGTATGCTTGATTGATATGTTTGAAGCGCGCATTGGTATTTGTGTTGTGCTTGTTGCTGTGCTTGTTGAAAGGCGGTGGCGTTATATGCGTCTATTCGAGCACATTCTTGCTGATATTCTGAGGTTTTACGAATGTGATCGATATATTGTTCTGGTCGCTTATCAGTTCCGAAAAAACCTATAAGCGCACATACAATGGATAACCAAACAAGTAAACCACTTATGCCTCCTAGTATTGGAAGTACAGACATGAGTGGAGTATTAAAGGGAATCAGCACTAAGGTTACAACAAAGATGATGATGCTCGTTAAAAAGCAAATTCTTGCTCTTTTGTACCAAGGGTTAGTGCCAAGATCGGGAACCTGAATTATTGGATATGGTGTAGGTGTGAATTCTGGATGTTGCAAGGATGGTGGCTGAGGCATTTGAGGTTGCGTGGGTCGCATGCATTCAATTTGCGCACTAAACGTACGGAACTCCTTTAGTGCCTGCTCAAGGAAGAGAGCGCGTCGTGCATTTTCTAATGCCGCTTCACGATCCATTGCAGAATACACCTGATTTAATTAGAGAGTGTTGATTAGATATCCCGTAGAACTGAAGGCCATCTATTGATTCAGCTGCTTTTATAGCGAGCTTTGTTGTGCAGATGATAGCTGTTTTCTTATATGCTTTAGATTCAATAATAAACGTATCGCTACCTGCCATGATGTGTTCTCTCGTTTGGGCATTACTGAATTTGACAATGCAAATCTGTTCCGATTTTATGGGGGGGGGTACTTTGTCAATGCTGACTTGACTTAATAAGATAGGGTTTCTTGTGCTCAAGATCTCGCTCTATAGGGGGGTTGAAAAGTCCCCGGCACTTTTGAATAGGAGACGCCTATGACAAAGGATAATTTAGACGAGAAGCAGCTTAAGTTACCATGCGGAAGCATAGTATATTGGGCTTCAAAGAATGAATTGAATGCCAGTCCTTGGCTTGTCTTTCTTCCTGGTCTGACAGCAGATCATCGTCTGTTCGAGAAGCAAATTACTCATTTCGAGCGCAAAGCAAATGTGCTTGTTTGGGATGCGCCTTCACATGGCAAGTCACGTCCATTCGATCTAACTTGGACGCTTGACGATAAGGCACGTTGGCTGAAAGCTATTCTGGATTCAGAAGGAATAAATGATCCTGTGCTTATCGGGCAGTCAATGGGCGGATATGTCGCGCAAGCATTCATCGATTTGTATCCACATGTCGCTCGTGGTTTTATCTCTATAGATTCCTGTCCTTTGCAACGTGACTATTATTCGGGATGGGAACTTTGGGCTCTCAAACATACGAAGGGGATGTTTTCAATGTTCCCATGGAAAACATTGGTCAATTTGGGTTCTCGCAACAATGCCACAACACCATATGGGAAAGAGCTCATGCGTGAGATGATGCAAGACTATGATAAGCGCGAGTATTGTGAGTTATCTGCGCATGGCTTTGAAGTGCTTGCGCAAGCAGTTGAGGCTAATCGAACATACGCGCCAGATTGCCCTATGCTCTTAATATGTGGTGAAGAGGATCGCGCTGGGTCTGCTAAGCGCTATAACCGTCAGTGGTCTCGTAGAGCCGGACTTCCTAATCATTGGATTAAGGGGGCAGGCCATAATTCCAATACAGATAAGCCAGAGATAGTGAACAGATTAATAGAGAACTTCATCGAATCGCTTGATTAGAAAAGCACAAGGGAACCACAGGGGAAGCACAAGGGAGTGTGCCAAAAGTGAACGTCCCCTGACATGTTGAAAAGCTCCCGTCACTTTTCAATGTTTACACGCTGGCAAGTTTGTCGATAGCTTCCTCGCGTGATGCTACGAAAAAGAAATCGTGACCCTTGTTCGATTCGCGGATGAAGTCATGAAGGGGTTTACTTGTGTAACTTGAATAGTCCCCATAGATGGCTATCTTCATCTGATAGTTGACGTACTTCTGTAGGATCTCGCCGGCAACGCCTGAGCTAAGAATGAAAAAATCATCAATGACGAGTTCTTTGGCGATCGCAATTCGATCAGTTTCCGCTTCATAGTGTGCAGCCATAAGAAGGTCGAGTGCGGACGAAGTATTTTTAATAACTGGCTCGTCAGCCCCAGCGACTACAGCAACAGTATGACCATTATGGATTGTACTTTCGAAATGCATATAAACCTCATTCTTGAAAAGATGTTTAGCCCACATATTTGCGCTGCTCGTCCAAAACGATTCTCTATCCGGCGCTAAAGGAAGAACGATTATATGCTCTATGCAAAGACATGTCAGCCTCCTTGCCCTGCGTCATGTTGCTTGCTATTGAGCAAATTTGCTCAATAGGGAAAGGATTCACTGCTGCTTCCTGCTTATCGGTGCCTAATCGTTGAAGTGCTTGTCAGTCGCATGAACGAGCCTCACCGGTTTATCCAGATATTGACCGAGTCAAGTCCGCCAAGGGATTGACGTCCTTTGTGAACGAATATCCTGAGTCGAAAACGATGGTTGTAGGATCGGCCGACTGCCCGCTTGAGGCCTTTTTGCGTGGGGATTCCTTTGTTTTGCTAACGGATGAGGCTATGGTAGTGTGGTTTGTAAGGTTTCGTTTGTAACTCTACTACCTCATATAAAGCAATACTTTGTCAAGCTTCGGTATTTTGTTAATCAATATGCAAGCGACTAAGCTTAAAAATCCAACAGAAAGTGTTAATGCAATAACAGCTACAGAACTAGGCATAATAATTTGCATGGTGCTTGCTAAATAGGTAACTCCATAAAGCAGTAAATAATGAATCAAATAAACCCCAAATGAATACCTAGCAATAACTTCAATGAAATGTCTAGGTTTGAATGAAATTCGAGATATCAAAATGAATAAAGACAGAGCAGTCAAAAGCAAAAATATGTTGTTGTACCATAAGTTATAGGCAGTATCTTGATGGTAGACAAAAAGCTGCTCTCCCACAGTTGCGCCCATTCCAATGCAACAAATAATCACTAATACAAAAGTAGGCACTTTATCAAATAAACCACGTTTGCAAAGATATCCTAGAACCAAATAACACCCATGTGCAATTATCAAAAACTTGATTTGTATTTGACTGATTATTGATTCGATACCTAGTGCCGAACAGAAAGTATTGATCACGGGTAGAACATAGTAAAAAAGAATCAGAACCACCAAGAGAACCAACGCAAATCTATAACCATTTGGCCTGCGTAATATATTTGCTATCAATGGTATGACAACGTAAAGCGCCAATATCACAGGCAAATACCAAATATGAGGCATCAAGCTAAATGGATTTAAAAGCAGTATATTTTCAATGATCCAGCTAGGATTTAGATCATATCCATCAACAATCACTCTATAAGCAATGAATATCAACACCCATATTTCGGTTGTTATAAGAAGCCTGAGCCATTTTGATTTATAAAAAGTTTTGCAGCTTTGTTTGTCATATTTCCTGTCAAGCATTAAATATCCCGTCATGCATAAAAAGAGCGGGACACCAATACGACCTAGTGTGAAATATAAAAAACTAATAACTTGGGATGGAAACGATCTAGCAAGAACGCTATCAACATCAAAATGGTAAACGTATTCTGTCGAGTGGCAGAGCACAACAAAAAGTATCGCGAGCACTCTAACGTAATCTATCCATATTATTCTTTTGCTCGAAACCATATTTGAAGTATAACTGCATCGTTCTTGCCATGCTTGCAATTATTCTCTTGGTGGCTATAGCACATGTCTCAATATTCCTTGACCTTGGGGCGACCCTAGGGCGTACACTTTCTTAAAGGGAGGTGTACGGTTTGGAAAAGAAGAAACCACCGAAAAAAGCCAATATCGATATGCCTGATGAACTGCTCTCGATAAATCAGGTCACGGAATTCACAGGTGTGTCCAGAGATACCCTGATTCACTATGATGACATGGGGTTATTGAAGCCAATACGTACAGGTGATAGCGCCAATAATCGTAGGTTGTATTCGAAAGAGCATCTTGAGCGGTTAAAAAAGATCATGGTGCTTCGCTCTTATGGATTTACCGTTAAAGAAGTCGGACTTATTCTGAACAAAGAGTTTCCCAATCTTGCTGAAGCGCTTGAAGAGCGCGTGGAAGAGCTTCGTTTGAAGATGAATCAGCTGCGTAATTTGATCCTGTTCTCCAAGTTTGTGAATGTATCTAATAGCGATTTCATCGATGGGTTAATGTTTGGGCCAGCCGATATAGATGAACTGGCAAATCGTGTACGAGAGTCGGACTATTATTCCGAAGCCATGGATCGCATTAAGTTGTATTCAGAAGAGGAATGGGAATGCTTGTTCGAAGAGCTTGATCGGATAATCTACAGTTTTATCTCGCTTGATGAAGATGAAGGATTTAAAGAGATTACCGAGTATATCGACGAGTTTTGTCGTTGGTGGAGTGAGAATATCGCTCCCATTGATCAATGTGGATTTCTGGGGTTCTGGGCGATATTCGAGGATGATGGCGTTATAGCCTATGAGGCGGAGGAGCTGGGTGGTGAAGGTACCGCCGGCTTCATCCAGATGCATGCGTTCTATGTTTGGATGAAACGTCTTATGGTGGATTGTTCTGATCTGCTTCATTCGATAGGGAAGTACGCGGACTCGGATGTGGTTTGTGCAATTGAAAAACTCGATGAGTTCAAGAAGCTCGCATATGAGCGGATGGGTGTTGCCCTGTCGGGTGCAGAGTCGTCAGAAGAAAATGTGGAAAACGGAGCAGAGACGGACGATCTTTTGGAATCCATTTTGGATTATATGGAGCGCATTCTGGATGATGCTGAATTGTGTGAATATATAGATCCAAAGGGAGAAATTGGAATGGATGCCAAGGACGTTTGCAAAGTGCATGCTGTTTTTGATGCCATTAGAACGTAAGGAGTTGTCGCACCTCGGTATCTAGTGCATCGGCGATGCGCGACAGGTCATCGATACCAACGCCGACCTTGCCGGTTTCGATGCGCCAGATGTGGGATTTGCTGCTGCCTACCATTAGGGCGAGTTTCTCTTGAGATAGCCCCTGGCTTTCGCGACGTTCGCGAATGGCGCCCCCGAGTGCGAGTCTTTTCTGTTCGATATTCATACATAAAGCGTATGTGCTAGTATTTACTTCATGGCTTCATATTAGAAGCCGTAACGATTATGCAAGTTGAAGAAAAGTGAGTTTATGGACGTGAGCCGCTTGGATATAAATATCGGTTGCGGAGGCTTGATTTTGCGTCTTTTCGTTGGCGCCGCGATTCTCGTTTTGGCAATCGGTGTCGTCGCTCTCGCTCTTCTTGCGTTTCTGTTCTATGGGTAGCTACAAAGGGGAGAAATCAGTATTTATTGGAGGAATATATGGGGGAAGAGATGACCGAAGAAGAGAGGCGAATCGAAAAAGCCGAAGCTGATGCAAAAATTGCAGAGGCTAAAGCAAGGGAAGAAGCTGCTAAACAAAAAATAAAGGATCAAAAGGCTAAAAGCAGAGAGAAAACAGTGTCTGCGATTAAAAAGACGTCAAAGAAAACAAAACGGGTCGTTGCAATTGTAGTTCTCGCGATAGTTGTACTTGCGGTCGCTTTTGTTCCGGGGATTATTTCTTCTTTTGGCAAAGGAACAACCGTATCAGAGGCTTCTTTGAAAAAGGCCGTAGAGATTACCAAGCTATCTACAGCAGAGTTCTCGTATAACGGAATAGCGGAGAAAACTGATGAGAACGGAAATGCGGTCTACTACATATATTACGAGGCAACTGCAGATGCTGGAATCAATATGGAGGATATTCAATTCAAAATAGACCAGGATCAAAAGACAATTTCTGTAATTCTGCCAAGCATTACTGTTGATAACCCAGTAATAGACGAATCAAAAATGGAGTACCTTCCACATGATGCGAATATAGATTTGAAAGAGGCTTTGGAGATCTGCAAAGAAGATGTTCAACGCGAGATATCTGAGTCTACAAATATCAAAGACATTGCTATCGGAAATTTGAAATCAACTTTGGAGGCATTGATGCTTCCACTGATAGGGGATGAGGGGTATACGATCCATTGGGAAGACGCAGCTGTGCCTAGCGAGGCTAACGACGTCAATGAGTCGGATGAAGTTGTTGATACTGATGAAGCGGGTGAAGACAATGAGGCTAATTAAGAAGATCGGTGCTTTGGTATTGTCGGCTTGCTTGGGTTGTTTTGTATTGACCGGGTGCTCACAGGCAGAGGCCGAGCCGGATTTCTCCAATGTGCAAGAGGTTGTCAAATTATCGGCGCTTGAATGCTATTACCACAATGTTGTTAGATACAGCAGGGCATCTGATGGGTATTTATTCAATATGATAGACAACCAAAGAAACCTCTGGTTCGAATATGACGGTATCGTTGAGATGGGGCTTGATGTTGAGAAGGTTTCCATCTCTGATCCTGATGCGAATGGAGTTGTGACCATTACGATTCCAGAGGTTGAGATACTTGGACATCCGGACATTGATACGGATTCGATGACCGATCCGATCGAGATCAATGGATGGCAGTGGTTCAATCATGTGAGTGCCGATGAGAAGAAGCAAGCGATCACCGATGCGCAGAATAACCTGCTCGAACTTGCACAGAATGATGTTGGAGCAAAAGCGCAGGCAACTGAACGCGCCAAAGATATTCTGGAGCAATATGTCAAGAATGTTGGTGAGGCGATCGGTAAAACCTACACCGTGAAATGGGCTCAAGCAGAGGATGAAGAGTAGAGGGACATCGCCTATCATTCGGCATACTCAATGTCATCTTAAGAGTTTTGCAGCACGCGAAGGAAAATTTCAATGAATGAGTTAGATGCACAAAACGAAAGTATTCAACAGATTCGCAATTCTGTTGCAAATCTTGATCTTCATTTGGCATCAACAGACATTGAAGTGAATACTGATAATGCAATAAAGCTTCCATTGGATCAAATACCTGCGCTTGGAGTTGGATTGGGTTCTTTGCCAACGATGTTTCGCTCGATGACTACAACAATCAATGCACCTGCTTTGTTGCGAGTTACTGACAAGGTCGGCAATCCCCTTGACCCTTCGGTTCTGAATAAATGCAAAGATGGCACTGGGATGATCGGCTCATTTCCAGATGGTGCAACGGGATTAGGTCAAGCTCGCTTTCATTCGGTAAATCTTAACGACATTCAGGGTGTTTCAACAATTCCTTATGATCCAACTACGCTTTTCATGGCTGCAGCGTTAGCTCAGATCAATCAGAAGTTAGATGCTATCCAAGATACCGTGAATGAGATGTTCGAATATATGCGGCAAAAGGATAAGGCCGAACTGCGCGGAAATGTGAAAACGCTCGAAGATACACTTGATGCGTATCGCCATAACTGGAATAACGACATTTGGCGCAAGAACGCTCATATGAAAGTGATCGATATCAAACAGGAGTCTGAAAAAGCCATCATTCATTTACGTTCTCAAATAAAGAGCAAGTTGGGAGATAAGACTCCTGTCGAACTACGAATTGGCGTGAATGCACGACTTGATGAGATACTAGATAGAATGAAGGAATACCAACTCGCTACGTACACATATTCCTTTGCATCGTTTCTTGAACCGATGCTCAGCGAGAATTTTGATAACAAAAATCTTAGAGCAATAGCTGAAAAGATCAGCGAGCATGGCAATGAATACCGCGAGCTCTATACAGAGTGCTATAACGAGATTGAAGGTTGTGCAAAATCATCAGCTGATGCTGCGTTGCTCGGGGGTGTTTCTGCAGTATTTTCAGGTTTAGGGGGTCTGATAAAACAGACACCAATAGGGGAGCTAACACCTATCGATAACGCTTTCGAAGGTGCGAGTAAAGGTGTAGGAGAATTCAACGAACGCCAAACGCGAAAGTTACTAGAAAGGCTAAGGCAAGCAAAAACGCCGGATATCGTTCCATTTAAAGAGAGCTTGGAATCGGTCAATAGCCTACGCAATAGTCCATATCAAATCGCAATCGATAACGAAAACGTTTATCTGCTTGAGGGATAATGTTGGCGAAGATGTGATACTAAGCGTACCGCCTGTCAGTTCTTAGTATCACATCTTCCATCATTCGACGAAGTGCTCTTTGCAGAATTCACGCAGAGACGGAATGTTGTTTTCAATAGTATTTCAAGTCGATCGTGCCCTTCTCGTTTTGTTCCATCATGCGATCTCGTACAGGACGACGGCATCGGCTTCTATTTTGTTCAAAAAGCGATCACTTGCGCCAGCTGTTATCCTTTGCCTCTCCATCAGCACTACAACTCACGTGCGATTCTATAAGCCTCGCGAATTGCCGCTGCCGTGAAACGTGGCCAGATGAGTTCGCTATCAACAGGCTCAATCTTCGACGGCGGATAGGGAGCGTCCACGATGAGTGGATTGCAGTCACCTACAGCATACACCTCAGGTGCTACATCGCGTAGTTCCTCATAGAGATCCAAGTTAGGGCTCAGCGGCATTGCAGTTACAATGCTATCTGCCTTTATCAGGTGCTCGATGCCATCTTCATCGCGCATGCGAAGACCCTCATCCGTTATTTCCAAACACGTTACATTGCGATGCATCTCCACATTATTCGATACAAGCCAGCGAAGCATGTTGGGTTTGGGGCCACAGTCGAGCATGCCGGTGCCCAGTTCTGGTCCTTCCTCTATAATGACCACTTCACGTCCGCGGCGCATAAGGAAGTGAGCCGTGCGCAAACCGTGCATGCTGCCGCCCAGGATAATAACTCGTTTGCCTACTGGCAGGTAAATCTTCGAAAGCTTGCCAAGTTTCTCTACGTTAAATATCTTAAGAGCTGAGCGTAATTGACGATGAAGAACTTCTCCGGTAACTACAATCTTGCGATCTATACCAGGTAGATCGGGAACGTTTTCACTACCACCAACGGCCACAATTATTGCATCGGGCTTAAGCGACTCAACAAGTGAGCGATCAGCTGTTGTCTTAAGCATCACCGTGACGCCCAACTTTTCTATCTGACGAACTTGCCAACGTGAAAATCCAAGAAAATCCTCATGGAAATCGCATATCATGCCTGCAAGAGGTAATGTTCCGCCCAAGGAACTTTCACGCTCGATAATAGTTACATCGTGTCCTCGCAAAGCTGCTACACGCGCAGCCTCAAGACCAGCAGCGCCCGATCCAATTACCACCACGCGTTTTGCTTCTGGTGCTGGAAATACCTGAGCATAATCAGCGCCTTCCATGATTCCGCCATTTACCATGCACCAAGTATTTACATTGTGAGCCGACATGTCATAGCAGGTATTACAGCCTATGCACGGGCGAATATCTTCGTAGGCTCCTTCGGTAACCTTGCGACAATAATCAGCGTCGGCATGTGCGCGACGACAAATACTAATGAAGTCAATTTTTCCCTCGCGTATTAGCTTGTCACCATTGAAGGCATCGGTACGACCAGACACACTAACAGGAATAGATACAGCAGCCTTTATCGCGGCAGCCGCTCCAGACCAAGCCATCATGCCATTGCCAAATGAATTATCGATTCCCCATTCGGATAGATCCTGATCTAGATAACCTGGGTATAGATCGACATCAGGCAACTCATGGGCTGTACGAGGAATACCCAGCTCTGGGATTCCTTCGTGATACATTTCGTATCGACAGTGAATAGCATCGGCACCACTTGCTTCGAAAAGCTTAGCTAACTCTACAGTGTCTGCTACAGTGCGCCCCCCTTCAACGTTAAACTCAGCGCCTGACATATTATTAATAATCGGAAAATCTTCGCCGCAGTGCTCCTTTATTTTGCGATTGATTTCGCAGACGATACGCGCTCGATTTTCGACCGATCCGCCATATTCGTCAGTTCGTTTATTCCATGCGGGAGAGAGGAACGTATTTAATCCGTGGTTGTGCCCAGCATTAATTTCGACACCATCAAATCCAGCGCTTTTAAGCAGCGCAGCAGTTTCGGCAAATGTGGTCGTAATAACGTCAATTTGTTCGCGGCTTAGTTCGATGGTGGGATTGTAATAGGGAATAAGATTGTCAAGTTCTTCCTGCGATAGGGCAGAAGATGCATACGATGTTATGTGTGATTGATCAAGTTGACGGGTTGGATATCCACAGAGTAGTTGCCAAAAAGCATGCGCATCGTGTTTGTGGATTACCTCGGCTAGTGCTTGTAGCCCCTCGAAGGAAAACCCTGACTTAATAGTAGTGAAACCGTGCTCGCCTGACTCGTCGAGTTTTACGATACCTCCACCAAGCGAAACAATTCCAAACCCACCAGCTGCAAGCGACTCATAAAACGCAAGCCACCGTGGAGAAATTGGATTGTCGCCTTGATCATCCTTTGGAATGCTTCCATGTGATCCCATGTGGATCATGCGATTTTTCACCTTTAGTTTGCCGATGTAGCACGGCTCAAGAATCTTCTCCAGTTTTTTCTTAGCCATGTGCGTCCCCTTCCTCCATGCTGTTTTGTTGGTTTATGCGTAAATGTTATGCTGTTATGGAATGGCATACATAAGTTTCAGATGCCCAATAATTCTGTTATTACTTCTCAGTTACATCTTTATTCTAGGTGTATGTTTGGCTTTGTTGAAATTACTCTTTTGATCTTGTTATGCTAATATGGAATTACCAAATAGAACGATAAATCAGTCTTATTAGCCCTATCGGTCGTATCATCCCTATCAGCATTAAAGGACATTGCATATGAAGATCGAGCATTTACGTGAATTTGTGACATGCGCTCGTCTAGGCAATGTGACCGCTGCAGCACGACAGCTTTATCTCTCGCAATCAGCTCTTAGTAAACACCTTGCAAATTTAGAGCAAGAAATTGGCCTTTCTTTATTAGACAGAACCACTCATGCCGTTACCCTAACTCCGGCAGGTTCTGTTGCTCTCGAATTATTTGCACGTGTTGTTGATGACTACGACCGCGCTGCTGACGCACTCGCTCTTCTGAAAGACGGTGCTACACATCAGGTACGACTCGGGTTTCTTTTGCATTCGCTAGATAATGATCTTTACCAAGCTACTCGTGCTATTGCTACGTCCCTTGCATCTTGGCGAGTATCGGTTCACTTTGGCGATGCCGATGAACTAACCGATGGCTTAGGTGCTGGATCATTCGACGCCTGCCTTTTACTTGGAGTAGATTATCCTCTTGCAGATTTGCAATTTAGACCAATTAGCAGTGTCCCACTTTTGGTGCTTGCGATTGACGGAGATCCTCTGTGTGAGGTGGACTCCATTCGTGCCGAGCATCTGGCCGGTCGAAAGTTGGTACTCCCTAGCGGACAGATTGGTTATGCAGAAATAGTTAAAAAACTTTTAAGTGAACGTCTAGGCATTGAGCTAACGGTAGCTTACTCAGATCAGAAGAGTACAGAGCTGTTCACCGTGCGTGAATCGGGCGGTGTCGCCATAATCAGTTCGCTTTCTCGGAAGCGTTTGCCCGAAGGAGCTCATGCAATTCCATTTGCTGATCCAGATATTGCTCTCGACATTGGTTGGCTTTACAGATCTCCGGTTGATACAGAAGAGAAAAAAGCGCTTGAAGCATTTCTTGATACATCCGCTGAATTACTCGCTCGATATGATGCGCTATAGATAAAACGGAATCTAGGAATTAGCACGAGAGCCTGATCACGTTTCTCCAATATCCTAAAAATTCTTTGCAAAGACTTTACATCGATCTGACATGGTTTTGATGTTGCATCTTCATCCTAGTCCTTGAGCTTTTTTGACTCCCTTCACAAGAGGAAACATATAAACATGAAAGGATTAGGAATGTTGAAAACTTTGGTTAAGCGTTGTTCGGGAATCATCATTGTGGCGGTGTGTCTTGTAGGTGCATTCAGTGCCCTCGGGTGCGCTTCAAACAACACTTCTTCGCAAGGCAATGACTCAGGAACTGATTCAGCACAGCAATCAGGTGAAGAGATTTCGGTGTATTCCCGTGAAGACGGATCAGGCACGCGTGGTGCGTTCATCGAGCTTTTTGGACTTGAAGAAAAGGATGCTAGTGGCAATAAAGTTGATATGACTACAGATTCTGCCGCTATCACTAACTCAACCTCTGTGATGATGACATCGGTGGCAAGCGATCCTGACTCCATAGGCTACATCTCATTGGGATCCCTTAACGATACGGTAAAGGCCATACATATCGACGGTATTGAGCCTACGGCTGAAAATGTCAAAAGTGGTACATATAAAGTTTCGCGACCATTCAATATCATCACTGCTGATGGATTAAGTGACTCGGCGCAAGATTTCATTGACTTCATTATGAGTTCTGACGGTCAAAAGATTGTTGAAGGTAACGGCTATATTGCTGCGGTTAGCGATGCTTCTCCTTACACACAATCTGAAACAAACGGCAAGGTGGTCGTTGCAGGGTCATCATCTGTCACACCAGTCATGGAGAAGCTTGCTGAGGCTTATAGGGAATTGAATCCTAACGTGACTATCGAGGTTCAGCAGTCGGACTCTACCACGGGCGTGAACATGGCTATTGAAGGAACTTGCGATATAGGTATGGCTTCTCGTGAACTTAAGGACTCCGAGGCCGCATCTGGAGTTACCCCTACTGTCATTGCGAAAGACGGTATTGCAGTTATTGTCGCTCCAACTTCCAGTGTGAATGAACTTACGACCGAACAGGTGAAGTCCATCTTTTCAGGCGATGTGATCAGTTGGGCAGAAGTGAGCGGTTAGTCACCATGTCGAAGTCGACTATAAAAGAAACTGCCGCGACGATTGTATTCATGCTCGCGGCAGTTGTTTCCATCTTTGCCGTGGCACTTATCTGTGTGTTTTTGTTCGTTAATGGACTACCGGCAATGAGTGAAATAGGACTTCCTGAGTTTTTATTTGGTACGACATGGAAACCCGGAAGCGATCAGTATGGCATCTTCCCCATGATTGTGGGTAGCATTTATGTAACCGCAGGGGCGATTATCGTCGGTGTACCCGCAGGTGTGCTTACGGCAATCTTTTTGTCGCGTTTTGCAGGAAGTAAGATTTCTGCCATTCTGTGTCCAGGGATAGAACTCTTGGCTGGTATTCCATCTGTGGTTTACGGATTCTTTGGCCTCATGATCATCGTTCCGTTTATTAGAACGACGATGCCTGGTAGAGGGTTATCGCTTTTAGCTGCCGCGGTTTTGCTTGGGATCATGATCTTGCCAACTATCATCACTGTAGCAAGAAACGCACTCGATGCAGTTCCAAAAAGCTACTATGAAGGCGCGGTTGCTCTAGGGGCTACCCATGAGCGTGCTGTTTTTAGTGTACTTGTCCCTGCTGCCTTCTCGGGAATCATGGCCGGCATTGTGCTGGGAGTGGGGCGTGCGATTGGCGAGACTATGGCTGTTGTCATGGTGGCCGGAAACCAGCCTGTGATACCGTGGTCGATTTTCGATGGCGTGCGAACCATGACGGCGAACATTGTGTTGGAGATGGGCTATGCGGCTGATCTCCATCGTGGAGCACTCATAGCTACAGGTGTGGTGCTATTTGTTTTTGTCATGCTGATAAGCCTCCTATTCAGTGCTATCAAAAAACGAGGTGAGGCTCGATGATGGCAAAAATACTACGCGCATCGGTCTATGGCGGAGCCATTATCACTACAATCGTCCTTGTGGGGATTGTAGGCTACATTCTTGTGAACGGCATTCCGCATCTGGAGCCGCGTCTGTTTGAATGGACTTATACCTCTGAGAACGTGTCGCTCATGCCCGCCCTGATCGGTACGTTTCTTATGGCCACGCTTGCTCTTCTTTTAGCGGTTCCCATTGGAGTGGGAGCAGCTATCTATTTGGTGGAATATGCACCTCCATCGAGTCGCTTTGTCCGTTTGGTGCGCATGACCACAGAAACGCTACAAGGCATTCCTTCAATAATCTATGGTCTATTTGGATTGCTCTTTTTTACCACTTTGCTTGGTTGGGGATTGTCCCTTCTTTCTGGTGCATGCACGCTAGCCATTATGGTTCTGCCTGTTGTTATGCGTACTACCGAAGAGGCGCTCTTGGCAGTTCCTGATTCGTATAGGCAAGGTGGACTTGCTCTTGGGGCAGGACGAGTGCGCACCATATTTCGCTGCGTTTTGCCTAGTGCGCTTCCGGGCATCTTGGGTGGCGTTTTACTTGCACTCGGTCGATGTACTGGTGAGGTTGCTGCGCTCTTGTTCACCGCAGGCACCATTTCTCAGATCCCTGATTTCACAAGTGAAGGTGTTTTCGCTCTATTTGATTCCTGCAGAACGCTCGCAGTTCATATGTATGTGCTTGCGAGTGAGGGACTGCATATGAACGAGACCTATGCAACGGCAGTTGTTCTGCTTACCGTCATCGTCGTTTTAAATGCCTCTGCTAATTATGTTGTCAAGAAACTTAAGAAGGAGAAATAAATGATTGAAGTGAAGGAGAGATTGTCTGTCTTGGAAAAACCCAAGGAGCGTTCTTCTACGAGGGAAGAGGGAGTTGCGAAGGAAGAGGGAGTTGTGAAGATACGCGTAAAGGATCTTGATCTTCATTATGGAAGCTTCCATGCACTCAAAGGCGTATCGCTTGACTTCCCTAAGAACGAGGTTACAGCGTTAATTGGACCATCTGGATGCGGGAAGTCGACTCTGCTTAAGGCACTTAATCGCATGAATGACCTTGTTGATGACTGTCATATAGAGGGCGAAATAGAGCTTGATGGCAAAAATGTTTACAGCGACATCGATGTGAATGACCTCAGGCGACGTGTCGGTATGGTGTTTCAGCAACCCAATCCTTTTCCTATGAGTATCTATGACAACATTGCTTTTGGTCCTCGTACTCACGGTGTCAAACAAAAAGAGTCGCTTGACGTAATCGTAGAGCAATCACTAAGAGATGCTGCCATTTGGGACGAGGTAAAAGATCGTTTAAAAAAAAGTGCGCTTGGACTATCGGGTGGACAGCAGCAGCGCCTATGTATAGCACGTGCTTTGGCAGTGCGACCTGAAGTTCTCCTGTTGGACGAGTCCACTAGTGCGCTAGATCCAATATCGACAGCAAAGATTGAAGAGCTCGTTGGCGAACTCGCATCTAAGTACACGGTGGTCATGGTTACTCACAACATGCTTCAAGCGGTGCGCATCTCTACAAAAACAGCCTTTTTTCTTCTTGGCGAAATGGTGGAGGCAGGAGATACTGATGCGTTGTTCACCAACCCAAAAGATAGTCGTACGACCGATTATGTATCCGGTCGGTTTGGGTAGGTTGGCTTTACATGAATTTGACATTTGCGTAAATGCCAGACACATCAATAGGATTTAAAATAAAGGCATGATCTATTACGTTGAAGATGACAAGAATATCCGAGATTTAACTATCTATGCTTTAAGGCAAGCAGGATTCGAGGTAACTGGGTTTATCTGCGCTGAGGATTTCGAGACTGCATGCGCCGAGCAGGTGCCGGAGTTGGTGCTTTTGGACATCATGTTGCCGGGAAAGAGTGGCTTGGAAATCTTGGAATCTTTAAGATTAGATCCTCTTACTAGACACCTTCCCATAATGATGCTCACGGCAAAAGGGTCTGAGATAGACAAGGTGCAAGGACTTGATCTAGGTGCTGACGATTATCTCGCTAAGCCATTTGGAATGATGGAATTGGTCTCGCGTGTTCGCGCCTTGCTGCGTCGTTCGGAAGCGCCTGCAATCGTTTCAGGTGGAAAGTGCAAATGTGGTGAGATTGAACTTGACAAGGATACTCATTCTGTACTCGTAAGCGGGAGCCCTGTAACTCTGACTCTCAAAGAGTTTGATTTATTGCATATGCTAATGAGTAATTGCGGTCATGTTCTTAGTAGAACGTCTCTTCTGGAAGATGTGTGGGGTTGGGACTTCGCTGGAAACACCAGAACTGTCGATGCTCACGTGCAAACCCTTCGTCAAAAGATTGCTAGTATTTCCTCTGAAGCTGCTTTAATGATTGAAACGGTTCGTGGTGTTGGCTACGTGCTGAGGAATCAAACACGATGACCAAAAACACACAGAGGCTCTCTACGACGCTTCTACGTTCAGTGCTTGTATATATGGCACTGATCCTAGTCTTTTTCGCTTGTATTTTTACTGGTTTTTTCTACTACACTCAAGAAAACGAGGAAGAACACAAACTTGAGGTAATAGCTGCTGATGCGGCAACCTATCTCGACAAAGAAGACAATAGAGAAGTTAGAGCAATTCTTGAAAACCAATTTATTGATGGCATCCGATATACATTGATCAACTCGGAGGGCAAGGTCATTTTTGACACTGCTGGTGAGACAAATGAGAACCATTCTAATCGTCCTGAGGTGATAGAGGCTCGTAAAGAAGGGGCGAGTTCTGTTATTCGATATTCCTCTACACTTCAGCGCGACACAATCTATGCAGCGGTCAATCTTTCATCAGGAGATGTGCTGAGGTTATCTGAAGAGCGTCCGTCTTTTCTGTCGGTTTTCAAATCAATGGCTCCGGCTTTGATTCTTGCTTTCATTGTTGCACTGCTGCTTTCCTTTATGCTTTCAAGGATTCTTTCTCGAAGAGTGATCCGTCCACTAGAAGCTATTGATGTAGCTAATCCTCTTGAGAATGAAACATACGAGGAAATGCGTCCTCTCTTGATTAGAATGAACGCTCAGCAACAACAGCTCAAGAATCAGAATAGTGAGCTTGAGCGTGCGGAGGGCATGCGAAGAGATTTTTCAGCTAATGTGTCCCATGAAATGAAGACTCCTCTTCAAGTAATCTCGGGATATGCTGAATTGTTAGCTCAAGGCGGTATTCCAAATGAGGATGCGCAATCCTTTGGTCGGGTCATCTTAGATGAGTCGACAAATTTAACAACGCTTATTGACGATGTTCTCATTCTTTCGCGGATTGATGATCCTGTGATGGAGAATGCTGGCAAAGAAGTGGTCGAGCTTTTGGCGCTAAGCCATGAAGTTATAAGGCGACTAGAGCCACTGGCTTCCAAAAGGTCAGTGAATGTGAAATGTCTTGGGTCAACTGTTGAAGTTATAGGAAACAAAAGCTTGCTGATTCAGCTAATATCGAATTTAGTGAGTAACGCAATTAGGTATAGTAATCCAGATGGCGAAGTCCTGGTAACAGTGGGTAAATCTTTAGCGTCACCCGGAACAAATGATGTTACTGAGGCTTTTTTGAAGGTAAAGGACTCCGGTTGCGGCATTCCCGAGCCGGAACAAGAGAAGATTTTTGAACGCTTCTATCGCGTGGATAAGAGTCGCTCGAAGGAAAGCGGCGGAACAGGTCTAGGTCTTGCTATCGCTAAGCATGCTGCTATGTTTCATGATGCGACCATCACTTTGGAAAGCGAGATAAATCACGGCTCCATATTCACTGTGCATATTCCAACGACACTTTAATGTCCAAGTACTCTTATATCCAAGTACTCTTATATCCAAGTACTCTTATATCCAAGTACTCTTCAAGCACTCTTATTGCGGCCATGATTAGTCCTAGTAGGAACATAACAGCGATCAGTGCATACCTTTTGTTTTGTCCAAGACTGCATCTCTTCATTCACTGTATTTCCATAAATAAAGTACCCCTGAGCTTGTATAATTTTAATGACTATGTTGTTTTGGAACCTTAGGTTAAAGGGGGAGGCCGAAGGTGCCGAAATTGGTGCTTGCAAAAGGTATTAAAAGGGGTATGCGCGTAGTTACGTCAGTTGTTGTCGCTGCCGCTCTTGTGATGCCAACATTTCCACTTTCTCAGGTAACTTCAGCCTATGCCGGCGCTGTTGAAACTAACGATCAACAGTCCACCTCCACCCAGTCCACTTCTGCCCGGTCCACTTCTGCCAATGATTTGTTGCAAGGTGGCTCTTCTGAGATATCTATGTCTCATCCCAATCAGATTTATGCAGAGCTTGCTTTAGATGGAAGCACGATTGACGCTAATGGCAATGTGACTTCAGGAAGCGACGACCTTTATTCGATAGAAAATACAGACTTACTTAATGTTCCTAATACGGAGGAAGAAAAGCAAGCCATACTCAATGAGTACCTTGCTGACGGTACCATCACTGAGGAAGATCTGAATAATGAGTTCATCGTCAAATCACTCACTGGCGAATATATAGAAGACGATCAAGCCGATCCAGCCGAGAAGTGTGCTAATGAGCAAGATGATTTCGAGGACGCCATGCGTGAAGATGAGGAGCGTCAGGAAGAAGCCGATAGGCTGGCTCAAGAGACACTTGCTCAAAGCATGGTTCTAACTGAAGAGGAAGTCGAAGCTGCGCAAAGAGAAGCCAAAGAGGCGGAAGAAGCTTCTATGGTATATGATCCCACGCTGACCTCGGAAGATGTAATAGTCAGTCAGCCAAGCGAGCAAACGCTGTCAGCATGTGCAGTTAATGCCGATAATGCAGTTTTTAAACTTATGGCACGTGTGTTGGCGAGTTTTGCAGGTGAGGATATTCAGCTTAAAAGTGGCTCCTATTCCACCGACGTGGTGCTGAAAGATATAAAGTCCGTCATCATGTATGACAACTCCGGAACCCCGCAGACGCAGGACATCTTCGTTAACTACATCAACAACTACCGCGATAGGCATACCGCCTACGTCCAGATGATCAACATGCCTTCGTTCTACAGCCCGGTGTTGTCCGCAAGTTTGAGGGATGGATGCATCTACATCACATTGCAGCTGCCAGCAGCTGCTGGCGAGGAGAATAAGACCTTCGAAGTGCTGTACACGAAAGGCGCCGACTGGGAAGGATACGTGAAGACGCTTTCGGGTCAACCGGTGGCGAACGACACCACCATGATGGCGAACATCGCAAGTACGCCAGACTATGACGCCAGCCGCGATCAGGCCTACCGCAATGCCTACAAGCTTGCACCCTATGCATCCTACGAGGATATCGTTAAGTCAGGTAACGCCATCCCGACAACCAGTGGACTATATAGCAAGACCATCCAGGAACTCTGGCCCGTGCATGCCGAGCAAGGCATGAAGGTAAGTATGCTGGAGGGCGAAGAGGAAGACATCGTTCGAAACGTCGTTTACTTCTCGGACGGTACATCCGAAACAAGCGACCTGCAATTCCTGGGAACCAAATCGCTCACGGCCTCATACACGATGGGCGAGTCGGGTATCCTGTACCAGCCTGATTTCTGGACGTTGGGAGAAGGCGCAAAGCCTGGCATCGACCGCATGGCGGCGTTCATTCGGTCGAAGACCTACAACAACTACTTCGCACCGTTCAAATCTGACGTGAAGATGCATCGTACCGTGCGCGACTACTTCGACCGCAACATCCACGACAAGGCCGAGGAAGTGGCGGCGAACCTGTTGACCAACATACCCGTCTGGAACCCGACGTACTCAGAGTCCAAGCTATGGAACTATTACATGAACCAGGCGGAGAACGCCAAGCCCACTGATAATTGGCAGTCTCACGCGGTCGAGTTGAAGATGTTCAACCTGCTGTTCCTGTACACCTATTGGGACAGGTTCTTGAACTTCGGCATCGGCGGCAGCGAAGAGATAGGCTACCAAAACAACGCGAACGCCTTCCTTGTCGTGGCCTTTCGTGGCGGCGTGGTGAAGCCAGGGCTTTCGTTGGTGAACATGACCTATGACGTGCGCTCGGACACTATGCTCTCATATTCCATGATCCGCCTGATGTCGAACACGGTCATCAACACCAGGCTCGGGCCGTTCACGGGGATATACAACTCTCCAGCTCTGATACAGACGCTCGTCAAGCGCACGTCCGGTTATGCCGACGTTGCCAACTGGTTCGCCGACTACATGTCCACTATCGCGTTCTATCACGAGTACGAGCCGCCCGTCATCGAAGGCCATCCCGAAACCGCAGAGCTCTACTGGCGCGGCTGGGATCAGGCATCGCGGCGTTATCCTGACTACCTTCCCATCTGGCTTACCATGG
>CAZVWE010000011.1:0-59527 GCA_964631345.1 uncultured Eggerthellaceae bacterium | reverse complement strand
GAGCACTGGTCTCCTAAACCGGGTGTGTAGGTTCGATTCCTATCGGGGGCACCATTTCGTTCACTTCGTGTTCCAAGCCTTCCTTTCTCGCGTAGCTGAGTACGCTCGGTCGGGCTTTCGCGCGAACTGAATTGCAATGGTTCGTTTTTGTGATAAATAATATGACGCGTCATTTCGTCATTGTGAGAAATGTTCACTTCTTATTTATCGCCTGGTGAGGGAGCGGTATTAATGGCTGACATAGAACTTCGCTTTAATAAAGATATGTTGGTGCTGTCTACTCCTGCAGCTACTTCCCTGGAAAGAATGGGGATAAATTCATCGCATGATGCAGAGTTTGCTTTATTGTTCGAGCAAGAGCTCTACACTGATATATACAAAATGGAAGGCGTTACTGGAGCCCAGTGCATAGTTGCTCCAACAGCAACTTTTACGCCAGCACGTCTTCGCAAATCTAAGATGGAATCAAATGCTGAAGATTTAGCAAAAGCAGCGTTAGATGTCGCAAATGAAGCGAACCCACAACATATCCTTATAGAAATTGCGCCATGCGGACTGCCGCTCGATCCGTCATCTAAAGATTCTTTAATTGAGCATCGCGATCAATATGCACGTGTCGCGCGTTTATTTGAAAACCTGCGTTTTGAAAACGGTGAGGCATACGCATTTGACGCTTTTTTCCTGAATGGATTTACAAACTGTACGGAACTCAAGTGTGCGCTAATGGGAATTCGCAAAGTAAGCGATGTGTGCATATTTGCATCTGTAAATGTTGACGCAAATGGCGTTTTATCTCATACCAAAAATGCAGCTACACATGAAACACTGGAGCAAGCAATAGATGTTATGACTGAATTTGGGGCGCAGGTTGTAGGCTTTCAAATTGCGGTTGATATATATGATTCACCTGAACATAATTCACTTGATTTTGCGTATGCAAACGCAGAGCAATTGGCTAGGCGAGCAAAGTCTTATATATGCAGCGAACTGAATTCCGAGACACCTTTGCTTGTGCAGCTTGCAATAGCTTCTAAAGAGGCTCATAAGGATATATCTGAAGGGGTTTTGCTAGGTGGCGCTCCATCAGTGTTCAGAACCGACAGCGGATTTAGCGGGATTCCAGATGCATTTACGGATACATTTACGGATGAGAGAGATGATCTAGACGCTCTCGATACATCGGCTGGATTGGCTGCTGCAGAGCGACAGTTTACAGAATCAGAAATTGATTCCATGGTGGATGCGGCAACAGGCCTTCGGGAGGCAGGAGTCGAATTCTTAAGAGCAGCAGGAGACGCTACGCCTGCGTTTACGGGGGCTTTGGTGATTGGGTGTGGCGGAGATGTTGTGCCTTTTGAGTCAAGCGACCTAGATCAAAATACCGAAGCAACTGAAGCGTCTGATAATTCTTGTGAAACTAAACAGATGCCACAGAGCTCAGATATTGCGGCTCTTCGCCAAAAAGTGATGCAGGCTATAAATGCCGATAACTAGGGATAATACATGGCAGAAGGTACAAATATAGATCGATCTAGCCATTATGGGTCGTTGCAGAAGGTTGTTGATTCATTGTTTGCAGATGATGATATACCTCATATGCAACAGATTGATGAGGCTCAAGCTTTTAAAGTATCCAGGTTACAGGTTGTAGTTGCTGCTGAGACAGCGGATCTTCCGGATGATCTTCTTCGAATAGTCAACCTGTTGCCTCCTGGAAACTATACTCGCCAGCGCTTAACTGACCAGCTGAATTCCGCAATTACGGGACATGCTTGGGGACAAGTTTACGGAACTGTTTTTTAAAAATCTTTAAATTTATCCTTGATATCCATGATTCAAATGGATACTATATATACCCGCCGAGAGATTGATTAACCACAAGATATAGTGTGTATGTGCAAAACTCGGTAAGAAACTCTGTGGGTTTCTGTTCAAAAGTCAGAAACGCCGCAGTTGGGAAGCGGAATCAACGTTCAAAACTTCCCTGTAGGTAAAGCGCTTACGAGTAGAAAAGGACTATAACCATGCCACAGACCATCATCAAGCGCGACGGACGTACTACTGAATTCCATGTAGAAAAGATTGCAGCAGCTGTGGAAAAGGCTTTTCAGGCTTGCGCTGCAATGCAGGATCGTCAAGTCGCAGACGACATAGCGCGTCAGGTTGCAGAAAAGCTTGATAATGGTGCTATCGAAGGCACACCTACTGTTGAGGGTGTGCAGGACTTGGTTGAAGAAGCCTTAATCGAAAACGGTTTCGTCCAAACTGCTAAATCATACATTCTTTACAGAGCTGAGCGCTCACGCGTTCGCGATGTTAATAGCCGCCTTATCCAAACGCTTAAGGACATCACGTTTTCTAAGGCAGCAGATTCTGACCTTAAACGTGAAAATGCAAACATCAACGCTGACACAGCAATGGGCACGATGCTTAAGTATGGCTCTGAGTCAGCGAAGCAATTCTATGAAATGTGTGTAATTGATCCTAAGTTTGCAAAGGCTCATCGTGAGGGAGACATCCATATTCACGATATGGACTTCTACACTCTTACTACTACCTGCTGCCAAATTGAGCTCAAGAAGCTTTTTAAAGGTGGCTTCTCTACAGGTCATGGAGTTCTTCGTGAACCAAACGACATTTCCAGTTATACAGCACTCGCATGTATTGCTATTCAGTCCAACCAAAACGATCAGCATGGCGGACAGGCTGTGTGTGACTTCGATTACGGTCTCGCTGACGGAGTGCGCAAGACTTATCGTCGTTGGTTCAAGAAGCACATTGCCGAGGCACTTGAGCTTCTAAGCGATGTAAGTGACGTGCGTGAAGTTGCAGAGGCAAGTACTCTTGCAGCTGAGGAAGCGACAGGTGTTGTTGCATCTCTTGACCTCAATGATGAATATCGCGAAGTTGTGCTTTCTCAGCTTATTGATGCAGGTGTTGCAGAAGACGCTGCAAATCGTGTCATTGAGTACGCAACAAACCATGCAGAATCTGACACCGATCGTACAACTTTCCAGGCAATGGAGGCACTCGTTCACAATCTGAACACCATGCATTCCCGCGCAGGTGCACAAACCCCGTTCAGCTCTGTGAACTATGGAATGGATACATCGCCTGAAGGTCGTATGGTAATTAAGAATATGCTTCTTGCTACAGAGGAAGGCCTTGGAAATGGCGAAACTCCAATCTTCCCAGTGCAAATTTTCCGTGTAAAGGAAGGCGTTAACTACAACCCAGAGGATCCAAACTACGATCTATTCAAGTTGGCTATGCACTGTTCAGCTAAGCGTTTGTTTCCGAACTTCAGCTTCTTGGATGCTCCGTTTAATGCACAGTATTACAAGGGCACACCTGAAACTGAAATTGCATATATGGGATGCCGCACTCGTGTTATGGGTAATGTGCATGATCCTGAGCGTGAGATTACACCGGGTCGTGGAAATCTTTCATTTACATCTATCAATCTTCCACGTTTGGCAATTCGTGCAAAAGGCGATATAGAGCTTTTCTTTGACTTGCTTGATTCCAAGCTTCGTCTTGTGACCGATCAGCTAAATGAGCGTTTTGAAATCCAGGCTCGTAAAAAGGTTTACAATGCACCATTCCTTATGGGACAGGGTGTTTGGATTGACTCTGAGAACCTTAAGCCAGATGACGAGCAGCGTGAAGTCTTGAAACACGGAACTCTTACTACTGGATTTATCGGTCTTGCCGAGTGCTTGGTTGCTCTTCTTGGCAAGCACCACGGAGAGAGCGAAGAGGCTCAAAGACTTGGCCTTGAGATTGTTGGTCATATGCGTAGTTACTGTAATAAGGTATCTGAGGAAACCCATATGAATTACACGTTGATCGCAACTCCTGCAGAAGGTCTTTCGGGTCGTTTCGTTCGCATGGATCGTGAGCGCTATGGAGTTATCCCAGGTGTCACAGATCGTGACTACTACACCAACGGATTCCATGTGCCTGTTTACTATGACATCTCTGCTTTCGATAAGATTGCAATTGAGGCGCCATATCATGCACTGACAAACGGTGGTCACATTAGTTACATCGAACTTGATGGCGACCCAACTGAGAACCTTGAGGCATTTGAGTCTGTTATTCGTTATATGAAGGAAAGCGGAATGGGTTATGGTTCAGTGAACCATCCAGTGGATCGCGATCCTGTATGCGGATATAACGGAATCATCGGAGACACTTGCCCGAAATGTGGACGTAGTGAAGACGATGGAGATCTTGGCTTTGAGCGTATTCGTCGCATTACAGGATATCTCGTAGGAACTCTTGATCGTTTTAATGATGCAAAGCGTGCTGAGGAAAGCGATAGAGTTAAGCATCGCATTTAGTGCAGCATCTAGTGAACGTGATGGGTTCGCAGGTAAAGTAGTGCTTAAGGGTTAGGCTTTGGCAATCTAGGATGAATCCGACGACCATAATCGAGAACCTACGTAGCGGCATCGACAAGATTCTTCATGTTGAATGGCTGAGTACTGCGGTGACGATTGTGGTCGTCTTGTTGATAACTGCCATTTTGAGCCATCTTGTGACGATGGTCATTCGTAAGGTGATGCATGTTGACAGTAATCCGTTGCCTTCGTCCAGTATATTTATCAACATCGGTCGTGTTGTTGTTTGGTCATTTGGAATCTGTGTAATTCTTTCGAGTTGTTTTGGCATCGATGTGACAGCCGCTCTTACCGCTTTGGGTATTGGCGGTTTAGCCATTTCGCTTGGATTTCAATCTACGCTATCGAACTTGATTAGCGGATTGCAGATCAGTCTTACGAAACTTGTTATGCCTGGCAATCGCATTAAAGTTGGAGGCAATGTAGGCATCGTTGATGATGTTACATGGCGTCATACATCCATTATTACAACCCGTGGCGAACACGTGATAATTCCAAATTCAGTAATCAATACAGAAGCGCTGATCAAGCTTCCGTCTGAGCGAATTGTTCATCAACATATCACCTTGCTTCCGCAAGGCGGTGATTTAGCTCAGATGATCGAAAATACTGAGGCTGACATCAATAAGAAGATTAGTTCCATGACACTTGTTGAGCAGAAGGCAAAGATTGATCTTGTTGATGTCACGGAGCATGGGTATTCAGGCATGCTTTCGTACGCATTAGGCGAAGGTGCCAATGTGGGCGATGTAAAGAATGCGGCGCTTAAAATAGTTGCTGATCACAATGAGGCTGCCGAGCGTGCATCTGTAGAGCGTAGATCTTCCGAACGTGCATCCGCTAAAAACGCTGCCTCTATACATGCCCAAGCGAAGGAGCAATAAAGATGGAGATCAGAACCTTCGGCGTGGCACAAGATTCTATTGTTGATGGTCCTGGCCTTCGCTATTCGGTGTTTGTTCAAGGATGCAAACATGCATGTCCTGGTTGCCATAACCCTGAAAGCCATGACCCAAATGGTGGGGAAGTACATAATGTCGATGAAATCGTTGCCGACATAAAAGCAAATCCGCTTATTCATGATGTGACAATCAGTGGCGGCGAACCCTTTGATCAGCCAGAGGCGTGCGCAGAGCTTGCTCATGAGTTAAAAAGCGCGGAATATGGCGTTTGGGCGTATACAGGATATCTTTTTGAGGACTTACTTAAGCGAAACGATCCTGCAACTAATGATTTTCTTTCTAATATAGATGTGCTGGTAGATGGCCCTTTTGTTGAGAGCAAACGTTCGTTAGAGCTTACCTGGAAGGGATCTTCTAATCAACGGGTGATAGATGTTCCCGCAAGCCTCTGTGCAGGTTCGGTTGTTTTATCAGCTGAGGGTTTCCCTGAGGATAACTTTGTTTCAGATGACATGCTGAAAAAGCCTTCAAGCTGGTAGCGAAAACTAACGACCTGCGATACACAATTTGTGATTAGCAACCTAGAACAAATAACTTGTGCTAGTTCTCAAATTAATCAAGGCACCAATTCAGTATAAAAAAGTTCCGCCACGCACCAGAAGGGATGAACCCACCGGTTAAGGTGGGTGTCCGCAGCCGGCTTCTTGGCTTTCGTATCAACGGATACGAATCCCCAGTTCACCTGCTATCTTGGACTCCCTTAGAAAAAGCGTCGGTCCATCGCAATGTGTGGTGGGGCGGAACGACTCTAAGTATAGCGCAGCTTAGGCGTTTTCGGATGGCCCGTCAGACACCTCTATAGTTATGGTTGATCCTTTGTCACGTTTCTCGCCACCGTCAGGTGTTTGCTGGATGACGGTTCCCTTTGCAATTGATGATGAAGGTGTGCGAATAATGTCTACCTTAAAGCCAGCGTTTTCAATTGAACGTTTGGCCATGGACTCACTAGAGCCTACTACATTAGGAACAAGGCCTGTGTTATCTACTACAGGCTCTTCGCCACGAGAAATAACAACTGTGATCTTTCCGCCCTTTTCAAGCGATGATCCAGAAGCTGGGGATTGCGAAATTACACAATCAGCTGCAACTGTGCTTGAATATGTGCGCTCGCCTATTACCATCACGAAGCCTTCTCGTTCGATCTTTGCTCGTGCGGCCTCTTCGCTTAAGCCTTCGACATCAGGGACATTAGCATTCTTTGAGCCTTGTGAAATTACAAGGTCAACTTTTGATCCCTTAGGTGCTTTTGATTTAGCCTCAGGGGTCTGTTTAATTACGCGACCCTCTTCGATGTCATCGCTGTAGTCTTTGGATGTTTCTCCAACAGAAAGCCCTGCGTCTACTATTGATTTCCGAGCTTCTTCAAGGGTGAGGTTAGAAAGACCAGGAACATCAACCTCTTCGGTTCCTTGTGAAACGTCGATGTTTATCTTTGAGCCTTTATTTGCTTGCGTGTTTGGACTTGGGTTTTGTCCAACTACAGTGCCCGGTTCAGCTTCGTCATCGTAGACATTGTTAATCTCGCCAACCTGGAATCCTGCTTCTTCTATAGCTACTTGTGCCTCTTCTGAAGTCATTCCCATCAGATCAGGTACATCTACTTTTTCACCACCAAATGCAAAGAAACATCCAATTGCAATAGCCGCAATGGCGACTATTGCCACAACTACGCCGATAATGGCCTTTTTCTTGCTTTTAGGTTGATCTGGGCTACCGTCTCCTCCGCGATATGCGTGACCTCCTGCATGTGCGCCACCTGCACTTGACGGAACCACTGGCATGACCTGCGTTGTGTCCCCTGCAACATTACCGATAGGAGCAATAACAGCAGTTTCAGCAGACGTGAATCCATCGCGTGTAAGACGAGGATCCATGCCAAGAGGGCGCCCTGCCAAGAAATCATTGAGCGCAACTCGCATGTCGTTTGCTGTTGCAAAACGATTAGTAGGATCCTTCTCTAAAGCCGTCATGATGATGGTTTCAAAATCAGGATTTATATCAGGTTTAAACTCGTGTGGAGCAGGTGGGAAATCGCGAACCTGCATAAGGGCAACACTTACAGCATCAGGGCCATCAAACGGAAGCGTTCCTGTAACTGCTTCATATAAAACAATGCCAAGTGAGTAGATATCGGATGCAGCTGTAAGTTCTTTTCCTTGGGCTTGTTCAGGAGATGTGTAATGTGCGGTACCAAGTACGGTTTCTGTCTTTTGAGACGTCGAATTTTTTGCACGAGCAATCCCAAAATCCATTACCTTCACGTTGCCATCAGGTTGAACCATGATGTTTTGAGGTTTGATATCTCTGTGAATTATGTCTTGCTGATGTGCAACAGCAAGTGCCTGACAAACCTGAGCACCAATTTCTGCAACTTTGCGTTCGTTGATGGCTCCACGCTGCTGAATTGCGGTTTTTAGATCAGAGCCGCGCACATATTCCATAACGATGAAATATGTGTCGGTTCCTTGGTCATGACCCCAGTCGTAGACGTTTACGATATATGGGCTCTGAAGGTTTGCCGCAGCCGCAGCTTCTTGGCGAAAACGTCTCGTGAAGTCGGGGTCAGAAGCATACTGGGGAAGCATGACTTTGACTGCGACGACACGTCCCAAGGTGGTGTCGGTTGCGCTGTATACTTCGGCCATTCCTCCAACGCCGATGCGCTCTCCGATTTCATACCTTCCGGAAAAAATCTTTCCGGTCATAGGTCCTTGTCCGCTCACGTTGACTCCTTAATGCACATTCATTTTTCGTTTAATCTGCCTGTAAATGCGTATATAGCACAAATGATATCACGCCTACGCATTATCTATCCAACCACCATGCATAACTAACCAACCACCATCTATCCAACCACCTCTAGTGCTGCTTCCATTATTCCTCGTGAAAGGCCTGCGGCATGTACGTCGTCTCCTGCTCCCTCTACCATAATGGCAACCACAACGTTTGCTTCGTCGTCAGCATTGCCAACTCCTACAAACCAGCTGTCATTAGGGCGTCCCTCTTTTTCAGCCGTTCCGGTTTTACCAGCTATCGAATACCCAGGAATTTGTGCATCGGTGGCTGTTCCGTGATCGACTACGCCTTTCATGCACTCAAGCACTTTATTTGCAACAGTTGGAGATATTGCTTGCACAAAGCGGGTTGGAGTTGCCTCAAAAGAGCGCTCGCCGTTTGCGTTGTATACACCATCTACTATGTATGGCGACATAATGTTGCCATCTTGTGCCATTGCGCATCCAACAAGCGCCATTTCCAAAACGGTAGCCTGAGGACCTGCGGGGCTTTCATGTTCACCTACTGGTTCGCCATCTGCAGCCCACGCCGTTTCCCATGTTGTCATCTCATCTGGGTTAGGCATAACAGAGGTTGCAAGCGGAAGATCGAAATCAAGCTTGCTTCCAAATCCAAATTTGCTCGATGTGTCGACCAGGCGCTTGGAGCCGAGCTCTACACCAATTTGTCCGAATACGGTGTTGGATGAAACAGCAAATGCTTCCTCTACGGTAAGTTCACCGTAATCTCTGTTCTTAAAGTTTGTGACAGGGGCGTTTCCGATGTCCATTGTCGCTGGGGCATCATATGACGTGTCCACGGTGCAAACTCCGTTTTCCAGAGCCGATGCAAGGGTTACCATTTTGAATGTTGAGCCTGGCGCATAAATAGCTTGGGTCGCACGGTTCAACAACTCGGAAGACCCGTTAGAAGAGCCATTATTTGCTTCCTCGATGGCTGTTTCGAAATCATCCGCATCATATGTTGGAGTGGATGCCATAGCAAGAATGGCTCCTGTTATTGGATCGATTACCACACAAGCGCCCGTAAGACCTGATAATGCGTCTTGTGCAGCTCTCTGAATCTTTGAGTTGATAGTTAAGGTGACGTCGTTTCCAGGAACTGAAGCGCCTGCGAGATAGTCAATAACATCTCGCCAGCTAGCGAAGTTCTGTTCACCTTTCAAAGTGTCATTCATTGACGCTTCGATTCCACTTGTGCCATATTTCGAGGAATAGTAACCAACTACATGCGTGGCGAGATCTCCCGCCGGGTATTCTCGCTCAAATGAACCTTCGCTATCGGGTACCGACTGCGCAAGAATAACTCCATCGTATGTGGAAATCATGCCTCGTTCACTTTTTGCTTCCGCTGCAAGTGTGTGGTTATTGCCCGGCATGTTTTTGTAATCATCGGCGCTTAAAATCATGATTACGGTTAAATTGGCGACCAAAAGAGCGAACAAGAGCGAAAACATGACCATCGTGTTTGTCAAGCGCTTTCCCAAAGATACGCGTCCAAGCACACTGTTTGCATGTAGTGATGTACTGGTTGCTGAGGACATCTCTGCTTGTTGACCGGTTGCCTCATCTCCTGCGCGCAAAAGAAGTGCAACGATGATGAATCCCGCAAGGAGCGATGATCCGCCTTGACTTATGAAGGGAAGCGTAATGCCTGTAAGTGGGATTAAGCGTGTAACACCACCAACGATGATAAATGCACCAAGGATGACGATTGCCGTGACGCCAACTGATGTAAATGAGCTGAAGTCAGATTTGGCGCGTGCGGCTGTAAGCATTCCGCGAATTGCGAAGCATAGGTAAAGTAGTAGTACGCCTGCAGCACCAAGAAGACCCGTCTCTTCTCCAATAGCAGAAAAGATAAAGTCGCTTTCTACATACGGAATGAGATCAGACATACCGCGTCCGATGCCTTGTCCGAAAAGTCCACCATCGGCAAGCGAATACAGACTTTGTACTATTTGATAGCCCTTATCTTGTGCATCTGCGAACGGATCCATCCAGATAGACACACGTGTTTGAACGTGTGTAAACATGAAGTAAAGGATTACGGCTGCAACGCCTGCAAGCACTATACCTGCAACAACATAGAATTTTTTTCCGGTGGCAACGTATAGCATCACCAAAAATACAAGGAACAATACGAGTGCAGAACCCAAGTCCTTCTCAAGAACAACGATTAAAAATGCCAAAGCCCACATGGCTAAAAGTGGCAACAAAGTGGAAATTGACGGAAGGCGAATCGGGCCAATTTGCCAGGTGAACACTGAAAGCATCTCACGATTTTGAGCAAGGTATGCTGCTAGAAATAGCACGATACATATTTTTGCAAGTTCGCCTGGTTGTAGTGAAAAAGCACCTAGGCGCAGCCAAAGGCGACTTCCGTTGATTTCTTCTCCAATGCCTGGAAGCATAGGGGATAAAAGAAGTAAAACACCCAAAATCATGAGTGTGTATTTGTATTGCGCAAGTTTGTCTAAGTTGCGAATGACAGCAAGCACAATTACGAGCATAGCGACGCCTGCAAACAGCCATATCAGCTGACGTGTGGCAACATTAGGGGCAAGTCGTGTTACAAACGCAATACCAACCCCTGAAAGTGCAAACGTAATTGGAAGCAATGCCGGATCTGCTGCAGGGGCAAGTTTTCTGATTGAAAGATGTGCGATTAGAAACGCAATAAAAATTCCAATCGGAACACCCAAAGTATTAAATGAGAGCTCTTGGCCGCCTGTAACTACAAGCATAGCGAAAAGCACTATTACGATCGGGGCTGCTATAACAAGCAATAAAAGCTCAACGTTACGACGGGTCATTATCTTTGTCCCTCGGGTTGATTTGATGAATGACCTACAGACTGGCTAGTGGCTTGATCTGAAGTCCGGTCTGCATCCTGTACGGTGTTTGTGTCGTTTGAGCTATTTGTTGAAGGCTGATCTGCAGATTGATCTAAGGGTTGATCCTGTTGATTGTTGATCTGCGTTTTGTACTCTTCGATAAGACTGTGCGCATTTTCAAGTGAATCGCACGTTATTGCATTGCTTTGAATCCGGTTTGCAATGCCAGGCTGTAAATCAGATAGGTTTACATCGGTTACTTCATCAAGTTCAGAAAATCCCATACCTAAGACTTCGCCGGGAATTCCCTTATAAACGGCTACTTTACCGTCCACTTCTCCAAGGTAGGCTGAATTTTGTACCCACCAATTAACAGCAAAGATTCCAGCTGCAATAATGGCCACTAAGGCAATAATTATAGAAATGGCCAGCACCTTTGATTTGCGTTCCATTTTGCGCCGCACCTTCGCAGCGCTTCCTTGAGCATCAACAACAATAACGCTCACATTGTCTTGACCGCCAGCTTCAAGTGCGGCTTCCACTAAAGCATCGCATGCATTTTGTGCGCTGGGTTCATCTCCCAGAATGCGCGCTATGTTTGAATCATCGACCATTGAATACAAGCCATCAGAGCAAAGCATTAGCCTATCGCCTGTAGCTACATTTAGCTCATAAATGTCAGCTTCCATTTTTGGATCAAGCCCTAAGGCTCGCGTGATATATGAGCGCCATGGATGCGTACGAGCCTCTGACGGCAGGATTTCTCCGGCTTCAACCATATCAGCAACTAAAGAATGATCATGTGTTAGTTGCTGAAGCATTCCGTTATGTAGAAGGTATGCGCGTGAATCCCCCGCTTGAGCAATTACTAAGCGTTCGCCTTCCAAAACAGCCGCTGTGCAGGTAGTTCCCATGCCTTCGCGGCCGATTCCTTCGTTTACTGCGCGAATGATCGCAAGATTTGCATCTTCTACAGAGCGACCTAATGCATCTGCATCAGGCACACGCGGTGCATTATTAGCAATTGTGGCAATTGCAATTTCACTTGCGACTTCGCCGGCTTCATGTCCACCCATGCCATCGCATACAGCAAAAAGTGGGGGATTTGCAACAAGGCTATCCTCATTATGTTCGCGTACAAGGCCAATGTCAGTTCGACTACCGAAATCTAAGATGCCGTCTTGACCAGAGGTGCGCATATCTTGAACCATTGCATTATTCATATCGTGCCCTAATATCCACATCTCCGATACTAATCATATCTTTGTTGCGAATCGCTACTGGCCCAGTCGCAGGTTGTCCGTTTACTGCGGTTCCATTCGTAGAGCCCAAATCTTCAACAAATAGGTTTTGCCCCATTAGTTGAAAACGCGCGTGGCGTCCTGATACATAGCTTGCTCCGATTACAATGTCCGCTCCAGGTGAACGCCCAACGATTACAGGGCCATTTACTGGAACTTTTACGCCACGCAATTCTTTTGGACCGTTTTCTACAGAAAGCGTCCAAGATTTACCCTTTTTGCGTGAACCTTTCACAAGTCCAATGCCTGTTTTCATGATTGCAAAAAGGAAAAGGTAAAGTAGCGCTACAAAAAGTAGGCGTGCTATCAGTAATACGATGTCGATCATATATGAATCTTTCGCCTATTCAAGAAGCTGGAACTCGAGTTCTGTTGTGCCGATAGTAATTATGTCTGCATCGCGAAGAGGCGATGTTTTTACCTTGTGTCCATTGACGTATAGCCCGTTCATTGACTGCAGATCGGTGATGATCCATGAACCTGTTGGCTCCATGCGAATTTCTGCATGAACACGTGAGGCATTGATATCGGGAATGTTGATATCGTTTGATGATTCACGACCGATTTTCTGCGGTGCGCCTGATAGTTGATAAGCACGATCTCTTGATGCGTCGTAGAGATACACCTCGTGAAGTGCTTGCGGCATGCCTTGCATTGGCATATTCATGCCTTGCTGCATGTTCTGCTGTTGATCAAATGGAAGAGTCGTAATAGGTGCATCTGCCATACCGGATGGAGGTTCTGCTATGTTTGCAGAATTAATCTCGTCGAAGTCCGAATCGTATCCAAGTTCAAAGGCGTCTTTTCCGGAAGCGCTACCGTATGCGCTTGAGCTTTGGACTGCGCCTTGTGCGACACCTTGTGCGACACCTTGAGCGGCATAGCCTCCACCTAAAGGCATGCCGGATGGACTTACGTTGGCACGTGGTGATTGTGCGACATTGGCTGGAGTGACGAAGCCACCTTGTCCGCGTGCAGATTGCATATGCGATGCATTTGGAGAAGCAATCCCATAACGAGCCATTTCTTCTGCTCGCAGGTTTGCAATTATTGGTGCTGCGACCATCTCTGCGACGATATCAAATTTGCCATGCTTAAGTTGATCATCAATGATGAACCTAACCAGGGGCTGACAATCAAGGTCGTAGCCTACTTCAGCTGCTTTTGCTAGCAGGTAAGTTTCGGTTTCTCCTGCAAGCGTTGGGTAATAATTAGACATCTCCGCGTCATCCTGTGGGCTGACAAGTACCGTATACAGGGTAGGTGCATATTGCTTTCCAGCACCTACAACGCGTTCACGCCGCATTTGCTTTTCAGCCTTTTTGGCTATTTGGACTGGTGATATCGAGGATCCGCTAAACAATTCTGCCGCCCCCTCAATAGTGTCTTCCATTTTTCCTTCAAATTTCGAAAGGAAACCCATGACTGACTCCTTGTCGGTTTGTTTGTGTGTTTGCAGTCAAAAGCTGGGGTTATCCTCAAACATCATACCCGAAAACGCTCGTTAAACGCGCTCGTTCACGTAAGGTGACAAGTCAGTAAGGCAAAATGGGATGACAAAGGGACGGCAAATGGATGGCATAAGGACAGTACGGAAGCGCAAGGAAGTGCAAGGGAGAGCAAAGGGATGGCACAGAGATGGCAAAAAACAAGACGCCGTGGGTTGCACGGCGTCTTTCTCGAATCTAGAAGGAATTAGGAGGAATCTTTTTGCAAGTTGGTCAGGCTTGCAGTGGTTGTTAAGATCCATCTAGAAGTAAATTGTCAAAATCGCGCGACGTACATTTCGTTCAGTGAATCCTCATTGAGCGATTGCACGTCACGCTGGTGCTGGGAAACACTGTGGACAATATACGCCTCTTACCTTAAAGCTTCCTGAAACGTTCTTTGGTTTTAAGGTTCCTTTAAGGTTAGATGCCAAATGGGCGCTACAATGGGAAAACATTAGTTAATGAGAGAACATTAGTTACATAAAGCCTATAGATGTTAGATAAAAGCATAGATATTAGATAAAGGTGGGTAATATGCACGTTCTTATAGTTGAGGATGACGAGAGGCTTGCAGCTGCCCTGGAACAAATCCTTAAAGATAATGGATATGATGTAGACAAGGTTTTCGATGGTCAGGCAGGTCTTGACTATGCGTTGATCGGTGATTTCGATGTGATCATCATGGATGTCATGATGCCAAAAATGGATGGCTTCAAAGTTACTAGCGAACTTAGGCGTGCTGGCATCAATACTCCAATTATTCTTCTTACGGCGCGGGATTCCACAAGCGATAAAATCCAAGGTCTAGATTCCGGTGCTGATGACTATATGACAAAGCCATTTTCTCCGGCAGAGTTGATGGCGCATCTTCGTGCTCTTGGAAGAAGACACGGTGAAGTGCAATTTGAGCGCCTTGAGGTTGGAGACCTCAGTCTTGACCTTGAAGGTTATTCACTAGCGTGTAAGGGTAAATCCATTCAGCTTTCTTCAAAAGAGTTCAATATTTTGCGCATACTTATGGGAAGTCCAGGAATAGTCATATCTAAAGACACGCTTATCAGTAAAGCTTGGGGAGCTGCATCAAGTGCAGGGGATAATAATGTAGAGGCATATATTTCATTCTTGCGCAAAAAGCTTTCTCATATCGATTCGAAATGCAAGATAGAGACTGTTCGTGGAGCTGGATATCGTTTTGTTGCAGAAGACGGAAAGCCAGCAGAGGAACAAAGCGATGAACAGGCTGTTGAACAAGCCGTTGAACAAGGCGATGATCAGGACGCTGACCAGAGCGCTGTCCAAGCTGATGCACAGGTCGCTGAGTAGAGCAGTCAAGCGAGTAGCCTCATGATAAAAATAGGTAACTATAAAATTGGGAAACCTAAATCTTATAAATCCGCTGGGGATAAAATTATCTTCAATTTCCGTGTTAAGTTTATTGCTATCAATATGTTGTTAGCAGTACTCGTGCTGTTTTCTACTTTTGCAGTTGTGTGTTATCTGGACTACGCTTCCTCAATCGACAAGATCTATAAAGGTTTGGAAACGGTGCTTGGACATGCAACCAATCCGGGTGCTCCACAGGTTGAAGGCGTACATGAATTAGCTCTTTCCAGGTCTGCTTCTTCTACTTCTGGGTCTAGCAGGGTTGACATTACTAATGAAAAATCAGCCTTGGAAGGCGGCGCTCAGGATCGTATAGGAGCAGATGCCTCAATAGGCGATGAGGGATCACAAAACGCAAATTTGGGTTCTGAAGTTACTGAAATACCTAATTCTCAAGAAGCATCTCAAGATAATCAAAACACACAAGAAGACAACGCAAACCAAACTAAAAGCCCTGGTAGGGGAGAGACTATAACTCCGCCACTAATTGGCGATGCGTCTGGAACAGATGGCCTGTTACTTGCTGTGTATCGTGTTACACCGAATGGCATTTATACATCGGTGCCTGCATACACATCAGCAACTATGTCTGAAGGTACTCTGCTTCGTGCAAATGATGCAATGCTTCGAAGTGCTACTAACCGTGGCGTGTTGGCTGACCTTGGTCTCGTGTTTGAACGTGTTGGATATGAAGACGGTTATATGGTTGCCTACACTGATTCTGCGCCAGTTAATACATGGAAATCTCTTGCAATGATGCTTGGGGGTATTGGGTGCGGAGCGCTGTTGGTGTTCTTCTTGATCAATATCTTTTTCTCAAGATGGACGGTGCGTCCTGTTGCAGATGCATTGCAGCGTCAACAACAATTTACAGCGGATGCGTCACATGAGTTAAAGACTCCTTTGACTGTAGTTATGGCGAATATGGCCATCTTGGAATCCCAGCCAGAAGAGTCCGTGAAAAGCCAAATGAAATGGATTGAGAGTACCCAAACTGAGGCTGAGCGTATGCAACTTCTTGTAAACGATATGCTCAATCTTACTCGTCCAAAAACCGACGATTATCTTTATGAAAATGCGGTCGATGTTGATTTTAGTGATCTGGTGGAAGGTGAAGTTTTACAGTTCGAATCGGTTGCGTTTGAGCTAGGGGTAAATCTCGATAGCGAAATTGATAAGGGCTTATTTGTGAAAGGTAATGCCGATAGGCTTGGACGAATGGTTGCAACGCTTATAGATAATGCGTGCAAGTATTCAGAAAAAGGCGGCTCGGTTGATGTCAAGCTTACCTCAAGAAATAAATCAGGCGTTAAACCTGTACAACAGGTGGTGCTTACAGTACACAACGATGGGGAAGAGATTTCTCAAGAAGATCTGCCACACTTATTTGATAGGTTCTATCGTGCAGATAAAGCGCGCACGTCTTCAAAAGGTGGATATGGTTTAGGTCTTGCAATCGGACATGAAATTGCTGTAGAGCATGAAGGCGATATCACAGTCGAAAGCAGTAAAGAGACTGGCACAATTTTTGAAGTAACGCTTCCTTTATCGCAATCTAACTAAATAACTTAGATCAACTTAGACCAACTTAGACCAACTTAGACTACTTAGACCATTTAGATCAACTTAGGTCAATTTAGGTCAATCTATATCGCCTTATATCAACCTAGGTGCTCTTTAGTTAGAGCGGGACTGATTGCGTAAGCTTCAAAGTCGCGTTTTTTAGATGTCATAAAATCCACGAACCCTTGCTTTTGTGGATCAAGACATTCTTCTTTTGAACTCACGCCGCCTGGATGAAAAAGCAATTCCACGCCAGTTTGCTCAGCATTTGCCAACTTATAAATGTTGTCGATTAGCAGAGGATCCATCATTTCATGCATGCTGCCAGAAAATGCAAGCCCGTAAAACGTATTAGGATACAAGGTTTTGGGAAGCCTGGTTCTTGCTTTATTTGCCTTCCACAGGGTGTTTAAAAGAAGATTTTTCGCAAGGTTTGTAGGCTTAATTTTCTTTCGAATGTTAGGTGTTGATAAAAATGGCGCAAGTGGCTCCGCACTTATGCGAATGTATTCGATATCGCACCCAGTCATATCAGCTGCGTGAAGCATTGCCTCAAACACAAGGGGAATCATATGAGTGTGCTGATGACTGTCAAGACGTAATGCGTTGCGCATCTGTGGAAAGACTTCGCAAAATCGATTGATTTGTGCGGCAATTTCTGTTTCAAGTTGTGAGGCAAAATCATCGCGATCAGCTGAATTTGGTGAACATGATTTAGTCAGCAAATCAACGAAGCTTAAGCGATTAAGCCCTGCGTCATTTGCAAGCAATGGTACATCTTTTGGGTTTGCGCTAACGGGGCCTTCAACTAAATCTATATGAAGACCCATTTTTAGGCTTCCGTTAGCAAGATAAGGTTCAGCTAGCTTTGCAGCTTCTTCGAAATTTGGGCTACCCACGATTGCGGACGTGCTATTTAAAAGTCCTCCGTTTGCAACTGTGCAATCAAGGATGCGCTTTGACTGTTCGATTCCTATTCCAAAATCATCTGCGTGTACGATCGTCTGCATCTTTCTCCCTTGCTTAGTTTTGGGGATTCCTACATTTTAATATGTAGGACGCAACGTGCTAGAATCACACATCAAAGCCGTATGTTGAAGTGTTCCTTCATGTGTTTTGGAGCTATGTATTTTTTGGAGCGACGTATTATATGAAGTTCTCGTTGATCATTCCATGTCATAACGAATCTGGAAACATACATGCATTGTATGGGCGGATTCGCGAATGTCTGGATGGAAAAGTTGGTGATTACGAACTCATATTTGTAGATGATGGAAGCACGGATGATACTTTCGCAAAGCTCGCCGAGATTGAAGCGAAAACAGAGGCTGAAGGGTCAGCGGCCAGCACACTCACCAAAGAAGCCGAAGGTTCAGAGGCAAGCCCAGCTCCCAATGTTGTTGTAATTGAGTTTTCACGTAACTTTGGTAAAGAGTCAGCTATGCTTGCTGGAATGGATCAAGCAAGTGGCGACTACGTTGGCATCGTTGATGCTGACCTGCAACAAGACCCAGCCACTTCGCTTGAAATGTTGCAATTTCTGGAGACTCACCCCGAATATGACAGCGTCGTTGCGGTTCAAAAAGAGCGTCAGGAAGGTCGCGTGCTTAAGTGGTTTAAGCGCCACTTCTATAAGGCCTTTAACGCTGTTGGCGATATTGAAATTCCTGCAAATGCAAGCGATTTTAGAGTGTTTCGAAAATATGTAGCGGATGCGTTATGTTCCATGCCTGAGTATTACAGGTTTTCTAAAGGCTTATTTGCATGGGTTGGATTTAACACTTATTGCATGGAATATATGCCGGCAAAACGTGCATCTGGTGAATCGTCGTGGTCTTTTGGAAAACTAATGTCATATGCGTTAAGTGGAATCGTGTCGTTTTCAACATGGCCGCTTAGACTTGTACTATATTTGGGACTCATTACATCGTTTGCAGCGATTATCTATTTGATTGTAATTATTGGCGAGTATTTTATAGTTGGTATTGAGGTTCCAGGATATCCAACTCTTGCATGTTTGGTGTTGTTATTTAGTGGCGTGGTTATGCTTTGCCTAGGAATTTTTGGTGAGTACATAGGGCGTATATATATCGAAGGGAAACAGCGCCCGGCCTATATTGCGCGCTCGATTAAATCTTCTGATGGGAGATTGTCCGGCGAGAGTTCTGTGCGAACCGTTTTAAAGAACTCAGATAAGAGTTCAAACTTGAAGGTAGATTCCAAATAATGAAGGTAGATTCTAAATAATAATGGTTAAGCGGATCGTATATTGGGTTGCAGATTTTGCTCTTCCCATTTGTATCGTTGCGCTCGTTTGTACCATAGTTGGTATATATCCATTTGGAGAGCAATCTTTTTTGATAAGCGACCTTCGCTTTCAGTATATTGATTTCTTTGCTTGGTTACAACAAGTTCTTACTGGGGGAACTGAGGATACAAATCTCTTTTACTCAACCTCTCAAGGATTGGGTACGAATATGGTGGGTTTGTATTCGTACTACTTAGCTAGCCCATTTAATTTGTTACTGCTGCTTTTTGATGAGAACTCTCTTGCTGAATTTGCTCTTGTCACAATGTTTCTTAAAGTCGGCTGTATTCAGCTTGCCATGACTTTTTATCTCATGCGTCGTTTTAGTCTTGGGGGTATTTGGTCGTGCGTGATCGCTTTAGGTTTTACGCTTTCGATGTGGACAATCACGCAAGCTAGAAACCCTATGTGGCTTGATGGGCTTATATTTTTGCCGCTTATTGCATGGGGGATGTATTGTCTTATAAAAGATGGTAAGTGGAGATTGTTCACACTGATGCTTGCGTGTTCTGTTATTAGCTGTTGGTATATGGCTTACATGACAGTGGTTTTCATCTTTCTTTTTTGGTTTGTTGAAGAATACGCTCTTGAAATTGCATACCAAAATAAAGGTGATATTTGTGCACTGAAAATCTTTAAGAAGAGCACTAGAAAACGCTTTTTTGTTTTTATAGGAAGCATGCTTTTTTCGCTTTGTTTGGCAGCATTTATATTCTTCCCAACTATTTGCAACATGCTTGAGGCTGGATCGGTCTCTGTTGGACAAAGTTCTTTTGATATGGTCGAAGAAGTGCTTCAAGCACGCGGAATATCGTTTGGAGTTTTAGTAGCTTGCGGGATTGCAGCTGTCGCTGTCTGCGTGGTTGCAATTGGTGTGATTAGAAAGTATTCACTTCGAAGGAAACTAGCCGTTGCACTTTTATGCTTGCTTGTGCTTTGCCTTGTTCTTTGTTTGGTTATTCCAAAACTTCAGCATGGAAGTTTGTCGGATGTTATCTACGGTCTTTTTGGTGGATGGGTTGATTCAAAAACGCCGCAGCTTTATGGAAACATTGCAATTTTGGTGGGAGCAATAGCGTTTTTCTGCACAAGCAAGGTTTCTAAAAAAATGAAACTTGCGGCAGGGTTATTTTTATTCTTGCTTATATTAAGTTCATGGCTTAGGCCGTTTGAGTTTGTGTGGGCAGGGTTTCGTATACCTTATGGATATCATAGCCGTATGTCGTTCTGTGCAATTTTCTTTATGGCATGGCTTTGCGCTTATGTAGTTCAAAAGCTAGATGTATCAAAAAGCGATACAGGGAAAGCAGATGTGGCAGATGCGCCGGATGTCCCAGATGTAGCTGATGTGTCAAAAATAACAGATGCACCGGATACACCAAAGACGGCCACCATCCAATTACTTGTGGCAAAGTTGGTGCATGCAATTTCTGTTAATAAAGCTGTCGGTTTTGTTGCTATTCTTTTAGTTTCTTTAGATGTAGTAGTTCGTATGTGTGTCGTATGGTCTGGCATGTATGCAGAGATTGAGCAGTCCACATATGATGCTCGAAAAGTTTCATTGGAGCAGCAGATTATTCAGCTAGAAGAGGATGATCCTTCTGTTTATAGAATTGATGACGCACAAGAAACGGAAAGTGGGGTTGTATTAAACGATGCAATTTCGCTTGGTTTTGACACGATAGCTTCTTATTCTTCAACGGCTGATCAAGCTGTATTGGCGATGCTTAGTGAGCTTGGATATGGTGATGGTGAATTTCGAACCTATGATTATGAGCCTACAATCTTGGGCGAGGCCTTGTTTGGCGTGAAATATGTTCTTGCCGATGAAATGCCGGATGGCTATGTTTCATCGGGGGTTGCTCCTAGCGAAGATGGGCTTACAGCATTTAGAAATCCGAATGCACTTTCTCTTGCATACGCAGTATCAGATGACATTTGTGATTTAACATTGGCAGATTTGGAAGAGCCAGATCCACTAATTTCCCAATTTATGCTTAAGTATTCAGACATAAATGAATCAACGCAGCCTGAAGGCGCGTCGGGAAATGCGCTTAACGTTCTTGTATCAGCAATGCTTGGCGAGGAAACACGACCATTTGTACTTACAGGTCCAGATGAAAGCTTTGTATCAGTTGCCTCGCGTAAAGAAGCGCAAGCATCTGATAGTGCGCCCGATAGTGCCTCAGAAAATACATCGGGCAATACCTCTGATGCAAATGCAAGTTTATCCAGCTCAACTAAGTTGGAATATCTAATAGATGTCGGAATCTTAAGAGATGTGACAGAAAAACTACGTTCGCATGAGTTTGTGTTTGAACGATTCTCTAATGGGATCATTGCTGGTTCAATTGATATGGGACAAGACGTAGAAGGCAAAGTCTTGCTTATGACAATACCTAACCAAAATGGGTGGAATGTATTCGTGAATGATATTCCGGTTGAACCGTTAGATGCTGTTCAAGGGGCGTTGATGGCTATTCCCATAACAGATGGAGTAAATGTTATTCGAATGGAATTTGTGCCACCTGGTCTTGCGTTTGGCTGCATAGTTTCACTTGCATCGCTTGGTTTTTTGGTTGGGGTTAGTGCCCTTTTAGGGAAATCACGAAGACGTTTCTCGTTGATTGATCTTTCCAGATCTCAAGCTTGTTGTTAAAATTTGTGCTGCTTGTTGATCGAGGTGCCAGATAATACACGCGCGTTTTGCGATCAACAGCAACCTATCGGTTGCCAACGTGGCTCAGTTGGTAGAGCAACGCACTCGTAATGCGTAGGTCACCGGTTCGAGTCCGGTCGTTGGCTCCAGAATTTTCAAAGGCCAGAGCATGTTTTGCTCCGGCCTTTTCTTTTGAGTTCTCTAGAGTATCCCTGCTTGCAATCTTGGAGAGCAATTGGGGATGATTTTAGTTGCGATCGTTTTCGAGAAGTTTATAACCTCTGTCTATATCCCAACTTTCCTAAGACTTCTTTGCCTTAGTGGATTTTGTTCCGCGTCCTTTTGAAGACTTTGGTGTTGCGGCTTTTGATGTTTTAGTTGTCTTAGGTTTTGTTGTGGCAGGCTTAGTTGCTTTGGTGGTTTTAGCGCTCTTGGTGGCACTGGCAGTTTTAGCACTAGCCGTCTTAGCGTTAGTGCTTTTAGCAGCTCCTGTTGTTTTTGCTTTGGTAGCTGTACGTGAAGGTGTGGCCTTAAACGGGACAGCTGATGCAGCAGCAACTCTTGCGTCAATGCGTACATCGTTGTTGTCTACATCAACAAGAATATAGCGATTGTTTCCCATTCCAAGTGATTTCATGTAGGAAAGCTGACCGTGTCCGTGACGGGATTCGATACGTTCAACCATGGCTTCACGTTGCCGTTTTGGAAGTGCATAAATAATGTCAACACAGGCGGTATCAATTGCACATATATCAGTTGAAGCAAGTATGCCAACATTAGGTGTTACGACTGGCATCGCCTCAACACCTTCGCAATCACATGACACAGACATATTACGCATCGCGTTTACATAAACGATGTTTTCGCCAAAATGATCAACTACGGATTTGGTAGACTCAGTAAAGCGCTCGCCCAATTCTTCTTTGTCGATTGACCAAAGATTGTCAGAACCCAAAACGGTATGAATCCACTTTTTGCCTTCTTTACCTGTGGCACAACCAATTCCGATGTTCTTGTTTGATCCACCGAAACCGCCTACTGTATGCCCTTTAAAGTGGGTTAATACAACCATTGAATCGTAGTTTACTAAATTTACGCCAATGGCCATTTCGTTAAACCATTTACCTCCGATGACCGGCCAAAGGGTATATCCGTCATCATCAAGAATATCAACAGGGCAGAATGTCCAACCGTTGGTTTTTAACGTTTTGCGATGCTCTTCGGTGGTGTATCGGCCACCTTCATAATATGTGTTGGTTTCAACGATATGGGCGCTAGGGAATTCCTTTTTAATTAATGACTTAACCCAATCGCGTGGAATAATGTTTGGCCCATGTGGCTCTCCAGTGTGAACCTTGACGGCGACTTTTCCATAGATGTTTTCGCCGACGCGCTCATAGACTTTTTGCAGTCCTCTTGCAGAAAGATCACGTGTGAAATAGACAATGGATTCGTTTCCGGTTCTTTGGTTGTACGGGACATAAACGTTTCCATTAGTTGCAGCTTGAGGTGCATACTCAGCAGCCATGTAAGACCTCCTTGGATCTTTGAATCCTACGATTGTTGTAGAAAGCTGTTATAGAGCCTAAGATAAATATACATCAAATGCTTAGCATTTATCATGCGGGCGGAAAGCGAAAGACAAGATACACAGCTGCTATAACTTGTGTCAGATATGGACAAAGATTCCGTCCATATTGCTAAAGAGGCACACTAACTCATCCGAACTGTATACTTATGTTTTGATTTATCCCGATGAATGGAAGAGTGTTGGGCATCAGAACAGGCATAGCAAAAGCAACAAGCGCAGTTTTAACCTTTGGGCTTCGTCATATTGCAAGGCGTCCTGCTGCAAATCTGCCAGGAACCGTTGCGCTTAAGATTGATCCAAGCCTTATCAGTGAATTGCGAGATAGGGTTAAATGCGGATCGGTTGTTGTCGCAGGCACTAATGGGAAAACTACAGCTAATAACTTGCTTGCAAATATCATGGAGCAAGCTGGACGACGTGTTTTATGCAATCGAACCGGTGCAAATCTAAAAACTGGAATCACAACTGCACTTTTACATACAAAATCAGCTGATTGGGCGAGCCTTGAATGTGATGAATTGTGGCTTGCTAAGGTGCTGCCTGAGTTGCAGCCCGATTTTCTTCTGTTATTGAATTTGTTTAGGGATCAACTTGATCGCTGTGGCGAAATTGATCGTATTCAGGACTCTATAGTGAGCGCTTTGGAAAGTTCACCAAAAACGCGGCTTATATATAACGCAGATGATCCTCTTTGTGAAATGGTTGCTGAACGCGCGGCTGCACTTGATTCGCGTAAAGCATCCCCAAAATCGGTTGCGTTTGGTGTTACGGAAAGCATGAATCTTGAACAAAACCGAGTAACTGATGCCACGATGTGTCAGCGATGCTCACATATGTTTGAGTATAGATATCGCCAATATGGGCAGCTTGGAGATTATGTTTGCCCGAATTGTGGGTTTGCGAGACCGCACTTGGACTTTGCTGCGTCTGATATTGAATTTGCGCGGAATTCAGTTTCGTTTGTTGTAAATGATTGTATGGGTGCGGATAGTGTGGACGCGAATGATGTGGGTGCAGGTGCGGTTGGTGTGGACGCAGACGAGGGCGTAAACGATGATGCGTTAGCCAACGCATCAGCCGACTCGTCAGCTTTCAAACTGCATGCGAACTTCAGTGGATCATATATGGTCTATAACCTGCTTGCCGTATCTGCTGCAGCAATTCTTACCGGATGCCAACCTGAAGACATCCAACAGGCAATAGATGCATTCAATCCCAAAAATGGTCGACTTCAGGAATACACGATTGATGGAAGGTACGTTCTTCTAAATCTTGCGAAAAATCCAACGGGATTTAATCAAAACTTACGCATAGTGGAATCAGATAAGTCACCTCATGCTGTTGCGTTTTTTATTAACGACAAAGTGGTCGACGGCCACGATATTTCGTGGATTTGGGACATAGATTTTGAAGAACTTGCATCGCGTGAAGATGCTGTTGTTTACGCCGGAGGAAATCGGCGGAACGATCTTCAAGTGCGTCTGAAATATGCGGGTATTAAATCGGTTCTTGTTGATGGAATTGAAGAAGTATTTGATTTGGTGTCGGCATGTCCTAAGCTTGGTTCAGATTCCTCTGTGTACGCAATTGCAAATTACACTGCACTGCCGGCTGTTCATGATTGGCTTGATGCTCATGATGGGCGTGTGCGTTTTGAAGAAGATAAGTCGCACGCAACTGATGATGTGGCAGATGAATTGGCAGACAGGCCTAATGGCAACCAAACAGAAGATCAAAATGAGTATAGAAAAGAACCTCTAAAAAGCGATAAATCAGATACGACGAACCGTCATGATACTTCTGCGACCCCCGTTGTAATCGCACATATTTTGCCCGATTTGTTGAACTTATATGGCGATGGTGGAAATGTTCGAGTGCTTGAACAAAGACTTGTAAGCCGCGGTATTCCTGTTCGTGTAATTTGCGTAGAACACGATGATGCGATTGATTTTTCGGAAGTAGATTTGGTTGTTTTGGGAGGGTCTCCTGATAAAGAACAACGCCTTGCATCTGAGCGTTTGCAAGAGATTCGTGATGACTTTGCAGAATATATTGATGAAGAAGGTTCGGTTTTGGCCATCTGTGGAAGCTATCAAATGCTTGGGCGTACATGGCTTTTAGATGGCGAAGAGGTGCCAGGGCTTTCCATTTTAGATATTGATACTAGGCGCCCAGGAACTTCGGCTGATAGATTGGTGGACAATATCGCGCTTGTAAGTCCAATAGCCACACATCCTGTAATTGGATATGAAAACCATGCAGGGCGTACTTATTTGGATGAAGGGGTTGAACCTTTCGGACGTGTTGTTTCGCGTACAGGAAAAGGCAATGCCGATGATGTTGCTGGACAAGATCTTGCAGATGGTGTGCTGTATAAAAATGTAATCGGCACATATTTACACGGGCCTTTGCTTTCGAAAAATCCTGAAGTTGCAGACTGGCTTTTACAGCGCGCGCTTATAAGAAATGCAAAAAGGAATGCAAAAACAAACGCAACAGCAGATGCAACAACAGATGTAACAACAAATGTAAAAACAGATGCAGAATGTACTCCAAGTGATCTGGGAGCTGCACTAGATCTCAAAGACTTTCCGCTTGATGATTCTGAAGAAATTGCAGCGAACGATTTTATGCGTAAGAGAATCATATGATGCATATAAAACTCATAGCGGTTGGAAGCTTAAAGGAACGCTTTTGGCGTGATGCATGCGATGAATATCTGAAGCGATTGCAAGCATATGCGCAGGTTAAAGTCATTGAAGTTCGTGATATTGATCCCGATGTTGCAGGCGGCACAAATGCTGCACTTGATAAAGAGGCAGAGGCGATTTTAAAAACTATATCTTCTGACGATTACGTGATTTTAATGGATGTAGCTGACAAGATGCGATCAAGCGAACAGATTGCAGAATCGCTTGGCACACTTTCTGTTGAAGGAAAAAACGATATTGTTTTTGTTGTTGGAAGCTCGTCTGGGGTAGGGAATGTAGTAAGAAAACGTGCGGATGCTAAGTGGTCCTTTGGCGCAATTACCATGCCGCACAATTTGTTTCGAGTGGTGCTTTTGGAGCAAATATATCGTGCGTTTAAAATCAGCAGAAACGAGCCGTACCATAAATAACCCATAGGTCAAAGCGGAATAAATTAGGCGGAGTTAAATGAGATTCATATCATGGAACGTAAATGGAATTCGTGCAATTTTGGACAAAGGATTCCTGGAGATATTTAGTCAATTCGAAGCGGATGTTTTTGCTGTACAAGAGACCAAATTCCATCCGGAACAGGCAGAAATTGACACTCCTGGGTATTACCAGTTTTTTAGTTCAGCTGAGCGCAAAGGATATTCTGGAACGGCTGTGTTTTGTAAAGAAGAGCCACTTCAAGTTCTACATGGCCTGGGTGATGAATATCTGGATAAAGAGGGGCGCATTCTGGCTCTTGAGTTTGAGAAGCTTTGGTTTGTGGATGTCTACACCCCAAATTCTCAGAATGGTCTTGCGCGAATCGATCATCGTATGCAATGGGATGATGCATTCAGGGAATTTTGCGTTGGGCTAGAGCTTGGGCGTCTTCCATCTGGAGATATCTCTAAAGCAAAACCGGTGGTTATGTGCGGAGATTTCAATGTTGCTCACAATGACATTGATCTTAGGCATCCCGATAGACATCGTGGAAATGCTGGCTTTTCCGATGAAGAACGTGGTAAATTCAACGAGCTTTTAGATGCTGGGTTTGTTGACTCGTTTCGTTATTTACATCCAGATCTTGCTGATAGCTATACATGGTGGAGTTATAAATTCCGTGCACGTGATACGAACGCTGGTTGGCGCATTGATTATTTTCTTGTAAGTGATGAGCTAAAAGATAAGATTGAAAGCGCAACAATATATGATGAGATTAAAGGATCGGACCATTGTCCGATTGGACTTGACCTTGATATATAAAAGATACAGAAATGGAGATCAATGAATAAGGAACTTATAGAGCAGGGTGTGCGGATGATCCTTGAAGGTATTGGGGAAGATCCGAATAGGGAAGGCTTGCAGAAGACACCTTCGCGCGTTGCGAAAATGTATGAAGAAGTGTTTGCTGGAATGGAAGAAAATCCAGCGATACATTTTGAGACCACCTTTGATGAGCATCATCAAGAGATGGTGATCGTGCGAGATATTCCGTTTTACTCAATGTGCGAGCATCACCTAGTACCATTTTTCGGTCTTGCGCATGTTGCTTATATCCCGTCTCCTGATGGCAGAATTTGTGGATTGTCAAAACTTGCGCGTTTAGTTGATGCGTATGCCAAGCGTCCGCAGGTACAAGAGAGATTAACTTCGCAAATTGCAGACACGCTGATAGAACAGCTCCATCCTCAAGGAGCACTTATAGTGCTTGAAGCAGAGCATCTTTGCATGAGTATGCGTGGAGTTAAAAAACCGGGAAGCAAAACAACAACAAGTGCGGTTCGTGGGGTATTCGAAAAGAGCCAAGCTACAAGAAATGAAGCTTTGAATCTGATATTCAGATCATAATATTGTTAAATCCATAATACGAAGGTCTTAAGTAAGGTAATTCGAACTCAGATATACAATTGCCATAGCGCTCATTTGAAAGGACATTTTTATGAAATGCGTAATATCTGTATTAGGGAAAGACCGCACAGGAATTGTTGCAGCGGTTGCAACCGTTCTAACCGAATGTCATGCAAACATAGATGATATTAATCAGACTATTCTTGGAACTGATGAAATATTTAGCATGACCATGCTTGCAACACTCGATACCGATGTTTGTCCGTTTAATGAAATCCAAGAACGTCTGATTGAAGAAGGTAAAGCGCTGGGTTGCCAGATAACAATTCAGCGAGAAGACGTATTCCGCTTTATGCATGAGATTTAATGTTGCGATACCGGAACTCTCCTATTGATCAACCATAAAGAGCTCCGGTGTTGCTCACAAAGCGAGTTCCGCACGAACAGAAGGCGCCACTGGCGCCTTCTTGTGAGTTAGGACTGTTTGAGCGACTGAGTTATACCGGAGCTCGTTTCTTTGCAGATTTAACACCTAGCTATTATTGGTTTTCTCAAGCGGAACGGTCTCATAGACTTGAGCGTCGCCTGCCATAGTTGTAGGGGATGTTAGGGCTTTCGCCAACGCATTTCCATAGACGATATCCACCGTTTTTCCCTGCTGATCTCTAAGGTCAGCGTACCACGCATTATGTTCTTCAAGGGTATCCCACCCATTGCGCAGAAGCATCACATATGTCTCACCAGGGTTAGACACAACGCTTGCAATTGTAGGCTGATCATAAAAACTCTGTGGATTGCTGTATGCAAGTTCAAGTCCAAGGTAGTTCACATCGTGTTCGCCACCTTGATCATCGGTGCTAGTGCCTTTTATCTGCTGAGCAATAAGAAAGCGCTGTCCTTTTGCTAAGAATACTGGTGCATCCAAATTGATTGTGTGGAACCCTGCTGTATTGAATGTCTGTGAAGTAGTTTGCAGCAAGGTGGCTTCCTCAAACACTTCATCGCCATTGGTTAAGTCAATTGCATCTGATGCAGATTTACTAACGGGAAGCACATATATTTCTGTGGTCACAGTCTCGTTCGGAGAAAAAGTCCACGCGGTCACAGCTTCCAAGAGCTCTATATCGTTTGCGACAAAGGCATTTGCAGTTTTTACCGTTGCTTCATAACATGCGGGACTTGCAAATTCTGATGTGCTTAGGAAATCATATTGGTAGATGTTTTCGATAGTTTCTGTTGTGGGTGTTACCTTAAACGCAACAGGAGTAGTTATTGTGTGGTCATAGTAGGAAAGCCAGAAAAACCCACTCGCAAGACCTTGCTCGTCACGAAGTCCCCAGTGGTTCGCGCTATTTGATGCATCAAGGGATGCATACAGTTCATCGCTTCCCCAGTTGTTTTTACAAAGCCACGCACCATTACCTGGTGGATTTCCACTTTCTATTCCTTGGAAAGCAGATGCCGGAATCGTGTCATCCCATCCAACAATTGTTACTGCATGATTGGGGGCGACTGTTTCTGCAGCGTCGTATTGACACCAAGTGCTGTATGTAAATCCGCCGCTTGGTTCCGCATTTTCAAAATCTCCTTGAGCAATTTCTCGTGGAAGAGATTCATCCATTTCTAGTGCAATTGCAACTGCTCCGGTGTCTACAAGCGTTCGCTTAATGGCATCCGTTGCGTAAGAATCGTATCCTTCATATTGGGTTGTTCCAGTAGACCAATCGGTATTTTGACGCGAAGGACACGCAAGCTCGAGAATTTCATTTACGCGCCAGCCGGTTTCATCAAGGGTGCGTACATTGTCATCCACTGACCAATCATATGTTCTGGCGTCATCCGATGCTCCAGGATATGTACCCATGTCAAACCATTCAGGGCCGTTAGGATATTCATTGTATGCATAAGGAACAGCGCTTTCGAAAACAAGTCCTTGGCGTGCTGCAAGAAGAGATTCTGCAATTGCAAAGTTTCCGGCTGAAAGCTGAGTAAGTGGGTTATCTGCCTCTAAAAGGGTGAAGCCTTCACCTGCTTGTGTTCCTGCGGAGTCTTTTGTTTGTAGCTCGTGGGTAAGCCATGCAATCGCTCGTTCAGATAAATCGATTGTTTCTGGAAGTCCGCTCAATTTGGGTTGTTCTTGGAATGCACCCTGGGCATCTGAGCTGTTTTCTGCTTGAGTGCCTTCTTGAGCTTCAGCTTGAATTTTAGTTTGTGCTTTTAGGATAGAGCTTTCGATGGCTGACGCGACAGCAAATGCCCAACATGCTCCCCATGGGCTTTGCAGCTTTGCAGGTGTAACCTCATTGGAATTCGTAAGTGAGTATGCTGGAAGTGAGTAGAGGGCATAGCTTGCGCTGGAGTCGTCGTATGCTTCCGTGTCTTCACTATCTGTGTTGGATGGATTGTTGTCTTTAGGGGCGGTGGAGTTGGCGCTTTTTTCTATATCGTCTGAGTCGTCAGATGCAGCAGGTGCGTTATTGGGACTATTGAGCAAGGGGTGTTGTGATAGCGTATCTTGTGGGTTATTTGCGAATGCAAACGAAGGTAAAAAAGACAACGACATGCAAAACACAAGAATTGTGCTTAAAGAAATGCGGAAATAATGCGTTTTATCCAGTTTCATGCGGCCATTCTACCAACTTGGAAACAGTTAGGGGTATGCTCATAGATAATTTCACAATCAAATAAAAAATGCAGAATTCTGAAAGAGGAAATTATGACTGACCAAACAGCCGTAACAAAAGGTCACAACAAAGGGTTTATAGCACTCGCGGCAATCCTTGCCATTGTGCTTGCTGTATGTACTATTCTTGCCACAACGGGCATTTTTAATAATGACATTCCAACTCAATCAACAGTTGATCGTTCTCCTCTTGTTGAGGATCGTGCGACTATGACATCTTATGCTGCAGATGATGGCAATTTAATAGATGACTACAATGCCCTGCAAAAAGGAATGAGTCATTTCTACATAGAAACCGGCGTGCAGCCATACATAATTACATATCCAAAGGGCACATTTGGACATTGGAGCGCCCTTGAGCAAATGGCTGATTATTACTATGACGAAGTTTTTGATGATCAGTCGCATCTGCTTGTTGTATTTAATGAAACCAACGATGGTTCATATCAAATTGGTCTTGAGGTTGGAGACAATGCAAAAAAGGTTGTTGATGAAGAGGCTATCCAAATTTTCCGCGACTATTTAGATCGCAACTACAACAATCCAGATCTGAATATGCGCGAAGTTTTCTCTAATACATTTGAGCAAACAGCAAACAAGATCATGCATAAAGACACATTTGATGGACAAACTGTTGTGATTGATATTGCAATCATTGCTGGATGCGCACTCGTGGTTTTGCTGATTGCTATGTGGTACACAAATATGAAACGCAAAAAGAACCAGGAAAAATAAATTTGGTTACATGCGAATTTGGCTGCGTGTGAGCTTAGCTACGTACGAGTTTGGCTACATGCGAATTTAGCTATATGCGAATTTGACCACGTACAAATTTGGCCACGTATTGTGGTCTATACAAGAAAAAATCGCAAGATAATGTATATTCCCGTTAAAAATTTGTTGAATTGGCGTTACTATAGTACAGCCGCGGGCAAACGCCCATAAAACCATCCACGCCCCCGGCAGATTCAAGCTAACTCAAGCATTCATATTCGTTTTAGCGTAGGGAACCAATGGGCGCGATTCCTTTTGAATCACAGATTTATCATGAGCGGTCGTGACCGCTGCCATGATTGATCTTTTCGAAAGTAGCGTCCGCATAAGTCCCAACGCAACGTTTTTCACCTTTGTAGATGAAGACGGCACTCAGCTTTCCTACACATATAAACAAACTCGTATAGTCTCTGCGGCGCTTGCTCGTAGACTAAAGCGTCAAGGCGTTCGTCCGGGCGAAATGGTGGTAGTTGATCTGCCAAATTGTCCGGAATTTGTATTCACTGTTTTGGCTGCAGCTTATGGTGGGTATACGCTTGTCACATTGAAACACTCGCTTAGTGAGGGCGAAAAGATCGCGCGCGTACTTGAGCTTGAGCATGATGATATGCGCATTGGTTTTCAGATGGACATGGCACGTGCACGGGAATTAATGCCTCTTGTGCGAAACCTTACTGAGGATGAAAGCGTAATCATCGAGAGCATCTATGGGCAATCCCAGCGTGAGCGGGCGATAATGGGTCAGCGCCAAGACATAATAGATGACACTATCCATTTTGCTGAGCGTGAAGCTCATATATTTGATAGTTCAAACCGTGCGTCAATTATGTTTACGGTTGGCGCGTCAGGCAAATCTAAGGCAGTTGTACATACATGGGATCAACTTGTAGGAGCCTCAATTTCTGCAAATGAGTCTCTTGCAAAAAGAAGCAATCAGCTTTGGCAGGCAAAGCTCCCATTTGGAAAAAGTGGACAAAGTGGGTCGACAGGTGAAATGTCACCTTCGGCTTCTGGTGCGATGTCGAGCGCTGCAAGCACAACTGCAAGCAAGAGTGCAAATAATACTTCGGGCAAAAACTCAATATCTCTAACAGATAACACGGACACCCAATATGACATGCTTTGGCAGTGTGTGCTTCCGCTTTACCATATTTACGGATTCCAAATTCTTGTTAGATCGGTAGCTGCTAGAACGCCAATTCGCATTTATAAACGCTTTGATGCAGAAGAGATTCTTCATGATTGCGAATCGTCTCAGGTGACTCATATTTCGGTTTCTGATCGCATGCTTCAGGATTTACTTACTGTTGAGGAGTGGAGACAGGATGTGCAGCCAACTTCCAAAAGTAGGCTTACGGCTTATCAGTGCATTCTGCTTTCAAGCCACAAACTAAACCCTCGTACGATCAGCCGTGCTTTAAGTATGGGTGCGCGTGTTTTTGCAGGTTATGGAACCGTTGAAACATCAAGTTTGATTGCGGCCTCTTTGGTAACACCCGAGTTTCGTGGGGGACTTAAGCTTCTTGAGGGATATGAGGCGCGCATAGTGGATCCAGATGACGAAGGCTTTGGTCGTTTGGCGGTAAAAGGTCCCGGTGTTTTTGGGGGATATTTAAATGCAAGCGCTGCATTTACCGTGGATCACTTCTATATAACAGGCGATGTTGCAGCTCTTTATGATGGCTCAATTTTCGTGAAGGATAAAACAGAAGGCATGTTTGTCTGTGCTGGTGAGGATATATATGCAGAAGAGGTTGCCGATGTCCTTCGCCATGTGCCAGGCGTTAGTGCAGCCCATGTCTTTGGTGTGGCAGACGCAAAACTCGGGCGTCGGCCAATTGCTGTGGTTGAGCGCGGTCGCAGTGACCTCACGGTTGATGATATCGTGCAAACCGCGCTGCCATGGCTTTCCAATTCGACAGTTGTGCTTGAAAACATCGTGCTTACTGATCGTCTTCCACGACTTGAATCGGGAAAGGTTGATCGCGCGGGAACTGAGCGCATGTTTAGGGATCGCATTCAGGTTCAGCGAATTGTCTTGCATCATATTCGCCTTCCATTTAGATCTCCTTTGCAGACAGCCATGGGAACGCTGGAGCATCGTGACTCTGTAATTGTTGAAGTAATTGATTCCATCGGTCGTATTGGTCTTGGAGAATGCGTTTCTTTTGATGCTGAGTGGGGTCTTGAGGAATTACTGCCAGACGATGTTGTTTATATACAGCAAACTTTGGCGCCTGCAGTTTTAGGGCAAGTGTTTTTGCATCCCAGAAGTGTCTCGGAATCGTTTTCGCAACTTCCTGGTGCATTGGCTCATCCAATGGCGTTAAGTGCTGTTGAAAATGCTTTATGGGATCTTTTTGGCCAGGCAACTGAAAAGCCTCTTTGGAAGCTCATGCGTGAAGAGTATGCAGCAATCTGTACGAATTTGGGTATACCCCAACTTGCGGAAATGCCAACGCTTGCACGCATTGATGGAAATGAAGCATTTGTCACATCGGGTGCAGTAATAGGACTTGCGCCTACACCGGTTGCAATGGAAAACGCAAGCGCTGCGGTAAGCGCGGGATATCGTCGTGTGAAAATGAATATTGCACCTGGTATCGGCTTTGCAAGCGTACAGTCAGTGCGCAGGGCGTTTCCCGATTTGCTTATTACACTTGATGCAAACCGCAGTTTTACGGATGCAACTTTTGATGAACTCAAATCATACGATGCCCTAAACATTGGGTGGATAGAAGAGCCCTTTGATGTATCAGGCGGCTCTACGGTTTCTAGGCGTGATCCTTTGGTAAAAATATCCACCATGCAAAATAGTCTTGCGACGCCTTTATGTGTGGATGAGTCCTATGCAAACGCACCAGAAGCTGATCGCATCCTGTCATTCCCGGATATTCATTGCATATCAATTAAGGCTTCAAAGTTTGGATCTATCGAGGCATGCCTTCAGTTTATAGCGAAAGCAAAGGCACAAGGTCGGGTTGTTTGCATGGGTGGAATGTATGACATGGGTATCTCAAGGCGTGTAAGTGCAGCGTTTGAAACACTTCCTGACATGGTGTTTCCTGGAGATGTAGGTGCCATTCAGAGATATTTCGACACGGATATTACATTTCCGCATTACACTGCAAGAGGTGGCATCGTCTCTTTGAATGTCGATGGATTCGAATATGGGATCGGCTGTATGCTTGATGAAGAAGCTCTCTCTAGCGTAGAAGTGGAGCAGCTCGTCCTGGAATAAACCTAGATTAAACGGGGCAAATCCTAGTGGGTTTAACTAAGAAACAATTATTCACCTTGATATTGGTCATGGTGGGCTCATTCGTTACAGTCTTAAACCAGACTCTGGTAACGCCTGCCCTGCCAACAATCATGCAAGACCTAAACGTAGACGCTGCAACCGTGCAATGGTTGACCACCGGTTTTACGCTTACAAACGCAATCATGATTCCGATAACTGCGTATTTTCAGGAACGTTTTTCGACGCGTTCGATATTTGTATTTTCGATGCTGACTTTTGGTGTAGGTGCGGTTCTTGCAGGTTGGGCTCCAAATTTCACAGTTTTGCTATGCGGAAGAATTGTGCAAGCAGTGGGCGCTGGAATCTTGATGCCGCTTGGTATGACAGTTTTGCTCGTGATGTTTCCTGTGGACAGACGTGGCTCTGCTATGGGTCTTTTTGGACTCGTGATTGCATTTGCGCCAGCTGTAGGGCCAACTGTTGGAGGCATCGTAGTTGATCGCGCTGACTGGCACATCATGTTTTTTGCAGTTGCATTTTTTGCATTTGCGGTGGGTTTGTTCTCAGTCGCCTTTATGGAAAAACGAGCCTTAAAGCAAAAGAAACGCGATGTAAGTCTTGATCCGCTTTCTGTTGTGCTCTCCACTCTTGGCTTTGGCACCTTGTTATACGGGTTTTCTGCCATTGGATCATACGGGTTTAGCCTAATAACAATAGTATGCATTGTTATTGGAGCAGCTCTTGTGGTTTGGTTTTTCTACAGACAAACACATTTGGAAGTTCCGATGCTTCGTGTGAAGGTGCTGTATAACCGCAAGTTTTTGGTTGCAACGATAATCGGAATGCTTGTGCAGGCATCGCTTCTTGCAGCTGGCATTCTTATGCCTATATATGTGCAGACACTTCTTGGATATCCAGCAACTATATCAGGCCTTGTAATGATGCCAGGTGCCATCATTATGGGAATCATGAACCCAGTTGCAGGTAAGCTTTTCGACAAGCATGGGCCTCGCGTTTTGGGCGTTGTCGGTATGGTGCTTTTGCTGATTACTAGCATTGCATTTGGCCTTTTGTCTACGAGTACAGCTCTGTGGTTTATCGTATTGATTTTTGTAATGCGCATGTTTTCGATCGCGCTTGTGAATATGCCGATTACCACATGGGGCATGAATTCGCTTGATACGAGTCTTTTGAATCACGGAACTTCTGTGAACAACACACTTCGTCAAGTTGCTGGTTCTCTTGGCACCGCAATCGTGATTTCCGTGTCAACAAATGTACAAAATGCAGCAACGGGTGCGCTTGGTGTAACCGATGCAACCATGCTTGGAATTGATGCTGCATTTATGGTTGCAGCAGTGCTTGTACTGATTGGTCTTGTACTTACGGTGGTGTTCGTAAAGGATCGTCCCGGTGCTACAGAATCGGTTGGCAGAGAAGCACGTGAAGGGTCTGTTGATACTACTGGCAAGAAGGGCGATAAAGGTCATATTGAAAACGTGGCCGATAAGAACAGTCAAATTCTTCGCAAGATTATGAAGTCAGATGTTTATACGCTTTATCCAGACAATACTGTGATGGATGCAATGCAGTTGTTTATCGATAAGAAAATCAGTGCGTGCCCGATTGTGACACACGAAGGCGAGGCCGTTGGGTTTATCTCAGATGGCGATATTTTGAATAAGCTTTCACGTCAAAGTGGAAGTTATATGGATCCGATCGTTTTGATCTCAGCAACAGCCCTTGAAGAGACCGATTACGATGAGAAGGTTGCAGAGCTTATGCATTTGCCTGTTAAGTCCGTGGGAATTAAAGGCACTATCAGTGTAAATGTTCATGCTGACCTTGAAGAAGTTTGTCGTGTGCTTGCGAAAAACCACTTGAAAAAAGTTCCCGTTATTCAAAATGGAAAGATTGTCGGAATTATCAATCGAAGCGATATAACCCAATACTCAATGGAAACGTATCTTCAATCGCAAAAAGATGTTGCAACTAAGGTTGATAGTTACAGTGTACGATAATGGTACACGTATTTATTGTAGGTTGAAGGGATAGGGTTTTCGGGTGTCAGACGGAATGTTTATAGCGATCAGCTTAGTGTTGGTAGTTTTATTTCTTTTGATGAACGCATTTTTTGTTGTCGCTGAATTTGCGTTAGTTAGAGTTAGAAAGTCGCAGCTTGAACTGGCAGTTTCTAAGGGAACACGCGGAGCAAAAAACGCACTTCTTATCGCCAATAATGTAAATGCATATCTTTCTGCATGTCAGTTAGGTATCACGCTGGCGTCTTTGGCACTTGGTTGGTTGGGAGAGCCGGCGTTTTCAGAACTCATCCGTCCGCTATTTGAGCTTTTCCATGCACCTGAAGCCGTAATCACAATCTGTGCTGTGGCAATTGGATATTTCATCATGACTACCTTGCACGTTGTTGTTGGTGAACTCATTCCTAAATCTTTGGCAATTTTCTCTACAGAAAAATATGCGCTTGCAACTGGAACCCCGCTGCTTTGGTTCTACAGGATTACCTATCCAATCATGTGGTTGTTCAATTCAATCACAAATGGTGTTGTCAAATTGCTTGGTCATGATCCAGCCAATGAACATGAGGTTTACACAGGTGATGAAATCAAAATCCTTGTTGATGAATCAACTGAAAGCGGCCTCATTAATCCAGAGCAAAACGAATTTCTCGATAACGTTTTAGATCTTGGCGATAAAGATGCAGAAGCGATAATGACTCCGCGAACAGATGTCATCTTTTTGGATATAGAGGATTCGCTTGAGGAAAACATCGAGACAATTAAGCGATATCGCTATTCCCGCTATCCGGTTTGTAATGGAAGTCGCGACCATATAGTTGGGTTTATTCACATTAAGGATTTATATGCGATGGCACCGGATACTCCAATGTCTGAGTGGAATATTCGCGAACTTCCCCCTGTGCCTGAGACCATGTCCATATCGCGTTTAATTGATGCGTTGCAAGAGGCGAGAACTGAAATATGTGTTGTGGTTGATGAACACGGTGGAACTGCTGGCATTGTTACTCTTGCAGATGTTATGGAGCAGATCGTTGGACGCATAGATGATGAATATAGACATGATGCTGATGATGAAATAGTGAAGCTTCCGGATGGTACTGTGATTATTGATGGCGGAATGTCATCTGATGAGTTTGCCGATATGCTTGGTTTTGAACCTGAAGGTATTGATCGTGTTGAAACTGCTGCAGGATATCTAATGATGCTTTTAGATCGCATTCCAGATGAGGGCGATAATATTGCTATCGAAAACAAGACCGCAACAAAAGAGACGACCGTTGACTTTACGATAGTGGATATGGATCGTTTGCGCGTGGATAAAATAGCGGTCAATATCACGACACATGATTTGGAAGAGCAAGAATAAGAAATTTTTGTGCAGTTTAGATTTGCTGGTATACTTGCAATTCACATGCCCGGGTGATGGAACGGCAGACATGTCGGTCTCAAAAACCGATGCCGAGAGGCGTGTGGGTTCGAATCCCACCCCGGGCACCATCTGTTTTTAGGGTCAAAAACTACTTCGACCTTGCAATTCAGCGAAAATACATCTCGTAGAAATCGTGATATTTAAGAATGTATTGCTCTTTTTCGGTGAACGGCAAGAATCTGATTTATAATAACGCCCTAATAAAATTAGCGTCATGGCAAGGACGCCCTGAAATATATACCCTATACCGCTTGGAGCTGACACTCCTTGTGGCTTGCCAACCGATGATACGGAGGTCGCGTTTTGCTTAAGGCAATCATTGTTGATGACGAAGCACCAGCTCGCTCAGAGTTGTCTTATTTGCTGGGCGAAGTCGGTGGTGTTGAGGTTGTCGCTGAGGCCGCGGGCGTGCGCGAGGCCATAGAGAAGCTCAAAGAGTATCCATGCGATGTGATGTTTTTAGACATCAATATGCCTGAGGCCACTGGCCTTCAGTTGGCCGAGGCACTACAACATCTTAAATTCCCGCCAGCTGTTGTATTTGTTACCGCGTATAGCGAACATGCATTGGATGCATTCGGTGTTAATGCAATCGACTATCTTGTGAAGCCTGTGGAGACCGAGCGTTTAGCGCAAGCGATTGCTCGCGTACGTGAACAGGTTTCTCTTCACATCCAAGCTCAAAAGAATGAACGTCTTCCTGTTGAGAAGGGCGGCAAGAAAATTCTTATCGGTATTGACACCATTCGTTTTGTTAAAGCACGCGATGACTATGCGTATTTGCAAACCGATACTGATAGGTATTTCTCAACAGTAAGTTTGGCTCAACTTGAGAAGAGACTTGACGGGCATGGGTTCTTCCGTGTGCATAGAGCATTCTTGGTAAATCTATCCATGGTTGAAGAGGTTGAATCCATTAAGGGCGGCACGCTTTCCCTTACTTTAAACGGCGTGGAAGACAAGATTCCTGTTAGCCGTAGAAGGGTTTCGTCTCTTAAGAAAGCGCTTGGTCTTTAGGGATTTAGCACCAAACTCCACAAAAAATCCATACTTAGTAAAAAAAATTCTTGACTAGGTGGGTTCCTTTCGTTAGCGTAGAACGTCGCTGATTTTTTCCAAAAGGCGTACGATTCGAAGGGGGAATAGCTTCGTGGCAAAGGCCAAGGAATCCACTTCAAACAGCATTTACAGAGAGCGAAGAAGTTTTGCAAAGATTCAAGATGTTATGGATCTTCCGAACCTGATCGGTATTCAAACCGACAGTTTCGAATGGTTCAAGACTGAAGGAATCGAACAGGCTTTCCAAGACATTGGGCCTATTGAGTCTAACTCTAAGGACATGACGCTTACTTATGTAAGCCACTCATTCGATGAGCCGCAATACACGGTTGATGAGTGCAAGGAAAAAGATGTCACATATCAGGCAAGCCTAAATGTTGTTTTCAACTTTGTTAACAGAAACACGGGAGTTCAGGCGGAGATCCCGATCTTTTTGGGCGATTACCCACTGATGACTCCAAGGGGCACGTTCATCATCAACGGAACTGAGCGTGTTGTTGTATCTCAGCTCGTTCGCAGCCCTGGTGTTTACTTCTCAAAAGAGCGCGACAAAACATCAGACAAAACTATCTATAACGCTAAAATCATTCCAAGCCGTGGTGCATGGCTTGAGTTTGAAACTGACAAGCGTGATATTTTGTCGGTTCGTATTGACCGCAAGCGCAAACAACCTGCAACTCTTCTTCTAAGAGCACTTGATCTTGCAGAAACTAACGAAGAGATTATTGAGCTTTTAGGCGATTCGGAGATGCTTCAGCGTACACTCGAGCGCGACCCTGCAACAACTCGTGAAGAGTCGCTCATTGAGCTTTACAAGCGCTTCCGTCCAGGTGAGCCACCAACAGTTGATTCTGCAAGAACTCTGCTTGATGGTCTTTTCTTCAATCCGCAGCGTTACGACTTGGCAAAAGTTGGACGCTACAAGATGGATAAAAAGCTTGGCGAAGATCCTGAGGAAAACAATTCTTCAACCCTTACCAAAGACGATATCGTACTAACAATGCGCTACATCATTGCGCTTCATGATGGTGTTGCTGGATATCAAACAGACGATATTGACCATTTTGGCAACCGTCGCATTAGAAATGTTGGCGAACTTATCCAGAATCAGTTCCGTATCGGTATTTCTCGTATGGAACGCGTTGTTCGTGAGCGCATGAGCATGCAGGACTCAGACGAAGTTAATCCGAACTCACTTGTGAACATCCGCCCAATTGTGGCTGCTGTAAAAGAGTTCTTTGGATCTTCACAGCTCTCGCAATTCATGGATCAAACAAACCCAGCCTCTGGCATTACTCACAAACGCCGTCTGTCAGCACTTGGTCCTGGCGGCCTTTCTCGTGAGCGTGCAGGCTTCGAGGTTCGTGACGTTCACACCTCACACTATGGTCGTATGTGCCCAATTGAGACACCTGAAGGTCCAAACATCGGCCTTATCGGATCCCTTGCAGCGTATGCTCGCGTAAATCCATTTGGTTTTATCGAGTCTCCTTACAGACGTGTTGTTGATGGCAAAGTCACAGACGAGGTTGATTACCTGACAGCTGATGAGGAAGAGAACTACATCATTGCCCAGGCAAATGACCTGTTTGATCCTGAGACTCGCGAGTTTGGTGTTCATGACAAAGATGGCAATTGGATTCCTTCCAAGAAAATTCTTTGTCGTACAAAAAATGCAGCAGGCGAATTCGGAGAACCTGATGAGGTCGATCCGATGCTTGTTAACTACATGGACGTTTCTCCTCGTCAGATGACATCAGTTGCAACGTCTCTTATTCCATTCCTTGAGCATGATGACGCAAACCGTGCACTTATGGGATCTAACATGCAGCGTCAGGCAGTTCCGCTTCTAAAGCCTGAGGCTCCGCTTGTTGGAACTGGTATTGAGCACCGTATTGCTGTTGACTCCGGTGAGATTTTAGTTGCACAAAACGCTGGCGTTGTTGACTACGTTGATGGCCAGACCATCATTGTGGAAACCGATGATGGCGAATATGACGAGTATCTAATCCCTAAGTTCCAGCGTTCAAACCAGTCTGGTTCTATCAACCATCGTCCGATTGTGCGTCCAGGAGATCGCGTTGAGGTTGGCGATGTTTTGGCAGATGGCCCTTCGTGTGATCATGGCGAGCTTGCACTTGGTGCAAACCTCATGGTTGCCTACATGCCATGGGAAGGCTACAACTACGAGGACGCTATCATCGTCTCTGAGCGTGTAGTTGCAGAAGACCTTCTGACGTCAATCCAGATTGCAGAGTATGAGATTGACGCTCGTTCGATCAAGCTTGGCGACGAGGAAATCACTCGCGAGATTCCAAACACCTCTGATGACATGATCACTGACCTTGACGCTGATGGCATCATTCGCATCGGTGCTGAGGTTTTCCCAGGAGACATCCTTGTTGGTAAAGTCACTCCAAAGGGCGAAACTGAGCCAACAAGTGAGGAAAGACTTCTTCGCGCAATCTTTGGTGCGAAGGCGCATGAGGTTCGTGATACATCTCTTCGCGTACCACATGGATCAGGTGGACGTGTTATTGGTGTGCTCAGGTTCTCCCGCGACAACGGAGACGACTTGCCACCACAGGTAAATGAGCTTGTTCGTGTTTACGTTGCCCAAAAGCGTAAGGTGCAGCAAGGTGACAAACTTTCTGGTCGCCATGGAAACAAAGGTGTTATCTCTCGTGTGCTTCCAGTTGAAGACATGCCATATCTTGCAGATGGTACCCCGATTGATGTAATCCTTAATCCGCTGGGCGTTCCTTCTCGTATGAATGTTGGACAGCTTCTTGAGAACCACCTTGGTTGGGCAGCTAAATGGGGCTGGTCTGATGAGGAAGAGACCGATGAGGTAGTTGAAGGTCCAATCTTTGTGTCGACACCTGTATTTGACGGTGCAACTGAAGAGGAGATTTCTGATGCCATCATCAAGGCAAACAGAAACCTCATCAACATTAACCATAAGAAGTATGGCGATAAAGCGCGTGATGAATTCGTGCCACAGCTAACTCCAACTGGTAAAACTTGGCTATATGATGGACGCACTGGTGAGAAGTTCCGTGAGCCAATTACGGTTGGCGCAACTTACATCTTGAAGTTGGGTCACATGGTTGATGACAAGATCCATGCTCGTTCAACTGGTCCTTACAGTCTTATCACTCAGCAGCCGCTTGGTGGTAAAGCTCAGTTCGGTGGTCAGCGTTTCGGTGAAATGGAAGTTTGGGCGCTTTATGCATATGGCGCATCAAATGTTTTGCAAGAGATTTTGACTGTGAAATCTGACGACACTGCAGGTCGTGTTAAGTCATACGAGTCCATTGTTAAGGGCGAAAATATTCCAGCCCCTGAAGTTCCTGAGAGCTTTAAGGTTTTGGTTAAGGAAATGCGTTCACTTTGCTTGAATGTTGAGCTTGAAGGCGCAAATGACGTGGATGCAAACATGGATTCTGATGACGGCGATTTCGACCGCGCAATCTATGAGTCCAACGCAGCGGATGCGAAATCGGCTGACGAAGAAGCATCAAGTGCGATTGATGATATTGCAGCTGAACTTGGTGAGCTGATCAGCGATATCGATCGTTCAAACGCTAATGGTTTATTAATTGATGACGGTGACATAAATGTCGCCAATGACTTAAAAGCAAAAGCACCTGTCGGAAGCGATATGCAAGAGGTGGTTGATGATCTTGCAGACTTGCTCGGTGGGGGAGAGGAGGAATAGTCATGCCAAACGCAGAATTCGATGTACGCAATTTCGACGCCCTCCGCATATCCCTTGCCAGCGCTGAGGATGTTCGTAGCTGGTCTCGTGGAGAGGTCAAAAAGCCTGAGACGATTAACTACCGTACGCTAAAACCAGAAAAAGATGGTCTTTATTGCGAAAAAATCTTTGGCCCTACAAAGGACTGGGAATGTGCTTGCGGTAAATACAAGCGCGTGCGTTTCAAAGGCATTGTTTGCGAGCGATGCGGAGTTGAGGTAACTCGCTCAAAGGTTCGTCGTGAGCGTATGGGTCACATTGAACTTGCAGCTCCGGTGTCTCACATTTGGTACTTCAAGGGCTCTCCTTCGAGACTTGGATATTTGCTTGACATTCCGCCAAAGGATCTTGAGAAAGTTCTTTATTTCGCAAGCTCAATTATCACAAGTGTTGACAAGGAAGCTCGCGATGAAGACGCAGATGAACTTCGTGATGAATTAGATGCTGATCTTGAAGAGCTAGATGCTGAGCGTGATCGTTTGATCGCAGCTACAAGGCGCCTTTCTTCTGAGTACGTCCCTGATGAGGATGAATACATCGACGAGATGGATGTAGATGACGAGGAACGTCTTTCACCTGAGGAAGTCGAGTCCGAGATCGCAGATATCTACGAAGAGTTCAACGAGCGTAAGGCACTTCGTGCTGATGCACTTGACGAGTTCATGCGTATTGAACCTAAGCAGCTCGTATCTGATGAGGCGCTTTATCGCGAGATGCGTGCAAACTACCGCGATTACTTTACAGGTGGTATGGGTGCAGAAGCTGTGCGTGACCTTCTTGATTCGATTGATCTTGAGGCAACTGCAGAAGAGCTTCGCGAAGTAATCTCAACTGGCAAAGGTCAAAAGCGCGCAAAGGCTGTTAAGCGCTTAAAGGTTGTGGATGCGTTCCTTAAATCAGACAACTCTCCATCAGACATGATCTTGGATGTTATTCCTGTAATTCCACCGGATCTACGTCCTATGGTTCAGCTTGATGGTGGCCGTTTTGCAACATCTGACCTAAATGACCTTTATCGTAGGGTTATAAACAGAAATAACCGCCTAAAGAGACTGCTTGATCTTGGTGCTCCTGAGATCATCGTGAATAACGAAAAGCGCATGCTTCAAGAAGCGGTTGACTCTTTGTTTGACAACGGCCGTCGTGGTCGTCCTGTTACAGGCCCTGGCAACCGTCCACTGAAATCAATTTCTGACATGCTTAAGGGCAAACAAGGCCGCTTCCGTCAGAACTTATTGGGCAAGCGTGTTGACTACTCAGGACGTTCAGTTATCGTTGTTGGACCTCAGCTGAAGCTTCATCAGTGCGGCCTTCCATCTGCTATGGCTCTGGAGCTTTTCAAGCCATTCGTAATTAAGCGTTTGGTCGAGCTTGAGTATGCTGCAAATATAAAAGCTGCAAAACGTGCGGTTGATCGTGGTGCAAGCTATGTTTGGGATATTCTGGAAGAGGTAATTACTGACCATCCAGTTCTTCTAAACAGAGCTCCTACCCTTCACCGTCTTGGTATTCAGGCATTCGAGCCAGTACTTGTTGAAGGTAAAGCAATTCGCTTACATCCGCTTGTATGTACAGCGTTTAACGCTGACTTTGACGGTGACCAAATGGCTGTACACGTGCCACTTGGCGCTGAAGCTCAGGCTGAAGCTCGCGTGCTCATGCTTTCGTCTAACAACATCAAGTCCCCTGCTCATGGTCGTCCGCTTACGGTTCCAACTCAGGACATGATCATCGGTCTTTACTACTTGACCGCTGCTCGCGATGGCTTCCCTGGTGAGGGTCGTGTATTCATTGATTTTGATGATGCGATGAATTCATACGATGCTCGTGCTGATTTAGATCTTCAGGCGAAGATTAAGGTTCGTTTGCGTAAGGATACGCAGGTTGCAACCTCTTATCGTAAGTATGAAGAGCACAAAGCGGGCGATCGTATTGAGACAACAGTTGGTCGTATTCTCTTTAATGATGTGCTTCCGGAGGATTTCCCGTTCCTTAACTATGAGATGAACAAAAAGGAAATCAGTCGTCTCGTTGAAGATGTTTGCAACCGCTATACGATGAGCGAGATTCCGCCAATCCTTGACGGTTTGAAAGATGCGGGTTTCCACTATGCAACTCGCGCAGGCGTTACAGTTTCTGTCTATGACGCAACGATTCCTCCGCAAAAGGGCGAAATCCTTGCTGCAGCTGATGAAAAGGTTGCTGCAATCGATGAGGACTACGAGCTTGGTCTTATGTCTGACGAGGAGCGCCATAAGCAAGTAGTAGATGTTTGGAATGAGGCAAATGAAGAGGTCGGCGAAGCAATGGCTGAGAACTTCGACCGCTTCAACCCGATCTACATGATGGCCTTCTCAGGTGCTAGAGGTAATATCAAACAGATTAGGCAGCTTGCTGGTATGCGTGGTCTGATGTCTGACCCGAAGGGTGAAATTATTGACCGCCCGATTAAGGCAAACTTCCGCGAAGGTCTTTCGGTGCTTGAGTACTTCATCTCAACGCACGGCGCTCGTAAGGGTTTGGCTGACACGGCGCTTCGTACTGCTGACTCAGGTTATTTGACCCGTCGTCTTGTTGATGTTGCACAAGATGTGATTATTCGTGAGGTTGACTGCCATACACATGAAGGCGTTCCGTATCCGCTTCTAAACGATAAGGGTGAGGCGGATGAGAATTTGATCGGTCGCTGCTTGCTTGAACCAGTGGCTGATGAAAATGGCGAAATTCTCATGGACGCTGAGGAATACATCACCTCAATTGAGCAGATCAATGACCTAATTTCTAAGGGAGTTACCGAGGTTACAATTCGCACGATTATGACATGTCATGCAGAGCGTGGCGTTTGCCAGAAGTGCTATGGATGGGATTTGGCAACAGGTCGTCCAGTAAACATTGGAACTGCTGTTGGTATTATCGCAGCACAGTCAATTGGTGAGCCTGGTACTCAGCTTACGATGAGAACCTTCCATACTGGTGGTGTTGCAGGTGAGGACATCACGCACGGTCTTCCTCGTGTACAAGAGCTTTTTGAGGCACGTAAGCCTAAGGGCCAAGCTGTGCTTGCAGAAATTTCTGGTACTTTGCAGATCGCAGGAGATAAGTCTTCAAAGGTACTTACTATCCATGATCAGCAAGGAAACTTCCGCGAATACATCGTGTCACCTCGTGTAACAATGATGCCTGGTATTGTTGATGGTTCAGAGGTTGAGGTTGGACAGCAGCTTACAAAGGGTTCTGTCAACCCACATGACCTATTGCGCTTAACCGACCCGAATACAACCCTTCGCTACATCGTAAGCCAGGTTCAAGGCGTATATGTAAGCCAAGGCGTAGACATCAACGACAAACATATTGAAGTTATTGCTCGTCAGATGCTTCGCAAGGTTGCAGTGCTTGATTCGGGTGATTCTGACTTGCTTCCAGGTAAGCAGATGAACCGATTTGAGTTCGAGCGTATGGCAAATGACCTTATTGCAGAAGGCAAAGAGCCACCTGTTGGACAGCCTTTGCTCCTTGGAATTACCAAGGCATCGCTTGCAACTGATTCGTGGCTATCTGCTGCATCGTTCCAGGAGACTACTAAGGTTCTAACCGATGCTGCAATTGAGGGTAAGACTGATTGCCTCGCAGGACTTAAAGAAAACGTCATCATCGGTAAGCCAATTCCTGCTGGTACTGGTCTTACACGTTATCGCGATGTGAAGCTTACATATAAGGGTGTTCCGATTGAGGCGTCAAAGACAGATGCGCTTCCGGATTATGCACCTGATGCTTTACGTGAGATTGAAGACATGCTTCCACAGCCTGAAGAGTGGAGCATCGATGACAGTGGATTCTTCAATTCAGGCTCTAGCTACTCAAGCTATTTGAGCTCATTTACGAAGAGTCGCGCTGGTCACAATTTGACTGATGAGCAGGCACGTCTTTATATCTTTGATGATTTGGGAGTGTCACAGCGTTGGGCAAACAAGTTCTCTGAGGCTGGAATTGAGACCGTTGCTGACCTGCTTGGACATACCGAAGATGACCTCATGCGTATTGAGGGTATAGGTGTCAAGGCGATGGAAGAGCTGAAGGCGGGTCTTGAAGAGCGCGACCTTCTGCATGTGATTGAGGATGACCTTACGGCATCAAGCGATGACATGTCGCAGCTACTCGATATGGTGTTCTCACCAGATGACACGATTCTTATCGGTGGCGATGAAATGCCTTCATATAATCTTGATGGCGAAGAGATGTTAGGTGAGCCGCTTCCTCCGAGGTCTTATCAGCGCAACCTTGAAGAGCTAGATGCGCTTCTCGGTTCTGTTTCGAATCTTGGATTTAACATCTCAGATTTCGAAAGCCAAAGATCTGATGAGTACGCCGCTCAAAATCAAGATCATTCATCAGATGAAGATGAAGATGACGAGTAAAACGTACATTCCAGACGAAACAAATGCGCCCCGGTCACAGATCGGGGCGTCTTTAGATGCGCTTTCTGCAACGATTCAGGCGCGTATGGATGCAGGAGATTCAAGCTATACTCATAGGCTTTTGGAAGGCCGTTTGGATAATCTTTTGAAGAAGGTATCCGAAGAGGCGCTTGAGGTTGGCCTTGCTGCTAAAGAAGCGCAAATGCTTGATGCATATTCTTCAAAAGATGATCTCTATGATGCTGCGGTTGATCATTTGAGATATGAGGCGGCTGATGAGATTTATCATTTGATGGTTTTGCTTGCGCGTTTTGGCATTCCAACAGATGAACTTGCGGCAGAGCTTAATAATCGCATGACAGAAGATGAGCGACCACAAGGCGCAATCCGACTAAAAGACGATCATGTCAAAAGGGGAAAATAGTGGCTAGATTGTTTGGAACAGACGGTGTTAGAGGAGTTGCAAACACTGAACTCACAAGCGAGCTTGCATATAAACTAGGACAGGCCGCAGTCACTTTTATGGGAAAGACCATAGTCGTTGGAAAAGACACTAGACTTTCTGGTGACATGCTTGAGGCCGCTCTTGTGGCAGGTATTGAAAGTGCCGGAGGAACTGCACTTCTTGCGGGAATTATTCCAACACCTGCAATTGCTTTATTGGTACGCAGGCTATCCGCTGCAGGTGGTGCTGTAATTTCTGCTTCACATAACCCACCGGAGTACAACGGCATTAAGCTATTTGATTCACAAGGATTTAAGCTTCCCGATGCAGTTGAAGATGCGATTGAGGAATTCATTACTTCGGGTGGACTTGAGGGATTAGTTGAGCGCAATGCGAAGGCGGCTGAAACGGACGATAACGCTCCCTGGCCACGCGAGATGCCATCAGGTGCAGACCTCGGATTTTCTGCAGAGCTTAAGGATGCAACTGAGATTTATATCATGCATGCCGTTACATCTGTTAAATCTCAGGGAATAGATTTTTCTGGGATGAAGGTTGCACTTGATACTGGGCATGGCGCATCAATAGAGACCAGCCCTGAAGCGCTTCGTCGTCTTGGTGCAGACGTCCAGGTCATCAATGATGATTTTGATGGGTATGACATCAACGTAGAATGCGGATCCACCCATCTAGAGCCGCTGCGCAAGTTGGTCGAAGAGACATCAGCTGATGTTGGGATTGCCCATGATGGCGATGCTGATCGTGTGATGATGGTGTCTCCTAGTGGCGTTGAGATTGACGGCGATATGGTTGAGGCGATTTGTGCGCTTGACATGAAAGAACGCGGAGTTTTGAGTGAGAATACGATCGTTACAACCGTGATGTCTAACTTGGGACTTACACATGCAATGCGTGATCATGGCATTAAAGTTGTGCAAACAAAAGTAGGCGATCGCTATGTGCTCGAAGAAATGCGAGAGCATGGGTACTCAATTGGTGGCGAACAATCCGGGCACATGATTTTGCTTGAGCATAACTCAACAGGTGATGGCCTTATGACCGCTGTTCAGTTCTTGGCTGCCATTAAACGTAGTGGGAAAACTGTTGATGAAGCAGCGAGTGCTATTCCGAAGTTTCCACAAACGTTAATTAACGTGAAAGTGGCTGACAAGGAAACAGTCAGCGAAAATGCCAAGGTTAAGGATGTAGTTGCAGCTGCTGAGGCTGAACTTGGGGATGATGGGCGAGTAGTACTTCGTCCTAGTGGTACTGAGCCTTGCGTTCGCGTAATGGTTGAGGCGAAAGATGCTGAGGTGGCAGATCGTCTTGCAAACACCATTGCCGATGTAGTGAAGGATTGCTAAATATCGTTAAGCATCGTTAAAGCTTGCCAAGAATTGAATTACTAAGGATTGACTTACTAAAGCTTGCCAAAACTTGGCAAGCTTTACAATTGAGGCGTCTTGTCATTATTGAAACGGTATCTACCCAGCCATCCGAATAGATGACACAACATCAATCGCAGCTTTAACTACTTCGTTTTCAAGCAAGTTTTCGGGAACTGTTAAATCATCGCCAAGCTCTATGGTTGCGTAAATACACCCTACGCCATTATTTAGGTAATTAGACTCGCCCATTTCTCCTTGGTGACGAAGCTGAATGAAACCTTCGCCTTTAAGCCAGTCGTAATCAGGGTTTGTGATAAATCCAACAAACCAGTCAGCGCCCATTTGGCTTGAAGCAATATTCTTGGTAACCATATCATTGCCCCAGGCTCCACCACTAGGACCAATTTTGACAAGAAACTCGACTCGTATAGGTTTGCCGTCAACCTCAGGCCCTTTGATTTCCACGTTTCCGTATGCGTGAGTTTCATCAGCCTTATCAAACGATGAGGTTAGTTCCCAATCAATAGGATAGTTGATTGTAAATGATGGCATATCGTACATCGGTTTATTGAGATCCGGTATGCCATCAGATCCCGAAGTGTATCCATGAAGTGCAGGTGTTGTAAAAGAATTCACCAAGGCATATTCATTTCCTAGTGTTTCTTCAAATAAAACAATGCTATCGCCGGTATTAAATAACTCAGCATCAATCAGTGTGATGTGGTCTTCAGAAGAAAAAATATTTATGTTTGGAACATTAACGGTGAATTGCCCAGATAAAGGAAGGGTAACCTTTTCTTTAAGATATCCATCGAATTCGCCCTCTATTCCCGGAACCGAAAAAGGCTGTGTATTTGATGATGTAACTAAGTCAGCTTGTTTCAATCCAAGCTTTGTTTCACTTTCAAGTCCAGCGTCAAACGTAGGACCTGCAAGTCCGTAAAGCTTGCAGCTAAGCTCAAGCGTTATGCCTGCATCGCACTGTACTCTAATAATTCCAGCATCTGGTGAAATTTCAAAATAAGGTGCGCGGGAATTATCTTCATTTATTCGATAGAGGCCTTCCCAAGATTTATAGCCGAAACCCATCTTGCGATCTATAGAAGCTCCCGTATTGAAAAGCGTGTTATCAACTTTTAGATTACCTGATGGTTCGAGCGAAAGGTCAATCGATAATACGACAGGAACAGGGCCAACCCAAATTGTAATAGGAGCAAATTTTGGTAAATCCGGTGTAGGAATTTTGTCTGAGAAATCTAAAACACCGTCTATGCTTTCAAAGCCTGCAGAGAAATTATCTACTAGCCAAAAATCAACATTTCTATTGGGGCTGATATTCAAGCCTACATCAAATGAATTCCCTGCCCAAACTTCTATAAATCCAAGTTGTTTACGTAGAAATTCGTTGTAATGTTCATCTGCCCAGGCTTTTTCTATATAGGATGGGTTATTGCCGCCTCCGGATTGTGAAATGTCGTAGTTGCCTTCATTTGTAAAATCTATTTTTGCCTCTACGTTGCATTTTTCAAAAACCTCATCAAGAGCAGCCTGTTCAGTTGTGACTTTGTAGCCACCTTCAACTTGTTCAATACCTGTGACTTTGACTAAAAGTCCATTAGGGGTTGCTTCGGTTACGCCTGCAACAACCACCATTCCTTCCTCAAGTCCGTCAGCAGATGTTGATATAAAGGATCCTATTGTGCTTTGTGTTATTTGGAAAGGTGACGCGTCCATTTCATAAACTGTCACATTGTCTCGAACGATAACTTCGTTTTGCTGTGCCTCTGATACAAAACGTGCGATAAAAACTATGCAAATAGCTGCAATTATACAAACGATGGCAATGACTATTCCAATCAGCGTAAATCTATTTTTATTTGAGTTTGCATTTGCTGCCATAGTAAACCCCTAGCTAATTGCCGGAAAAAGAGCTCCTTAAGAATTGCTATTCTATCCAAGAATACTAGATACTTATAAAATAAGCCCGTAGCAGAAATCGGTTATCCGTTTAATACTTATTGTTAAAAGTTGCTAAAAGGTTAGGTGAGCGCGATGTTTTGTCCAAAATGTGGAGCTGAGCAAAATGATGATGCAGCATTTTGCGGTAGTTGTGGTGCGGTTTTAAATGGAAAACCGAGTTCTACACAACCTAATGCGACTAGCTCTGCGCAGCCTGCTGCCACACCAACTGCACAGCAAGCCGCACCTACAGTAGCTCCAGCACAATCATCAGCGCCTGTTGCATCTGGAGCCACAAGTACAGCTGGAGCTGCTGGAGTTGCAACTCAGGCCAAACAACCATTTAAAGTCAGCAAGAAAGCAGTCGCAATTGGGATCGTCGTCATTGTCTTAATTGTTGCGGCCATCGTTGTTTCAATGATTATGGGCGCGATGAATCCGCTGGGACAAAACGAGGGCACATTCCGTAAGGCATTTGAGACCCAAAAGCCATACGATACGCTATTCTCGGCATCGTCTTATCTAACGAATTCCCCTGCTGAAATTGAGTCTTTTAGTGAAGATGGAATGGATAAGGTAAACGATCAAACAGTCACTTGTGTCATCAATACAACAGTTGCGAATGACAACATTAAGGCGATTGCATCCTATAATGCAACTTATCGCCAGTCTTCTCAGTCTTCAAATGGAACATATACGTTTGAATTGAAAAACGTTGAATACGAAGCAATAACGGGAATCACAGCTGATCCAAATAATGACCTTGTAAATATTGAGGCTGAACTTTCTGAAGATGGAACTAGCTGCACTGTTGTTGAAAGCGAAACCTTTGATCTTTGGTTTGCTGATTCATCACTAGATACTACTTACAAATACAAGTTCAATAAGGCATACGGGTCATGGTCTTATGACACATCTGATGTCAATCATGTTGTCACATATAAAGACATGGATGGAACTTACACTGCAAAGTCTGGCGACTTGTTAGACCTAAGTAATTTCACGATTTCCAGCTTAGATGCCGATAATGGTTCTTTCACAATTACTTGCACTCGTGCTGCAAAAACCATGTCGTATTCAACAAATCCAGAAGTAAAAGCAACATTTAATGTAACGTTAGATCCTGAAGCTGCGCATAGCACAAGCGCTACTGGACGCGAGCAAGATGGTTATATTTACAGGTTTGAATCAAAGGGAAGCACCGATAGCGGCAATAAAAATGCAAATATCACTGGATATATAACTCAAGGTGATGGCAATGCACCCGCTATTTACATTACAAGATTAACCATGGATGGAGTGACCAATTATGAGCACTCTGACAAGCCAAATAATACAAGCTTCAATTTGGATGGAATGCTTTACAAAGGTTAAATATAACTAGAGACACCGTTTGATAAGCCAGCCTTATAGGTTGGCTTATCTATTTACAAGGGGAGTTTACAAGGGACGTTTTATAAAGGGAGTTGAATCAGGCATGTTTTGTCCTCATTGCGGAAATCAAGTGAAAGACGGCGCGAAATTTTGTGCCCACTGTGGATCCTCAATTGAGGCAAGGGATACACAAGCAAAAACTTCTGCTTCAATAGATTCATCGGCCTCTTCTATAGCTTCGAAAGCTTCTGCAATTTCACAAGGTACAAATAAAAGCGCATGCCCGCCAGTAGTTCAACAACCTAAGGACAAGACGCAATCAAAAACAGGGCTTATCATTGGTTGTGTGATAGGGGTTTTGGCACTTATTGCGGCAATTGTAGTTGCGGTGTTCATGATTTTTGGTAATCAATCAGAAGGAGATAAGTATTACGACAAAAATCAAATGGTAGAAATGGGATCGGCTGTATCGACAGGAATTACGAACACAGACAATGAATCTTTAAATGTTGGAAATACTGCAGCATCGAATACTAATGAAAATGCCGCAAGCGTCCCATCTAGCGGGCAGGCTTTGGAATCTGCAGATCATATTCTCCCTGATGTTGCAACCAGAAATTATTCAGAGACTGAACTTGAGGCTTTAACCGATGAGGAGCTTTATTACGCGCGTAATGAGATTTTTGCGCGTCATGGAAGAGGGTTTAAAAATCAGGATTTAATTGATTACTTCAGTTCTAAAACCTGGTATTCAGAGCAATACTCGCCAAGTGATTTTGACGCAATGCCCTCGCCTTTAAATGAATATGAAAAGGCAAATTCTGATCTTATTCGTGAAATTGAATCTGATCGAAATTCGCCATATTTGAACTAGGTCTATGGAATAAATTTGCGAGCTAGACAGACAGGTAAATATATTGTCTAACGCGTGACTCTGCATAACGCGTAACGCTGCCTAAAGCATGCCTTCATATCTCAAATGCACAAGTTTTATGTTAATCAGCTCCGTTCGCAAAAATTTTTTTGAACTGTCACTTTGTGTGTGCTAATATCCCTAGAACGCAAGAAGAAGAGGGATAAATGTTTTTAACTAGTGCGCATATTTCTAAAGAGGCCATGACGGCCTTTGATTGCGCTGCCCTCAGATTGCGTATTTCACGACGACGACTTTCTTAAGTCGTCTTTCTATGTTTGGGCTTGTTTAACGCCCGTGCCTAATCAGGCACTCCCACCACGCGCGTTTGCGCAACACAACAAAATCAGTAGGTAAAGTTATTGAAATCTGTCTGTTGCAGACGGATTGGAAAGCAAGATTTGAGGGGAATAAAATGTCTACCACCAATACGACCAAAGCGATTGATTCAGCATTTTCAAATGGAACCAAGGAAAAAGTTATCCTCGCATATTCGGGCGGTTTGGATACTTCGGTTTGCATCAAGTGGTTACAGGAACAATACAACCTTGATGTTATTGCAGTAGCAGGGGATCTTGGTCAAGATCACGATGGGCTTGAGGCTATCAAAGAAAAGGCTTTAGCATCGGGCGCGATTGATTGTTTAGTGGTAGACATGCGTGAGGATTTTGCTGACGAATATCTGACACATGCAATGGCCGCAAACGCGATGTATGAAAACAAATACCCGCTCGTAAGCGCTCTGTCTCGTCCGTTGATTGTGAAGCACTTGGTGGATGCAGCACACACTTACGGTGCTAAATACATTGCACATGGATGCACTGGCAAGGGTAATGACCAGGTTAGGTTCGAGTCATCCATCATCATGCTTGACCCATCTCTTGAGATTATTGCACCTGTTCGTGATTGGGATTTGGATTCACGTGAGGCGGAAATGGAATGGGCTGCAAAGCATGGGATCGATGTTCCAACAACTGTTGCTTCCCCATATTCCATTGATGACAATCTTTGGGGTCGTGCAATTGAATGTGGAGTTTTGGAAGATCCATGGGTAGAGCCTCCAACAGACATCTATACGGTGACAATTGACCCAACAGAAGCTCCTGATATTCCAACTTATGTTGACGTTACATTTAAGCAAGGTATTCCATGTGCTCTTAATGGAAAGCCAATGAAGTTTGTCGACATTATTTATGCGATGAACAGGATCGCGGGAGAAAATGGTTATGGCAGGCTCGACATGATCGAGAACAGACTCGTTGGCGTGAAAAGCCGTGAGTGCTATGAGGTGCCAGGTGCACTTGCTTTGATTGAGGCTCATAAGTCTCTTGAGGATCTTTGTCTTGAGCGCAGCGTTCTTCACTACAAGTTGGGCATTGAACAGACTTGGGCAGAGCAGGTATACAACGGCCTTTGGTTCTCTCCGCTCAAAGAGGCACTGGATGCATTCCTTGACAGCACTCAGCAATGTGTAACAGGCATCGTGAAGCTTAAGTTTTATAAGGGTTCTTGCACAGTCGTTGGACGCAAGAGCGATTACTCGCTTTATGATTACGAGCTTGCAACTTACAATTCTGATGACGAATTCGATCATCAGGCAGCCAAGGGATTCATTGATCTTCATGCGCTTACTTGCAAAGTTTGGGCAAAGAATCGCATCAAGATGGGCGCAAAAATGGATCAGTTTGCAAAGGTGAAATCCACAACTGACGAGTTTTCTAAGCCATCAGAAGAAGAAATGTCAGTGATTGAGGAAGCCGAATACGTCACACAGCAAGCCTGCGAGCAGAACGCCTAAGCCACTTATAGACCACTTGGGAATATCAAGTTTGTCTAGTTCTAAAGAATCGCATATGCTAATCAGCCGAAAGCCATGCGCGCGATTAATTTGGCGATTGAAATTATTGGCTGCGCGCCTACCTTGGAAGGAACAGAATGGCTCTTTGGTCTGGTAGATTTGAGGAAGGGGTTGACGAATCCACACAAGGGTTCGGTGCATCCCTTCCTGTTGATAAAAGGATGTATGCAGAAGATATTCGAGGCTCGAAGGCACATGCAACCATGCTTGCTGCGCAAGGGGTTATTAGCGAAGCGGATGCAAAAGCAATCGTGTCTGGCCTGGATTCTATTCAAGCAGATATTGAATCTGGCAATTTCAAATTCGATATTAATGATGAAGATATCCATATGGCGATCGAAGCTGAACTCACTCGTCGTATTGGAGATGCTGGCGCGCGCCTACACACGGGTCGTAGCCGCAATGACCAAGTGGCAACTGATACCAGGCTCTATGCTAAGAGGCGCTGCTCGGATCTTATGGCTGCAAACGTTGCCCTTCGTGAGGCGCTGATTTCCTGTGCTGAGGCTCACACTGGTGTGATTCTTCCAGGATATACTCATATGCAACATGCTCAACCCGTGCTTTTTTCTCACCACATGCTTGCGTATGTGTGGATGTTAACCCGCGATTTTGGCAGATTGAAAGCCGCTTATAGGGAAGCGGATGCAAATCCTTTAGGGTCTGCTGCACTTGCTGGAACTACTTATCCGCTTGATAGGTTTGCAACAACCGAGGCTCTTGGGTTTGATCATCCAATTCCAAATTCTTTGGACGCTGTTTCTGATCGCGATTTTTTGCTTGATCTAATTTATGCTGCAAGTGTTTCTTGCATACATTTAAGCAGGCTTTGTGAAGAGTTGATCTATTGGTCTAGTGCGGAATTTGGATTTATCGAGATGTCGGATTCATATTCGACGGGATCATCAATCATGCCACAGAAGAAAAATCCTGATTTTGCGGAATTGATTCGCGGAAAGTCGGGGCGTGTGGTTGGTGATTTAATGTCTTTGATGATGACCTTGAAATCTCTCCCACTTGCGTATAACAAAGATTTGCAGGAAGACAAAGCGCCTGCAATGGACGCAGCTGATGCTCTCGAGAGTTGCTATCAATGTATGACAGGAATGATCGAGACTATGCAGGTGAAGCCGGATGCGATGATGGCGCAGGCCAAGCATGGCCACCTAGCAGCAACCGATGTGGCTGACTATCTTGCAAAGCGTGGCCTTCCGTTTAGGCAGGCACACGAGGTTGTTGGGCATTTGATTTTGGAGTGCGAAAAACGCGGATGTAATTTAGATGACCTCACCTTAGAGGATTTCAAAGCAGAAAGCCCCTTGTTTGAGGCTGATATCACAAATGAGCTTAACCTTGAGCATATAGTGGATGCTAGATGTACGTATGGTGGGACATCTCCTAGCGCTGTAGCTGTACAGCTTGATGAGGCAAAAGCAAAGCTTGAAAAAGATGCTGCACGGTTTGCGTAGTAATTGTGTAGCTTGCGTAGTGGTTACACAGTTCGCTTAGTAGTCACGTAGCTTGGGTGTAATTACACAGCCTGCACAGCAATCGCACAGCTTGGGTGTAATTACATGGCTTGTACGACAGTCGCACAGCTTGCCTAGCAAGATTTGAAATTCTTCATCCGTATTTCTGTATACATATATATGTATACTTATTGTCGCTGTGTTCAAAATCATAAGAATCAACAACTGTAAGAGGTATGACATATGCTTTCACCTGAAGAGCAACTGCACATAATTCAATCTGGATCAGACAAGATAGTTCCCGAATCTGCGCTTCTTGAGAAACTCAAGCGCGGTGTTCCGTTAAATGTAAAGCTTGGTGTTGACCCTACTGCACCTGACATTCATCTAGGTCATGCCGTTCCTCTTCGCAAGCTGCGTCAATTTCAAGATTTAGGTCATGAGGTTACTCTGATTATTGGCGATGGCACCGCTTTGATAGGCGATCCTTCTGGCCGCAATTCTACGCGCCCACAGCTTTCGCGTGAGCAAATTGCTGAAAATGCGCAAACCTATGTTGATCAGGCTTTCAAAGTATTGGATCCGAAAAAGACCACTCTTCGTTATAACTCTGAGTGGATTTTGGATTTGAATATGGAATCGCTTTTGAAGTTGCTGTCCAATTTCACGGTTGCACGTATTCTTGAGCGCGACGATTTTCATAATCGCTATACATCGGGAAAGCCAATTAGTTTGCATGAGTTTTTATATCCGGTTATGCAGGCATATGACTCGGTGGTTATTAAAGCGGATGTCGAACTTGGCGGAACAGACCAGTTGTTCAATCTGCTTGCTGGACGTGAGCTTATGGAAAAACTCGGTATGGAGCCTCAGGTTTGTCTAACGCTTCCGCTTCTTGAGGGCACCGATGGAGTGCGTAAGATGTCGAAGAGCTACGGAAACTATATTGGCCTTACAGATGAGCCAGGCGATATGTTTGGGAAGATCATGTCCATACCGGACGAGATGATGGTGAAGTATTACCGTCTTGCATCGACTGAAGATGTTGAGCAAATCGATAAGATCGAGGAAGGTCTTGCGAATGATGCGCTGCATCCAAATGTTGTAAAACGTGCCTTGGCTAAGAATATAGTTTCAGCGTATTACAATGAGCAGGCTGCAATTGAGGCAGAAGAGCTTTTCGATCGCATGTTTAAATCACACGAAATTCCTGATGATATTCCAACATTTGAAGGAGAACTTGCCATAAACGATGATGGTACTGTTTATCTTGCAGCATTGCTTCATGAAGCTGGACTTGCTCAAAGTGCAGGAGAAGCCAGGCGTTTGATTGATGGCGGTGGGGTAAAAATAGACGATGTTGCTGTTGTTGCTAAAGAGTACAATGTGAACGCTGAAAAGCTCAAAGATTCTGTAATCAAGGTTGGTAAGCGCAAATTCATCCGTATCCCATAGAGCAGTTGCTAACGCATAGGGATGATAAGGCAACTATATGGGGTCTGTATGTGGGATCTGTATGCATGAACTATTGTTGTAGATGATGTTGCTCTATGTGCTGACTTTATTTATGGATTACTAAAGTCGTAGAAAAAGGAAACGATTATGTTTTGTACAAAATGTGGAAAAGAAACAGTTGAGGGAGCATCTTTTTGTGGGAATTGCGGAGCAGCATTGCCTTCTGCACAGAATAGCCTTCCTGTACAAAATACCGTTCAACCACAAGTGGTTGCTGCGCCTTCGGTAGTAGCTACACCTTCGGTAGTAAATGCAACTACTGCTGGAGTTGCTGGAACCGCTGCTGTCAAGCAACGTAAAGGTGTTTCTAAAACAGCTGTACTTGCAGCTTTGATCATAATTGCGATCGCAATAATCGCAGTCCTACTGTATGTATTCTTGTTCAGCACAAAGCCTGCTTATGTTATTGAAAGCATTACAAGCTATACCAAGGATGGGGAGATTTCATATAAGACTGATTACAGTCACTCTGAAAATGGCATGGTAACCAAGGTTGCGACCACTAGAAATGGTGAAACCACAACAACAGATTATAAAGAAATTGCCGAAGGCGTTAGTATTGATAAAGACGAAATTGGTTCAGTTGAAACTAATTCTAATGGCGATGTTGTTCGTATTCTTTCTGAAGAAAAAGAAGGAGAGATGCTAACCAACACAATTACTGAATACACATATAGTAAGCCTGGTGTTATTAGTTCACGGTCTACGTCAACAACAGTGACGAATGGGGTTTCGGATTATAAGACTGACAGTAGTTATGACTTCAATGAAGATGGATGGCCTGTTTCTCAGAAATATTCTTGGTCAGGATCTTATAGTGTGGGCACGAATGTAGATTGCAGCTATGAATATGATTTTTCTGGAGGCAATGAAAATATCTTAGTTACGATTACTGGAATTAATCATACAAACAATGACTCAGTTTTTACAATGAAAGAACGATTGGTTTTGAATAATGATGGCAAGATAGTTCAAATCTACAGGATAGAAGACGATGGATCAGAATGGCTACAAAGTGAATCTAAGTACGAAAAGATAGATAAACCTGCTAAATACGTTGCAGCGTACTCAAGGCTTAAGGATGTTGGATTGATTATGTTTTAACGATATCAAGGGGCGGCTTTCTATCAGTTCAGTGAGAGAGCCGCCCCTTGCTTTTTATTACTTAATTGAATTTGCAATCTGAACAGTTGTCCAGATTGCTCTTGCAGTGTCCAGGTTGCGATTGCAATCAAGGATTCAAAAACTTTTTCAAAAAATTAAAATTAATCATTGCAACTGTCATTTCAAACTGTTAATATATTCAGTCGCGCCGCAAAAGCGACGTGTGCCACATCTTCGTGGCAATCTGAGTGTAAAAGCTCAGGTTCGCACCCTGA
>CAZVWE010000010.1:0-64413 GCA_964631345.1 uncultured Eggerthellaceae bacterium | reverse complement strand
ATGAAATAGAATAAGGGTCTGGACATGATTTGTTTTACCGTGCGCCTCAATTGCTTGTCGCCTGCCTTAGGAGGAGTAAAGGGGATGTTCCGAGTGTGAGTCAGGAGTAAAGCCATACTTATTTGGATCTCTGTATGGGTTGGGCGACCTTCCCCACCAATAGCCATTTCCGCCCTTTGCATCCTTCTTTATCAAGGTTTCGCTTGTAGCAGCTTCCGTATTCTCGAATAACTCGTATGTTGAGCCCTCTGCATTTAACACAGCATGTTCAGGTGAGCCCTCTTCATGTATCCAGTCTTTAGAAACTCCACCAAGTTCGATATCGGAGAAAAGCCAAAGTGAATCAGAGGTGGTGCTCACAGATGAAACATCCTTGGTCTCGCCAACGTTATTCGTCAGCTTGTCGACAACGACAATGTTCTTCGCTAAGTCATCAGGAAGTAGCTCTAGACCCGTGCTGTTAAGCCATTTACGTATTGGAGCAGCTTCCCAGCCGCCCATATTTGTTTTTTCGGAATCCATGTCAGTTGTTGAAATGAAATCCTTAAAAATGAAGGTAATGCCTGCCTTGCCGCCACTGGTCTTGTCATCGTGAGCAAATCCACATATTTGAACGGCTATCTCGGTGCCGTCGGTTAGCGTCATCGACTTCTCTTGGGTACCGTCAAGCTTCCCCTCAGACGTGCACAGGTTGTATTTCTTGGCTACTTCTATTGCAGCGTCTTTGTCACCTGTCTCAGCGATTTCATTTGAGATCTTCGAGAGCTCTTCCCAACTGTAGTCGTTTACTGAATCTTTGACTCCGCCTCCGCCAATAACTCCGTCTGAATCATTCTCACCGAAGATGTTCATGCATAAAATGGCGACGATTGCCACGACAATGACGGCAACGACCGCCACCGCGATAGCCTTTCCCTTGCCTTTCTTCGGTGCCACAGCGGCCGCAGCCACGCCGTCTGCAGCGCTCGCTGGCGTCAGCGTCACGCTCCGCGCTGCGGTGCCGACCTTCGCCCCGCAACTCCCGCAGAAAGCCGACCCCTCCTGCACCTCTTTCCCGCATTTCGGACAAAACATAGCTACTCTCTTCCTCTTGTTAAGTCAATAATGCAAATAGACCCCGCACAAGCAGGGTCTAGGATTGCTGGGCTATTAAGTTGTGACTGATTGATTTGTTCTGCGATCAGGAAAGACAAGAACAGGCAACGATGCTGTTGCCGATTAGGAATCTAGAAGACCCCCCGTGTTGTATTTCTCAGACTCGTGCTCATGGGTTGAAGTGTATCACAACGAATGCTTGCCAAATCCAATAATAGGTTCGCACAAAATGAGCGTGTTAGGGGATGTGTCGAAAGTGAACGTCCCCTGACACACGCACCCTGACATACGCATCAAGCAACATCTTGCGCATCGTCATCGCGCAGTGCGGAAGCGAGGTAGTACCCTTCTGCCGAGAAACGCTTCTTGTAGGAGAGAAAACATATCATCACGATTGCCAGCGTTGTAGCCGCAGAAAGCATCAGAAGTATCACTATCTGGTACTTTGCCGCTATCACTGGGTCAGCTCCAGCAAGTATCTGACCTGACATCATTCCGGGAATTTGCACAATGCCCGCCGCCGACAGTTTCGCAAGCTCAGGAGTAATGCCAGCGCCTATCGCAGCTTTTATAGACGGAAAGGCTGCCTCGCGCGGCGTAGCTCCCAGCGCCACCATCATGTAGATCTCGTTCGAACGGCTGTCCATACTTGCAAACAATCTGTTTATGGCGACCGCCGCCGAAGCCAATGTGTTTCCCAACATCATGCCCGATATGGGTATCAATACCTGCGCGCTGTACCAAGGATCGGCATGGATGACACATTCGACCACTATAAGTGCCACGGATATGGATGATGAGAATATCGCAAGGAACGCATCCAGCCAAAGCCCTCGCACCACCGACTTCATGCGTCCCACCGCTATCTGCGCAGCAGCCACGCACATACACAGAAGCACTAGACAGACAAGCCACCACGTCTGATACTCAAACAGGTAGACCAGTATGAATCCCATGGCGAGCAACTGTAAAAACGCCCTCACCGTTGACACAGCAATGTTCTTCGTCTGCCCAAGCTGAAGTCTCCACGACACGATACCAGCCACCAGCATAAGAAGGCTTGCACCCACCAGTTCCGGGTAGCCTATGTTCACCACACCGCCGATCATAAGTCACTCACTGGCATATTGGTCGCTGTTGGTGGGTTCTGCTTGTAGGTAATCACACCGTCATCAAGGACGAGTTTGCCATAGGCGTACCCATCGTCTACACGGTGGCGGATGCGCAGACATGCCGTGTCCTTCGTAAGCATACATCGCGTCAACCTACTGACCGCAGTGGCCGACTCGTCGTCGAGCGCCGCCTCCACCTCATCAAGCAGCATTACCCGCGGGTGCGTGGCGAACACGCGCAACAGAGCCACGCGTGCCTGCTGACCCCCTGATAGTTGCACGGCTGAATGTCCAAGTTCTACCCCGTCGAGCGCTGCCTTCTTCAGGAGTTCAGTCAAATCCTCGTCGGTCGGTCGCGAGCTTTGAGCATTCACCTTAAGCGTCCACGGGAACAACAGATTATCTCGCACCGTGCCAGGAACAAGCGACACCGACTGCGGAACCAAACACACTTGACGCCGCCATTCATCGGGCCTCATGCTTTTGAAGGAAACACCGTCCAACCGCATCTCGCCTCCCGTACGCGGGATCATGAGAGCGCAGGCGCTCAGCAGCGTGGATTTTCCCGATCCCGAAGGACCCGCGAGGTCGTAGATCCTGCCGCCTTCCAACGAAAAACTCACGTCCGAAAACGGCACGAAGGATTTGCCCCCGCGCAAATATTGCACTCCGATATGTTCCGCTTCAAAAACTACCATACGCTTATGATACCCATTCGATAAAAATGCAAGTGCATTTGTAAATACAGGTACATTCGTCGCACTACCCCTTGAAGCGTTTCAGAAGCAGAGAATTGCTAACCACCGACACGCTGGAAAGCGCCATGGCAGCCCCAGCCAAAGCGGGTGCCAAAATGCCTACTGCCGCCAACGGAATCATGATGCAGTTATATATGAGCGCCCAAAACAGGTTCTGTTTGATCTTACGCATAGTGGCTCGCGAGAGTCTGAGTGCCACCAAGAGATCTGACAGACGGTTGCGCATTAACACAACGGAACCAGCATCCAAAGCAACATCTGTACCGGATGCCAACGCCACACCAATGTCAGCCGCCGCCAATGCGGGCGCGTCATTGATGCCATCGCCTACAAAAGCTATAGGTGCATTGTCCAGGCCTGACTTTACTTCCATGGCATTCTTCACGTCACGCACGCAATCCGCCTTCTGGAGTGGCTTAACCCCTGCAAACACCCGGTCTGGTCTGATACCCACATCAGTAGCCACGGCCTGAGCCGCTGGCTCTGCATCTCCAGTGACCATATAGGATGAAACTGAAAAATCTGTCTCAAGCTCTGACACTGTGGAAGCGGCATCCGGTTTCGGTTCATCTCGGAACTGGATGCATCCGGCAACCTGACCGTCCACTGTGACCAGCGAACCTGCACTGCCTTGAGCATCGATATCAGCCATGTTGCTTGTGTCGTCCGAATTTCCCATAGCCACGCCATCCGGGCTTTCTGCGCCGTTTGCACTACCCGCCGCCACGCCCACGAACACCTCATGTCCATCCACAATGCCTCGCACGCCTTCACCCACAACAGCCTCAAAGCTTTCGACCGCAGGCAACTCTCCAAGACCGCGTTCATCAGCATAAGCAACGACTGCCCGCGCCAAAGGATGCTCGCTCTTAGCTTCCAGAGCCGCCGCCAGGCGAAGCGCCTCATCAGGCGCGTTGCAAGACACTACTGTGGGTTCGCCTTTGGTCAGAGTACCTGTCTTATCGAACACAGCTGCCGCAAGCCCGCTCAAGGATTCCAACACCGAACCATCCTTAATGAGCACGCCCAACTGCGCTCCTTTACCCATACCAACCATGAGCGCCGTGGGTGTTGCCAGTCCAAGCGCACAGGGACATGCCACGCAAATGACCGCAATGGCCGGCATGAGTGCCTGCTGCAGACGATGGGCAGCCGCATCCGGCTCTACGAAGAAAAACCATGCGCAGAACACAATAAGCGCGATGAAAAGAATGGCGGGCACGAACACCGCCGCAATACGATCGGCGATTCGTTGTATGGGAGCCTTCGATCCTTGAGCGTCCTCAACAGCACGCACGATGCGCGCCAAAGTGGAATCGGCTCCTACGCGTAATGCCCGCACCGTGACTGAACCTGTAGTATTCTGGGTACCTCCCGTCACGGCATCCCCTGTTGTCTTCAAAACCGGTAGCGTCTCACCGGTGAGCATGGATTCGTCCACTTCAGTCGATCCCTCGGTGATCACACCGTCAACGGGCATCTTTTCGCCAGGACGCACCAAAACGACGTCACCTGCCACCACCTGCGAAAGCGGGACTTCCTGCTCAACGCCACTGCGTACGACCCGCGCGGTAGGTGGTGTCAGATTCATTAGGGATTCGATCGCTTGATTCGTTGCCCCTTTCGCACGGCTTTCCAGCATCTTGCCCAACAACACGAACGTAATCAGCATGGCGCACGTCTCGAAATATGGCATGCCATCGTTGATCTCCATAGCAGCGCTTCCCGGACCCCAGTCACCTGTAGCCAGCGGCAAGAAAGTAATATAAGTAGAGAAAAGGAAGGCGATAGTAGTGCCAAGAGCCACAAGTACATCCATATTGGCAGAACCGCCTTTAAGCGACCCCCAAGCACCTTTGTAAAAGCGCGCCCCACAAAAGAATTGAACAGGGATAGTGAGCGCCATAAGCAAGAGATTTGCTGCGAACATGGCCTGCGCATGCGTGGGATCAGCCACAAACAAGCCCGCCAATGCATCTCCCACAGCCATATGCCAGCCGGGAAGCATTCCAATACAGACGATGATTGCCGTAAGCACCGCAGATGCCGCGAACACCTTGCGATCGCGCTTGACTCGAGCCGCTTCTTTCGCTCGCCGCTTCTCATCCACAAGCGGTGCATCCTCAGGAATAATCTCCGCGGTAAATGAGAGATTGTCAAACACAGCCAACATGTCATCCACGCTGGCTTGCGCTGGATCGAACGTGACCTTGCCTGTGTTGTTGGCCAGATTGACCGCCACATCCACAACACCCGGAGTTTCCCGATAATGCTTCTCTATGTTGGCCGCGCAGTTTGCGCAATGCATGCCGTCAATAGCCAAACGCAAGCTGGCTGTAGGTTGATCACCTAAGTCAATCTGTTCATGTTGTTCTTGACGATCTTTGATTCCCTTCGTCTCAGTTGCCATTGCCATTACACTACCCTTCTACATAAAACGGTGAATGAGAGTCATGGCCTCATCAACCACATCGTCATTTCCATTGCGGATTTCTTCGATCACACACGTGCGCATATGCTCTTGGAGCAGCATCTCGGAAACGCGTCTCACGGCTGACTCCGCTGCTGCCAACTGCGTAAGGACATCACCGCAATAGCGGTTTTCGTCGATCATAGTCTTCACGGCATTGAGCTGGCCAATAGCTCGATTTAATCGCTTCGTGACATCTGCTTGCAGCTCAGCGGAACGCGGAGTGCTCTTGTGCTTCACACAGCAGTCTTCCATACAATTCCTCTTTCGTTGGTTTCTCTTTCATACATCCTATGTCTATATATATGTATGTATATGTATATGTTTCTATATACCCCTAGGGGGTATATACTGTCAAGAGAAATACTTGGAAAACATCTATAGGTTCCTTCGTACACTTAAAGAATCAGGATGTCGCCGGCTAGACACCGTGGTCTTACTTACTGGCTCTTGCCTGATAACCTTCGCCCCATTTCCACATGGCGTCCATTATGGGACGCAAGCTTTCCCCTATCTCGGTTAGCGAATATTCCACACGAGGCGGCACTTCAGCATAGACTCGACGAATGATAAGACCGGAATCCTCCATATCTCGAAGGTTAGTGGTGAGCACCTTTTATCTCGCCGACAACAACATTGCTGTTGAGGGTATTCTTGCCTCCTATCATATGGCTGGTGCAACGTTCCTTCCGGAGGTACCCGTGTATGCAACAACCCAGGCCGATTGTTATGGACACGAAGGTGGTGGTAAAGCACTCATCGATAACTTCACAGCCGCATTTGGCGATGCGTTCGATAATTCGCTGCCTATCGTCACGAACACACTTGAAGCTGGTTCTGTCGAAATCGCTAGCATTAAGCTGAACATCATTCCAAATGATGAGGCCTATGATATTGAGATCCCTGAGTTAAATGCTGTATATCTGCATATGCTTGGGCACGATTGCCACTCCATCATGCCGGGTGCAGCTGCTGCCGATGTCATCATCGCTCAGCTTGAGGGCTTCCTACAACGCGGTTACGACTTAGTGCTCACAAGTCATTACACGCCTGAGGATCTCAAAGATGTCCAGACCAAGATAGATTACCTCGAGACCCTTAAGGGCATTGCAACAATCGCATCTGATGCCGCGTCATTCAAAACCGCTGTCGAGGCCGCGTATCCTGACTATATTGGCGGAAACTATCTGGATATGACCACAGGTTTCTTCTTCCCTGAAGAGTAGTCTTCCATATATATCAGGGCTTATGTCAGGGGATTCTGTGCCATGGTAACCATGCCATTCAGCGCGATTAAAAGACGTTTTCCAGAAACATTTTTAATTAGAGAAACCTGGATAAAGATATAATGCCCAAACAATTGAATATAAGAACTGCAAACGACACATGTAGCGCTGAGACGCGTAAATCTGATCACGGCACAGGAAAATCCGAGCACGTGATACACGCCTCAGCGCTTTTCCTTTGTCGCAAAAAGGCGTTCTCTGCGCTGCGGGAAAGGAAAAGCCTTTAATATGCAAACAAATACATCGAAAGCGCCCGTACGTAAACCAGCAGCCACTCTTTTTGTCGCGGCCTTCGCAGCGTTTCTCGCCACCTTCAATGAGACGTTTTTGAACGTCGGTTTCGCACCGATTATGGAGAGCTTATCTGTGGATGTATCGACGGTTCAATGGCTTGCTACTGCATACATGCTGGGTGCGGCTGTCATGGTTCCAGTGTCGGCATTCGCTTATCGTTCGATTTCAACGCGCCCGCTCTTTTGTGCCACCACTTCCCTATTAGTAATAGGCTCAATCATCGGTGCGTTGGCGCAGAATTTCACCGTGTTGCTAGTAGGACGCATCGTGCAAGCGCTCGGTACAGGAATGCTTATCCCTATCGGTATGAACATCACATTAGAAATCGCCCCACGAGAGAAATTGGGAACCTATATGGGCATTATGGGAGCCATGACCACTCTGGGGCCATCATCCAGCGTCATCCTAGCAGGCATTATCTTAGCAGTAGCGCCTTGGCCTGCACTGCTCTGGGTCTTTGCGGGTCTTTCTGTGCTCTGCTTACTTTCAGGAGCGATAATCCTGCACGACGTAGCGCATCTTACCCATCCGAAACTAGACGCGCTATCAGTGGCTCTTATCGGAATCGCCCTCATAGGAATTCTCTACGGCGTATCCACGGCATTCACAGGAAGTATCGGAATAGCTGGAATAGCTGCCATTGTGGGAATCGCATCGCTTGTAGTGTTCGTGAAGCGCCAGCATAAGTTGGATGACCCCCTCATCAATTTGAATCCGCTGCGCGTTAAGCCTTTTGCTCTCGGAGTGGTAGTAAATATGCTGTCACTACTCACGATCTTTGCAATGAATATTATTGTCCCAACATTCATGCAATCGGCTCTAGGCACGCCTGCTCTCATCGCATCGCTTACGTTATTTCCGGCCATACTGTGCTCCTGTGTAGTCTCTCCTCTTGCAGGACGCATTTACGATAAACAAGGACCTGGAATTCTTTTGCCTCTCGGATTTGCCTGTATTGCCGTGTTCTCTGTGCTCACAGGAATATTCATCGCTACGGCAAGCGTAGTGGTGATCGCCCTTCTATATATCCCTGTCATCTGTGGCTCCGCACTGATCATCGGTCCTGTACAAAGCTTTGCACTATCGAAGTTGACCTACGAGGAAAACCCGCATGGCGTCACCATCATGTCCACCGGATTTCAGATCGCCGGCTGTATCGGATCATCCGTTTTTACAGGCGTTTATGCTGCTGTAAATATAGAGATGGCCGCAGGTGGCATGCAGCCTACAGAGGCTCAATACATAGGGATGCTGATTGTCGGCATTCTCGTTGGAGTTGTTGGGATTAGAGGGTTTGGAGCCACACTTTGGATTCGCAAGACGGCGGCCACGACAGGTTCTAATGTGGGCATCGGCGCGCACAATGATACGACTGATCGGTCTTGGGAACAAAGGGCTGTCTCAACTGAGGCTATTGCTTCGGGCATTTCTGCTGATCCAAGCCTTGCGAGCCTAATGAAAACGGATGTTTTTGCCATTTCTGACGACGATCAGATCGCTGATGCCATGAAGCTCTTTGTCGATAAGGGAATATCCGGTGCACCGGTTATCGATGGCGAGGGGCATCTTGTGGGCTTCATCTCTGATGGGGATGTCATGCGAAGCCTCGCCGATCAGGTTCCCGCTTTCAAGAGCGCATGGTCATTTGTGGTCGAGCTAGGCAATGCCGATTTCGAACAAACGGTTCGAGAAACTATGGACACACCAGTACGCCAACTTGCCACAAAAGACGTGATCTCTGCGAACATCGATGACGAAATAGGTGCTGTTGCAAGAATGCTCGCCGAGCATCATCTTAAGAAGATGCCTGTTTTAGATGGCAACAAGATGGTCGGCATCATCAACAGATCGAACATAACACGCTACGCTGTGCAGCACTACTTCGAAGAAAAGTAATACTGCACTTGAGTGAACATGCGTCATGCGAGTCATTAAAGTCATGGGACGGGGGCGGAAGAATAGCACCGCCCCCATGGCTCCCTTAATTCCTGCCCAAGACTCCCGTTTTCTTCCTGCGTTCCTGTCTTCGCGATAAACAACAATCGTTTCAGCACTTCTTTTCTGCGGTTTCTAAAAGTCGCTCTCTTCGGATATCTCTAAATGTCACTGCAGCTCCTCAGCAGTGATTTGATACGCCGATCTGGCAAGACCCTACAACGCAGTACCTTTCGTAGGAATGATGAGTGAACTCGTGTCGATGCCTTCCAATTCCAACAGCTTTATCTTGCGTTCGATTCCACCTGCATATCCAGTAAGGCTTTTACCTGCACCTATCACGCGATGGCACGGCACTATTATGGATACGGGATTTCTTCCAACTGCAACACCTACTGCACGTGCAGATACCCTGCCTCCGCGTTCTTGTTCCAGCGCCTTTGCAATAGAACCATATGTTGTGAGCACTCCAAAAGGAATTTCAGTAAGCTGTTGCCATACCTGTTCCTGAAATTGTGTTCCATGCAGAGCCAGCGGAGGAAGCTCGCCTGGGTCATGTCCTGTGAAATAGGTGTCGAGCCATTCTCGCGCTTGTAACAAAACGGGTGCTTGAGCTCGAGCGTCTTCCCCGCTAATGCAAGCATCTTCGTTCGATCCGACACGCTCAGCTAGCTTATCTTGATAGTATTTTTGTCCATCGAGCCATAATCCGCAAATATGCTCTCCATCGCTTGCAATGGATAGAGTGCCAACAGGTGATTTATATTCATCCAAATAAATCATTTCCATCATTTCCTTTCTAGATTCCAATTTCCTAGTCGTTGAAGTTGAGCAATTCATCTTCGGTGGCTGTCTCGCACACTTTCTCGCCTGGCTATCCCACACACTATCTCGCACTTTCTGGATCTCTATTTTCGTGAGTAGAAAGCGAATTCCAAAGAACAATTACCGCATAGCTCCGCCATGGTCTGCAAGCTTCCACCGCAGCCAAACGCTCTTTAGGGGCAAGGTCAGGAAGCGCATGAGCCACACCCGCATCTGTCTCAAGGAAAGCATCAGGATAACTCAGCACTCGCATGGCGATGTAGTTCGCAGTCCAAGGTCCTATACCTTTGACGGAAAGAAGACGTTTCATTTGCTCTTCAGAAGAAACGCCATGCATAAGGTCAAGCTCGCCACATTCCAACAATCGCGCGATTTCAGCAATAGTACGCGAACGAGACTTGATAACACCGAGATTACCGAAAGCATCTTCGATTGGATCGAGCGCAAGTACTTCACTGGGCGTTGGCCATGTATGAGTTAGCCCTTCATGCGCGTATTCTGTGCCAACTTCCTTACCATATGCTTTAACTATGCGCGCTGCCAATTTGTTAGCCGCCTGAACACTAATCTGCTGTCCAAGCACCGCACGACAGGCCGTCTCGAATGGGTCGAAACAACCAGGAAGCCGGGTGCCTTTGACTACAGAGCCCGGCACCACTTCCTCAATTGGCGCAATCCTTTCAGCTATAAATGCAGGATCGCAATCGATGTCGAACATACGTCGAATACGACCGATAATCTCCAGAACATGGGGTGCGAGCGTATCTGCAAGCGTTAAGATAATCTGGTTTCGTTTGGCGTCATTCTCAACGCGGATCCACCCAACAACTTCCGAACCATCATCATCGGCAAGACGAACCGTACGAGCATAAGAAACATCATCGACTATTTCTACACCCGCAAGCGTACGCATTCTGAAAAAGTTAAGTAACTCAGAAAACTCATAAGGAGGACGATATCCTAGGCGTACGGTGAACGTGGATGAGTTTGCGCATTCCATGTGTCCTGCTTGTCCTGAAGATCGCTTCGACTTGCGAAGTTTACTCGGAGTTAGATGATAGCGCTCCTTAAACACCTGATTGAAACGCCTAACACTTCCGAATCCTGCAGCCTTTGCCACTACTGAAATAGGTAAACTTGTGTCGGTCAAAAGTCCTTTCGCGAGAAGAAGCCGGCATGTCTGTACATATTGAAGTGGTGTGACCCCATAGGCATCCAAGAAGACACGACGAAGGTGCCGACTTGTATAGCCAAGACGATCTGAAACCTTCTCAATACTGTTTGTACTTACACAACGATCACGCAACATGCTGGCAGCACGCCTGGCAAGGCTTGCTTGCGCATCTACGTTCGCCGTCCCTGGAGCCACCTCGGGACGACACGTTATGCAAGGCCGATACCCTGCCGCTTCTGCTTCAGCTGCAGTATGAAAAAACGTGCAATTCTCGAATTTAGGCATTTTCGCACTACATACGGGACGGCAGTAAATGCCTGTCGATGAAACACCTACAAATATTTGCCCATCGAAACGCGGATCCTTGGAATGAAATGCTGCGTATACAGCTCGCTTGCGTTCTTCGGGGCAATTAAGCTCGCCTTGCGTAAGAAGGTTTTCGGTCGTTATCTTTTCGCCCATACAACATCCCTTCATTTCTCAGTCATAAGTTTATCGAGAAACGAATGAAACGATAGCCGTTTTCGGACATCATATTTTTGAGAACAGGGGGCGTAGCACTGTTTTCTGCCTACTCTTAATGAGAAGAGTAACCGTGTTACGTCCCCTGTTCTCCCTCTGTCCTCCCCGCTCCACGTTCTTCCTCCCAATCCACACTTCGGAGCGCATTCATGCCACCTCGGATAAACGTGTCTACAACTTTTCTCGCAAGTGGCCAGAGAGCATCATCTTTGCTGGTTTTGGCCACAGCCAAACACCCTGTCAGTTGGAAGAGACTAATGACCTTTGCCGCATACTGACTCTTCGTCATATCCAGATAGTCATTCGCAACACCACTGTCAATTTCTTCCATGCAAACGCTTAGATAGGTCTGCATGAAACGTTCTTCTTTCACGAGTCCACTGAACTTCTCATCTCGAATATTTTCGCAAAAAGGCCTTCTGGACACATCAATTTCGCCTTTAAGCTGCCTCTTAAGATTGATTGTTCCGTTCGCAAGCTCTCGCACAAGCTCACAATAAATGCTATCCACATTGGAGTAGTACGCATAGAATGTCGAGCGACTCACATGTGCCCGTTCACACAACTTCGAAACACTTATTTCCTGCAGCCGCTTTGTCTTCAACAAATTGAGTAGCGCCTCTTCAAGATTCTCCTTACCTGGTTTTCGTCTACTCATCATTCTCCCAACAATATTAATCGAACATTTTCCGCGATATTGTAGTGTTTACTTCATAGCAAAACTATAGCATTACACCTTGACACACACGCTTCACTCGAAGGATCAACATGTTCGAACTCACGCTCAACCAGATGATCATCTTCTTTCTCATCTTCGCCGTCGGCTTTCTTGCTGCACGGCTCAAGATCATCTCGAAAGAAGGCATGTCAAACCTGGCGCGTCTAATAACTAAAGTACTTCTTCCTGTGATGATCGCCTACTCCACATGTGCCAACTGTACTCGCGACACAATCATACAGAACTGGCAGATGATACTTCTCTCTGCAGCATTCTATGCACTCATCAGTTTCATCGTCTTCCTCGTATCAAAGGCTCTGAAGCTCGAACATGACAAGGATCGTGTGTTCCAATTCTGCTTTATCTTTGGCAACACAGGATTCGTCGGCGTTCCTCTCCTTGCCGCAGTATTTCCCGACGCAGGTCTTATCTATATGATGATGTTCTCCATAGTTGACCAGCTAGTATTCTGGACTTACGGCATCTGGCTTTCCACTGCGCGAGGACGAACTGTCAAAGGGTTTTCCCTCAAACAACTCATAACACCCAACATCATTGCCGTTGTCATCGCACTGGTTATTCTTTTCCTGCAGATTCCCATACCGAAACTGATCATGTCTGGTGCAGGCACGATAAGCGCAGCTACCTCGGCAATGTGCATGATGTACCTTGGAGCATTAGCGAACTTCTCTAACGTTCGCCCGGTGTTGAAGCGTCCCGAACTATATATCGGCATCCTCGTGAAGATGGTGGCGCTGCCTATTCTCGTCGGCAAGCTTCTGATGATGAGCGGCATGTTCTCTGAACAGATGATCATGGGATTGACTATCATAATGGCTCTTCCCGTGATGACAGTTGTGCCCATGATTGCCACTGCGAATGGCGATGAGGGCGAATACGCCACAGGTATCACCGTAGTCACATTAGTAGTGAGTATCTTTACTATCCCGCTGGTTGCTTTCCTTGTTGGCGTTTGATCAGATTTGAGTTCTGTAAGGTTGTAGATGGCGGCGAGATAAAACGAGGCGATAGCTTTACGATCGTGCAATAAACATGCTTCCCGGCTTTTAGCCACAGCGATAGGATAGAAGGCCTACCCTTCAAGCACAAGCAAAACGTTACACTTCGCACTATCGCGCAGCAATCCTACGGATACCCTCCAAACTCGACGCTTCCTCGAGTACCGCGATCAGATCAGTTGCCTGATAAAAGGCTCCTCGCTTCGCATTGCCTATCTTCGCGAGAATACCCCGATCGCAGGCTGTCTCAATCAAGTTACGAGCCGCCCGGTCGGTGATGTCGAGGCGCAACGCAACATATGAAACATCGACCACCGGCTGTTCTACGAGAAGAACGGGCAGTCGGTGCGATGCGGAACCAGCGCGATCCGTATTCACAGACGCCCATTCGGCAAGGATCTCATCGACATCAGATGCAATACGCGACCCAATGACCACAGAAAGTTCCAAGGCATCAGCGAGGCACTCAACTATCGGTTCTACCGCTCCATCGTGGTAGGCATCTAGCGCATCCATGTAATGCTCAACGTCATGCAGAAGCCCAGCCGATACTGGAAGCATCGTGTGTAGGAGTACTTCATCGCGAGCGAGCATGCGATGCAGCAGGGTGCGACCCGTGCGTCCGTTTCCATCCGTAAAGGGATGAATCGCCTCAAATTGAGCATGAAATATAGCTGCCTTCGCGATCGAAGGGATGTTCTCACGAGCACCAAACTCAACGAGATCCTCGAGGCATTCCCGCACCCGGTCAGCATGCGGGGGTACAAACGTCGCTCCATGTGGGCTGTAAGGGGAACCACCTATCCAAACCTGCTCGTTGCGTAGACCCAGCGTTTCACGCGTATTCCGCATGAGCACATCATGTATGGCGCAAATGGACTTTATGTCCACATCCCCTCTTTGCCCTAAAGCCTCGCGCATCGCAGAGACGTTGCCTGCAATTAGCAACGCATTTGCCGGAGCTTTGTCGGAAAGCTCGGCGAGCGCAACATTTCGCGCACTCGAGGTGAGTCGTTCTATTTGCGAACTCGACGATGATTCGCTTCGGAGCAAAAGTGCGGGAAGAGCGTAATCGCGTGCTTTCTGTGCAGTATCAAATCTCGCTAGGGCGACCTCCACCTCGGCGAGGCGCTCTAACAGCGACGCAGAAAGCTCCACGGAAAGCGCAGCAATATTTGCAAGAACAGCCGCCTCATACGTCGGCAGAATCTTGCGCCTTCGACTCTTAGGAATGAGCGCCAGATCGTCCGGATCCCGTTCCCAAGCACATTTTTCGTATGTGATGCTAGGCCACATATCAACTCCTAGCAGTGCAATAACTTTTACTGTTACGGCTTACTGTTGCGGAAGTTAATTATAATTCACTTCCGTTAAATGTGTAAAACAGACAGCGAGTTGTTCGAGTGCACTTTCACTCATGCGCTTATGCGCAAACAGAAGGCCTACCCTTCAAGCGCAAGCAGGATTCCCGCCAAAAGCAACCCGATTGCTGCACCGACGAAAAGTTTTACCACAACGCCAAGCGCTGGATGCTTGCGCGACAAGCCCTGCGAATCAGGCTCATCAACAACTTCACCTTTGAGAAAGCGATCAATCTCACGATAGGTGACGACATCGTGCTTCTTTTTCAGACGATCAATGACAATAGCCATGCCGAGCCCTATGACATAGAACGCAATAAATGTGATTCCACCTGCGATGTTACCCTTGCTCATGCGAGCAAACCCAGAGGGCTCCGGCCAAGCTAACGAGAATCCCAGAAGGAAAAGGAATGCTAGCGCAGAAAATCCGACCATCCCATATGTTAGGAATCTCATCCTGCGCGAATCCTGCTTGATGACCTGTTGGATCCTTATGGCATCCCCTTTCACAAGATCGTCTATGGAGATATCGAACAACTGGCTGAGCAAAAGCAGGCTTTGCACGTCTGGATATGTCTTGTCTGTCTCCCAATTCGAGATGGTCTGGCGCGATACGAATATCGCTTTCGCGACCTCATCTTGGGAAAGCCCCTTCTCTTCTCTCCTGCTTTTCAGTTGCCGTGCCAGTTCCATTAATCCTTGCCCTTCCAAACGCTCTGTAACGTTTTTAAGTCTGTGCTGACCGAAATAATAGTCCACGTGTCAGTAAAAAGGCTTCAACGCGCTTGTCAAAAGGCTTTGACAATGCCTCTGAACAGGCATTTTACGAAATTATTGCGCTTGCATGCGTCTAAAAGTTTTGGAAAATATTCCAGGCCACCTAGTTACAGGCAATCCCGTTATTACTCACGTTGAAGAATAAGAGTAGACAAAACACTAATAGCGAAAGGAACAAAACAGTTATGGCTCGTGAAGAGAAGGTTTGGAAATATGCAACCCGTGCAGGATATACGCCTCTGGAGGATAGATGCATTATCATCAAAGGTGCAGCGGGGAACTTGAGCGACAAAATCGCTCGATTCTTCAGCGCGTGCGACGTAGCCGTTCTTCAGATGTGCGAAAACGAAATCATCCTGCTTCCCTTCGACCCTTATTGGGCGACGCTCGAAAAGGATGTTTCTCTCGTTGTTCCGTATTCAGAGATCGAATCAGTAAAGCTCATCAACGACCTGCTCAACGTTATCATCGACATCGAGACTAATACCGGAAGCGTTCGCCTTACAACACAGCAGAAGGAGCTGAGCGACATGCGCCTCTCCGGTGTTTATGCCTCGCAATATGCCGGCGGATACAAGAACTGGCATGCCGAGAATGTGGATGCAACCCTAAAGGAGCTAAGCGAACTTGGTAGCACAGCAGAGTAAGACTGTAGCGTGTAAGCAGTTCCTGCGCGCCTTACTCCTGTTAACGTCCTCTGAAACGCCAGTTTCTTTTACATCAGTCCGTCCGTAGCTTTATCGTTTTTCTGTTCGCAAAACCCACTTGCCGTGTTTTGGTGAGCCTTCTCGCTTCAGTAGTCCCTTTTCGCGAAGCTTCTTTTGCATACGCTGAACTTGTCGCTCTGACAGCCCCATGATCCTTCCAAGCATGCGCGCACTGATCGAAGGCTGGCAATAGAGAATCCCGAATATTTGCTGATCATACTGCGAGAGTGCTTGCTGATCGGGCTGTTCGATAGTCTTGGAAAGAAACGCAAAGCGAGACTCGAGTTCGCTCTTCAAACAATTCAAAACAAGAACCATGAACGGAACAGGATCGTTGTCTGTTTGCCAAGCCTCAAGCCCAGCCTTGTATTCTCTGCTGTTATCGACTTTGATTCCAATAGGTGGATACGCGAACTTCCGCAATTGCGCATTCATCCACAATCGACCCGTTCGACCGTTGCCATCAGCGAAAGGGTGAATATTCTCGAGTGCCGCATGAAACCAAGGGATGACAATGAGGGGATGCGTTTGCTCGGCCTCAAGCTTACATTGATAGAACAGATCGGCAACATGAGTTCTGATCTCTAACGGATCGGAAGGTACGGTACGCGATGCGCGAATAACCGCAGGAGCACTACGATACATACCTCTTGCTCTTGGCTGCAAATCCAATGCGCATGCCTCATGAAGGTCTCGCAAGAATGCTTCATCCAAGGGGGCACCTTCGTATATTCGATTTTCGACAAGGGCTGCGCCTTCGAAAAGTCCCCGAGCAGCGATCTGCTCTCTGCCAGGCTTATGAGGGATGAATTCTCCTTCATAAATAACCTCGGTATCTGCAAGAGTAAGAGTGGAGCCCTCAATTGCGTTTGAGTTGTAGGCCATGCGCACAAGGAAGTCTTCTTCATATGATTCCTGCGCGATACGCATTTCTTCTGTTTTTGGATAGAGACATCTCCACTCACTGGCAAGCCTGTCGAACTCGGTGAGGCTCAAGTTCTCCTTTTCGAGCGTATCAACAATTCGCTTCTTTGTGTCAGAACTTAATATCAGCCGACTCATGATAACCTCTTTATGTGTCGTAGTAAAAGTAATTTACTACGACATTATATCGAATGTAGAAGACAACTGTTTTTTCGAAGCAATGTCATACCAATCAAATTTCTTGTCGCGCCCTCGTCGCATTCTCTATTTCGTTCTCAATCGCATTCTCTGTCACGCCCTCAATCGCGTTTTCTATTTCGCGCTCTTTCCCGTTAACGTAATAGAATATGCACGATAAGCGAAAGTAAACGATATTCGCTAAGACAAGCCATAATAAACGCAATGAAAGGAGACGTGCTCATGGACAAGGAACTCTTTGACTACATAGTCGTGCGCGCTAATACTCTGGCAACTTCCGATGCAAGCAAACAAGAAACCAAAGATGCCGCAAAGGCCTGGATTTCCGCCGTCAAAGATGCAGATGATGCAACTATCGAACAAGCTACGAACGAATTGGTGGACTTTCTCGATGGCCGTCCCAACACGATCGATAGCATTATCGCCTTCGCGCAAGGCCCTGCAATCGACATCATGGGCAAGGAGGCAGCCGAGCAGTTTCTCGCTCAGCAAATTGCGCGCAAAGAGCAGGGCGAGAAATACTGCAACTGCGATGCCTGTTCTGCTGCTGTTGAAGTGCTTGCAAAATTCGATCGCATATAGGGCGCTTTTAGCAACTGAGTAATGATTAAAAGGGACGGGGACATGCTCATTAGTCTCCTCCGCGAAGCTTCAATGAGCGTTTTGGACGCCTCTTGTTCTTCTACTTACCACTGATCACAGCAGATCCAGTAGCGCACGCACATCTTCCTCAGTGGTATACCAACTCGTAGCAAATCTAATCACCGTGCGTCCATCCACAAGGCGCTCCCAGAAACCATACCGCACCGTGTCGGGGATCCTTGCCAGCAGTCCATCGTCCACGATCACGAACTGCTGATTAGTTGGCGAATCCACCGCAAACTCATATCCCTTCGCGCGTAATCCTTGCACAAGCAATACCGCACATTCGATGGCATGCCGAGCCCCTCGCATATAGAGGCTATTCTCAAATACACCATCGGGCAAAGCGTCAGCTGTACGAATATCCTCATCGCCTGTGTCTTCATCCCTATCACATGCCGCATCGCTGAATAACACATCGAACTGCACGCCGAGCACCCATCCTTTCGCCAACAGAGCACCACTCTGCTTCACTAGCGAAAGAAGTCGCGGAATACGTTTGCGCGGAAACACGAGCGCCTCACCGAGAAGCGCACCAAGCTTGGTGCCACCGATGTAGAAGCAGTCGCACAGCCGCGCAATGTCCGGCAGAGTCACGTCAGCATCTGGCACCGCAAGTCCATAACCCAACCGCGCACCATCCAGATACAGCGGGATATCAAACCGACGACAGACCCCTGCAATCTGTTCCAATTCATCAAGCGTATATAGCGTGCCGTATTCTGTGGGATAAGTTAGATACACCATACCGGGCTCGACCATATGCTCGCGATTCTCATCTGCTGCATCTTGCTCTAGACATGCCTCAATCTGCGTTGCTGTGATCTTCCCATCACGACCAGACAAAGCGATGACTTTATGTCCGGCGTGTTCAATAGCACCAGCCTCATGCAGCGCAACATGGGCGGTATCCGCCGCGATCACCCCTTGCCATGGAGCAAGCAAAATCTTCGTTGCGATCTGATTCACCTGCGTACCACCCTCTAGCAAAAACACCTCCGCATCAGGCGCCGCACAAGCAGTGCGAATCCTGCGCTTCGCCCGCTCCGTGATCTCATCGCTGCCATAACCGGAATGATCCTGACTGTTGCAAGCCTTGAGCGCATAGAGGATCTCCGGATGGCATCCCCGCGTATAATCGCTGGAAAAATCGAGCATGTTCGCACCTTTCGTCAACACCCCAAAAAGGGCAGATACAAAAAAGGGCGCACCATGGAAAACCACGCTACGCCCGAAAAGCTTCAGAAGTGCAAGATCACCGCAAGCCTACACCTCAAGATCGACATTCTTCTTGAGAACCTTGCTGATGATGAGGTAGTACACCACACCGATCACGATCCATGTTATGCCCATGATCTTGGATGCTGGGTCAAGGCTGATCCATGTATATCCAACGATCAGGAAACCCAAAAGCGGAAGGATCAGATGCGTGAACACCTTGCCATCGCGTTTCTTGATGAAGAAGTGCCACACCACCGTCACATGAAGGACGCAAAACGCAGTAAGGGCTCCGAAATTCACCAAACGCGAAATATCATCAATGCTGAGAACGAGCGAGAAGATAACCACCAAAATAAGCGAAAGCACACCAACGAACAACGCTGCGATATACGGTGTCTTGAAACGCGGGTGAACCTTCGCCAGACCTTTCGGCAGATTGCCGTCGCGGCTCATCGCATATAGGATGCGGCAGATCGCCGTCTGCGCCGCAAGCGAATTGAAGATGCCCCAAGCAATGGCTGTCGCCAACGCGCACAGAATATAGAGGAACTTTCCGCCCGCAATTTCGGCAACTAGATAGAACGCGTTATCGGGATCATCAGCAAATACCGCGCCATCGGGGCTCAGGCAACCTGCGATGTAGGTTTGCAGCATGAACAAGCAGCCTACGATCAGCAGCCGCATCGAGATTGTCCGACGATGCGATGATGCCGAAGCTATCTGCGTTCTCGATTACCGGGTCAACCAACGCAAGATCAGGAAGCGCTGTGAGCGTGACCGTGGCCCACCCAGGTGCCTCAGCCCCTGACACACTCACCTCACCATCACCCATTGCAGCATGCATATCGCCCAATCCGAACAGCGCACCTTCGACCGCAACCGGGAAATAAAGAGTTGCGCCAGACGTGATAGCCGTGTTGTCCATATTGCCACCGTGGCTACCCGGCGTGCCGCAGTTGACAGCCTCTCCCGCAGGCGCGACGCCGATAACCCCTATCATAGGATTGAGCGGGATCCGCAATGCTTCATCCCAAACTAGTTTCCCATCCTCGATCTGACAGAAACGCGTGCTCCATCGGTCGAGCTTATCGCCATAAACCCCTTCGTCCTTGCCAGTACAACATGCAGCATGGCCGTCAAATTCTATGTTTTCAACCGCAACCTTCAATGCACCACCCGCAGTAGCTCCTTCAACGAAAATAGGGCCTGTTGCGGGGTTGATTGCGTCCCAATCGATCTCATCAAGTTCATCTTCCGGTCCAGACAGCTGGTTACCGAAACAGTCCTTCGTGCGAATGCGAACGGTCTGGCCGGAAGGGACAGTGAGCACCGGATCCATATCAGACGAGAACGCGTAGATGACCTTATCATCGTTCAATTCGACCATGATATTCCTTTCAACGAAGGCGTGATTCATTGATGGTATAAGGAATACCGCAATATACGGCACTTTTACGGAGAAGCATGGTCGATTTAGAGGCTCTATGGCGCAGTGGGCACCTGTGTGTCAGAGCGTATGTCAGGGAAGAATGTACGTGTCAGGGTACGTGTCAGGGGACGTTCACTTTTGACGTGTCAGGGGACGTTCCCCGACACGCTACCTTGGCGCATTTTCGGCGGTTTCCAAGAGTCGCTGCAGCTCTTCGGCATGCGAGCGTCGCTTGTTGGTAGCCGTACCAACGATGGCGATGGACTGATACTTATCGTATTTATGGAAGAAGTCAGGAATAGCTTTACGCTCCTCCATTTCCTTGGCATAGCGTTCGAAATATTCCTGATAAGGAAGACCGTGGTCGAGATACTCATCCAAAAGAGTCTTCGAAGGCGAGTATTCCACATCATGGATGTAATCAGCATGCGCAATGACATGCGTAAAGTACTCCAAGTCTTCCTGCTTGGTGAATCCCGCAAGCTGATTGGTGTTCTTGAGACGAATATCCAACACCAAGTCAGTCTTCCAACCGAGGATCTTGTTAAAGAACTCTTCGGCTGTGGTCTGATACGCCGAGAGCACATGAATTTCCATGAGGATTCCTTCCCTCTTCGAGATCTCTTCAACAAGCAAAGATAGCACCTCTAATATTGATGCAGAGTGGGTTACGAGCGCTGACACCAAAGCGAATCCATACCGAAAAGGATGGGAGAACAGGGAGTTAAAGGAGAGGTATCAGGTAAACGCAGTCATGGCAGCTAGCACCACAAGCAGCGACCCTAACAGCACAATGCCACAGCCCATTATGACGAGAGCGACTATCAGCGATTTTCCATAAGTTTGCCCCTTTAGCAACGGGATATGACGGCGCAACCATCGCTTGTCCATCAAGCCATAGGCAGCGCCGGTAAAAAATAAGCCAAAGGCAAGGGGGTATATAAGAAAGCGCATCCAAGTCGGATATTGCAAAACAGGCTCGGATGGATTGATGACCACAATGAACAGCGCGCACATAAACAAAAGCCACAGAAGCACCACGATGGTATCCCACACAATTCCCAGAACTTCGCTCGGTGTTGCCGACGAAGGGTCTTCGCGCTGTAAGCTCGGTGTTGCCGACGAAAGATCTTCGCGCTGTAAGCTCGACGATTGAATAGCTACATCCTGTGATTGCGCACCGGACACACCCGGTACGACAGGCGCAATAGGCGCACTTGGGATGGACATCCTCTCGGTTGCAATTGGCGCCGCTTCGACGGCTTGCAGAAATGCATGCTTCAACTCACTGACAGATTGGTAGCGAGCAGCAGGATCAAAAGCTGTGGCTTTGGTTACGACCGCTTGCATAGCCGGCAAAGCAGCCAACTCGGGAAAGCCCTGTTCAAGGGATGCACGCTGGCAAATCTGCTCGGTTATAAGAAAGAACAAGATCATACCCAGGGCGTAAATGTCACTTTGCTCGTCGGTCTGACAAAAACCGAGTTGCTCGGGCGGCGCATACGTGCGCGTGCCAAACGGCGTTGTGTCGCTATCGGCATCATTTCGATAGGTGCGCGCAATGCCGAAATCGATAATGGTCAGGTTATCGTTCTGCACCATGATGTTAGAGGGTTTCAGATCCCGATGGATCAAAGGCGGATCCATACCCTCGTGCAGTTCGGCTACACCATCGCATAGCTTCGGGAAAAGAGTCGCTGCCAAAGAACCGGCAGAGTCGTTTTCGTAAACTTCGTCCTGTAACGTGCGTCCCGCTACATATTCCATGATAACGATGAGCTTTTCATCGCGCTCATGCACATCGTATATATGCGGCAGGTAGCGAAATCGCTGCCCAGAACGCTGAGCCTCGCAAAGACGCCGGTAGGCATCGCCGAGACCTGAGACACTATCGATGCGTTTGCGCACAAAAGGCCCCAGCTCACCTCCATGAGCGCCGGTAAAATACACCACTTCCGTACTCTCGTGTGGAGTGCGTTTCAAAGTTTCGGCAACCCAGTAAGAGTTATCACGGGCTAAGGCTGAAAGATACAGGGAAAGGTCATCGTTTTCCATGTTCTCCATAGTACCAAAAATACCCGCCACCTCTTGCCACACCAAATCGGATGCGGCAGTGGTCCAGGAGGCGCTATCAGTCGATGGTGGCCTCCTGGAACCGATAAAGCTCTTCTTGAGTTTTTTGAAGCGAATACCCATGGTTAAGCGAGAAGATGATGATGGCGTCGCGTCTGTTTTTGCAGTAGAGGCCGTTGGCCTGACCGGCCTGCAACAAACGGTTGGCCTCACGCACGGAAAGCTTCATGGCGAAGGCGAGTTTCAGCAGGTTGTTACGCGATGTTCGCCGCGCTCCGGTGAACACCTGATACCCGAAAGTTTCGTTGATGCCGGCTTCGCGAATAACCTGCGACCGTTTCAGCCCCTTCGCTGCGAGCAATTCGTTCAGATAATCCGCAAGACTACGCGGCTCTCCATCAATTTTTTGAACGAAGCGCGTGATGGTGTCCGCCATCAGCAGCTCTGAGAGCATGTCTTCTGTAAGCGGTTCTTCCATGCGCTTTTTCCTCCGCCGTCTTTTGATCGCCTTCTTCATTATGTCGCAGAATTAAGCGACATCATAGGTTTCCTGCAAAATCAGCTCGTCGCTCAGATCGAACATCTCAGCAACCTCAATGGTGACAGGCGATGTATCATCAAGAGCAAAACCGCGCTGCAATGTGATAGTGCCGCCAGTTTTGACGGATTTCAAAGAATTACCCGAATCCCAATCACCATAGGCGAAATCAAGCTGCACGCCATTTTGGAACGCCTTGCAATCTATATTGACGGAAAATGTTGCATCTTCAGTCGAGTTATTGGTGAAGGTGAAGTCAACAAGTAAAACGGGATCGCCATGGTAATCGGTGGTCTTAGTCACCTTGTCGATGCTCACGTCATAAGCGGAATCCGCCGTGGTACTCGAGACTTCCGATGCACCCGCCGCATTACTGCCATCGCTTGTGCCATCAGTAGAAGCTGCATTTTGATCCCCTGCAGCTTGCGTGTTCGTTGCAGGTGTGGCCTTGGTGGAACTCAGCGCTTCATCGATAGCAGCGCTATAAAACGCCTGAGATGCCAACACGGCGATAATGGACAGAATACTAATGATGAGTCCCGCTATAGCCAGACCGCGGCCGCGCTTCTTGCCCTTGCCCGTGCCAACGATTCCCACTATGGCAAAAATCACGCCTAGGATGCCAACGAAGAAGGAAACATTATTGATGATGGGAAGAAACGATGTAACGATAGCCACGCCACCCAATACCAAGCCCGTGATCGCCATGCTGGATGTGCCTACTGGCGCAGCGGGGGGCGGAGCCTGCGGTGGTATACCGGGAACTCCTTGGTTGTTTACAGAAGGCTGATAGCCTGGCTGATCGTTCGTCATTATGTTCCTTTCGCTCGTCGGAAAGGGCGCGCGGAAGTCTCCGTCACCCAGTGAATACCAACCAATAATAAGAGGAAGCGTTGGGCATTTCATTAGCTGTCAGCTAAGGTCAAACAGCGGTTTCGCGAGGTGAGCGAGGGGACGCATGTCAGGGAATGAATACGCAGATGGCGAAGAAGATCGAAACGAGCATAAATCAGTGGCTATTACTGAATTTTAAATGGATTCACTAGCTCGATATCAAGATACTCAAAATCTTTTACATTTCGAGTAGCTATGCAAAGTCCCTCTCTTTTGGCGATACTCGCTATCATCAGATCCTCGATGCTAGGAGTTTTCCCACTGGATATGGCCTTTTCATGAAAGCCTGCACATATCTCAGTGGCCGGCGTATCGAAGCTGAGAATTTTTTGGGAAAAGTCAGCAGAAAGTGAGTCAATCCATGCTTCGAGCGCTTTGCGCTTCTTCCCTTTTGGCAGCATGAGCGCGCCGAATCTGAGCTCTTCGATCGTTATACTGGTCAGATAAAGCGAACGCGAATTCTGCTCAAGCCATACTAATACTACAGGATTTGGATCGGCCTTAATCGCCTCTGAAATAACATTCGTGTCGACAATATAACCGCTCAAAGCAGCACTCCTGTCAGACGCGGAGAATGCCTGTCAGTGGTCGGAAGGTCGATACCGCCCACGTTGTTTGACATGTCGCGCAACGCATCAAACCAAGAATCCGTTTTCGGTTCCAGCGAATCCTCAAGTATGGCAAGCGCTTCAGCTTGTTGGCTTCGCCCGTTCTCTGCCGCCCGTATAGCAAGCTGCCTTTTTGTCGATTCGCTCAGATCCCTTATCAACAGGTTTGGCATTTTCTTTCCGCCTTTATCGTTGTTTATATAATGTTCTGATATCTATGATATCAATGATATCATAGATATCAAACTACAGTCCTGTACCTCGATACTTGTCACTTTCAATCAGAGAGATGTTGAAGGCCATTCATAAGTGTGTCAAAAGTGAACGTTCCTGACACACCCGCTGACATAAACTTACGGTCAGATCAGCTGCAGGATTTCGCAGGGTTGAACACTAATCTGATCGAGAAAGTATCGTCAGAAACATTAGCGTAAATCACTATATCCATGAGCTCGCATAGCTGCTTGACTGCAGCAAGCCCAAGTCCTGCCCCTGTTTTGCCACGGGCGAAATCTCCTCTATAAAAACGCTCGAAAACCCTACTTTCGTCTATTTGAGCTCCAGGTTCGATGGCATTGGAAAAAACGATGTCATTCTCGATGTGCTTTATCCTAATGTCGCCAGAACCGTGCTTGAGCATATTGCCTAGGATATTTTCAAACACTCTCTGCATAGCAACAGCATCAACCGAACAATCAAGGTCTCCAGATAAATCAACTTGACACTCCCAACCCTTGCCCTCAAAAGCGTAATAAAGGTCAGCAAGAGTGGATGCAAGGATCTCAGTCACATCGCAACTTTCGATATCTAAAGTATCTGACTCAGTCGTTAGACGCATATAGTCGAATAGTTGATCTACCATTTCCCGCGTCGTATCAAGACGGCTTTCTGCGAGCTTCAAACAGTGGATCCTCTCAGCAGAATCCTCTTCGCCTATCGCAAGTTGCACATATCCCTTCGCACCTGCCAATGGTGTTCGGATATCGTGAGATAGCCCAGCAAGACCTTCCAGTAATTCACGCTCTTGTTCTTTCATGGTTCGTTCACGAAAACTTGCCTCATCGAGCAAACCATTAATTCCCTCAACCACTTTGCGGCTTCCTGGAAGCAGCGCTTCTGTTCCAAGGCGCGTATTGCTAGCAGGTGGATGATTTCGCATGAACTTCGCCCAGCGAATAAGCTCCCGACGATACATAAGCACAAAAGTACAGAGGATCATGACCAGCAACGCGAGTATGACGATTACGATTACCACTCAAGATCCTCTTTTCGTTTACTAAGCCATGTCCCTTTTTCGGCATAGAGTCCAACTAATAATTGCAGCTATTAGCGAGAACGCAATGCATATGATGAGAGCGTGAGCCCATGTCGGCATCGCGAGGAATGCCTCTCCCGTACACATATTCCAGAGATCCGCTGCACCATTATGCAATTCCATTCGGACACTGGCCAAAAGGAATTGAGGGATCTGTCCAAGCACAGGAAAGAAGTTTACAAGCGCACCGATTATTTGAAGCACGATGACCCCGAGGATACCACTTGAAAGAAACAGAACTGTTGCCGATGACACGCCCTCGCTTCTTGATAACCATGCAATGCACGATACGAGGTACGCCATCGCAGTCGAGTAGAGCCATACCAGGAACAACCAAAACACTACGTCTCCTAAAGGCTCAATGGTCTCGAATGAGAATCCGAGCGCTAAGAACGACAAAAACGAAGTCAGCGCACAGACTGCGATAAGGTACGCCTGCAAGAGCGCAACTATGATCAATTTCTCGGCAAAATAGTTGCGTCGCCCCCGATTGTCCATAGGCAAATTCTTAATGTAGCCTTTCTTAAAATCGTAAAGGATCAAAAGAGCGGCGAGAAGAGACCCAAGGATGCCGACCAAGCTGCTATCAAAGAACATCTGTCCACAATCGTAAGTGAAACTGCTCATAATCTTGGAGTTCAGCGATTCAATTTCGTCCCCTTCGCTTGGTCTACCGCTATCGCTTGGTCTACCGCTATCGCTTGAGCTACCGCTATCAAGTGTCGCTTCAGAGACTTGCTCATTTTGGGCAATGGACTCATTGACCACTTGTGCGAACTCCGGCGATGCTAGCCAATTCACGAACATCGCAATGAATACAAGAAGAGCAATTGCAATGGCAGTAATTACCCAAAAATAGCGAGAACGAATCAGGCGATACAGATCAACTTTAAGCAGATTGAACATCGCAACCACCTCGCTCCATCATCTCGATGAAGAAGTCTTCGATATCGCGCTTTATAACGCTAAGCTCCAGAACCGTAATACCCTCCTGCTTCAGAGTCATAGCGATAAGGTCTGCGTCTGCCGTGCCGCTAATGCGGATGACCTCACCTGGCTCCATCGAATATGCAAACTCAGGAAGCGCTTCTTGCAGCTTGACGAGAGCCTGCTCGGGCATGTCCGCTCTCAATTTCAGGCTGTCACCACACATGTGATCGACCTCATCGGCGCTCAGTTCAGTGATCATTTTGCCATCGGCGATAATCCCGTAGTCAGTCGCAATGCGATCGAGCTGATCTAAAACATGAGAGCTGATAACTACTGTCACTCCCCGTTCTTTATTAAGACGAACTATCAGTGCGCGAAGTTCTCGAGTACCTTCGGGATCAAGACCGTTGAAAGGTTCATCCAAAAGCAGCAGATCAGGAGAACCGAGAAGCGCTAATCCTACGCCCAGTCTCTGCTTCATGCCAAGCGAAAGCTTCTTAACGCGCTTCGAAGCAACTTTTTTCAGACCGATAGTTTCAAGCATCTCAACACAATGTACTTTCGGGTTCACTAGACCAATAGCGAGTGCTTTGCACATGAGATTATCTTTCACACTCATATTAGGGAAAACACCAGGGTCTTCGATCAAAGATCCCACTCGTCTCAAGATCTGTTGTTCCTCAACATCACTTTCTTGTTCGAACAGATAGATGCATCCAGATGTAGGTTTAACCAAATGATCGATCATCTTCATGACTGTTGATTTGCCGGCTCCGTTCTTCCCGACAAATCCATAAACAGAGCCTTCTGGTACATGCATGTTGAAATCATTCACGGCATACCAGTGTCCGTAAGCCTTCGTAAGAGATCTTGTTTCTAACGCTAGCATCTTCCTCCTTCCTTTAGGGTTGTCATGATGACCCTAGTTTGGGAAGGAAGGATAAAGACACTTTTGGGAAAAGATAAAAAAAGTCTCAAGAATTCGTTATGCGTGGGAAATGCAAAGCTCTGCCTCTTAAGAAATGAGGAAGAACGCTCCTGCAACTGCCCGCTCATAATGAAGGAACTTCAAGTTTAAAGCCAATACCCCACACGGTTTGAATGTATTTATCCGCCCCATATGGCTTTAGTTTCGAGCGCAAATTAGAAATATGAGTAGTGATGGTATTGTCGTCTCCCGGTGGAGTGTCGTTCCAGAGATGCTCGTAGAGCATCTGCTTTGTGAAAACCCGTTTGGGAAATTTTGCAAGCAATTCTAGAAGCTCAAACTCTGTGCGAGTCAGAGGAATTTCCGTATCCTCGATCGTTAGAGTTCTTTGATCGACATTGATGCTCAATACACCTATTTCAAGTGCTGCAGATCGATCAAGATCATTATCACTATTCTGTTTCGCCGAGCGAATAGCTAATGAACGCCGCAACTGCGTTTGAATACGTGCGGAAAGCTCATCAAGATCAAATGGCTTAGTGAGATAGTCGTCGGCTCCAAGACCTAAAACGTCAACTTTGTCCCTTGTCTCCGTTCGCGCAGACACAACGATTATAGGCACAAGAACATCGTGACTTCGTATGAGCTCTATCACCTGCTCACCAGTCATTCCAGGCAACATGAGGTCGGTGATGATAAGATCGAAATCCTCTGAATCGAGTGCTCTCTTCGCTTCGGTTCCAGAAAAAGTCGGTTCCGGAGCTACTCCTAGACGAGAAAGCTGACGACAAATCACATCGTTGATGGATGAATCGTCTTCTACAACCAACACTCTGGGAATTTCATGCTGTTGATCTTTTGTCTGATTCATCCTGATGCTTTCTATAGCCATATTTCCAGGGTTCGTAGCTCGAAGTCATTAGCAGCATCTTGCTAACGCTTATGCGCACTTTTTCAACAACTTTTATTCTAAAACCATTTCGAGCAAAAGGAACACATGGACATCCTTGAGGTTGGAACCGAATAAAAAAGAATTTAAGGCGAATTTTTTTATTAGGCAGCTTTCGAGTATCTCTAACTTAAACTCATTTAAGTTAGAGGTGCCAAAGCAAGTCGTTATTTAAATTTTTGCCCATTTTCTTTTCTTACGATAGAATCAAATCAATCAAGACATGCTTAATTAAAGGGAGAATCGTGGTGGAGCATCGAGCCGGGTATTATATACAGCAACCCACTGGTTACAAATCCTTTAAGCCTAGTCCGCTTCCTCCTGTTCCTGAATTAAAGATAGATGCAGAGATGCTGACTTTACTTTCGAAAGCTGATAGAGCCCTTGGGAGACTGGATGGGGTAACACAAACTCTCCCCAATCCAGACCTCTTCGTATCTATGTACGTGAAAAAGGAAGCGCTGCTGAGTTCTCAAATCGAGGGAACTCAAGCATCTTTAATTGAAGTGTTAGAGGCAGAAGATATTCAAACATCTGATGCAAAAGAGGTTACTAATTACGTCAAGGCAATTAATTACGGTATAGACCGGATAAATGATTTGCCTCTAAGCTTGCGATTGATTTGTGAGATCCATGAGCAACTTCTTTCATCAGGGCGAGGCAGCGAATATTCTCCTGGAAGGTTTCGACATACTCAAAACTGGATTGGACCAGCAGGATGTTCACTATCGGATGCTATCTATATTCCTCCCTGTGTGGATGACATGAAAGAGGCGCTAGGAGAGCTGGAGAATTACTTTTATGCCGAAGATGACGTTCCTCCTTTGATCAAGATTGCGTTGATACATTCCCAATTTGAGACAATTCATCCTTTTATCGATGGTAATGGACGAATGGGGCGACTGCTTATTACGTTTTGGCTTTACCAGCAGGATATTCTTCATAAGCCGCTTTTATATTTGAGTTATTACTTCAAAAGAAACAAAGCTGAATATTATGACAAGCTCATGGCAGTCAGAAATCACGGCGAATGGGAACAATGGGTTAAATTTTTTCTTCGCGGAATTATCGAAATATCTACAGAGTCAACAGAATCTGCCAAAAAAATTGATGCGCTCAGGCTAGAGAAGATAGAGGCAATAGACGCATTAAGCAATGTATCATCGATTAATGCACGCAAGATTCTTGATGCACTTTTTGTTACGCCAAGAATCACCAGAAAACGTGTAGCCGAGATAGCCGAAGTCAGTGATCCAACAGCGGGCACATTGATTCATCAATTGGAAAAGATCGGGATTCTTGTAGATGATGATCCTACAAGAAAAAGAAATAAGACGTATGTTTTTAAAGAGTACATGGACATCCTTGAGGTTGGAACCGAATAAGAAAGAATTTAAGGCGAATTTTTTTATTAGACAGCTTTCGAATATCTCTAACTTAAACTCATTTAAGTTAGAGGTGCCAAAGCAAGTCGTTATTTAAATTTTTGCAAATATTTTTTTCTTAGGAATATTGGCAGCTCATCTACCGAAAACAACATTCATCGCTTGAACAGGAGAGGATGATCTCTATGAGCTCACTTCTCGATTCAGCACACCCAGACTCTAGCCAAAACGACACGATACTTGTGATTCCAGATGCTATAAAGAGCAGTTTGTAGTGTCGCCATCGTTTTTCTTGAGTGCTATTAGCGGGAGCTATATCATGCATATTCTCCTCTAGATTCATAAGCACACCGAAGCCATCAAAAAGATTGATGTTCTCAAGGAATATCTTAAACAGTCGCTTATGGTCTTCTATGAACCTCAAATAGGTGTCTAGGTATTCGCGGTCTTTGAAAGTAGCTTCTCGTGGGAGATGCTCAAAACTCGCGTAAAACTTCCGCATGGTGTCGTCCCTGACTTCGTTGAGAAGCTCGTGTGTATTGTTGTAGTGAGAGTAGAACGTGGAACGATGTGCACCAGCTGCTTTACACACATCTGTAACCGTAATTTCGTTGAATGCTTTCTCTTCCAAGAGTTCGAGCATCGCAGCATCCATTCTCTTTGCCATGTTCGTGAATTTCGATTCAGCTTTATCCATAAACCCCCTTAAAACAACAGATGCCTTTATGTATGTCGTTGTACGAACATGATTAGCATCTTAAACTACAAAACGTCACATGTCGTTTTGAAAGGATTCACAAATGGAGAAAACAGCTCAAGAGATTGTTGAGATGTACTCTCACGAAAATCTGGAGAATAGAGTAGAAGATCAGATTGTTGCCATAGAAGAGACTGTGAAGAGAAAGGCAGGTCTTCGTGCAATCACAATCGGTATCCTCGGATGCCTGCTTCTTGGCATAGGCATGAGTCTTACTATGGTGACAAGCAACTTTTTCGTGCTAGGCATCTTTATTGGCATCCTCGGACTTCTTATTGCTTGCGTAACTTACCCTCTCTACAAACGTAATTTGGCAAACTTGCGCGAGGTTGCCAAACCCCAGATCATGGATCTCGCCTCACGTTTGTAGGACATACTGCATGAATAAGTTTGTGACCAGAGCCATGCGCGATCGGGACTATCGGCGCTATCTGGGAGTGAAGGTAGGTTTCGGAGTCGATGCTATCTGGGCAGTTGCAAACATTATCCTTGGCGTACTTGAATCATCGGTCTGGTTCATAACACTCGGTGCTTACTACATGTTGTTCGGCATTATGCGTCTCGCACTGCTGTCTCATCTAAGCCGATCTTCGCATAAATCTGAAGGCAACCCACGCAAGATAGAACGCTTATGCGGAGTCATGCTTCTTTTGTCAGTATTTGTGCTGTCAGGTATTGTTACGCTGGTCATGAAGGAAATAGGTAACTTCGAATACCATGAGTACATAGTCTATGCCATGGCCACCTTCGCCTTCTACTCGCTGACTACTTCAATAATCTCCTATGTGAGACTAAGAAAGGACGACGATGTTATAGCCATCACAAACAGTCGTGTGAACTTAGCTATCGCACTTGTCTCTATCTTCGCTGTCGAAATCGCTATGCTCACGGCCTTTGGCACTGCAGAGGATGTCCAACTTCGCTTCATCATGCCTATTCTCACCGTGACAGGCATTGCAATTACGATCGGACTTTTGGGTGTGCGTTCCATCTTGGGACTTGACGGTAAAGAGTAAAGCATACACTCTTATTTTACTTGTCATAAAAGCAACGGTGTGAAAAGAAGCCGGAACTGTAACGATTCGTCTCTATCGCAAGCTAGTAAGAAAGAAGAGGTGCTCTTATGGATATAGATACTTGGATGAATAGTCTTATTGAACAATTGAAAGCCAAGTTCAAGGAAAGACTCATACTCGTCGGATTACAAGGAAGCAGAGCTCGGGGCGAGCAACGTGAGGATAGCGATATCGATGTCGTGGTTGTTATAGAAGACTTAGACGCCAACGAGCTTTCCATATATCGCAGCATCATCCAAAAGATGCCTCATGCCGAACTTGCTTGCGGGTTTATTGGATCACCTGAAGTGCTTGCAGCTTGGCCACGACATGATGTGTTTAACCTCGTGAACGATACTGACACCAAATACGGCTCATTCGATTTCATGGACACAGAATTTACCACTGAGGATGCAAAACTTGCAGCCGATGCGTGTACGTCTGAGATCTACCACGCGCTTTGTCACACAACAGTATTCGAACCAAACATGCTTCCAGACATATTGCAGGGTTGCTTGAAGTCAGTGTTCTTCGGAATTCGGGCAAAGCATTTTGCTCAGACAGGCGATTTCGTGAACAGCCGCGCACAACTGCTAAAGTTGGCAAGTGACGATGAAAGACTACTGTTGCAAGCTTATAACGGAGATGTGCAGATGGATAACGAAGAGCTTGCAAGCAGACTGCTTCGATGGTCCAATAACATATTAACGAAATAGACTAAGCACGTCGCCAAGGGAGTAAAAGAGACGTTCCTTTTACTCCCCTTTTTTACTTCTAGGCAGGATCATTAGATGTAGTTCTGCCCTTGTTATCCATTCTGCCTTCGAAGTGAAACCAGGCAAAGCACGGCTACTACAATAAAGCCGATACCGCCGACGATGCCTGTAGCGGTAGGATCGATAAAAGGGTTCGCCGTCCCAACCAGGAACATAGTGGGAGCCGCAACGCAGCTGTTCACCGCACCATGAGCGAGCACAGCTGGCAAGCAACTTTCAGAACGCAGGGTAAGCCAGCTGAACAAGCAGCTCAACACCACACAGAAGCAGCACATCGCTGCAATGCCGAGCACCGGCCATCCCGGGTAATCAAGCCCATAATTATGGCCAAGTACCGTTATTGGTGCATGCCAAAGTCCCCATATGATGCCGATCGCCACAGCCGAGAACGTAACGATGTGCTTCTCCAGCATGTGAGGCAAAAGATAGCCACGCCAGCCCCATTCCTCGCCAAAACAAGTGACGCAATTAAGCAGCGGTGCCACGAGCACGAGCGCAAGCTGCGCGTAGCCGATCATGCGAATCTGTGCCTCATCCATCGAAGTCGATTGCCCGGCTGCTTCCAACTGCCGCTGCGTCGTCTCCACAAACGTCGGCATGGCTGGATCGAACTGGCTCGGGTTCAGAAGGAAGTACACCACACCACCGGGGGAGTCAGGGGGACGGTTCTCTTGACTCCCCCCCTGACTCCCCCCTACATGCAGAGCGAAAAGACTACAAACGCGGCAATCACAACAACGAAACCAACGATGATGACCCATGCAGCCGGCCTTCCAAGATTCATAGTCCACCCCACCCCAAAGCGCTCGGGTACAAAGAGGCTCGCATCATTACGATTCCAGTAAAAGATACCCAACTTCCAATATCGATCGTCGTCCACCGGCATAGAATCAGGCTCTTCCATGCGACGCAAAAGCCGCGCACCGTTCTGTCCATAAATCATCGTGACCGCCATCACCACCACGAGCACAACCACCAACATGACCAGTATGGGAAGCATCGCCTGCAACACGGTAATGACGCCCATGAACGACAGCGCGATAATTGGCCCCAAAAACGAAAGCATTGTTCCAAGTCCCACAAGCAGCATGCTCTGGACACGAGCGAATGCTCCATATGCCCAAGCACTCACCGCAGGACGCGCGGCATCCACTCCCTTTTTAGAACGCAAAATCATCCAGTGTGAGAAGACAAAGCAGGCATCAAGGAATACGACTGTCAAAAACGGGAAGGCCGCGGTGAGTGGCGTCTTCTCTACCCAATTGCTAACCTGCCCTGACAAATTGACATTGGTGGCAATGCGCTCGGGCATTAGCGGATAACCAACGATACAAACAAGTCCGGTGATGGCGATGGGAACCAAAAACAAAAGATCCCACTTCTGAGAAATCGGCCTTGGTGCAGGCTCTTCGGCAACAAAACCGACTCGCTTGGCTGACTGTGCCTTCCAACCCCGCGCCTGCTTGAGTGCTATCGTCTTTTGGCGAAAGTGAAGCATAAATCCGTAGCTTCCGAAGCACAGGACGAGTTCGGAAATGACTAGGACAACAAGAAATGCGTGTTCAGGGTCAATAAGAATACTTACACCGCAAAGAGCGGTAAGCACCAGTGTTACCACGGCCACGATGGTGGCAAAAGAACGCTTGAAACGCTTGATGTCGGGGTCACTCGAGGCAGCATCGGGAATAGTCACAGCGAAACACTCACGCTTCGGCATAAGGTAAGGCGTTACTGCCATAAGTACACCCGTAACAGGGACGAAAAGCAATACCAACCCCAGCAGGGCATACATGGTTGGATCTACGGGTTGCATGTCCTCACACCCCTTGTGCGGAAGCGTTAGCAGATAGGCTTCCGACAGCGCATTCTGCGGCATTTCCCGACGTGCGAGCAGAGCGCTTCTTCGAACGCTTGGTCGCGTCTTCGCTCCTGTCTACCCCAACTACTCCATAAGCACGTGCAGCCTGAGCGGCAGCGCATTCGAGGAATTGCCCTCGCGTACCTCCGCATGCCCGATAGGTAAGCGCCAACTTGAAAAGATCGTCTTCCATAGCTTCAAGCGTCTCACGGTTTTTGTCAGCCCGACTTGCATCGTTTGGTTCGCTTATGACAGCTCCGGATCGTCCACGCATTTGGACATAGCCTTCATCGCGCAAGACCGCATACGCCTTATTCACGGTGTGTAAATTTATACCCAGATCACTTGCCAGCGCACGCACAGACGGAAGCGATGTACCCGGTTCCAACTCGCCCGTGGCAATCCCGCCTATGATCTGGTCATGTATCTGTTTATATAAGGGATCAGATAAAGCCTCATCTATCGCAATAATCATGAGGAATACCTTCTTTCATAAATGTTATATCTCATATAGCACAATTTAACTGAATATTTGTTATATGTCAACTAGAACAATTTATCGCTGTCAGAGATGTACCAGCCCTGCCCATATCCCGCGTCTCATGTTTCTGTTCGTGTGATATCCAACGTATCACGCATATTACGGTTTTAGACCAAGGGTCTTCGAGGTTCTTGAAAGCGCATACAATACGCGCATATGACGAACTATCTGAAACACATAAGGAGATGAAACCTATGCTTCGAAAGATCATCAACATTGACGAGGAACTCTGCACAGGTTGTAAGCTATGCGTGAACGCCTGTCATGAGGGCGCTATCGGTATGGTGAACGGCAAGGCGAAGCTTCTACGGGATGACTACTGCGATGGTTTGGGTGACTGCCTGCCCGCTTGTCCCACAGGAGCCATAACATTTGTGGAGCGAGAAGCGAAGCCCTATGACGAGGCCGCCGTATTGAGCCATCTCGCTCACGAAGGACGAGATGCCGTCACGATCGCTGGAGCGGCCATTGCAGCGGAGGTAGCAGCTACGGAAAGGTCAGAAGAGGACACGCGTCCTTCCCAGATAGCATCTTGGCCTATCGAGATCAAGCTGGTACCCATTCAGGCGCCCTATTTTGCAAATGCTGATCTGCTGGTAGCAGCCGACTGTACAGCGTTCGCCTATGGAGATTTCCACAAAGACTTCATGCGCGATCGCGTGACCATCATTGGTTGTCCGAAGCTAGACGGTGTTGACTATGCCGAGAAGCTGCAAGCCATCCTAGAGAGTAACAACATCCGCTCCATAACAGTGGCACGTATGGAAGTACCCTGCTGTGGTGGTCTAGAGAACGCAGTGCGACGGGCATTAGAGGCGTCAGGCAAAGATACCCCTCTCGAGGTGATAACTATCTCTCGCATCGGAGAGCTGAAGTGAGCAAAAGTGACGGGGATTTTTCATGTTGAAAAGTCCTCGTCACTTTTTAATGTCCAGCGAGTCCAAAATCGGAGTCAATTCTTCCGTGTTCTTCCGTGTTCTTCCGAACATTTATGAAACGGAAAATCACCGCAGCTGTTTAAGACACTCTCCCTTGCCTCTCCTTTTATTCCTCTATTTATAATGTGTAGGAATAATTATTCCGATATAAGAATATTCTTATTACATATTAGTCTTATAAGAGTATAATCCTCAACACAATATTATTCTCAAATGGATATATTAGGGAGCTTAGGGCGATGTCGATTTGTGCGGATAAACACCATCTTCCTAGTTGGATGGAGATATCACAGTTACCCAAGGAATGGGATCTTTACAAAAAGCTTATAGAAGGCATCCCGGAAGATATCGGCGTCAAAGATTATTGCGTTGCCAACCATTGGATTTTGCTGGAAGCTGAATGCGGGTTTGGTATGTCAATGCTGACACGTGGAGGCTCTGGTTCGTTTTCGCTAAGTTCTCAACCACTCTATATGACACTTCGTGACGTTGCTTGCTTGGCTACAAGTTGGAATTTTATGGAAGCAAGTGTTGGCGTAGCAGCACTAAATGCATGGTATTCATATGGTAGTCGCCTTGAAGAAGCAGGAATGATTGTCGAATCAAAAACCTCAAATGATGCTTTTGATTTATACAAAAAGATTTGTGTTGGAAAAAAGGTAACGGTCGTTGGTCATTTTCCTTTAGTGGAAAAACTAGCGGATGAATGCGAACTTACAATCCTTGAACGTGAACCACAAGCAGGAGATATACCAGATCCAGCTTGTGAATATGTGATCCCCCATCAAGACATTAATTTCATAACTGGAATCACTCTTACAAATAAAACTATCACTCGTTTACTAGAGCTTGCTCGCAAAGCAGACAGCAGTGTGGTTATGGTCGGCCCCAGTGTTGTGCCGTCACCAATTTTCTACGATTTCGGCATTGATTGTTTAGCGGGATCTGTAATCACCGATCCCGAACGTGCTAAAGCAACCATTTTGCATGGCGCAACGTCACAGATTTTCGGCCATGGAGTCGAAAAGATGCGTATTGAACGTCCAGGGTGGAACACGCCCGAGCCGGAGCAGCTCTAACCATCAGCATCGCACATTTTGGGGAAATAGCGTTTGTGGAAATAGCGTTTGGGGAGATCGCACAGTTATAAAACACAGCCATAAAACTCAGCTACAAAAAACGGGTTAAACGGGCAATGCAAAATCAGGCATCCCGCAAAACAACGAAAGGAAAGGTGGCATGGAAGGTTTAGTAAAACGGCATTTTTTGAACAAGGCGATTGCGATCGTCACGGCATTATCGCTGTGTTGTCTACTGCTTGCAGGTTGTGGCACTAGCAACTCACAGGACAGCTCTAATGCATCAGCGACAGACTCACAAGCGCAAGCGGTAAGTGTCACAGACGGCGCAGGTAGGACGGTCGAAATTCCATCCCCTGAGAATTTGACCTCAATCTATCCAACAAGTCCTATCGCACAGATGTATTTATTCACTATGGCGCCCGAAAAAGCAGGTGGCACTAATACTGACTACACTGAATACGAGCTTAAATACATGCCGGAAGTGGTAAAAGATCTTGAGAACTACGGAACATGGTCCATGAATGGTACACTCGATAATGAAGCAATCATGGCCGCAGGTATCCAGGCTATCCTAGATGTAACTTCAGCAACTATTTCAGAAGGCGACATTTCCGCAGCTGATGAATTGCAAGAGCAAACCGGCATCCCTGTACTTGTTTTCGACGGCTCTGTAGAAAGCACACCGGATACCTACCGCGAAATTGGTAAAGTTCTTGGCACCGAAGACCGCGCAGACGAAATGGCAGATTACTGTGAAAAAGCACTTGCAGATGTTACGGCAGCTGTCGCAAAAGTTCCTGATGAGGAGCTACTAATTGTTTATTATGCTGAAGGCCCCGATGGTCTAAAGACAGAGCCCGCCAATTCACCGCACTTTGCCACGTTCAAAACGGCTGGAGCCATAGACGCTGCTGATTGCGACAACACACAAGGCAGCGGTATGACACAGGTGTCTCTAGAAAATGTAATCAATTGGGATCCAGATGTAATCATTGCATGGGATGACACAATCAAGGGCGGAGCTGACGATCTGATTCGTACAAGCCCTGATTGGGAGACAATATCTGCTGTTCAAAATAATCAGGTCTATACGATCCCTTGCGTTCCTTATATGTGGGGCGATCGTCCACCATCAGTTACACGTTATATCGGAATGCAATGGCTTGCTAATAAGCTTTATCCAACTTACTACGACATCGACATGGTACAGACCACTAAGGATTTCTACAAATTATTCTTCTCAGTGGATCTTACTGATGCAGAAGCAAACGAGATTTTGTTCCTTGATTAATAAAGATGTTCAAGTCGGGTCTTTTATAAAGACTTAGGCTCCTTTCTTTGTGACCCACTTACCTGGAAGATATCTGAAATATTTACGGTAAGTGGGTCATTTTTATTTGAATTAAAAATTAGTTAAACGCCTGTTTTGAAAGCAGCAATTTTATGGATAACGAATTTGAAGAGCAACGAAAATACTGGGACTTACGTGCTGCAACCTTTGGAAAACAATGCGGCGGAGGTTCTGCAACACATCATTATGCAGAACAGTTCCTGAAGTTATTAGACACTTCGAATAACTCAGTCGTGCTTGATATGGGATGCGCTGCGGGCACGCTTGCTATTCCACTTGCAAAGCAAGGTTGTAGGGTAATTGCCTGCGATTTTTCTCCTAAAATGATTGAAAAGCTAGAAGAAAATATCGCTCATAAGGATCTTTCTGTTACCTGCAAACTAATGTCATGGCAGGATAACTGGGCTGAATTTGGCTTAACTGAAAATTCCGTGGATATAGCCGTTGCCTCAAGATCTCTTGGATTTAAAGATGTTAGGCATTTGCTTGAAAAGCTCGATAGTGTTGCCCGAGAAGCCGTGGCTATAACCGTTTCTGCTGGATCAGTTCCTGCTTATGAGCCTCGCTTGATGCAACATTTAGGGCGAGAGCTTCCTGATGAACAAGAAATTCCGAAACTGATAAAAATGCTTTATGAGATGGAGCGCTTTCCACATCTGACCTATATCCCCTGTGAGCGTCCCATGCGTTTCGATGATCTAGAAACCGCACGTATGGAACTTGCACGCATGACAGGATCTGCGCCACTGAACAATCGTGAACAAGAATTATTCGACCAGTATGTTGAAGATCATTTCAAACAAGAACAGCTTGATGGAAAAACTGTTTATCAATTGGACTATACACTGATCGCCCCTTGGGCGTTTATTAAGTGGTCTACTCGAGGAACCGCATGAAACATTTAGGTTCGAATATCGAAGAAAAGATCGAAGATAAACTCGAAGCGGCATCTGCCGACATTGAATACGCGTCCGAGAATCACGATGAGGACAAGTTCAAAGAATGTCTCAATGGAGATCAACTCGACAAATATGCTCGTCTGGAAGAATCTGCTGATCAAACTTTTAGTGAAAAAGTTTCACTTGGAATAAAGATTGCACTTCCTCTTATTCTTGTTGGCATTGTCTTGGTTAGCTTTGCGATAGGTCAATACCCTATTAATCCTCCTGAACTTGTAGAAGGAATTCAGCGTCACTTTGCAGATGCCATTCAAACTAAAGAAGAACTCAGCGTGGATAAAGTAATTTTTGCAATTCGTATCCCTCGTATTCTTCTTGTTCTTATGACTGGTGCTGCACTTGCAAGTGCAGGAGCCGCTTTTCAGGGAATGTTTCGAAATCCTCTCGTATCACCCGATCTCTTAGGCGCTTCTGCTGGCGCAAGTCTGGGAGCATGCATCGGACTTCTTATCGGAACAAGTACAATAATTACCCAGCTTCTAGCTTTTGGATGCGGTCTTCTTGCTGTCGGAATAGCGGTTTTTATGAATGGCATGGTCAAATATGACCGACTTTTAGGACTGGTACTTGGCGGCATTCTCGTTTCAACTATGTTCCAAGCGGGAACTTCGATAGTGAAGCTCTGTGCCGACGTAAACGACAAACTCCCATCGATTACATATTGGCTTATGGGAAGTTTTTCTGGCGCCAATATGACAGATTTACGTATGGCAGTTATTCCGATGGTTGTGGGATTCGTTTTATTGATGCTTGAGCGTTGGAATTTGAATGTGCTCTCACTTGGTGAAGAAGAAGCTAAATCACTTGGAATCAACACAGCGCGAACAAGATTCATTGTAATTATTGCCGCAACGCTACTCACTTCTGTTTCCGTAGCAGTTTCAGGTGTTATCGGTTGGATTGGTCTTGTAATTCCGCATCTTGCTCGTGCGGTTGTAGGGCCTGATCACAAGCGTCTTTTACCAACGGCGGCACTTCTGGGTGGTTGCTACCTACTTATCGTTGACGATCTTGCGCGTTGTTTATTCGCAATGGAGATACCTATTGGAATACTTACGGCACTTCTAGGAGTACCGTTCTTTGCACTGATTTTTAAACGCAATTCTTCAAGTTGGAACTGATGAAAACTGGAATTTACGGATGAGTTTTATAGGTTTGGATTAGCAGGTTGAGATTTACGAGCTTGGGTTACAGATTTGATTTACAGGTTCAAGTTCGAATATTGTCATGTTAGGTGAGGTCAATGCTGATAGTCGAAAATCTTGATGTTGGATATAAAGCAGCGCATCCAATTGTGAGCGATATGAGCTTTGAACTTAAAGCAGGTGAATTTTGTTGCATCATCGGTGCAAACGGTTGCGGCAAAACCACAACTCTTAAAACCATCTTGGGACTCTTGCCAGCGCTTGCGGGGCGTGTTGAAATCAGCGGACAAAATGCACTTGCTATGCGTGAGCGCGAAAAAGCTAAACACTTCGCTTATATTCCACAGACACATCGACTTCCGTTTCCGTACAAGGTGAGAGATGTTGTGCTTATGGGTCGAACACCCCACATGTCACCTATGTGCAAAATTTCAAAAGCGGATCGTCGTGTTTCTTATGCGGCACTTTGTCAGCTTGCAATTGAAGACCTTGCCGACAAGAATTACCCGCAACTGTCTGGCGGACAACAACAGCTTGTGTTAATTGCTCGCGCACTTGTTCAACAGCCAGAGATTCTTATTATGGATGAGCCAACTGCAAGTTTAGATTTTGGAAATCAGCAGCTTGTGCTATCGCGCATGCGCAGTTTAGTGGATAACGGAATGTCGGTATTAATGGTAACGCATGATCCGGCACATGCTTTTTACTGCGCTGATCACGTAATCGTTCTAGATCAAGGGCGCATGCTTGCACAAGGAACTCCCACTGATATCATTACGCAGCAGACGATGAAAACTATCTATCATACTGATGTAATCGTCGACCAAGTTGATTTGGGAAATGGAAAATTCGGATCGGCTTGTGTACCGGTTGTTCAAGAATATAAAACCGATCCGTTGCTTCTTAATGAATTAAGACCTAAGTAAGAAAGGAATCAAATGAGAGACCATTCCAACCATATAACCATGTCGCGTGAAAAGGCAGTAAGCGAGATACTCGCACGCACTAATTTCGTTGCGCAAATCGAAAATGTAAACATCTACGACTCTTTTGGGCGCGTGCTTGCAAAAGATATTCATTCGATTACCCAAGCCCCCAATACACTAACCTGCTGCATGGACTCCATTGCCGTACACTGGGAAAACTTTGAAGGCTTTGCCGAAGGTGAGTTGCCAGATACCTCTTCTTGGGTGCGAGGTGTTGACTGGGAATTCGCCAATACTGGCGTGGCTATGCCTGAAGGATTCGATACGGCCATTGTCATTGAACATGTCATTGTTTCACCTGATGAACAACATGTTCAAATAAGCGCTGCTCCCTCTAAACGTTATGCAGGAACACGACCTGCGGGAAGCACGCTTAACGTAGGCGATTTGCTCGAAACAGCAAATACGGTAATTACGCCAGATGTCGCTGCACGCATAGCAAGTGGAAACATCGCGTCCGTTCCCGTTCGTGTTCGTCCAAAAGTAGCTTTTATTCCAACAGGAGATGAATTGATCCAACCAGGTTCTGCTCATACGCCAACAGGACGTAATATCGAAACGAATAGCGTGGTTGTTAAGGGTAAAGTCGAAGCGTGGGGTGGCGAATATCTGCCGTTTGACATTGTCCCGGACGACCCGCAAGCAATTCATGATGCGGTGGAAGCAGCCTGTGAAATGGCCGATATCGTGATTCTAAACGCCGGAACATCTAAAGGATCGGGCGACTGGGCTGTTGAAGAGCTTGAGAAGATGGGTGAAATAATCTGTCACGAAGTAAGCCACGGACCGGGTCATCACAGCCATTTTGCTTTTGTAAACGGAAAGCCAATTGTTGGAATCTCTGGTCCGTCCGGTGGAGCTTCGTTTACCTTAAACTTCTATTTACTGCCGCTGATGAAGCAGTTTTTAGGACTATCACCTGAGCCCGAGACGGTATCAGTGATATTGGATGAGTCATTTGATGGCTCCGGACATGCAAAGAAGCACGACCAAAAAGCCTCTGGTACAAAAGCAATTTCTGGAGAAGATCGTCCAAGTGTTGTTGCACCTGGACAAGAGTTTTCAGCTGTGAAATTTCTGAAAGTTGAGCAAGGCAAAGATGGTCTTTTGCATGCAAAGCCATTCTCAGGTAAAGCAGGGTCACCCGAAACACTTTCTGGAAATGCTTTTTATTTGGTACCTGCAGGATCAGGTGCTGTTAAACCCCAAGCCGGTGAATTTATCGATGTAGAATGGCGCTAAAAACTGTTATCGGACATGCAGCCATTCAATTCGCAATTAAAGCCGTTCGAAGTTTTGCATTATGTTGTATTCCAAAAGCAGGGCTTGACGGGATGCGTATGAATCAAGTTTTAGATCATAGCGTTTGCAGAGAGCATTAATGCGATAAACGAGAGTATTTCTGTGCATGAATAAAGCTTTGGCCGCGTCGGATGCACGGCGTTCGTAATAAAGGTAGGTCACGATTATCTCAAGGTTATTCGTTTCTTCAATACGATCATCGTGGATAATACGTGCAACTAAGCCGTGCATTCGACAAAATTGATCAAGTCTCTTGTTGTTTAGACGACCAAACATTAGAAAATCCAAATAACATTCACTGAATTGCGTTACGAAAGATGACGCCTTTTCGGTTGGAGCGACAAGAGGCTTAGAACTGCACGATAAGGCGAAGCATGCTTGTTGATAAGCAAAACAAAGGTCGAACGCGGAATCGATTGTATTCGAACAGCCACAAATCTTGTTATTAATACTTATGAAGGACGAAACGCGCGCAATAAACTCTGCCTGCCTATCGCTAAAATTTCCATCGATAGCTTTTTGCAGGGGAAGCTGGAACACCATGACTATGTTGTCTTCGTACTCGATAATCATTTGGTCTGGAAATTCTTCTTCCATCTGACTTAAAAGATAGTGTCGTTCGCTTGCTGGCATCCGATCGGCGTGTTCGCCGGGAGCAAAAACCAACACGATGAACTTGGCATCGCTGTCAATGCCCACAAGATTTAACTCTTCGTCAATAGTCGTTGTTTTTGTTCGCTTTCCAGAAAGCAATTCTGTTAATATCTGCGCATAATTTGTTCGCTGTCCACGTCGCTTTTGCCAATCCCGTTTTACAAGCACCTCAAGATGTGAAATAAATATTTCGAAGATATCAAGGAGTGCCTGCGTTCGTGGTTTGTGATTGAAGCGCAGTATTACATGAACGAAATACATTCCCTGTTTTCGGAATACGTATGAAGCGCTTTCGCTATCCGAGGTAAGAGGAACCTCATGCACTGCGAGTCCGCTGTGTGTTTCCCATATCTCAAAAAGATGGTTTTGTCGAAAAAGTTCTATGGTCTGCTTGTCGTGATATCCGCTTTGTATGAGTCGTTTTGAAACCTCGTCATCTGGTTTAATGTTATGTGTGTAGCCAAGCAAACGAAACGACATATCGGTTATCGAAAGAAAGTTTCCAAGAATACTTTCGCTGCAGTCAATCAAATTTTGGTAGCTCATGTTTTGAAGAAGCGAGTTTTTCATGTGTTCTTGCCACAGGGTATAACGCGCAACGACAGCTTGTATGTGCATAAAGAATTTACCAGGATCGCAAATACGTATCAAAAAGCAACGTGAAGAAGCGTCTTCGGATAGAGTGGAAAGTAAATTTTCTGAGCTAAAAGCGCATGCGTAAGAATCAGGATTGCAAGAAAGAAATGCTTGACATTTTTCAAAATTGCCGAAAAAAAGCGCACGTGAATGAACGGGGTTTATACCCAATTCGCTAATCGGCATAGTGTTGTCTACATCTATTAAAAGGGTATCGAGCATTATGTGACCGCGTGGTGCTGCTATTACTTCGCAGTCTTCATATCCATCAATGAGCATTGCAAATGTAAACAATTTCAAAACCCTTCTTCTCTTTATGTTTTCTAATTATGACAAAAAAGTTGAAGAAATTTGTCCAATATGCCCACATTGCTTCTACTTAGCCACTCATAGAATGAGATGCATTCACTGAGCAAGAGACTATGAGGGGAAGGTCTCTCATGGAATACGCTGAACGACTCAAAGAAAATCTTAAGAAGGCGGAAGCTCTAGTTCCTTTATTCAAAGAGTGCGTTGATGATTATGGCGCGTTCGAAAAGCTCTTTTACGAATACATTCGGTTGCGCTACGCCATTGATGATGCGGATTTCTGGTCTGACGATATCAGGGTTTTATCCCAATTTAGCCTAGAGCATCAACAGGCTTTAGTTGGCGACGGAAAAAGTGATCTTCAAGATACATCGCTAAATTGTGCTGGCGCGACCTCGGCCGAAACGAAGCAGATTCTTTTGCTAATGAAAATCCGCAAGGACTTGAACATCGATTTATCGCCTTCCTATATCGGTACTGCTCGAAGTGTGAGCGAAATAGCCCATAGGGTGTTTGCGCAACTATAAGGTTGCGTTTGAATGGCTTAGAAAGGAGCCGTAGATATGGAGCAAGTAAAGAATACTCAAGACGTTAAGTTGAACATTAAGCCTGTAGTATTCGGGCTCATTCATGAGTATGTTTTTGAAGGCCCCTGCCGTTTTGGTAGAGGCGACGAGCTAACAAGCGAATTCGACGAAGCGCGTACTGCGCAAATTGCTGCAGGTTGGGATGAAACGCTTAAAAAAGAACTTGGATGCCTTGACTCCGTGAATATCATGGATGCTTTTATAAGCAAACGCGACGAAACTTTCCCGATCAACGATGATTTGATTGCCGAAATCTGCGCCGATGCCGACGAGGTCGATCTCTACGCCGTAACCTATTATCCTTTCGGTATTGATTTTGCTCTTCAACTGGCTCTAGCTACCGGCAAGCCTGTGGCAGTTAAGCTAACCGGATCGGCTACGGGCACTGCAACGGTAGCGACTCTACGCGCGCATGGTTGCGAATGTCTGGGTTGGGTCAATTGGGATCAAGCTCGCAACGACGTGAAAGCGCTGCTTGCTCGTAAGGTCATGGAGCATCTACGCATTCTTGCCCTTGTTCGAAATAATTCGACAACTTCTATTAGCGCGCCCGACTCTTTCATGAATCATGAATACGTTAACGACAAAATGGGAATTCGCTTTACCTATATGAACATGCATGAATTCCTTGATCAGGTGCATGAAGGAGATGCTACGGCAAATCCGACGCTGCCTGGTAGGAAAGAACACAATATTACCCCCCAGGATGCCGAAGAAATTCAACGCATGACCGATGAGCTCGTAAAGAACGCCAAGGAAGTGGATTTGCCTATTGAAAACGTCTACAAATCCGTGCGTGCCCATTATCTGACCCGCAAGCTTCTTTCTGCTTTGGGATGTAACGCCTTTACCGCGCCATGTCCTGATATGTGCGCCACGCGCAGGCTTAACGAAGAGCAATTCACTATGTGTCTAAACCATTCGCTTAATAACGAGGAAGGCATTTGCTCAGCTTGTGAATATGATGTTAGCGCTCTTGTGTCGATGCAATTACTAAGCGCCTTATCGCGTACGGCTCCATACATGGGCAATACGATGATTATTAAATACGATGCCGACTCTGACGTCTCTGCACCTAAGTCTCTATCAAAACACGAGGAAGCATTCGCTGCCTTCACAAAGGCTATAGATGGACGTGGCGGCATTGTATGCACATATCATTCCACCCCGAATCGTAAGCTAAAGGGCATCGATGGTGAGGCATCTGAATATGCACTACGTCCGTTTGCCATGGATGGTCGTTGGGGTACAACTATTCGACATGATTTTGAAAAGGATGCTGGCCAGGTAGTTACCGTTGCACGGTTCGACCCAACATGCAGTAAGCTATTTGTTGCGCGCGGAACCATTGTTTCTGGCGCTGGATACTATGATGAGAATTGCTCCGAAGGTGTCTATTATGCCGTTAATGACATTGACGCCTTCAATGAGGGAAGCATTACCACAGGCAATCATCAAGCTCTCGTTTATGGTGATGTATTCGATGCGGCAGTCCGTTACGGCGAATTAGCTGGCTTCGAAGTGCTTACATGTGAATAGTCTGCGAATTTTCATATTGTAAGGCTGTAGATTAATGAACAATCCATGCGGCATGACGGATGTTCAAAAGGCTCAAAAGGATGTCGTTGACCGTTTTACAGAAATCGACGATCCTTTATATACTTATGAACTTTTGCTCGATGCCGCATGGCATTATTGTCAACTTGATGAATCTGAGCGAACAGAAGATCGCAAGGTTCGAGGATGCCAAAGCAACGCTTGGCTTAAACTTGAAACACACAATGGACGAATCTTTATCCAAGGAGCAAGTGATACGCTCGTCATCCGTGGCATACTTGCACTCATAACAGAAGTTTTCAATGGAGTTCCTCCCAAATATATTCAAGATGCAGATTTTTCCTATCTGGAAAGAGCAGGCGTATTGGACACCTTTGATAGCTCTCGTCGTAACGGGGTTTCGGCTCTTTTAGAAACAATTAAAAACTTTGCAGCCAATCTTTAACTTCGAGCTAAATATTTTTCTTCAAAAGACAAATGCAAGAAACTATACAGAATCACTTAACTATCTACAATTTATTGTAGATAGTTTTATTGGATAGCGACTGAACGAAGTTTATCGCTACATTTGCAGATTTGTTCTATAGCTTCATCAATTTCATTATGGGTATTGTAAAAAGCGGGTGATAAACGAACTACACCATTGCAAGAAAGACGACTCATCAGTGGTTGTGCGCAATTAGTACCAGAACGCAATGCGATTCCCTTCAGATCAAGCAGAGTGCAGAGATCGAGGGGATGAACTCCATCGATGACAAACGAAATACATCCCTCTCGTCTTTGCGGTTTTCCTTGGATATGGATGCCTTTTATACCTGATAGTTCTATTTCGGCATAGTCCAACAGGCTACTTTCATAATCAGCTATATCTTGCAGTCCAATTTGCTCTAGGTATTTAATAGCCGAAGCAAGTGCGATCGCGCCTACGTAATTAGGAGTTCCAGCTTCAAGGCGAATAGGGAGCTTTTCAAAAGTTGTTCTTTTGACCGTAACTTCATCGACCATTTCACCGCCAAATTCAGAGGGCTTGAGTAGCTCTAATGCCTCGGGTTTGCCATAAAGGCATCCTATACCGGTTCCTGCCATCATTTTGTGACCTGAGAAAGCGAAATAGTCGCAGTCGAGATCGATCATATTCAACCTTTGATGCCTCATAGCCTGTGCGCCATCAACGACAACTAGAGCACCAGCTTCATGCGCAAGAGCAACCAGCTTTTTAATAGGATTGACCGTACCTAAAACGTTTGAACAAAAAGTAAGCGCAACTATCTTTGGTTTTTGCTGAAGTTTTTTCTTGTAATCATTAATGTCTAACTCGCCTTTATCTGTTATATCAACGATGTCGAATGACGCTCTTTTTTCTTTCGCGAGTTGTTGCCATGGGATAAAGTTTGAATGATGTTCCATGACTGTCGATATGATTGCATCATCTTCGTTAATCAGGTCGCGCAATCCAAGTGCAACCATATTTAATGCATCGGTTGTTCCTTTGGTGAAAACAGTATTATCGGAACTTGCTGCTCCAATAAAATGTGCAACGGTATCGCGCGCACTTTCGAAAGCTTTTGTTGACATGTTCGCCATCGAGTGAACCGCACGATGAACGTTTCCGTTAGCCGTTAAATAATGCGAAGTAACTGCATCTAAAACAGCTTGAGGCACTTGCGTTGTGGCAGCATTGTCTAAATATACAAGTGGGCACCTATGAATTTCCTTACTGAGAATGGGGAAGTCATTTCGTACAGACTCGACATCTATCATTGGGTGCTCCTTCAGAACAACAACCTCAAAACAAAACGCATAAGAAGATTCTTAAACATATGGCTATCTTTGGATTGCTAGGAAAGATTATATTGATCGCATGCTAAACAATAGTTGGTTAAACTAACAATTAAGTAATTGGTGGTTTGTTTGATTTACAAAAAACCTTTCCGCTACCCTTTTCATAAATTATGTCATCCCCTACTTCTTGGACAGAATAAGAGATTATTTCGCTGAAGAATCAGCGTTGGGACGGAAATATCCTTCCGGAATGTGAGCTTTCACGTATCGAGCAAAATCGCGACCTGCATCGCTTTGAGCATGTTCAGTGCTATATGCAATACTCACTGGGTACCACATAGGAGGCGTATTCACTTTGAAGCGAACGATGTCAGGATCATTCTTATATCGTGCATAAATACATTCCGGAACACTCGCCCACCCTATACCGGCCTTCACTCCTTCTATGATTGCCTCATGTGTGTCGAAACACGCCACCATATTATGGTCTTGCAGTGACAGCCCATAACGCTCACGAAAGAGTCTGTTTCCAACCATATGACGCCCAGAATTCCATTCATAAATTATCATGGGCCACGCAAGTAATGTTTCAATAGGGAGCGGATGTATGATGCGATTGTAGGGCGATTTATTTGGTGCCACAAATACAAGGTGTTTAAACCCTAGCACTTCGTTAGCAATATCTGGTTCCTCAGGTTGGTTTTCCATAAGCGCAAAATCAAGCTCACCACACCGTAACTTTGATACCAATTCAGGCTCATATCCAGCATCGAGATGAATACGAGATTCCGGATGCTCTTCCATAAATGAAGCTACAATTTTGGGTAGCAGTGCTACTCCATCATTCATGCTCATTCCAACACTTATGGTCACGGGGAATCTTTCCTCAATGGCGGCTAGTTGGGAAATCAATTCACGCTCAAGATTAGCTGTATTGCGAGCAAACGTCGTTACATACTCACCAGCTTTTGTAATCTTGATTCCAGTGGATGTGCGTTCATAAAGTCTTGCGCCAAATTTCTTTTCCATATTGGCGATTTTTTGAGATAAGCCAGGACGTGAAATATACAACCGATCTGCTGCCTGTGATAGGCTTTTGGCTTCAGAAAGTACAAGTAGCAACTCTACTTCATCAAATAACATAGGCATGCTCCCTAGGCAATATGATTGCACATTCGTGCCGATGCGTTCGACCTCACACCTATCCTGGTTGTCTTTTAAGCGTTCAACTACAAAGACTTCTTAATTACATCACCCTTATAGAAACCCTGTCTACATATTATATTCATTTCGCTGTTAGCTTTTTTTACATCCGTTGTAAATATGTGTTTCATGACGCGATTCTTAAACAACGCGGTTCAGAAACTCTTCATCCATTTTTTCAACGAGATACATTCAATCTTTTTTCGTCTGTATATTCATTGGTATAGACGAGCTCGCTTCGGCAACCTGCATCAAGTTTGTTGATATTGGCTACAACTTTTCAGGAATTCGTTCGTCCACATCCATTATTTACCTCTCAATCGAAACTCAAACGAAATAGGCGCTGGTAAGCCAAGACGAATGAAGCCCGATACACGAAAGCATATTGATGCAAAAACAATGAAGCGATCGAGTCGTTGATTAGAGGAGAAGGAGGAAGTGTATGGACAAGCAAGCCATCATAGATGCAAGCAAAGATCGCAGAGCTGGTGAGCGGATATTCTACACAAGCTGCCCTGCAAATGGCTGCTGGGACTCGGCCTGCGTTCTGAAGTGTCATCTCAAAGACGGCAAATTGATCGCTGTTGAACCAGACGACACTGTAAACCCCAACGATAGTCGCGAGGATTGCGGTTGGGAAAACACCTGGCACGGCATGGTTCAAGCTCGCCCGTGTGCCATGGGTCACTCATGGAAAAAAGAACTTTACGCTGAGACTCGTTTGCTCACTCCTATGAAGCGTATTGGTAAAAAAGGACCTGGTAATGGCTATTTTGTTGAGATTAGCTGGGATGAGGCTTTAGACACCATTGCCAATAAAATGAAGGAAATCAAGGAAAAGTATGGTCCCTATGGAATCTTCCATTCACAATATCCAAGCTTTGAGAAGAATGGTTTTCCATTAGCACCATGGTGGGAAGCTGGCTTTGGAGCATGGGGTGAGCATTCCACTTCTGGCCATGCAGCCGGAGAAATGCTTCATCTTGGCGTAGACCTTACCAAAGCAACTCGTGGTCTTCAAAATTCATTGCCAGGATTTGAAGCATCGGATCTGTTCAATTCTAAACTTTTCATTATGTGGGGTATGGATCCAGTAGTTGCATGGTTTGGGCAGACTTCTTACTACATGCAACTTGCTCACGAATATGGTTGCAAAACTATCGTAATCGATCCTCGTTATACCCAGTCAGCTGAACTTCTTGCTGATCAATGGATTCCGATTCGCCCAGGTACTGACTTGGCTATGATGCTCGCTGTTGCCCAAGTGCTTTTTGAGGAAGACTTAGTAGACCATGAATATATTGAGCAATGGGTTGAGCCAGAGGGATACGAAGAATGGCGCGCCTATGTAATGGGTGAAGGCGAAGACGGCATCGTTAAAACCCCAGAATGGGCTGCTCCTATTTGCGCTGTTCCAGCTGAGACCATTCGTGAATTTGCTCGTTTATACGGCACCGAAAAACCTGTGCACCTGCAGTATTTTTATTCTTGCGCTAAGCGTCATATGGGTGACTACAGCGGTGCTGCTTCGATGCTTTTGCAAGCTATGACAGGAAATATTGCTTGCCCTGGTGGATGCGAATCGGGTGCTTGTTTGCCAACACCTGGCAGAGTACCCACTCCCCTTGCAGACTGGCAACGCGATACCAGTGGATACCAAGTACCTGTACTGTTCAACAACAACTGCCTTACTTCCATTCTGGCGCATCAAAAGGATTACTGGGAAGGCCGCATGAGCGAAAGCGAATTTCGCCATCACATTGGATCACCGACCAATGACTCTCCTCTACCCAATATCCAAATGATCATATTTGAAAACAACTACGCCAATAATCATTCCAATACAAATAAGCGCTTCAAAGGCATGGCGGATACAGAGTTTAACTGGGGTTTCCAGTGGCATGTAAATCAGCCGACTGCCGAGTTTTGCGACATAATCCTGCCTGCTCCAGTCTGGCAGCTAGAAGGCATGGATGAGTACATGTATGGACATCAGCGATTTGTCAGCGGTCCTAATGGAATGCGTAATTACTTCACATTCTGCGGTCGGGGCGCCGATATGCCTGGAGAAGTTCGCTCTAAAGAATGGGTTTGGACTCAAATCGCCAAACGTCTGGGAGACGAAGTAGTTGAGGGATACAACCCTCGAATGAAAGATGTTGCTTGGGAAGACTGGATTGACGCGCAAGAGGCTGTTTACAAAGAAGCTTTCGAGCAATGGGCTAGCAATGATGCAATGATGAGAGTCTGCGGATTCGATCCAGACAATCCTCCTACATGGGAAGAATTCAATGCCAACCCCGTCGTTCGCATTAAGATAGATTCTCCGTACTACCCATTCCGTTCAGCCCTAGACCGTGGAGAGTCTCCATTCAATACTCCTAGTGGCAAAGTCGAATTCGTTTCTAATTTTGTTAAAACCCACGACATGACCGAATCCCGTTGGCGTGGTCAAATCGATCCTATGCCAGTATGGAGTCCTAGCTATGTAGAAGGCGATATTGGAACGGCTTCAAATGATGGCTTCTACAATCCGAAGGTGAAAGACTATCCGTTGTCGCTGGTTACTCCAGTATCAATATACCGTCAGCACTCAAGCAATGACAACAACCCATTCATGCGTGAAGACTGCTATCGCCATGGTGTGTGGATATCAGGCGTTGACGCAAAGGCTCGTGGCATCAAAGATGGAGATCTTTGTCGTGTCTACAGTGATCGTGGAGAGGCTCTACTTGCAGCCTATGTCACAAACCGATGCATGCCAGGAACTGCTGCGGTATTCCATGGTGGCTGGTATCAGACCAATGGAGAAAGCGCAGAGATGAACCCCTTCGGTCAAGACATGCGCGGCGCTCCAAACATCTTCCTTGACGATGGTCATTTACCCCACATTCTAGGTGCACTAATTACGGCAGGACTTGTTCAAGTCGAAAAGGTTGCAGATGGCGACGCTGAAGGCTTTGGCGCTGATGCTGAGCGTGGTGGTATGCGCGGTGCTATGTGCGCCATCAATACAAGAGACGAGTTGGCTAAAAAAGATGGAACCCGTGATGGGGGCATTGCCAACGATTTCAATAAAGACGCTTCCAATACGACAAACGCAGCCGAATAAGCGAGGAGGGGAACTAGATGACTCAATACGGATTTCTTTTCGATATGAATCGATGCTATGCATGCCAAGCTTGCAGCATCGCATGTAAAGACTGGCATGGACTTGAGCCAGGAGCTGAAAAGTGGATGTGTGTGTATGAATGGGAAGAAGGATCATTCCCGAATATACGTCTTCACTCTCTTGCTTTTCCATGCGCCCATTGCGAAGACCCCTCATGCGTGAAGGTATGCGAGAGCGGTGCTCTTTACAAAGAAGATGAATTCGGTGCAGTTCTGGTTGATCAAGATAAATGCACTGGATGTCGCAAGTGTTATGACGCTTGCCCTTATGGAGCTCCGAAGTTCGCAACAGATGAGCCGGATTGCAAGATGAGCAAATGCGATATGTGCATTGATCGCCTGTCAGAGGGAAAGCAACCAATTTGCACATTAAGTTGCCCTTTGCGCGCGTTTGATTTCGGGCCTTTGGATGAGCTTGTTGAGAAGTATGGGGATGTTCGATATTGCGAGGGTATGCCTGATCCAAGCATTACAAAACCCGCGTATTTGATCTGGAATCCACGTGAGAAAAAACAATTGATTCCTTACAACGTTGATGAAGCCATCGAACTTAATAGGCAAAGAGGAGATATCGGCACCATGTTTGAAAGCGTCGAGGATCTCACCGTGTTTGATGAAGGAACCATCAAGCGCAACGAACTGCGTATGAAGCATGCAGACAACACGGAATTAATGCGTGCTACCAGAAACGATATGGCCTAAACAAAACGTTTGTCTACGCGGTCATATCTCTTGGCTGCGTAGACAGATTGATGATTGGTTTGATCAAGAGAAACTATAAGGAGGAAAAATGGAGTGGGTTGGAGTCATCGGCATAGTTGTGGCATTAGTGTTCTTTGTTGTCGCAGCTATGCGTGGATGGAACGTACTTATTACATCCATTGTCACTGCGATCATTATTGCACTGACCAATGGCATGGATATTATGAGTTCAATGGTAGGCACCGAGTCATCATATGTGACAGGATTAGCTGGATTCATTAGGGGTAATTTGCTCATCTTCATGGGCGGTGCCATCATGGGCGAGTTCATGGACAAGTCAGGCGCTGCCAAGGCAATCGCTCAAGCTGTCATGAATAAGGTAGGAACCAAAAGCCCGTATTTGGTATTGCTTGGTATTTCTGCAATAGGTGCATTACTTACATATGCTGGAATATCAATGTTTGTCGCTATGTTCGCGCTTATTCCTTTAGCACGTCCAATGTTCCGTGAGTGCGATATTCCATGGCCTTTATTCTGCGCTGCTTGGACACTGGGTACATGCTCATTTACAATGGCAATGATTCCAGGTGTTCCAGCCATTGCTTGGATTAATGCAGCAAATGGATGCGGTGTTTCACTAACAGCTGCCCCTATCATGGGTATAGTAGGCTCAATCATTGCAGCGGTCCTTGGTTGCCTTATCATCAAATTCTCGCTTAAGCGTGCTCAGGCCAGAGGCGAGCATTTTGAAGCCGACGCTGATGATATCGCTGTCGAGGAAGACCAGAAAATACCGAATCTGTTTATATCATTGCTCCCATTGATTCTTCTGATCGCAACCATCATCTCCCTCTCTGCTATTGGATTGAAAAACGTTGTCTATATTGGCATGATTGTTGGAATCGTTGCCTCTATTGCTTGCTTCTGGAAGTTTGTTCCTAGCATGCGCGACACTTTGGGCAATGGTGCGGTTAACGGCATTGGACCTGCAGTCTTCACCTCAGCTGCAGTTGGTGTTGGAACTGTTGCAGCAGCATCAGTCGGATTCACTGTCATTTACGAAGCGATATTTAATATGCCTGGTGGCACCTATGTTTCCGCTGCTACTATGGCGGCAGCATTAGGAGGAATTATGGGTTCTGGCTCTGGCGCTGTAGGCATCATTGCTCAGAACTTCTTGGAGCCATATCTTGCAACAGGAGTAGATCCAGCAGCTTTGGCGAAGATTATTGCAACTTCAGCCACAATAGGCGGCGCTCTACCTAACTCTGGTGCAATGTTCGGCATGCTTGCCGCTATGGGATTAAATCATAAGAATTCCTACAAATATATTGCCGCAATCTCTATTGGTGCTGGGTTATGCGCACTCATCGTCATGATCATCATGGCCAATATCGGCATTGTCTAGTCGCTTAAATCAGATCGCTTAAAGCAGCTCATTAAAGAGGATCAGCTATTTGCATTCAATTGCGTAAGTTCGACGAAACGCCATCTTAAACGTCTTTCGTTTCAAGTGTCTGCAGATGGGTGATCCTCTTGTGCAAATCGCATCAATCACTCCCCCTCATTCCATGGCTCATCAGATGGTTGATGTGATTTGCACAGGAGACGTTCTTTTCATTGTCAACGTAGCCCAAGGCGAGTTTAGCGACTTGTAAATATGTGAAACAGGGGTGATATCGTGCGTCACAAAGACTTACAACAACGTAAAGGCAAGGACACTACCGAGGTTAAAGCTCCTGCACTTGGAAGGGCGCCGTCCAAAACAGAATCTTCAAATTCTGACAAGCCACGTCAAGCACAAAGTAAAAGCAAGGCTGGTACAGACCAAGTCTCTCTTTTTGAGAAAGTTCCCATGTCTGCACGTTTAGCATGGCCTGACATAGCCGCAATCTTATCAGGTGTTGTATCAAGTCTTTCAAAGCTTATGGGTGGGGGCATTGTCGCTTTTTATGCAGGTTGCCAATTAGGTGGTTTAGCTGTTGCAATTACATTCACGTTGTCATTTTTGCTTACCTACTTCGTTGGCAAAATCTGTTTTAGAGAAGGCCTTCCCAACAATGTAGTTTCACGTTTTTACATCTTCGGGAAAAAGGGCTCAGCGGCAGGCTCTGTTATTTGGATATTTGTTCTTGTTGGAGTGCTGGCAGTGGGCACTGTCCAGCTCGGAAACGCTATATTGTTTGCCTTTGGGTGGACAGAAGAGTGGATTCGCTGGGTTCTATTCATAGGTATTTCATGCATATGGGTAGTTATGGCGTTATTTGGAACAAAGATCATTGCACGTATGAACGCAATATTTGTTATAGCCCTATTCTGTGTGATGGGTTACGTTATCTACCTTATGGCAGCTGATGGACAACTAGTGGATGCTGCTACTCACGGTATTCTTATTCCAGGTGTGGAACCCTTAGAGGGATTTGCTTATTCGGTCAATTATGCAATTATGACAAGTGGGTTATTGGCATTATTTGCAGCAGATTTCACTCGTTATGCACGTAAAGAACGAGACATAGTTCCTATTTCACTCGTGGGCAGTCTCTTTGCAATCATCACTTATATATGTGGAGCATTGATTACTTATTATGGATTTACTAGATCCGTTGAATACTTTACCCAAATGGGATACGAAGGTGCAGGTGCAGCAAATATGGCTGTCACTAATCCTGGTGTATCGCTAGTGCTTGCAGCAGGTGGCATTGGCCTTGCAATTATCTGTTTGTCCCAAACGAAAGTGGAGACATCAAATTCAATTGGTGGTGCGAATGCGGTGTCTAATCTTATTCATAGTTTAACTGGGAAAAGCGTGTCTTGGGTTGCGGCTGTAATTATTGCTAATGCTATTGGACTTGCATTCATTCTTGGTGGAATACTTGAGCAGATCAATGCGTTCATGAGTTATGGGTCTATCTTGACCACTTCATGGTGCTTTTTATTGATTACCGACTATTACATAGTGCGTGGAAAGATGAACATAGGCCAACGAGGCATCGATATGTCCAATCAGGAATATGCTGTCAATTGGCGTGGTGTGAGTACATTGATAGTTGTAACTGTTATAGGTAGTGTTTTATACGTTACTGGAATAGTAAGTGTCCCATTTTTGGTAGTGGCACCATCAACAGTGGCTTTATACATATTAATTAGTTACCTTTTAAGAGACAAAGTGCGTAGTGGTCATATTGGTTAGGGCTATTTATGTTCATAGCCTCTGATTTTATATACCTATATCCCCTACACCCCATAAAAGAAGGGCTGGAATATAATCCAGCCCTTCTAACTTCTGAAATGCTCAATAACGATGCGCTAACAGCAGCCGATGTGGCAAAACTATTGCGCATGAAGCAATCAAACAGGTCAGAAATATGCTTACCAATAAGGGCTTTTGCTCAGAGTATAAGCGGATAGTTCATGGAAAAGCAGAAAGCCTTGGTGCAATCATATTCGAGTGTTAATCCTAAAATACCGCGTTTCTAAATCGCCCAAACTGGAAACGCCCACACGTCGTCTAAGATCGGATACGCATCCCGAGACAAGCAAACGATTGTGCCCATTCCAGGCTCGCTTCTCATAATTGCCGCGCTTTCCGAAGTCTTGGCTTCTCGCAATGGATTCAACGCTGAAAAATTCTTAGCGTCGTGTTTGTTTGGCGAAGCGCCTTTCTTAATCTCGATAGGAAAGACCACGTTATCCTTTTCCAGTAAAAGATCGATCTCTTTCTGACTGCTAGTTCTGAAAAAAAAGAGGGAAGGTTGACGCCCCACATTTACAAAGCTTTTATAGATCTCGTCGTAAGAGTATGTTTCGAAAATCTGACCAGACATTGCACCACGCTCAAGCGTTTCAGCGCTTGACCATCCAGCTAAATATGCGGCAAGTCCTGTATCCATGAAATGCATTACGGGCATTTTGGTTAGTCGCTTCAGCAGATTGTTGGCAAACGGCGGAACTATCTTGACAAGATAAGAGCTGACCAACAATGAAAGCCATGCTTTTGCCGTCTTCTCATCTATGTCAGACAAACGCGCTAACTCGGAATACACGATTGGACGGGAAGTCAATGCCGCACAAGCAGTCATAAATCGCCTGAACTTGAGCTCATCTGCAACCTGTGCCAAATCACGAATATCACGCATAATGTATGTTTCAAGATACGATTCATAAGCAGCAGCTCTCAACTCTTTGGGAAGCGTGTGAATAGCAGGAAGGGATCCTGAGATTATGCGCTCGAAAACCTCATCCACATTAAGCGGTTTTGCCTTCTCAATGCGCTCTATGAAATAATTTGATCCCGGTTCAAACGGCTCAGAAGGAATCCCGTTTATTTCTGAATTGGACAATCCAAGCATTTCGATTATGCCAACACGACCTGCAAGAGATTCGGACACATGGCGCATAAGATGAAAAGGTTGCGAACCCGTAAGCCAATATGATCCGTTTTGATCGGTTTCATCAAGAGCCATCTTGATATAGGGAAGCAGCTGCGGAGCCTTTTGGATTTCGTCGATCAGAATAGGTGGCTTGTATCGCTGTAAAAACAACGACGGTTCGCTTGTTGCCATTAGCCTTAAGGCAGTATCATCCATCGTGACATACGAGCGCTCTATACCATGCTTCACATCTTCTTCCATTAAATGCTTCAACATGGTAGTCTTCCCAACCTGGCGAGGACCAGTTACAACAACAGCCTTAAAATGATCAGAATAGGCTCGAACAATAGGCTCTAACGCTCTCTTTATATACATATCAGCTCCAAATGATGTAAAATCCGGAATCAATTCCGGATTTTACATCATTTGAAACCATTAAATCAATTTTCCCACGTCACCCGCAGCGTCTCTTGCTAAATCCTCTATCGAGTTTGTCTGCGCATTACCACAATCGCAAACACTGCTAGCATGCACGATGCACCAAGCAACGCCAATGGAATTCCAGTGCTATCGCCGGTTTCCGCCAACCCAGTGCCCTTGCCTTGCCCAGAACCATCAGAGCCAACTGGTGGTTGTTGTGGCTCTGTAGGATTCAAGGGGTCTTTGGGATCTCCTGGGAGATCGGGGATCAACGAAGGATCCTGTGGATCATCAACTGGAACGATCTCTAGGGTATAAGTCTTCGTTTGTGTTGGATCGGCTGTTTTAGTTAAAGTGATATCCCAATAATCTGACTCGTTTGATGCCTGCGCTTGTAGCTCTTTTGCAGCTTTTTCTTGCAGTCTGTTTGATGCCTTCTCGTTTGCAGCTTTTTCTTGTATACCATCTAAGAAAGTTGGGTTTGCAGTTAGAGATGTTGTAATAGGATGCGCAGCCACAAATAATTGTCTTACTAGCGGATGCATAGCTGCAGGTTCACGTTTAACAATGCTGCATGTAAATCCATCTGGAACTTCAATATCGAAGTCATCACTTGTCTTAGGCATCTTGGAGCGAGAAATTGTTATGCGAGCATAATTCTCTTCATTCCAAGAAAGAATATGCTTGCCAACATTTTTAACCGTTATAGACGGAATCGTGAAATCCTCTGGATCAGGGTTATCAGGGTTATCCGGGTTATCCGGATTGTCTGGGTTATCCGGGTCAGGGTCATCCGGGTCAGGATTATCGGGGTCAGGATTATCGGGATCGGGGTCCTCAGGGTCAGGGGGCGCAACTTGCTCTTTCTCCCATTTCGCATAGAAAGTCTTGTCGCCGACACTTCCTGTCGAAATCACAATAGCCGAAGTGCCCTCAAAGCTCGCATCCTCATACCAGCCCTTAAATATGAATCCATCGCGAACGAGATCATTGGACACTGGCAGGCTTATATCGTTAGATTCCACGTTATAGCTGTACGGCAGAACGCACCCATCAACGAAGGAACCTCCGTTCAACTCAAACGCAATACTGTATTCCTGCAGCGTCCACTTCGCATACAGGTCTATAACACCCTTGGTAAGCTGTATGTTCTCGATTGGAGAGCCACTACATATCTCGTTGACATACCATCCATCGAAAGCATACCCAGTGCGTGTAAGATCGGAACCAGCCGGCAACGCAACGATGTCGCCTTCTTGAACACCATCCGTTCCAAACTCATAAACCGTTTTCGGCTGGCTTTCGAAAGTGCCTCCTGTCAAATGGAACGAAATCGCGCAAACGTCACCACTAACCCAAGCGGCATACAAATTCTTATCGCCATACGTGCCAGCAGCTAGTTCAACAAGTGGCGCATCCGATAAATCAGCACTCTCATGCCAACCTGCAAAGGTGTGATTCTCCCAACTCATAACGTCTGCACCAGGAAGAGGGAAGGCATCATTGCTTGTCTGATAGTTCTCGTATGCGGATACATCAATGGTGTCAGGAGGAGTCGCTCCTGAGCTATCCGCACCCATACTATAGGCAATAGTGTAGGTTTTAGGTTCCCATTTTGCGTAGTAATGCTTGTCGCCACTTTGCCCAGCGACGATCTCAGTTATCGCACTGCCGGCACACTCTGCATTGTCAAACCAACCTAAGAACTCATACCCAGGACGCTCATAGAGCGGCAAAGTTACAGGAGTGCCGTAGGTATAAGACGATACACCTGTCTGCTCGGTACCCAAGGTTCCTCCATTAGGCGAGAACGTGATGGAATAAACACCAAGATTCCACTTGGCGAAATACCGCTTGTCGCCTCTTGCCTCAGGAGAAATAGTAGTAACAGGCAATCCACTTAGCGTTGGATCCTCAAACCACCCCGCAAACGTGTGTCCCTCCCAAACCATCTGGGAGGCATCCGGAAGAACCGCACCCGCCCCGCCTTCGTATGTAAATACCGACTCCACGCCTTCTGCAAATCCACCTTCTCCAGGCTCGAGAGTCACATTAAACACAGGACGATACCATTTAGCGAACAGGGTTTTGTCCCCTACTTCATCTATCCCAATAGCAGTTATCGGTTCGCCAGCAAAAGATGAATCTTCATACCATCCTCCGAACTCGTAATTTTTCTTCGCAGGCACCGGAAGCTGCGCGCCCTCACCAAAGGTGTAACTTGTCACGTTGCTGCCTTGAACTATTTGTCCACCATCTAGATCAAGCGTTACGCTATATGCATTGGGCGTCCAGTCAGCGTAGAACGTCAACGTCTCAGTCTGTCCTGCTAAAATCTCAGTCTGCGGTTTACCCACAAAAGAGTCATTGGTATACCAGCCCGCGAAGGTGTAACCTCTGCGAGCAATATTGCTCGCAACAGGAAGAGTTGTAATTTGTTCGTTGTTATAGGTTTCAGGAGCGTCGAAATCTTCTGCCCATGTACCACCTTTAGGATCAAGAATTAGCGGGAACGTAACCGCATTTGGATCGTAGGGCTCAACCTCTACCGTTGTAGGATACGAAGCGAATGAACTGTCAGTCGCAGCAAGGCGCACCTCGTACGTTCCTGCCGAAACAGCCGTGGACGATGTCGTTATCGGAGTCCATTCAGCAGGCGCTACTTCGCTGGCACTGGCATCTTCACCCGTGGCGGCATTCGTTCCGGAATTCGTCTCAACATCAGCACCGGAATCCGCAACTAGCCTGTATTCAAGATCCGGCATGAGACTTGGGCCTACTGTCAACACATGGATAGCACCCATCCCTTTGGAATTAGCGCGAACGCCCTTGATATTATCGGCATAACCGTTCTTCGGGCGCGATGAAAGCTCTACCGTCTTGATGAAACTGTAACCCTTCCCTGACCATTTTGAGGCGAAATACAGGCTTATTGAGCGAGTCCCCTTCAATTCGGTTTCCGCATTATCAAATCCTTCGTATTCGATGATCTCGGTCAGATCGACACTATTCGGATCTTCGGATATTACTGAGAAGAAAATAGGCGCCGACGCGAAACCGTCATCCTGCCAATCGCCTTTGTATATCCCGCTTCCAGGAAGGTCTTTGAGGCTTCTGAACGGCAGGTTATGCAGGCATATCCTCTTGCTTGCGTCGAAGTCCGTTCCCGAGCATACAAGTTTTTCGTTCTTGTAATCGATCGCAATGTCTAAGTCATACTGCGCGAAAGAAGCCCTGTTGCCCACAAACCGCAGCATGGGATAACCGATTTCTATGGTTGGATCGAATTCCCAAACATCGGCATCGAAGCCAAGACTTTCATATACCGCAGCGCCGTTATACAGCATGGGAAACGTGTAGGAAATGCCTTGCAGCTCTTTGCTTAAATGATGCAAAAGCCCCAAATCCGTTCGCGCATACTTCACGCCGGGCACCGCATCCCCAACAAGCGAAGCGCCAACCGTAATCGATGCATCCTCGTAGCAGTTCACGAAGGCGTCCTCGGCTGGAGCGGTCATCTTGGCAAGACGACCAACGTTACCATTGGTCGGATTCCCGAGACCGAAGCATGCGGATATTCTGGTATTTTCCGCATCATAAAGATTGTTACTAGAGTCCTCGATGTCTCCCACAAGGATTCCGTTCTTGCCATTTGCAACTGTTGCCGACATATTCACCTTCGAGATGCAGCGCTCCATTCGAACCGAACAGGTTACAGCCCCGACAACACCTCCGCAAGACACGCCGTATGAAGCCAAAGCGCCCTGCACGAAGATATCACTCAGATCGCTGTTGACCACGCGTCCCGCTACGAATCCCGCATAGCAGCAGTTGCCTTGAACCGAACTGTTGCCGTTCCAGAGCCTTCCATTCGTGACTTGAATGCGGTTGAAGCGCGACCCGCCGATGCGCCTGTCGGCGCCTGATGCGTTTATCCCCCCGTCGTCGCCAACGATGAACCCGACACGGTAACGACCTTGCGCCGACACCGTATCAAGATACAGATCCTCGAAGACACTCTTCGCGCTTCGTCGCGCTATCAGAGCTACGTTGTCCCCCGCAGCAGCATCCTGCATGTTGCTCGAGCTTTTGAGGGTGAAATCGCGCACCTCTGCATAGCATGCCTTATCGAACAGCGATGCCCCGGAAAGCCCCGTTATCGTATGGCCATTCCCATTGAACACCTTGGGATCCATCTGCGTTCCGCCCATGAATTGAGTGACCACGGACAGCTTTTTCGCTTCATCGGCGGCGTTCGCGGCAGACCACTCGGAAAGGTCAAGGTCGGCCATGAGGTGGAACTTGTTCACGCCAAGCCTGAGGTCGTTATTGATGCCAACGAAATCATCAACCGACCATACCTGGCGCTCGAACCTTGTGTACGCTATGTTCTCCAGCTCGCAATTCACGACGGTGAGAGCCATGGTGTCGGAAGTAATGCCTTCGAGCGTCAGATTCTTGACGTATGCGTGACGCGCCCCCTCGAAAAGGCCGCCGATTGGAGACCCCTTCACGTAGATCTTGTGGCCTTGTCCGTCGAACTTGCCGTAGAAAACACCGCCTAGCAACGCGCCTCCGGCCTCGAATTGGACGCTGCTTGCGTCTATGTCGCTGTCTAGAACGTAATTGCCCTGCGGGTTGTCTGCAACCTTCAGCAGGTCACCAAGGGTGTTGATGTGGGTGACCGGCTTTTGGTTCTCGTAGATTCCATAGCGGAAATCGTTGGTGACGCGCTTCATCATGTAGAACATGCGCGTACGCAGCGAAGACATGGAGCCCAGGTTGCGGTCGTGCATGCTTGCGTCAGACCTGAGAGCCACCTCGAACTTGTCCACCAAGTCATCGAAGTCGGCATAGGCTAGATTGTCTTTCTTGGCCTCGATGCCACTCCATGTCTGCATCTGCCATTCTTTATAGGAAGAACAGCCCGTTATCTGTTTGAGCTTCTGCAAGTCGTTACCGCCGGCGCTTCCATAGGTCGCGAACGCGTCATAGCCCTCGCGCCCGAGCATGCGGTACATCATCACCTTGAAGGAGCGGGAATCGGGATAGAAGGTGTTGGCATGCACCGGGAACCACCAAGTACCACGGTTGTCTTCGGTGACATATATCTGTCGTTGCCACGTTATGCTGCTGCCATCGGCGATCCCTCCGCGCAGGAAAAGCTGGTTGTCGTAGACCTCTTCGATGGTTTCGAACTTCTTCGAACCATCATTGAAAACCGAGGCGTTCACCGGCATGGTGGACACGGTGCCATCGTAGCCGTCGATCACCTTGCTTCTGGAACAAAGGATGGTCGTATTGGTGCCCGAATCCAAAGGGCTATTGCCGTTCTGCCCGCTGAACCACACCTGGGACGCCACAGCGTTCTGCTCGTCCTTGTCAAGTCGCAAAAATGCGAGAAGCGCCGCGTAATCCAACATGTCGAGGGTCTCGTACATCTTCCCGTAGAAGTCGTCCGTCTGATCCTTCCCGTAGATTCGGTCACGATCGTAATTGGACATGATGTCGGATGAGGTGTTGTATTCGTAACAAAGGTTGATGACCGGGGTCAAAGCCCCATGACCCTGGGTGAGAAGACCGTCGGTGAAATCCTCATTGGAGCCACCATCGCGGCGGCCAGCGCCTAGGAATACGTCGTTGTCAAGAGCGTGAGCCATCTCATGTGACCAGTAATAGGACCAGCCGCACGAAAGGGAGGTATAAGCTAGGAACAGGATGCGCTTGTTGGTAGGCGACATGTTGTAGGTAGCAGCAGCCGCACCTTGTCCGCCTGTGGTGTCGTAGAGCTCGCTCACGTCGTAGAAGTGCTTATGCCAAGGATCTTCGGTGTAGTGCTTGCCCCAGAGCCCATGGCTCTCGTAATAGACGTTCTGGGCGGTACCGTAGTCATATCGGGAAGTCATGTTGTCCAGCGTCAGGACAATAGTGGTGTTCACTCGTTCCTTGCCGACGATGGTCGCCGTCGTAGACGCGTATTTGGACGCATATGAAAAGATGTTGTCCAGCCTGGCCTTGAAAGCCGCCCGCTGGGCATCGTTGAACTCGAAGTTGGCGGGAGCGTTATAGATGTAGGTGGACCCACAGGCGAACAGCATGGACGTGGATCCCATGTACATGGCGCCGGGTTCCATGGTAAGCCAGATGGGAAGGTAGTCAGGATAACGCCGCGATGCCTGATCCCA
>CAZVWE010000009.1:46990-67473 GCA_964631345.1 uncultured Eggerthellaceae bacterium | reverse complement strand
GCATAGCCAACGGGTTTACAGCCCGTCCCCTTTAGCCACTCGGGCACACGCCCATTTCGGCGCTGAATTTCATGTGCGGTTTTCAAGCTGCCGCTTGCAAGATCAACCCGCAATCAATGCAAGCGTTAGCATGATACGCTAGGGATATTTGAGTGTCAACCATTAACACGCCACCGGGCGTATCTATGCTCCCTAATGCATTTTACCATCTAGCATGCTTAGCATGGTGTATTTTACCTGGAAGTCTTCTTCTTATAGCCACTACGAAAGTTTTTATAAAGGAAGCTTCAGGAATCTTGGTTTTCAGCGCTATCCCAAACGTTACAAATAACGAAATCAGCCCACCAACAATAATTACTAAAAACGCACACCAAATCGTTTGCATATACTCAGAAAGTATTATTTGTGACGCCCATACGATAACCGCCCCACAAATGGCACCTAAAAGACCGAGCACAAGACCTAGAAAAGTAGCTTTGATAATTTTTGCAAAACTGATCTTTCCATAGCGAAAGTGCATATATATAAGCGAAAGCAAATCTAGCACTATATAAAAAGCAGCAGAAGCAAGTCCGATCGTTTCAATAGTTGCAGGGAATTCATTTTCATAAGCCCAAACTGCACCCATTATCAAAATAACCTCGACAATACTTGCAATCACGTTAAACCACGCAAACACCCCAAGCCGCCTGATTGAGCTAAAGACTTTTTGCATCAGTGCCGAAAGTCCATAGAAAGGCAAAGCTACAGATAAAGCACATAAAAATGTTGCGATTTGACCTATTCGCTCTGCTTCAAACGCGCCTGTATGATAAAGAGTCACAAGTTGATTTGAAAATACAATTAAATACAGCGTAAACGGGATCAATAAAAACATGATCTGAGATGAGGCGGAAACACTTGCATCCACAACGCCTCTTTTGTTCCCCACCGCTTCCATTTCAGAGAGTTCTGTGAACATGGCCGTAGTGATGGGAATTGCCAAGAATGAATATGGAAGCGTATACCAAAGGCGTGCATAAGCTATAACTGATGGACCGTTGTCTGCATACACATAAGATGCAGCATTCATAACAGATACGGTAATAAAAGTAAAAACGGTAATCCCAAGGGCTGGAATTCCTAACGATAGGGTTTCTTTAAGCGCTGGATCCTTGAAGTTGATCCTAAAGTGAAGTCTAATCCCCTGCTTCTTTAAGGCTGGGAGCTGAATTACAAACTGAACGAACACACCTAATGGATTTCCAACGGCGATTACATATAAAGCAGCTTCTTGATTATGAGGTGCAATTACCGCATAAGCTGCAAAAGTTGCTATCACGATTAAGTTGTTAAAAATTGGAGCCGCAGAAGACCATAAGTATTCACGGTTGGCATTAAGCACGCCTGAGACTATTGTAGAAGCTCCATAAAACACAGTCTGGATAGCAAAGAACTGAAACAGCAGGCACGCTATACCCATATCAGCTTGATCTGACATAAATGTTTGCGTATAAACAACCACGCTTGGAAACATCATTCCTAAAACGGAGATGATCAAAAGAAACAGGCAGACTAAAGTGAACAGATTCGACGCGTATTCAGCTCCTGCTTTATTACCTAGCTTCTTTTTGACCGATATATAAACAGGAAGAAATGACGTTACAAGCATTCCCCCCATCACAAGCTCATAAAGTTGATTTGGAAGGTTATTGGCGATTTGGTAAGAACTGGATAAAAACGTGGCGCCTAATGCAAACGCCATCATCCAAGTTCTAACAAAACCAGTGACCCTAGAAATAGCAACGCAGACGCTTATCACGCCTGCGTATTTTGTAACCGATTCTTTAGAGCTAGCTTCATCATCAAGTAAATCAAGACTGGCATCACTTGGTGCGCCATCTTGAATTACTTGAGTATCTAAAGAAGCTTTCACCCCATTAGTACCTGACGAAAATCATCCCAGCATGTACAGGGGCTTCAACGACTCCACGCGAAACTGATGCATGAATCATCATGCCGCCGCCCACATAAATGCCACAATGCGTCCAATGAGTGCAAATATCTCCTGGCTGCGGATCGGTAACTTGTGTATATGTCATAAAGGTATACGTTGTACCTAGTCTTTCATGGCGACCTAAAATCGCATAGCTTACAAGTCCGGAGCAGTCATATGAGCCAGGTCCAACCGCACCCCAAACATAAGGACAGCCAATTTGAGAATAAGCGCGATCCACTACAACATTTCCAGTTACAGTTTGGGATTTGTTGTTATCAACCCCACCTGATCCCTGAACAGAGTTGCTCCAACTATTTCTTTGAGCAGCAGCGCGGGCACGCTCTTCTTCTGCCCGTCTTCTGGCCTCTTCTTCTTCCTCAAGAAGTCTTGCAGCCTCAGCGGTGAGTGAATCATATGTCGATTGCATCTCAGAAACCAGCTCTTCTGCCTCAGCTTTTACCTGAGCCGCCTCTTCCGCTTTCGCAGCTGCTACTGCTTCTTGTGCAGCATATTCATCTTTTTGCGCTTGAACCTCTGCACGAAGCGATTTAGTTTCTTCAACCATATCTGAATCGTTTTGATTCATCTGGTTTAGAACATCCCAATTGGTTGTAAACGCTTGAAAAGATGTAGCGCCTAAAAGAAGATCGATTACAGAAAGTGAGCCCGATCTGTACATTCCCCTAGCACGCGTTCCAAGTTGCTCTTGAAGATCAGCAATTTGGACATTAGCTTCATCGATGCGCTCTTGAGCTTCATCCATCTTGGCTTGGGCAGCTTGCTGCTCTTCGATAGCTGTGCCATAGTCAGCTGATGCAGCATCGAGTTTTTCTTCCATAGCTTGCAGCTTTTCATACACTGCAGCAGCTTCAGCTTTCTTTTCTGCTGAAGTAACCGCAAACGCACGCTGCGTCTCGGGTGCTAAAAGGCAGGTAGATAAACCTGCTATGGCGGATGCGCCTATGAACGTCCGTCTGCTCATGGCGTGTGTATGCTCTTGCATCAGATTAACCTCCTGAATTGAGCACGTGGTGTATTTTCGGCAAACAGTTGCACAATATTATCATCCACATGCTGGGATCTTTTTGAGTATTTACAAAGATTAAGAAAGTTAGGTGGCATTACGCAATATCTAGTAGATTAGGCCGCAAGTAATCCACAACGGTTCACTATTCGAACACATTTACGTGCCGTGAACGGTGAACCGCTGGATAAGTTGTCTTAGATTAGAAACGAAGATACTGGGCTTTTCCTAGTGCAGATTCGCTGTAAGCAACTTCTGCCTCTACGACTTTACCCTTAGATTGTGATGCATGAACCATCATGCCGCCGCCCACATATAGACCAACATGTCCATCCCAATAAACAACATCTCCTGCTTGTGGGTTAGACACAGGTTTACCAGCAGCGCCTATAGCCCATGAGTCGCTATACACACGACCAGTGCTTCCAGTTAAACAAAAGCTAACAAAACCTGAACAATCAAAGGAACCAGGACCGCCTGCACCCCAACTATAAGGTTTATCAATCATGGAATACGCGCGGGATACGGCATCGCCACCAACAGTTGTTGGGTAGTTATCGTAATAAGTATTATTACCCGACGACGAGTTATTGCCTCCCCCGTTATTGCCACCATTATTTGTGTTGTTGGTGATTGCAGCAACACGAGCAGCTTCCTCAGCAGCAAGCAACTGGGCTGCTTCTTCTGAAAGTGAATTGTAGGTAGCCTGCATTTCGTTTACTAAATTTTGGGCAGAATTTTTGACCTCTTCAGCCTTTTTAGCATTTTCTGCTGCCACAGCTTCTTGAGCCGCGTATTCTGCCTTTTGATCCTCAATTTCTACGCGTAAGTCCTTTGTCTGCTGAACCATTTCAGCATCAGACTCATTCATGTCATTGAGAATTCCCCAATTTGTTGTAAATGCTTGAAATGTCGTAGAACCCAACAAAAGATCAATGAAAGTTGAATTGCCTGTACGGTACATACTGCGTGCACGTACACCTAGCTTTTCTTGAAGATCGGCAATTTGGTCAGTTGCCTCATCGATTCTTGTCTGAGCATCTTCCATAGCCTCATGTGCTACGTTTTGTTCATGCAAAGCAAGTTCGAAATCATATTCAGCTTGATTTAATTGCGAATTCAACGCATCCATCTTTTGGAGTGCTTCAGCTGCTTCTGCTTGCTTTTGCGCAGCAGTGGTAGCAAAAGCCTCACCTGTTGGAGCTACGATTAGTGTGGCTGATAAAGCCAGAGCGCATGCGCCTTTAAGTAAAGCGCATGAGCCGTGCGCTAGTGAATGCTCACTCATCAGTCTAGGATACCTCCTGGGTTGAGCAAGAGAAATGGTCTGTTTTTAGTGCGAACATGGATGACATAATAGCATTCATATCCGATAAGACCAAATCGAGTACCTTTCACGCACATATCTAGCACATCGGATATGAGTGCTCATCCATCAAATTAACTATTAATCCCCTAATGCTTCGCCTAAAACTTTCTCTGATTTTTCAGCATTAATAGCGGCCTGAAGCTCGGATTCATCATCTTCGTCCATATAGTGATCAAAATCATCCAAAACAGCTTGAGGGGGTTCTGGAGTCAAAAGACTTACGACAACAATAAAGATAAGCGAGATCAAAAACGCTGGCAAAAGTTCATAGATTCCAAATATTCCACCCAATGGAGATAGAAGATTATGCCAAATAAGCACAGTTGCTGTACCTGCAATCATGCCAGCAATAGCACCTTGTTTTGTTAGCCTTCTCCAATAAAGTGAACACAGCGTTAAAGGTCCAAACGAAGCCCCAAGACCTGCCCATGCATAACTTACGACAAAGAAAATCGAAGAATTCTCATCAGCTGCCACGAGAATTCCGAAAAGGAACACCACGATTAGTGTTACGCGTGCAACAATCATTACCTGCGCATCGGTTGCATCCTTTTTAATAACGCCCCTAAAGATGTTTTCCGCAACACTTGACCCTGCAATAAGAAGGTATGAAGACGAACTAGACATAGAAGCCGCCAAGATGCCTGACACCACAATGCCGCACAAAAATGATGGAAGCATGATCTGCGAAAGAACGATGAACACATTTTCTGCAGCAGAGTTTGTGGCAAACATTGTTGGGATCACAGCACGTCCTACAAGGCCAATACAAATTGCCGAGAACAAAGAGACAACAACCCAAGTAACCGCAATAATTCGACTGCGCTTAATTTCTTCTGCTGATCTAATTCCCAAAAAGCGCACCAATACTTGAGGCATACCAAAATATCCTAGACCCCAAGCAAGCATTGAGATAATTGAAAGCAAACCATATTCTGCAGGAACATCAAATAAAGGCGCATTGTCATTCATCATCTGTAGTCCCTGCTCATCTGTTACAGGAACAGCAATTTGTACACCTGAAAGAAAGCCTGGAATGTCATTTAAGAATGCGACGACATTGTCCACGCCACCTGCATAAGTAATCGATCCAATAAGCACTACAAGTAGTGCAAAAAACATAAGGCAGCCCTGCACAAAGTCAGTTGCCACAACTGAAAGATATCCACCGATAAGCGTATACAGAAATACGATGATAGCTCCAAGGCACATCATCGTAAGGTAATCAAGGCCGAAAAGTGTATTGAATAACTTTCCACACGTTACAAAGCAACTCCCAACATACACGCAGAAAAACACAAGAATGATTAACGCGGCTATTGTGGAGACAATATTTTTATCATCGTGGAAACGTTTGGAGTAAAAGCCTGGGAGTGTGATCGCGTTATCTGCTTTCACAGAGTACTTGCGAAGCCTTTTTGCTACAAGCTTCCAGTTAAGATATGTTCCAATTGCAAGACCTACAGCCGTCCAACCTGCATCCGATGCACCTGTAAAATATGCAAGTCCAGGAAGACCCATGAGAAGGTATCCGGACATATCTGACGCTTCTGCAGAAAGAGCCGTAAGCCAAGGGCCAACTTTCCTTCCACCAATAAAATATTCAGATGTTGAAGAATTTGAACGCTTCGCATAAACGAAACCAATTGTCAAAACGACAATAAAATAAATCAACATGGCGAAAAGAACTAAGAAATCGCCCTCGACCATAAAAACATCAACCCCTTTGTACGAATGTCTTGGGGATTATACTTTATCCTGATAGAGTGATTTCAAAACTTAGGTCAGCAAGACATGCACGGGCTATATGCACTTGTGAATGGAACGGTAACTGAAATTCGAAAGGGTTCGATATGTCTTCAAACAATGACGTTAAAGCTTATGCAAACTTAAGTGACGCAGAACTAAAACAAACGCTTGATGAGGTAAACGCTGAATACGAAGAAATACTTAGCAAAAATTATTCTATAGATATGGCGCGCGGAAAGCCTTGTAAAGATCAACTGAATTTATCATCTGAGATGCTCTGTATTCTACAGACCCCTCTTGATTGCATAGATGATGCAGGTATTGATTGCAGAAATTATGGGAACGTAGAAGGCATCCCTGGCGCACGCGCGTTAATGGCAGAGCTTCTGGATTCTGATCCTGAATGCACACTTGCACTTGGTAACTCATCACTCACTGCAATGTATGACACGGTGGCAAGATGTCTTGACTTTGGATGTTTAGGATCAACGCCATGGGCTGCATATGATCGCATTAGTTTTATTTGCCCCGCACCTGGATACGACAGACATTTTGCAATTCTTGAGCAATTTGGAATTGAAATGCTCACGGTTCCTATGACTAAAACAGGTCCTGATATGGACGAGGTTGAAAAACTTGCGAAAGACCCTCATGTAAAAGGCATTTGGTGCGTTCCGAAATTCTCAAATCCTACAGGCGTTGTATATTCAGATGAAACCGTTAGACGTCTTGCTTCAATGGAAGCGGCAGATGATTTCAGGATTTTTTGGGACAACGCATACTGCGTGCATACCCTATATCCAGATTTCGATGAACACTTACTAGATATTGGACTTGCCTGCGTTGAGGCAGGACATCCTGATAGGTACTTCAAATTTGCATCCACATCAAAAATAACTTTCCCAGGTGCTGGAATATGTGGATTTGCATCATCAAAGGCAAATATAAAAGAGGCTAGAAAACTAATGTCTGCACAGGTGGTTGGGCAAGACAAGCTTAATCAACTTCGCCACGTTCGCTTCTTACCAAATACAGACGCAATAAAAGAACATATGTCAAAACATGCAGATATTATTCGTCCTAAATTCGAACTTGTAGAGAAGAAACTAGAGGAAGGTCTTAAAGACTTAATGATAGCTACCTGGACTTACCCAAAGGGCGGCTATTTTATCTCTTTTGATGGGTTAAGCCTTACGGCAAAACGCACAGTTGCGCTTGCAAAGAAAGCCGGCATTACACTTACAACAGCAGGAGCTACCTGGCCATACGGAAAAGATCCAACCGATTCAAACATTCGCATAGCTCCTACTATGCTATCGCTTGAAGAGTTAGATCTTGCAATGGATGTATTTATTTGTTGTGTAAAAAAGGCGGCTCTCGAAAAAATGAGCTTGGTCTAGGCTGGCTTAAACCGAATCAATCTAGATTTATATGGATCGAGAATATCTAGATTGATTCGACGGTTTTAGCCTTAAAGACAGCTAATTTAATCTAGTTGTTCTGCAATCTCATCTGTAATATCTGCTGTGTGGTAGACATTTTGAAGATCTTCAAGCTCTTCTAGTTTATCCACTAGGCGCATGACTTTCTTTGCATCAGATAAGCTGACCTCTGTTGGGTTAGTTGCAATCATCATAAGCTCGGCACCTTTTGTCTCAATACCTTGACTATGAAGCCCATCGCGAACTAGTGCAAGATCTGCTGGCGCTGTATATACGATCCACTCATCTTCTGCATCTTCGTAATCATCTCCACCAGCCTCAGCAACGGCAAGCATGAATTCCTCTTCATCGCCTGCAACTCCGTTTGCCTTCATGCCTTCCTTTTTGTCCCCTTCGATCTCTTTGGGAACCATGATTTGGCCTTTACGTTCAAATTGGAAAGCAACAGAGCCTGATGTTCCCAGGTTTCCACCAGCATGAGAAAAAGCTGACCTCACATCAGCGGCCGTACGATTGCGATTATCTGTCAAAGCCTCACAATAAACCGCAATTCCTGCAGGTCCATAGCCTTCATAAACTACGGTTTCATAGTTTGCGGCATCCTTGCCACTTCCAAATGCCTTATCGATAGCGGTTTTAATCTTATCTTTTGGAAGGGAATATCCTTTAGCCTTTTCAATAGCTGCTGCCAAAGATGCATTGTTGTCAGGATTTGGATCTCCACCCTCTTTCGCTGCAACTGTAATATTTCTTGAAAGTTTGGAAAAAAGGGCAGATCGCTTTGCGTCTTGCGCAGCTTTACGATGTTTGGTTGTCGCCCATTTTGAATGTCCTGACATTTGCTATACCTTCCTTATGACCTATTTCTGCGTTGCAATCCTACCACAGCTTTTGCTGGGTAGACCCAATATCGAAAAAGTCTGACGTTAATAATGCATCTTCTGGTGACAATTTATCCATCAATCTAGGGTCTTTATCCCTGATTTCTACAACATACATCACATTTGCCGGAGAAAATCTGTCGACCTTTCCATCTGCGGTTTTCAAGGTAGGACTTGTAAACCTATCCCCGCATGTAACTACAGCAATGTCACCTATTTGGATTAAGCCATTTGCCATTACAACGTCTTCAGCATTTTGGATAACGCTCCGCATATTTCCCTGAACATCTCCCCTTAGAGGTGTGACACCCCAGAAAAGCTGCATAGAGCGCTCAACGGAATCATTAGGAGTTACCGCATAAATCGGAATTGGAGGGCGAAGGCTTGATATAAGACGCGCCGATCTTCCTGTCATCGTTGGACAAATTATGCACTTCGCGTCAACGTCTAATGCTGTTTGCACAGCAGCAGTCCCTACAGCATGGGAAACGCTTTTAAGCCCCTCTTCATGCGGGCGCACACGTGAATCTTCCAGATAATGCATCTCGGAGGTTTCTGCAATTTTTGCCATAGTACGAACCGCTTCAATTGGGTATTTACCTGCTGCAGTCTCACCGGACAGCATCACGCAATCCGCCCCATCATAAATAGCATTTGCAACATCGGTGGTCTCTGCGCGAGTAGCCCGCGGATTATTGGTCATCGATTCGAGCATCTGTGTCGCAATAACAACTGGTTTATGCTCATGATTACATTTCTTAATAATGCTTTTCTGTAAATGCGGAACCTCATATGAAGGAACTTCAACGCCAAGATCCCCTCGTGCAACCATCACAGCATCAGTTGCCTGAATTATTTCATCAATATTTGCGACCGCACTTTCATTTTCAATTTTTGAAATTATCCCAATCGGCGTTTTTGCTAAAGAATTTATGTACTCCCTAGCCTCATTAACCCCTTTTGCATCTTTTACAAATGACAGAGCCACAAAATCAATACCCTGCTCAATACCGAATGCGATATCCGCTTTATCTGTTTTAGTAAGAGCTGGCAAAGGAACACTAACGCCTGGAACATTAAGAGATTTTCTTTGACCAAGAAGCCCTGAGTTTACAACGCGACAAACAATGTCTTTTCCGCATATCTCTGTAACTTCAAGTTCTATAAGACCGTCATCAAGAAGAATTGTGACTCCAGGCGATACATAGTCTGCAAGAATAGGCGCACTTTGAGAAATTATTTGCTTAGTCCCTAAAACATCATTAGGTGTAAGAGTGATCTTTGTGCCTTCCATAAGCTCAACAGGCTTTCCACCCTCAAGCAATCCCGTTCTTATCTCAGGCCCTTTTGTATCTAACATAATGGCTGTCGGCGTTCCCAAAACCGCACGAACCTTTTTGATTTTTTCTATCCTGCATGCATGCTCATCATGTGATCCATGGGAAAAATTCAAACGACACACATCGGCACCTTGCGAGATTAATTCTGCAAGAATCGCCTCATCATCTACTGCAGGTCCCATGGTGCATATGATTTTCGTGCGTTTGCCCATGTTTGACCTCCTAAAGACTTGGTTTACGGAAAGCCCTTAGGTTTCAGTCCGTGTGGTCTAATTGCGCATACTTCACGCAGTACAGTCCCGCTCCCAAAGGCCAGTTTTTCCGCCGTCTTTCTTTAAAAGACGCACATCTATTATCTCCATACCACGATCCACTGCCTTGCACATATCATAGATCGTAAGACAAGCGATAGATACGCCTGTAAGCGCTTCCATTTCTATTCCAGTTTTTCCTGTTACTCCACATGTTGAAAGCACGTGAACCCCAACTCGTCCGTCTGTTCGATCTCCTTCAAATGCAGGCGTACATTCAATTTTTGATTTCGTAATATTTAACGGATGGCACATAGGAATTAAGTCACTTGTGCGTTTTGCGCCCATAATCCCTGCAACTCTTGCGCATGCCAAAACATCACCTTTTGCAGCTTTACCCTGAACAATAAGCTCAAGAGTTTCTTTATGCATAGAGATAAAACCTTCGGCCACTGCAATGCGCTCTGTATCTGGCTTCTGCGAAACGTCAACCATTCGCACATCGCCATTTTCATCAACGTGAGTAAGTCTATTCTCAGACACGTCTAGCCCCCTATCGCAGACATTCCGCGTTCTGTACCAATAATTCCAACATGATCATTTGGCTTAGCTCCAAGAGCTTCCAGCAATACATCCTTGACCGCACTATCATCGCCGCTTTTAAGCGCAGGTATTAAATCATATTCCACATCAGAGAAAAGACACGGCCTCACTTTTCCATCAGCCGTTATACGAAGGCGGTTACATTCAGAACAGAAATGACGCGACATAGGAGATATAAATCCCACTGTTCCTTTCGCACCATCAAACTCATAGTAGCGCGCAGGCCCCCATCCGACTGGTTTTTTCCCTACAGGGTGAAGCACACCCAAACCTTCTGCCTCTGCCTGAGCGTTTATTATTTCTCGAAGTTCCTCGGCTGGGATAACATCATCTTCTCCCCATCCGGTTCCATCCGCCTCATCGCTACTGCCTATAGGCATATATTCGATAAAACGCATGTGCAAAGGCCGATTTATGGACATTTTTGCGAATTCAAGATAATCCTGATTTAAAGACCTGACGGTAACAGCATTGACCTTCACTGGGTCAAAGCCCTCATCTATAGCAGCCTCAATACCAGCAAGCGTATCCTCAAGCCTTCCAACACGAGTTATTTGGTGAAACTGTTCAGCATCAAGTGTATCAAGTGAAATGTTTACCCTATCAAGTCCGGCTTTCCGCAGATCTTGTGCCAGCTTTGGCAACAATACCCCATTGGTGGTCATGGAAACGTTTTCTATTCCATCTATATCGGTAATGCTGTCAACAAGATCAACTATGCCTTTTCTAACTAAAGGCTCACCGCCTGTAAGGCGAACACTTTTGATGCCGAGACCAGCTGCAACATGTACGATTCTTTCGATTTCTTCAATCCGTAAGATATCATCATGCTTCATCTGTTCAATGCCATCTTCGGGCATACAGTAAACACACCTGAAATTACATCTATCAGTAAGCGAAATGCGCAGGTAATCTATGGTTCTTCCGTGAGAATCTTTCAATTAAACCTCTTAACGTAGGTAATCTTATCGCCAATTTAAGAACTTAAAAAACTGCGTCATTTACACCAATTGCATTTATTGATAAGTGCTTAAAATGGCAAATTTGTAGTTTCTTCTGATTATATACAAATAAGTATTATCTAAGGTGCCCATTTAATGAGTCTTACTGACACACCATATATATCCTGTTTTTTGGAATTTCAAGCAGAATCTCATCACCTACATTCGGAAGTTCATCTTTTGTGGTATTTAGCGTGTTGACTCTCCAGTACAACCTTTGGTGCATATAGTGCATTTCATCTAACTCGGGATTTACAACTAGAGGCTCTGCATTTTCACTTCTATCAATAAAGCTCAAAAACATAGAGCGCTCAAATCTGGCATCACTTATACGGTCTACACGCATCCTGAATACATTGTCACCTGGTTTATCTGCACGATTAATATAGTTTGCTCTGACTCCAATGTATTTCAAATCATCAGGAACATCAGCTGCCGTTTCTAGTGTCACGCCCCACTTATCAACATAAATTCGACTTGATGAAACCTTGTCAGCCATGACAACATTCTTACACCCGGAAAGCTTTAAAGCTGCTTCAGATTTAGGATTATGCACAAGCTCGTCTGGATTATCTATCTCAAGGATTTTCCCTGATTCAACTACAGCAATGCTGTCACAAAGACGCATAGCCTCATCAATGTCATGACTTACATATAAAACGGTGCCATCAAATGTTGCAAAAAGGTTCAACAAGTTTAATTCGAGCATATCTTTTAGATGCGAATCTAGCGCACTGAATGGCTCATCAAGCATCAAAATACCAGGACGAGCTGCAAGCATACGCGCTAAAGCCACACGCTGTTGCTGACCGCCAGATAACTGAGATGGATACCTATCAGCAAATCCCGAAAGACCAAATCTGTTTAGTTCCGCTGCAATTCTTTTCCCACGCTCTTCCTTGGATACCTCTTTAGGGATTCCAGCGCCGATGTTTTTTTCTACAGTCATATTCGGGAAAAGCATATAGTTTTGAAACAAAAGTGCAGTTTTACGCTCTTGTGGAGTGAGGTTAATGCCAGCCTCTGAGTCAAAAAACGTCTTTCCATTTACAACAATGCGACCCTCATCTGGACGTTCAATTCCTGCAATACAACGAAGTGTTAAAGATTTCCCACATCCTGATGCGCCGAGAAAACCTAGAGTTTGTTCGTCCACATCTATATCGATGTCCAGCTTAAAAGAGCCGAAATCTTTAATTATCTTAGCCTGAAGACTCACTGATCACTATCCCGTCTGCGATACTTTGTGTTGTGCCTTGTCCAAAGATTGATAAAAAGGATTACCGCGAAACTGATAATAAGAATTATCACAGTCCAAAATATTGCTACATCACCATTTCCACCCATCCATTCGAAGTAAATCGCAATTGGAATAGTTTGGGTAATTCCGACATTGTTCCCAGCAAGGAAAAGTGTTGCTCCAAATTCTCCAAGGGCTCTAGCAAATGCGAGCACGGTAGCCGCTGCAATAGATGACCATGTAAGTGGAATCATCAACTTCAAAAATATTCGTCGATTAGACCAACCTAAAGTTCTTGCAGCGTCTAGCATATTCGCATCTAGGCTTTCAAACGCTCCCCTACATGAGCGATACATCAAAGGAAAAGCCACAACAGTTGCAGCGATAACTGTTGCAGGCCAGCTAAATATCAAAGGAAAACCTACATCTATAAACCACTGTCCAACAGGGGATTTATTTCCCAAAAGCAACAAAAGTAAGAAGCCGCAGACAGTAGGTGGCAAAACCATAGGTATTGTAAAAATTGTATCGAATATATCTTGTGCCCGCTTTGGAATTCGCATTGTGAAATACGCCGCCGCAAGGCCAAGCACGAAGATAAAAACGATTGCACATCCTGTGGTTTTTAGAGTTACCCATAAAGGTGATAAATCGATACCCTGCAAGAATTCAACAAATGCCGCAAACCCAGTGCTTTTTGGAATCACTTCAACAGCACCAGGTTCTACTATTTTAAAGATGTCTACATGTTCAGGGAGTTCGGTTTGTAAAAGATCGCTTCCGTCCTGATTGGACACACTTGCATAAAACTTGTCTTTCCCCGCATCGATACAAAATTTATAGGTAATTCCCGCTTCTGTAAATTCTTCTTGATCTGTAAAAATCCAATCTGAGCTACTTGAAATATCAACGCCACCTTTACTGGCGTCTTTATCAAGCACACTTAAATATGCTTTTAGATCATCTATTGAAGTCGGATCTTCTATTCCACAAAGCGATTTTGCAGATGACGGAACATAGACGATCACTTTTTCTCTGTAAACCACAGCTACTGCATAGCTGTTACTAGAGCCTAAATAATACGCATATCCTATTGCCTGCCCATTAATCTCCCTGAAAGATCCAGCCTCAGCACGTATAAAAGAATCAATCGCAAAGGTAGCACCTTCGATCTTTGCGGCATCAAGATCAGCTGCAACTAATACTTCTTCACCATAAGCCTCATTAATTACGTCAGAGGCTCCTGATGACGAGGTATTCCCTACATTCGAATTAGAATCTGTGGGCTGACTAGAGGCCCAAGCATTAGAAGGGATAGCTATAAACAATACAAGAATTGTTGTCAAAACAATAAAGGCAACCTTTTTGGTGCATAGATTAGAGATGACGCCTTTAAAGACGCCATCTCTAAATGCTATATCGAACTGCTTATGCAAGTTCAAATCCCCACTCTTGCCAAATACGAATTGCCTCTTCATTTGTAAATGCCCAATTAAGAAAATCTTGAGCGGCCTCTTTTTGTGAGGCTTCTGCGCACACTGCAGCAGGATAAAGTATTTTCTTATGAGTGTCATCTGGAGCAACGCCGATTTGCTTTACATTACCAAATCTAAAAACGTCAGAGCTATAAACCATAGCCAAATCAACATCTCCTGTGTTTGCATAATTGCAAACATTGCCAACAGAAGATCCTTCGGTCACTTTACCTTCAAGTGGAGTGCCGTCAAATGTGCCCTCTTTGCCAGAACAATCAGCACCGGTTTTACCATCTGCACTAATCCAGCTAGGAGGAGTTGTTGTGGAAAGGGCTTGCTTTGCATAAGTTCCAGCAGGAACATTTGCATCTCCTACAGCAAGAGTGTAATTTCCGCTTGCGATATCTTCTAGGGTAATATCTGTAAGGTCAGATTCAAGACCTGTGACAATTACTAGTTGGTTTGTAAACATATCAAATCGCGTTGATTCATCCACATATCCCTTATCAACTGCATCATCCATAGTTGCTTTCGATGCAGTAATTAAAATGTCGCAAGGTGCACCAGCGCCAAGCATTTCATTTAAAGTTCCAGAGGCCTCATATTGAGTATCTGCAAATGTAACTCCCGTTTCTTGTGTATAAAGTGCTTGTACTTCATCCATAGCCTTTGAAAGAGAATTAGCGGCAAATACCTGTAACTCTACATTTTCTTGCGTTGTGCTTGTATTTTCTGCCGCATTTGATCCACCGCTGTTTGAAGAACAACCTGCAAGGGCAATCGCTGAAACCAATAGCGTAGCTCCCGCAAGGATGGACGCCTTTTTTAAGAACCCCTTCATCAAGACCCCTTTCGCATGATTGACACACCAAATTATCATGAGTTAATTATTTATAGGCAATTCAGATTATTCTTAAATGCCTATAACCTGATTAAAGATAATACACCAAATAAACAGTTTATTTGAGATTATTCTCTTTTAGGTATAAAGAATTGCTACACCGGGACTTACCTGATTGAGATCAGCTCAAAATAATCACTAATTGGAATGATCCTTACCAATAACTATTAAATAGTTGGAATCAAATAAGAAAGTGCCATCGTCTTTCATGGCCTTACCATATCCAAGAGCATCAACTATCAGCTGAGCCTCTCCTGCACGGGAATTCTTTTTATAAACAACAAGTGTTTCTGGAAAATCAAAGCTATTAGCATTTCCAACACTAATGTTTGTATAGCCCATTTCTGTAAGCTTGTTGTATGCGTCATTGCAAGCACCATCTACACCGTTGCCATTGCGCAGCCTAATAGAGGTATTTGGGTTTACAACGTATACAACATCAGATTGATCATCAACTTTAGAGTTCGAAAGCATTGTACCTGTCGCTACATCGATAACTCTATTTTCAGTCGGAGGGAGTCCTTGGTTTATTCTATTTATAATGTCTAACCATTCTTGTGAATCATAAATTTCATACCATCCACCATTAATATATTTAGATGTGGTTGGAAGTACGGCCGTATAAATATCTTCTTCTGCATCTAGACCTCGCATGCTCTGCGCGATCCCAATAATATCGGTTACATCCATATCAGTTATAACGTGCTCTGACAATGCACTTACAGAAGATGCTATTGTTACAGGATCAGCAGCAAGTAATTTTTGCGCAATAGCAGATATAACAAGTCTTTGGTTGGCTGCCCTATACAAGTCTCCATCGCCATAATCATCATACGAATGGCGCGACCTACAAAGTATCAGCGCTTCTTTCCCGCTTAGAGTCTGCTCGCCTTTAGCAACATAACCCCCAGCCTCATCATCATCGATCTCCATTGGTACATCCACATCAACGCCGCCTAAGGCATCAACAATCTCTCCAAATCCATCAAAATCTATTTCCGCATAATGACTAATTGGAACGCCTGTAATAGACGAGACGGTCTTCACAGCAAGAGCCGGACCTCCAAATGCAAGGGCGGAATTGATTTTTTGTTGACCGTGACCTTCAAGCTCAATAAGTGTGTCACGTGGAATTGACACAATCGCACACTTTTTATCCTTAGGATCTATTCGCGCAAGCATCATAGAGTCACTTCTAAAGGCATCCCCATCGCCTTCTGCTGTACGCTCAGCTGATCCGTCAGTGCCTAATAAAAGCACATAAAAAGGATCTGTGGGTGTATCAGTTGGCATAAGCGCACTTAAAAGGTCAGCCCCTACGCCTTGTTTTAAATTAGAGTTGATATTGTTTATATAGACAACCGCAAACGCAAAACAACCAAGACATAATGTAAGTAGACCGCACAAAACACCTATAAGAATTCTTTTACGCTTGCGCTTTTTCCGAACCCGATCAAGTTTTGCCGCATCGAGCCTTGTTGCATTAGCTCGATGATTTGCACTTACCGCATCATGCGTAGACGATTTAGCAGAAGTCCTGCTTTGTCCGTGACGCACAGCCCTGCCATCTAACTGATCTTTAGATGCATAAGCTGTAGACAGCTCCCTGGCCTTTCGCGGCGATCCGCTCATTTGGCCATTGTTGGACTGCAACTTCTGACTATGAGCCGCATGTCTAATCTTTGTGTTAGATGCGCCTCGTAGCCCAGAACGTGGATTTCCCCTTTTGTACGCCATGGACTCCTATTAAGTGGCTCTTATAACATATAAGTTAGTTACTTTACTATAGGTGGGCGCCCAGTGTCCAACATTTCACAGAATTGACGTTCATCGATGATCGGTACACCAAGCGATACAGCTTTATCAAATTTTGATCCAGCATTCTCTCCAGCAACAACATAACTGGTTTTCGAAGACACACTCCCGGAAACCTTTCCACCAAGGTTTCTTATAGCATCTGCTGCCTCATCTCGAGTCATCTGTGATTCTGTGAGAGTGCCAGTTATTACAAAGGTAAGGCCACTTAATACATCGCTTGATGTATTTTCTTGTGTACCAGCAACCATATTGATACCTGAGGTCTGAAGGCGCTCAATTACGTCTATGTTGTCTGGGGTACGCAAAAATGTCCATATACTTTTCGACACACGCGAACCCACACCCTCAACAGTTTCTAATTCTTCCTCACTTGCACTCATAAGCGCTTCCATAGATGGAAACGCCTTGCATAACTCCATAGCTAAGTTTTTACCAACATGTCGAATTCCAAGGCCACATATGACCCTGTCATAATTATTATTCTTTGATGCCTCTATGACTTGAATTAGCTTTTGAGCGACAGTATGACCAAGCCTTATAGGTTCTCCGCTTTTACTAACACGACCAAGAGGAAGGCTTGCAAGCTCAGCTTCTGTAAGTGTGTAGAAATCTGCCACGTCAACGAGCCGACCAGTTTCTACCAAGCGTCCAACGATCTCTTCGCCCATGCCATCTATATCCATAGCCTGTCTGCTTACCCAATGCAGAAGCCTTTCCAATGACTGCGCAGGACAATCAATGGACACACATCTAAGAGCAGATTCTCCTTCTTCCCTTATAACAGGCATTCCACAACTTGGACAAACTTTAGGAGCTTGCCAAACAAGTGCATCATCTGGTCTAAGAGTAATAACTGGACCTAAGACTTCAGGAATCACATCTCCTGCTTTTCTAATAATGACGGTATCGCCAATTCGAACGTCTTTTCTATGCACTTCGTCTTCATTATGCAGCGTTGCCCTAGATACAGTAGATCCTGCAATACTTACTGGTTCAAGCTCGGCCACTGGTGTTAAAACGCCTGTACGTCCAACTTGCACAGTAATATCTTTTAACAACGTTGTTTTCTCTTCAGGGGGGAACTTATATGCAATTGCCCACCTTGGAGCACGAGATGTGAAACCGGCCTGATCTTGAAGCGCAAATGAATTGACTTTAACAACAACACCATCGATTTCATAAGGCAGTTCATCACGCTTTAATAAAGAATTAGAACAAAACTCAAGTACCTCTTCTTTAGTTCTGCAAAGTTCTACATCGGGGTTTACATGAAAACCTGCAGTTTTCAGCCATTCTAAAAGCTCCCATTGCCCCGACAGCTTCAAGGCATTGTTATCTGAGATCGCATACATAAACGTTGATAAATCGCGCTCTGCAGTAACGGAAGGATCTTTTTGACGAAGGGATCCCGCAGCGGCATTTCTTGGATTTTTAAAAACTTTACCGCCTTCTGCGATGGCAGCAAGATTAAGCGCTTCAAAACTTGATTTGGGCATATATGCCTCACCACGAAGTTCCAATGGGTTATCTGGATTTGAAATGCTTTCTAGGCTTTCCTTAGAAAGCACAGAAGGAACATCACGAACTTGGTGTACGTTTAGAGTTATATCTTCACCTGTTGTACCATCGCCTCTTGTTGCTGCACGTATAAGTCGTCCATTAACATATGTAAGCGCGATTGACGATCCATCTATCTTTAATTCACAGCAAAGCTCTGGAAAAGTTCCATATAGAGCCTCAATTCGTTCCATCCACTCTAGCAATTCCGCGTCATCCATCGCATTATCAAGTGAATACATGCGGTTTTCATGTTGTACAGGGCTAAACTGCTCACCCACAGATCCGCCAACTCGCATTGTTGGACTATCGGATGTACGCAGATTTGGATACAAATCTTCAAGCTCCCGCAATTCACGCATCAGCGAATCAAAAGCTGCATCAGATATTTCAGGAGCATCGAGTGTGTAATACAGGTAAGTGTGCCGTTCTATCTCTTTTCTTAATGCAAGTATTCTATCTTTCGCATGTGCCTCATCCATAAAACCTGCTTGCGTATCTTTTGTAGGCATTACAGAATTCCCCTCATCATTAGTTGTCACGTCGACTCCGTTTAATCACATTATCTACTCACATTTTCTATATGAAATTATAAAAATCCTTCTTAAATTACTCTTAAATTACTCTATATAGTGTGTCTTCGGTGATATCTAAACAAAATATCGCCGTTTTTTGTCTATGACGCTTAGATATATAAGATTATTGTTTATAATCCTATTTTAGTAGCTGGCCAGATTCTTTTGCTGGCTGATTGTTTACGTTGAAAAGGAGCTTCTAAATGAATGAGGGACTTAATCTCCCGCGCTTGCAGAGTCTAAATGACTGGATGGTTACAAAGGATGAGATGGACAAAATGTCCGAGTCCGAGCTCATCGACGTAGTCAAAGAGCAGAAAGTTAAGGTTATGATCACTGAAGGACAGGTTTCAACTGTTCTTATTTCCCCTGATCTTTACAATACTTTCGTAAGCACAGTTGAGAAATTTGCAGCTTCTCGCGGCACTTCAGCTGGCGAATAGCAGCAAGAAAACAAGCGCAGTCAAGCCCACCTGTTGGTGGGCTTTTCTTTTTGCTGATGAGATTTAACTGATTGAATTTAACTGATTACTTTGAAATCTGCCATATTTGCAGACAGCAACTCTGTGTAAGCATCCTTATCAAGGTCATCGCGCGCTACATCCATGACAACTGTAACCTTGTCCGGTTCAGCGCTTGACTCTTTTATGCTCTCGCCAAATTGGTTTTTTAACTCTTCCAACATGGCATCAGATTCTTCTTGGCCATTAACATTAATTTCTAGAGTACTAGCCGACAACATTCCATCGTTTCCAAAAGTGGCTGTCTCAATAGCTTCGTGTGTCGTGCCTTCTGAACCTCTGATTACATATGAATAAACAGCCTGACTGGATTTATCCTGTGTATCAGCGGTATTTTGCTGCACATTTTCTGTAACTGCTGCCGTATTTGCTTGACCTCGTGCAGGTCTATTTGATGAAAAATCAACAAGACCCAATAAGAGCAATATCGCAAATACAGCACAAACAAGAGCAATTGCTATTAGGATAATTCCAATGATGTTGCTCTTTTTGGTTTCTTTCTTTGTTTCAGCATCAACATCAGGTTCTTTTTGTACAGGCTGGATCTTACGAAATTTGACACCCTCAGCAGATACTTCTTCAACTACTGGCTCAGCCTGAACTGTTGATTCATCAATCGGCTCAACCACAAGTATTTTTGGTTGTTGAATCGCCTGCGTTTGCGCAGCTTGAGCCTGTATGGTTGTTTGCCCTTGAGCTTCAGTCGGAAAAGCTGCCTCCACAGGTGGCTGTGGCTGTGGCTGTGGCTGTGGCTGTGG
>CAZVWE010000009.1:1524-46890 GCA_964631345.1 uncultured Eggerthellaceae bacterium | reverse complement strand
GTGGCTGTGGCTGTGGCTGTGGCTGTGGCTGTGGAAATTGTACTTGTGGTTGTTGGATATTTTGAGAAAGCGGCATATTTTGGGCAACAGACCCAGGTTGCTGTCCCATCCATTTAGGAGCAGACTCAACAACCTGAGATGCCCCAGTTTGTACTCCAACAAACGGTGATAAAGGCTGTATCGGAGATTGTGTTTGTTCGGCCGGTGTACCTAGCGGCTGAATTTTACTCTGACCAGCTTGACCAAGATTACCTACCTGGTCTTTAGCTTCTGGATTATTAGTCGCTTGCGTTAAAGGTTGAATCTGTCCAGCGTTAAACGGCTGAACAGGAAAGGTGCCCTGCGGCTGCTGTAATGGTTGAATAAGCTGTGCCTGAGACACTGCTGGCATCTGCGCGTTCTGCGGCATCTGTCCATTAGCCTGCATTTGGGAGGGCTGAGGAGCAGAACCTGTTAACGATTGATGCTGTTCTGCATTATGCTCTGCACCCTTATTTAAAAAGGAAGGCTCTGCTACGGTGAAAGGCTTTATTGTCCCAACGCCTTCATTAGAAAATACCCGAGATATAGATGATTTCTGTGTTCTTGAAGCATCGGGCGCTATCGTGCTTACAACATCAGATGGAGCATCGTCTTCTTCTTGTACTCCAGCATTTCTTTGCTGTAATTCACGCTTCCACTGTTGAGCTCGAATCTGCTGCTCTTTCAGCTGCGCTTCTCTTAATTGTTCACGAGTCTTGCGTTCATTTCGATCGTTTATTTGCTGTGTTTCTTTTGGAGTTGCTAAACCAAACGCAGCAAGAAGATCTATTTCAGAGACCTCGTTGGAATTTTCTTCTTTCTTATTTTGTTTTTTCTCAGATTTACTGCTGTTTGATGAAGGGCTTCCTGCCCCAAAAGCAGCAAATAAGTCATCGATCGAGATGGAGTTGTTGTCTTCAGCTGCCATCAAAGATCCTGTCTAAACGTCGGGATTGGATTCATTATGCCTTTAGAGCATTGCTATACGAGTTGAATACAAAATTAGCTCTAATTCTTCTTGCTTTAAAGATTGAACGAATACCAAGAATCGTAAATACAAAAGCAAGGAAAAGCGATGCATAGGCAGGAATGAGCGATGTCGTATCAACCGCTTGTACAGTTTGTGCTGAACGGTTTACAGTAATGGATTCTTGAGCTGCTTTTTCTGCTGCAGCCGCAGAGACTGCTTGAGCTCTCTTCTTTGCAGATTGCACAGCATTATCATCTGTGAGTATTCCAGGTCCTGTTGTTTCAGTAATAGATGGATCAAGTTTCGCGGCTGATCGTGAAGACTCTATTATGTCTTCTGTCTCCTCTATTGCTGTAGCTGCTCCTACGCCAACAGAGGTGTCAATATCGCCTAGAAATTCAGTATCGTTAATTGCTGTAGAAAACGCAGTTTGTGGGTTTTGATCAGGAAGTCCTTTATCCCATGTACTTGTAGCAAAACATGGAACTGCATAAAAAGCCAATGCGAGAGCAACTACAAGAAAAGACACGCCTTTTATGCGTTGAGTACGCTGACGGCGCTTGATTTGCTTACGATATAGATGCGCATCCTTTTGATATCGCATCTTCCATTCTCCTTTACCGTTAATTGTGCGTCTGAGAATACTAGGTAATCATAGCAGAAATGTGAGTCTGACGGTAGGTTTTAGGGCACACTTGTTCAGATTATTAACGGCAAAAGGTTTGTCAAACCCATAAATTGCCTATTTCGTATAAATACAATCAATAAAAGACTCTATGATTGATTATTTCTTCAATATGATTAGGTCATCCACACTATAACGAAGTGCGTTTTCGTACTCTTCTCTATTCAAATGAAGATTTGAATTATTGATAGTCACAGTAACGTTTGGACCTTCTTGACTATCAATTGTTATGTTCGAACCGTAGTCCCTAGACAAACTGTCCGCATATTCACGTGCCGATTCTTCCGATGGGAACCGCATTTTCATAACGGTAGTGGCACAATTACCCTCTTCGTCAAATGTTGCAGTTTCCTCAACAGAAAACGTAATGCCTTTTGTGGTTTGGGCAGTGTATTGATAGACAACTGATCCCCTGCCGCCATTAGATGTTGAAGGCCCGGTACTTGTATTGGTATTTGATGTGTTGTCAGCATTTGTATTTGACTCAACCAAAACATTATTATCACCAGAGGATGTATTACCAGAAATGTTAACGCCAGGTATATTTAACCTGCCAGTATTAATTAGAAATCCAACAGCCACTGCAGCTGCAATAAGAATTACTAAAACAACAACGATTAAAACCTTGCGGCGTTTCTTATGATTGCTATCTGCGGTTTTCATGCCTACAGAAATTGGAACTGGAGGTTTATCAAAGATTGTAAAATCCTCTACGTCATGCTGTTGATTAGAACTACTAGATCCTAAATTATTAGTCTGAGAACCCTGATGATAGCTTGAATTAGCACCAGATGCTTGGGGTACAGACATCCCAGACCCTGTTGTGCCAGACCCCGTTGTACCAGATCCCAGCTGATATTGAGTCTGAGGTTGTTGCATTTGCGGAGTTTGCATTTGCGGTGTAGTTTGGCGGAGCTGCGATACAGGTTGAGTGACACCTCTACCCATGCCGCCAGTTTGAGGAACTCTTCCAGCTCCAGGATACGGAGAAAACGAATTTGTAAAAAACCCTTGACCATATCGATTGGGTGTTTGTCCAAATTGAGTTGACTGCCGATTTTGTCCCATATTTTTATAGCCAGCAAAACGCTCATTAGAAGCATTGCCTACATGCATATATCCTGGCATTGGTACTTGCCAAGGCAAAGGCGCAGAAACTGATGGCCTAAATGGAGTTTGAGGTATTCCAGAAGGTGCAACATTTCCAGGGCGCGGCATTTGCAAGCGATTTGCGCTAGCACCTCTTTGCTTAAAACCATTCACCGCATGTGCCCTAGGACTATTTAATGGAATAGACCCTCCGGAGCGCATTTGATTTGTTGCATTCCGAAAAGAATTATTGGAGGCAGATTTTATTGAACCTGAATTCCTGGGATTTCTATTCATAGGCACAGCGCCTGATGCATTAGGTAATGACTGGCCTTGATTTGTCCCCTGTCTACTAAAAGACTGACCTTGTTGTACTTGTCCAACTTGTTGTACTTTCCGACCATTATTCTGCGGAGAAAATGGTTGCACCTGGGCTTGTGACTGCCCAGGCTGAGAATTCAAGCGTAAACCAGGAAGCGGAACAGGGATTGTCTTTCCGGCTGAACCTGGGGCTGTAATATCCTCAAGTGCCTGAGTCTTAGCGGCATCATTTTCGTCATTAACTTGAGCCGCTTTATTCGCTTCACTGACTTTTTCGCCGTCTTTTGACTTTCCTTCGCCAAAAATCATAGTTTTTGGAATTGATGGAAAACCCGCTACAAAACTCTCCAGGGTGGCGTTCTCATCCCCTTCACGATCTTTTAAGGGTTCCAAAACAATATGAAGCGAAGGATCTGATCCTATGTTTATATCATTTTGAGAAGTGATTGTGGGTGCAGACTCATGAGCCTCGGGCATACGCGAGACTTTTCCTTTATTTCCTTTAGGTATCTTCAGCCTTCTTTTCTGCGGCTTTCCTGAAGCTGACTTAGGAATTTCCACAGGAACATAAGGCTCTCCCGATAGCGGCTCAGATTCTTTTAACTTAATTCCGCTATCAGTTTGATCGATACCTCTGTTTTTTGAGCCATTTTTAGACATAACCATGCATTATACACGCGAGAAAACCAAGCATGAACGGTCTTAATAAAACCACAAATTGATTTAACACTAAGACGCAGCATAAGATGGAATCTCAGGATTTTTAATTCCAGCCTTAAGGTCTAATTTCCTTTATTGCCTCTGGTAGATAATTAATAACATCACTAGCACAGACACAAATATCAGTTAGTTTTGATGAGGCAAGCCTTGCAGCCTGGGCATGAAGAAGCGTTGCAAGCATTGAAGCATCTAAAGCGGTTAGTCCTTGAGCAAGCAAAGACGCAACCATTCCTGCAAGAACATCACCTGTGCCAGCCTTTGCAAGTGCTGATGTTCCAAGACGCATCGCCCATACAGTTGCACTCTTTGTTTTATACGCATCGCATATATAGGTGACAGGCCCTTTTAAAACTATGCATGATCTGTAGGCCAAAGAAAGCTTATATGCATACGAAGAAAGTCCTTTATCAATGTCTTCCTGGTTCATTTTTATAAGTCCATTTGCAGCAGATGCCGCTTGAGGAACCGATAAACCTACAGAATGAGCTAGGCGAGCAGCTTCCCCTAAGTGCGGCGTCATCACAGTTTCTAATCCCCGGCCTATGCGCCGAGAGATCTGTTTTGCTAATGCAGGTTCACTTGGTTCACTTAAAACCGATATAGCCCCACCATCTACAACAAGCGGAATATCACAAGAGGAAAGAACTTGTTTACAGAGAGACTTTTCGAAATCCCTACTTGCCTCAATACCTGATCCCAAAAGACAAGCTTTAGGGGATTTGCCAGCATGCAATATCTCTTCAAACTCATCAGATACTGGATATGGTTTTGCAACTATAGTCGGGCATTGGGCATGTATAGCAAAAAGTGCATCTTGGGATGCAAACTCCTCCACATATCCAGCACCCATGCGCTCACCCGCGCATCCTGCCAAAACCATTGCCCCTGGATATTCGGAAGACCCACCAACAATGATTAACTTTCCACGGGAATACTTATTTGCATAACGATCTGGCCATGGAAGCTTTTTTGCCACCTGATCATACGGAACATCCATGAGTTCAACATCCGCAGTGTCTACCAGACCCTCAAATCTAAGAGCTCCGCTAGAGTTAATATCGCATCCCACATCAATTGAGCTCATCAAGAATTGCCTTTGTCTCTTTAAACTTTTGAGCAAGCTCTCGCGCAGGATCACGTTTAGCTTCTTTGGCTTCCTGAGATTTTTCGGTTATCGCAATCGCACAAGCTATAGCATCCCTTTTTGTATGCGACAAAGATACAGGGATATCAATAATCCCGAGATCGTTTGCTACGTTTAATGCGCATCCAGATAAAACAATTTCAGGTTTTCCAGCGTCGTTTAAAACAACTTCGATATCCAAAACACCTATGCCGTTTGCAAAACCACAACCAAGTGCCTTGACAACTGCCTCTTTTGCAGCAAACCGGGCAGCATAATGCACAGCTGGATCTGCTTTTTTATCGCAGTAATTTCGCTCACCCTCTGAGAACATCTTCTCCTTGAAGGTCTGCGTACGAGACAAGATGCGCCTCATTCTATCGATCTCTACAAGATCAACGCCAAGACCAACTTTGCCCGTTGAATATCTAAGCGATAATGCATCCTCAATAGCTGCTTGCGCTTTTTTAGATCGTGCCATCGTCTATTCCACCGTCACTGATTTCGCGAGATTTCTAGGCTGATCAACATCACATCCCCGAAGACGCGCTATTGACCGCGCAAACAGTTGCAAAGGAACCGTAGCTGTAATAGCAGAAAGGGCATCTCTTACCTTCGGAATGTAAATTACATAGTCAGCATGCTTTTTGATTTCGTTATCACCTTCTGTTGCAATCGCAACAATCATCGCCCCTCTAGCTTTAGCCTCTTGAAGGTTAGATACGACTTTGTCATATGTTGGACTCTTTGTAGCTATTGCAATCACAGGAAAGCCCTCATCTATCAAAGCAATAGGTCCATGTTTCATTTCTCCTGCAGAATATGCCTCAGCATGAAGATAACTTATTTCTTTGAGTTTTAAAGCACCTTCGGTAGCAACAGCTGCGCCCATTCCACGTCCAACAAAAAGAGCACTCTTTGCGTCTTTGCAAGCAAGAGCTGCCTCATCGATTGCAGATGTATTCGCAAGTATTGTCTCTACCTGAGATGCAGTGTCGGCCAGTTCAGTAAAAAGCAATCTCACTTGCCCGGTTGTAAGCTTTCCTTTGCTTTGCCCCAACAGCATAGCTAGAAGCGAAAGAGAGATCACCTGACCTAAAAAGCTTTTTGTAGATGCAACAGCAATTTCTTTGTTCGCTTTTGTATATATAACGCCATCGGATTCTCTAGCCACAGGGGATCCTGCCACATTAGTAATACCAAAAACCCTTGCGCCCTTTATTTTTGCATCGCGTATCGCAGCAAGAGTGTCTGCGGTTTCACCTGATTGAGATACAGCAACTACAAGTGTTGTAGGCGTGATAATTGGATTTCTATATCTGAATTCACTTGCTACTTCAACTTCAGTTGGAATACGCGCCCAAGCCTCAATCATATTTTTCGCAATAAGGCCTGCATGATAGCTTGTTCCACACGCAATGATATATACACGATCTATTAGATTAAGTTCTTCGTGGGTCATATCCAGCTCATCAATAACTAGAGAATCCCCAACGAGTCTACCTGCAAGAGTATCGCGAATAACACGAGGTTGCTCATTGATTTCTTTGAGCATGAAATCGGGATATCCGTCTTTTTCAGTTTGATCTGCGCTCCATTCGATTGCAACCATGCTATACGTAGCAGGAACAAGCGCATCGTTTACGCGATCAAAAACAGAAATCGTACTTGAGGCCAATTCTGCAACTTGACCATCTTCAAGAACATATGCCTGCGCAACACGTCCAGCAAGTGCAGTTAGATCACTTGCCATATAGGCACCATCTACATCAAAACCAACAACAATCGGAGAATCTTTGCGTGCGCAAACCAAAACTCCAGGCTCAAAATCACTAATTACAGCAAGTCCATAAGACCCAACAAGACATGATGTGGCCATATTAACAGCTTGTGCAAGCAGACTTGGTTCTCCCCTCTCAACGCCATATTTTGGCTGCCTGTTCACTCTTCTGCCCATTGCGTCTAAAACGTCATCATCGCTTGATGTATCAAAAGTTAATTGCGAATACGCATCCTCAATTAAATGAGCAATAACCTCAGAATCCGTTGAACTTCTAAATGTATGTCCACGTCCCTCAAGCATTTGCTTTAATTCTTGGAAATTCTCAATAATGCCGTTATGGACGATAGCAATATCTCCCGCACACGATAGATGTGGATGTGCGTTTGCCTCAGAAGGCTTTCCATGCGTAGCCCAGCGCGTATGCCCTATTCCACATTGTCCCTCAAGATCGAAATGAGAAAGGGTCTGCTCTAACTGGGATACTTTTCCTTTGCGACGAATAGTTTCAATTTTGTCGTCTTCGATAATAGCGATACCAGCAGAGTCATATCCTCTGTATTCCAGCCTTTTAAGTCCCTCTATTAAAACGGGTGCAGCCTTTTTTCTTCCCGTATAACCAACGATTCCACACACTGGCAGCTCCTTTTATAGTATGTTTTAGCCGGTAAGAGCATTTTAATCCATGAAGGAAGCTTACCTGCCTGCAAGCATAATTTGGCCAGATTATCGGATATAAGTTATTTCCACTTGCCAACTTGCACAAATTTTTATGAATGCATCTTGGTTGTTGCTACAATTAGACCATATCAAACATTATCAATTAAGCGTTATCAGACCAAATTGGCGAGAAGGGATAGGTAGATTAAATGTGGAGTTCTTGCCATCCAAAATCCGACGAAGACATGAAGGAATGCGCCGAGCTTGGCAAATCGCTAAATAGGCTTTCTCAACCAACAATCCTTTCCATACTCGCAAGAAGTGGAAAACCTATGCATGGGTATGTAATTGTCCAAGAAGCAGCTAAATCCCCCATGTTTGGAGGCAAAAAACCTGACGCGACGGGAATTTATCGAGCACTTAAGCGCATGGAAAAATCTGGACTAGTAACCTCTGAATGGGAAACACCAAGCGAGGGTTCAGCAAAAAGAATGTTTTCTCTAACTGACAAAGGATTTAACTGTTTAAGACGCTGGATTGATGCACTTGCATGCTATGAACTAACTATTGAAGAGTTGCGTGTGGAAGCTGCAAATGCATTAGGGATCGATCTTCCACCAACACCGCGCTGTTCACACACTAATTAGTCCCAACAACTAGACTTTTGTCTTAGGCTCATACTAAAGACGTTCATATTAGCGTTCGCGTTTAATTTCCGTATGACATTGGCAGAGGATTGCATTCACTTCTAATAGTGCAGTTTTCGCAATCCTCTGTTACGGTTAAATCGACATCATCCCATCCACATGCCGTAAAACCTAGCTTTTCATAAAACTCGATTGCATATCCTCTAGCTACAAGCCAAAGTTTTCCATATTTTGCAATCGCATCTTCAACTAAAGCTTTACCAACACCATATCCGCGCCAATCCGAATAGACAACAACAGGGTTTACATGAGCACGCTCATTTTTGCCTGTATCTATTCGAATAAATCCAACGCATTCATCATCTGCATTAGCTGCAACTCGGACACCTTTCAAACTTTCAAAATTGTCCATGCCCTCTAGCGCCATATATGCATCGATATAAGGCTTGTCTTCAGCTCGAGCATCTCTTATATAGAAAAGTTCATCAACCATCTGTCAGCTTACTCGTTAATATCTTTACACCATGGTGGATAGATTCGTTTTCCGCTCGAATCAGTTAAATGATATGAGCAAAATGGAATAGCACGACCGTCTGGCACTGTAACCATCATCGAGCACTCGCGAAGACGTTGTGTATCCATATTTACAGCATCCATGTAATTCATGATGATCACTGAAAGGCCATCTGTTACCCTAACTCCTTTTTTAGCAAGGATATCTAAAAATACTGACCCTTGAGGAGAATCAGGGCTGTAGCCCTGTCTATATTCTTCCATAGTCATCATCTGAGTTGCTGGATAAAATCCGCTTGGATGAGGACTGTTTGTATCTTTAACCAAAAACACCCCTGTGTCGCAGAGTGGATTTGAACACCCAAGCGGCCAAATGTCTTTAACATCTAAGAGTCCATCCGATTGCTCAGCAAGATCAAATATCACATCCCCTGCAGACATGGGCATCGCGCGCTTAGCCGTAAAGCGCCCAGATGTAAATGCAGGTTGCAGTGCAAGCCCTGCAACCACATCGGAATTCTCAAGCGAAAATCTAAGCAAATCCCCAAGCTGTGAATCGTTAAGACCTGCAACCACAGCAACGGATAACACAACTTGAATTCCAACTTCTCTGCAACGCTCAATTGCCTTAAGCTTCACATCTAAAATATCGCGTCCACAAGTTGTCTCATAGACATCCCCTGAAAGGCCATCGAATGAAAGATAAACACCTGTAAGTCCAGCTGCAACCAAATCCTCTAAATACCCTGGACGCGATGCGATTACAAGGCCGTTTGTGTTTACCTCTATTCCCCAAAAGCCCATCTCTCTTCCCATGCGGACAATGTCTGCAAGGTCATTTCTACATGTAGGTTCTCCACCTGTAAGTTGGACTGCACCATCAATTCCAACCGCATCTTTGATGGTTTGATACATCGCCCGTATCTCATCCATAGTGGGGTCATATTCGCCACTTTCGGAACTTGCAAAGCAAACTGGACAGTGAAGATTGCAGTTTCTTGTGACTTCAATTTCCAATAACGTGCCACGTCGTTCATGGCGAGCACACGTTCCGCATCCAAATGGACATTTATCTGTAGCAGCTATTGGATTTTCTGGTGGAGTCTTTTCAAACTGCTCACTTAGCAACCACTCATAATGATCAGCATCAGGCCACATCCTAGTATCGAGTGTGCCATGACTAGGGCATGTTCTTGTCATCCAAACAACATTGTTTTCATCTGCATATATCTCTGCAGGAAGCTCTTCTAAGCAATGTGGACAAAGTGCTTTTGTGTCGTCTATATGTCTGCGATTTTCCATCAAAAATTCCTGATCTAGTCCTGATCGATATATTGACGCGGATCGTGCTCCTCATTTGGAGGTGTAGATACAGTGATCCCCATGTAATCACACCATGACATAACACGCCTTGGTACAAAAAGCTCATTTTGCAATTCCGCACCATGTTTGATAGCACGCATGCAAGAAATCGCATGAGCAAGATCGGTTGTCTCATCAATGTCTGCCACAGGATCTAGATACGCAACAGGAACACCCGTCTCTTCAACTTTTGCCATATAAGCATCAAGTGCGGGAGTGCCATTTAAGTTGTAATAAACACCCTGGTGATTGATTGGTGTGTCAAACGAAAGACCTGTAAGAGAGGTTCCGCATTCTTGACAAGGCGCCACCACAAAGCCTGGAGTTCCTTGAGAATGGAAGTAATCAAGCCACTGAAATGCTTGCTTGAGATGAGATTTTGGCATAGTTGGGATATCTCCTGCAATAGATACAACATGCTCGTATCCCATGTCATAGAGCTGCTTATGTGCATCATCAAAATGATCGTCAAAAGTTGAACCCTTATCAGTCAGATATGTAATCTCCATAGGCCAAGGACCAATCGCATCCATGGTTTCTTTCATGAGATCGACATCTGATTGCGGGGTTGTAGAAATTACAAAATCATATGTAATCTTGTCTGCGGTTGGATCATTTGCAACAAGTTCATCGTTTTCACGCTGAAGTTCAATAAGCGAATGCATTGCCATTTCACATACATCATAAAGACAGTACTTAAAAAATTGCGCAGCCTGCTCATCTGTAAGAATTCCACCGTTTTGCTTTGTTAGACGAGTCTTCACCATTCCAGCTTTAGGAGGCTTGCTAAAAATCAGCATTGCCTGCTTTCTTTCTGCCATATATACCCTTTCACTTATAGTCTTTGCAGTTTTTTATTTGCTATTCTCGCTAAATTCAGTATCCCATGAAAGTAATCTATCAGATTTTCGAATCATACAATCAAGCGCATTGTAAGACCAAGTACCAATCATTGGCTCTGACTGATCCAGAGAACACGATGTCAGTAGATTAACATTGCTTTCGAAAATTCCACCTAGTGCATCATCTGAAACATCCCGTTCTGGATGCCACCAACCATAATCAACGTGCAAAAGATCATCACGCATTTTGTCAATTGCCACCTTAAAAAATGCGTGTCCTTGATCTGTTGCTAATTCTGCTGTATCACCTTCGTTAAGCCCAAGAGATAACGCGGTGCTTTCACTCATCTCAACTAGTGGAGCTGGATAAAACTTTCTAAAGTCAACGTTATTAAAATACATTGATGCGTTATAAGGCTGCTTTCTAGCACCTGTGATCATATCCATATGCGTCCAACCATCTTTTTCATGGTTTCTTATGAAGTCCTCTGAACAAAGATGTCTATTTTCTGCAGGATATGCAAATCCACATCCACCAAGCGATTCCAAAACAGTGCTTTCAAGTTCAACTTTTCCGGTATTTGTACCAAAACCACAAGGTGTGCCATCTGTCTTCAACATCAAATGTTTATAATACCCGGAAGATTTTGAATAGGCACCAGTCTCTACGTATTCATCAAAACTCATGCCAGTAGGCTCTAAAGTGGACGCAATCGCATCTTCAAAAGTTTCATCTGTCCACTCTGTCTCCTGTCCTAAGCGACACCCCAGCTCTCTAAATATCTCATAGTCGCTTTTGCGCTCATAATATGGATCAACTGCCTTCTGTCCACCATATGCCATATTTGCGACCCCACCATGCGCTTGGAAAGTCGACCTTTCGATAGCCCCAGCAGATGGAAGCACATAATCAGCAATAGCAGCTGTAGGCGTCATGTAGTAATCAAGTACAACCAATAAATCCAAACCCATAAGCGCGTTATACACTCTATGGGTATCCGCATATGTTAAAAGTGGATTTGTTGCTTCAACGATCAATGCGCGAATAGGATAAGGATCCCCCATCTCCATTGCATGTAAGGCAAGATCAGGGTGAGCTGATGTTAAGTATCTTGCTGGAAGATGGCGCTTAAGTTTTTTCGTATATTCAGAAACCTTAGAGTATCCATCATAGCTTTGTAAATTTGTAATCCCAGTATTTAGACTTAAGCGAGAAAGTTCATCAAAATTATCGTAGGTACATTCAAGATCCAGTTCCGGCACAAAATCGCTTTCTTCAAGAATAACTGAACCCCCTGGTCTATCCAGGTTTCCAGTTATCGCGATCATCGCACACCTTGCCTGATGACTAGGCAAAACATTGCGACCGATCTGATCTATTCCGCGTCCTGACACAATTGCAGAAGGACCTGCTGCATAGGTTCGCGCAACATCATAGATAAGCGCCTCATCTATTCCACAGACTTCGGCAGCAAGCTTTGGTGGATACTTCTTTACATGTTCACGCAATCCATCAAAGCCATAACACCATGTCTGCACAAAATCTTCGTCATACAGCTTTTCAGCAATGATTACATGTAATACCGAAAGTGCAAATGTGACATCTGTCCCTGGTTTTATAGGCACCCAAATATCTGCCAACCTAGCAGTTTTTGTATACCTCGGGTCAACAACAATAAATTTCGTCGCATCATCTTTAGAACGTCTAATGAGCTCTCTCCAAAAGACAGAATTATCAGACTCGGAAGGATTGGTGCCCCATATTAGGATACATTTTGTCTCAGGTGAAATATCGGGCTCTATGGTCCATCCAAATGTAATTGCGTCACACCATATACGAGGGTTCCAACATATTTGACCTATCCCCATGTTATTGGGCGATCCAAAAAGAGACATAAACTTATGAAGTGGCCAAAAAGATGTATGAGGGCCGCCAATCATTGACGCAAGCGTTCCGCTTCCATACTGATTTTTCAAATCAGTAAGCTTTTGCGCGATCTCATTTAATGCATCATCCCAAGCGATGCGCTCCCACTTACCTTCGCCACGTTTACCTGTACGCTTTAAGGGGAAATTTATACGATCATCCCCATCTAGAACGCAAAGATTCATTTTCCAACGCCTACAACCTGCCAAAATGCGCTCATCATATGGGTATCTACTAGGATCAGGTTCAAGTGCTACAACTCTTCCATTTTCGACATCAGCACACAGGCCACAAAGATAGCCGCAGAAATGGCAATTCGTCTTAATCTTTTCAATCATGTCGCATTCCATACTTACTGTTTATCATGTTTTTCTACTCTTCTACAACAACTACGTTGTCATTTGAAATAGCAGCTTCATGGGCAGCATTTTGATCCGCTACACTAGCAGCTCCTATATCGATTTGTTCCCACAAAGCATCGTCAGATTTGGTTGATGGCGCATCATCGGAAAGCGCAACAAACTTGCGATTGCTTCCATCTTCTTCGGAGTTTATTGAATCGTGGAACAAAAACCTGAACTTCATCCATTGAGGGGCTAATGCCCAATCCACACGCCATGAATATAAGCATTCCAAAAAATGAACGCTTGGCAACAAGTCTTGAGCCATATTTAACTGGAACGTACAGCTAAAACACGCCGTGATTATCGCATCAGCATCAACCGCACACGCCTCTTGCCCATTGAGCTTGGCACATTTATCAGCTTGCGCAATCTTGCCCGCAGCACGCGGGAGAGATCCACAACAAATGGAGCGCCTTCTTGCATGCTCAGGGTCAACCCACCCGCCTTTAGGAATAAGCGCGCGAAGTCCATCTGCGAATTCACCAAAATCACGATCAGGACATGAATCATGAACACAAAACTTGATGGTTTTTCCGTCTTCTAATCCCATTAATTTAGATATTGAATCCAAATCCAATTTATACCCCATGTCTGCTAAAAGCTTTGGCAGAACCATGATTTCAATCGAATCAGCAAATCCTCTTTTTTCTAAAGCGCCGCGTAACGCCTTTACACAATTAGGGCACGCACAAACCATTCTCTTGATTTTTTTAGATATAAGCTTCTCAACTAGCGTGTCTTCAAAGGCATCACGAATAGTTTGTCCATCAGGCTCATAGCTTAGAATCTTTCCGCAACAAAGAACCGATATTCCATCTACCTGACCCGCCTCAACAAGGGTATTGTACGTAGCTTGAACTAGCGGCATAGCGTAATTTATAAATGAACACCCTGGGAAAAACACAGACTCACAAGCATCTAAAGCGGTATCGGATTCTGCCCTTTCATTCATATACACATTGCTGGCGTTCAGATCAAATGTAAGAGTATCTCCACTCAGTGCATCGGTAAATGTAAAAGGTTCCAAGCTATCTCCTTAAAAGACGAGGACAGACATAATATGCCTGCCCTCCCAATATAAGCTATTCCAAAACTAGATTTAAGTCTTAGAAAATATTCTCTCCATAAGTCCATTTTTTCATGAACTCAGCATCGTTGTCTGGAAGCTTCTCGTAGAACTCATTCTCACCTGGCAAAGGCGCTCTATCGTCGCTTTGAACAATAAGGAAGCGAAGAAGAAGGCCACCGCAAAGAACAAGTACTGGTGCAATTACATTAGAACCTAAAGTTCCAGGAAGTCCAATGTATAAAAGCTCAGGGATTAGTAGACCAATACCAATCATACCTACCCAGAAAAAGCCTGCATATGAACCATGTACCCATCTATGAGCTGCTTTGTTAGCGGTTTTATTTCCAGAACCAAGGAAAGAAAGAACCATAACGAGCAGCACAACAATTTCGCAAGCCACAAGCACGATATCAAGCTCATGGATGATATGGCTTATGCCTTCTGAAACCTGATAGTTAGCAAGTCCTAAAAGAATAGCAGCTTCAGACCCAGTAAACGATACTGCAGGTGCTGGCCACCAACCGATAGAAAGTGAAATGGCTGCACATGCGGTAGAAAGAGCAGAAACTGTAAAGAGCACAGGAAGTGCTGGTGTTGCCCAGAAAGAGTGGGCTTTTAGAGTTGATAGGAAAATGCCAGTATAGAGCATGATGCATGTTCCCGAAATTCCAGCAATAGCTAAATTAAGTCCGCGGAAATTCGCAAGCCATCCAGCAAGACCTGAGAACCATTCCCATGGAATGTAGCTTAAAAACCATAAGAATCCAAAAATTACGCAAACCGTCAAAAGTCTTGCACCCCAAGCAAGAACGCTTGTTGAGCGTACAAATGCTCTGTAGAAAACAAGCGGTTGTCCAAGGTCGGCCACAAGCATAAGGCAACCAAATCCAAGACAAACGATTGCAATAAACCCAGGCCATGTCAAAGATAGTGGAACCACTGGGTTATCTGGGTGCATGCAAAGTGAGAGGATTGCGATAAGGCAGAAGATTCCGCCGCCAAGACCGCCTAAGAAAAGATATGTCGGAATTGGCCATTTCCAGTAATGATGTCTCATTATTGCACCTTACCTCCCAAGTCAGGAATGTAATAAATCTGAGGTTCTGTACCTAAATCCTCAAGCAATCTAAAGGTCTCACCTGAGTTGATAAGCTTTGAAACCTCGCTTTCCGGATCATCCAAATCTCCGAATATTCTGGCTTTTTGGTGGCAGGTTTGCACGCAGTACGGCTCTTTGCCAGGATCCATTGCACGTCTGTCGCGACAGAATGTGCATTTACGAACATAGCGGTGAAGTCTAGGCTGCAACTCGGATTGATCACGCATGCCATATGGACAAGCATTTACGCATGCAAGGCAGGCCATGCACTTGTCGTATTCAATCCAAACTGTTCCATCTTCGTCCTGTTGGCTTGCACCCGTTGGGCAGCAAGGCACACATGCAGGTTTTTCGCAATGCATACAAAGTGTTGGAAGCCAGTTGCGATGAACATGTGGCCACTCGCCTTGAACACCTTCTGTAAGCACTGGGTTGTAAACAATGTCTAACGGCAGCTCATTCCATGTACGGCAAGCGACAGTGCAGGATTGGCAGCCGATGCAACGACGTTGGTCGATGACCATTACATATCGTGTCATTTATCTATCCTCCTAATCGCTTACTCGACGACTGGCTCGTAGGTCATAGTGAAACGGTTACCCGTGTTTTCATCGACCAGAGTCTGAGTCTCGGCATCATATTTATATCCATAATATGCATCATGATATGCACCAGTGTCTGGGTCTATCATCCATCCACTGTTGGGATCATAGATCAGCTGACGATCAGGAAGCATGCCATATCCCGCCTCAACGTTCCATCTCAAATGCTCAGGCATCTCAAACGGAGGAGTCTCAAGTCCAGGATATCCACGAACACCTTGCTTCATTGGAATCTCATTGCGCTCCATGTCATAGAGCTTGCCGGTTTCATCATCGACAAGAAGTTCTTGTGCACCATCGTAGCGCCAGCCGGTGTATGCATCATGATATCCATTTGTACGTGGATTAATAAGCCATCCAGATTCATCTAAACGGAAGTTCGTACCCTTTTGATAGTAGGTATTGTTCTGCCAAACCCAGTCATAGCCTTCCTTTTCTCCCTCAGGAGGCTCAGGGCGAGTAAACGGAATTGGCTCACGTGCAAGCTTCTGGTCACTCGGCATAACAGTAATTCCAGGCTCACTTGATGATCCAGGGATTGAGAACTGGCAATCCTCTTTGGTGTAGACATTATCAACTTCGCCACATTTATAAACTTTGCAAAGAAGTCCACGGTTTGCCCAAGAACCACCCATTGGGTCGCAGTGCTCATCATCAACTGAAGTCAAAACATTTACATTTGACTCCAGACATCCAAATGGATTGTCCAGATCAGCTGAACCATCACGCTCTGGGAACCACCAGCCACGCGGGCAGAAGATAACATTTGGAGCAACAATTGGCTCAACGCCTGCACGCATCTTAATGCGTCCACGACGTGTCTCAATCCAACACCAATCGCCTTGCTTGATTTCAAGTTCTTCTGCAGTGTGAGGGTTAATTGAGAAGTAAGGATCTGGATAGAGATAGCGAATACCCTGCATCTGGAAATGCTCTGAATGGTGATAAGGCATAATTCCGCCGCCAGTAGTAAGCGTTAGCGGATATTCCTCTAAAAGCTCAGGAGTATCGATTTCGTTTTCGATAGTGCCAATGTAAGTTGGCATTCCAGGATATCCAAGCTCTTGGAGAATCGTTGAGTTAAGCTCAACCTTTCCTGATGGAGTCCAGAATCCACCACGTGCAATAAACTTGCTTTGATGTAGCGGTGGATAATACATACGAATGTTTGAGACGAATTCATCATAGTTAGAAATCGGAAGACCCAAAGGCTCCATGATGTGGTAGTAAGCCTCTTCTTCTGTCTCCCATGGCCAGTTTGCAGGATCTTGACCACAAGCAAGACCAAGCTTACGCCAAAAGACCATGTCTGTGTGGCGATCATACTTAGGCTGAATTGCACGAGAACCACCCATGAGTGAGTCGGTTGCTCCATAGTGTGTAATGATCGTTGGCCTTTCAAGAGCACCTGCTGCTGGGAAGACATAATCAGCAAACAGTGCAGTTGGTGTCATCCAGTACTCAACACATACGAGAAATTCACATTTCTTGATGGCCTCAAGAGTCATCTTTGAGTCACCGTAAGAGTTGATCGGATTAGTAGCGCAGCAAATAAGTGCACGAACTTGATAAGGATCGCCTGTAAGGATTGCCTTAAATACGCTTGGACCATGAGCTTCACAGAACCACTCAGTTGGAAGGGTCTTTCCCCAAGTACGACGAGCGGTGTCAGAGATGATTTGATATCCAGGCCAGCTTGTTAGCTTAAACTTGCTGATCTGTTTTGCCTTCTGCTCCTCTGGAAGAAGCTCATTTAGCTCCATCTCCTCGTCAGTAAGGAAGTTAAGAGCAGGACCAGGCATACCATCTCCGCCTGGAACATCAAGGTTTCCAGTAAGAGCACGAAGGATAGCGATCGCGTGACTTGATGTGGTTGATGCGCGGCCCATCTGATCCCAAGTGCATCCCCATTGAATACATCCTGGAGTATTTGTTGCATACATACGTGCAGCAGTCCTGATTTGATCCGGAGAAAGCCATGTGATAGGAGCTGCCCATTCAGGTGTGTAATCCTTAATGTGCTCACGAAGTTCGTCAAAACCATCACACCATGTCTGCACAAAATCAAAGTCATACAGCCCTTCTCTGATGATTACATTCATCATCGCAAGTGCAAGCGCTGCATCTGAACCTGGTTTCAAAGGAAGCCAGAGGTCTGCTTTACACGCAGTTTCTGAATATCTTGGATCCACAACAATGATCTTCATGCCATTCATGTGAAGATCGGTGTATCCGTGCATACCGCCTAAAGTTGAAGCTCCTGGGTTCATGCCCCAAAGAATAAGACAGCGCGCTCCACCTAAGTCGGTTTCGAATGGGGACCAACCGGCAATGCATGTCTCAGCCATAAATGTTGGAATCCAGCAAAGAAGCGCGTTATGGAAGCCATTTGGTGTTCCAAACTGATTTAGCCATCTTCTTCTTGCCCAGTCATCAGTTCTTGTGGTTCCGCCTGCAGAAGCAACAGCTTCAGCTCCGCTTTCTGCTTTAATCTGATTGAGTCTGTCGGCAACTTCTTGAATGGCCTGATCGTAGTCGATCTGCTCCCACTTACCTTCGCCCTTCTCGCCCACGCGTTTTAATACATGGTTGATACGTGCGGGGTGGTTCACGTGCAAAAGTGCGCTCGTGCCGCGGCAGCAAAGACCGCTTTGGTTGGAGTAGTCGGGATCGCCTTCGATCTTGATAACGTCGCCATCCTTGACATATGCAAGAACGCCGCAGTTAGCATGGCAGAAGTAGCAAAGCGACTTCACCATCTCGACTCCCTCGGCATGGATATCGATTTCCGTCATCTACCTTCCCCTCTTCTTCTCGATAACTATGCCCCGAAGCGTTTCCCCCTATCACGCTGGAGCATAACCTTAAGCCCAGTCTTGCATTTTCATATAGCCTATGTGCTTTGCACACGACCTGAAAAACACACGCAGCCAACTCAAGTTTTGCCTTGTCAGCCGCGATGCGATTAGCCTGGCCTACTTAGCCGAAATAGTAACCCTTTAGCTTGCGCAAGGGCAACAATTTCGTCAAAGACGGATTATACGAGATGCTCCCTTTGATGCGAACAAACTAACAGTTTTTCCTTGGGATGGCGATATTAGCCCGGTTTTGAGTTACGCCATAGTTGAAACTAGGCCTATTACACATGCACCAATACGAAATATTGCGCTTGCAGATATATACTAAACCCACATAAAGTATCTCAAAGTATGCTGAAATATCGGTTTATACGTTGGAATGGATAAATAACGTGACGAAACACATGCTTACATTTATGGGAACCGCTGCAGGTTGTGGTGTCCCTTCGTTTTTCTGCGATTGTCCTGCATGTACAGAGGCGCGCGAAAACCCCAAACTTGCTCGCGGCGATTGCGGAATCATGATTCGCGGATTTAATGATGAAGACGTACTTACATCTACGGTGGTTATCGACACACCTCCTGATGCGCGCCATCAGTTAATTCGTGAGAACATAAAATCAGTTGACGAAATCCTGTTCACTCACTGTCATTTTGATCATATTGGAGGTCTTGGAGAATACGAATATTTAGTACAGCTCAGACGAGGCGGCACCCCCCTTCCAACTTTTGGCGCAGCAGATACGATTGATGGTATATCACGTGAGTTTGCATATATGACATATTGTCTAGATTTCACAGAACTTAAACCTTTTGATAAACATGTATTTGATGGAGTTGAATACACAGCACTTTCAGTGACGCATGCGCCTGGAACTTATGGATACTTGATTAAGACCCCTACAACATCTGTCTTTTATGCATCTGATACAGGACCTCTACCATCTGATACGGCTGATGCAATAAAGGGAGTAGACATACTTGCAATGGATGCAACATATTGGCTGCATAACTGGACACCGCAAACCCATCATTCAATACAAGAATGCATCGAAGAAGGGTTTGCGCTTAATGCGAAGAAAATCTATTTGACTCATATGTGCATGCACTACGACGAGCCTATAACATATGCCGAGCTGGTTGATTATCTAAAGCAATACAACGGTCGTGTCGAATGCGCTATGGATGGCCTTTCAATTGAGATTTGATTTACTCCGATCTCACAGACGCAGCACACGCACCTTCAACTTTACGCACTAATTTTGAATGTGCTTTTTCAACTTCATCGGCCGTAAGGGTTCTATCAGAAGATCTGTAGGTCAGAGAATAGGCCATTGACTTCATGCCTTTACCTACTCGCTCATCGTCTCTATAGACATCAAACAGCTTGACCCCTTCAAGTAAAGAACCACCAGCAGATGTCATAACCTGTACAAGTCGCTCATTTGTCACATCTTCTGCAACAACAAAGTTTTGATCGATTTCAATTGCAGGATACATTGGAACATCAACATATGGGCGAGCATCGTGTGCGCACTTTGTCAAAGCAGCGATATCGAGCTCAAATGCAACAACCGGTACATCAATCTCAAACTTTTGAGCCACAAGCGGATGTATTTCACCGATCCATCCGATAACAGCAGAGCCGGAAAGCATTTGTGCTGCACGACCCGGCTGCAACTGCTTTGCTTCCTCAGCTGACAAAGCCTTAAATCTCACCTTTGGAAGCGCAAGTTCGCGTGCAAGATTTTCCAAAATACCTTTGCCATCAAAGAAGTCAAATGAAACAGCCTTGTTGTTCCATGATGACTCTTGCATAGACCCCGCTAAAACTCCGCCTAGCTTTGAAATTTCTTTTGGCTTTTTCTTGCCATCGCTTGCAATAAACACAGTACCTATTTCATATAACTGAATATTTTTAACACCACGACTGAGATTGTATTCAACAGACCTCAAAAGACCTGGAAGCATAGATTGGCGCATAACAGATTGCTCAGTGTTTAAAGGATTCAAAAGTTCAACTGGGATGCCTAACGCATCCGGATCAAGACCTAGCTTTTCTATATCATTCACGTCGGCAAACGAATAAGTCATTGTTTCGTTCATACCGCTTGCGCGAAGTGTATTGTTGATAATCCTTAGCACTTGTTCTGTATTAGGAATACGTCCAACCCTATGGGGGCTTGCAGGCAATGTCGAGACTATCCTATCCATTCCCCAAAGGCGTAGAACCTCTTCATACAGATCAGCCTCACGCTCAAGATCAGGACGAAATGTTGGAGCTACAACCTCGAGTACGTCCTCTCCACGACCTGATTTGATCGTACATCCAAGCCGTGTAAGTGAATCCTCACAATAAGTTCCTGGAATTTGAGCACCAACAAATTCGTTAAAACGCGTCTTTCTAAAAACAATTGTCGGTGGAGTCTTTGGATTTGGCCACACATCAATTATGCCAGCATTGTTATCACGCGCGTAAACAACACGCCCTCCTGCAACTTCTGCGAGCAATGCGCATGCTGCAGCGCTTCTTTCATCAATGCCATGGTCATCTACCCCTCTTTCATATCGAAGGGAGCTTTCAGATATGAGGTTCAAGTTTCTACTTGTACGACTTGTACGACCAGGCTCAAAAGTTGCAGCTTCTAAAAGCACACATGTTGTATCTTCTGTGACTTCTGTATTCATGCCGCCCATAACACCAGCAAGACCGACAGCTCCTGCCTCTGGGGTTGCAATAACTGTCATATCTTCTGTAAGGTCTCGCTCTACACCATCAAGCGTAAGCAACTTTTCGCCTTCATGAGCAGCGCGTACCTCTACTGCAACTTTGCCATCCTTGTTTTTCATTTTGTCAAAATCAAAAGAATGTAAAGGCTGACCATATAGAAACAAGATGTAGTTCGTAACATCCACTACATTATTGATTGACCTCTGTCCAATAGCTGCCAGACGCTCAACCATCCAATCAGGAGAAGGACCTACTTTAACATCGCGAATAACACGTACGGTATACCTTGGACAGCGTACAGAGTCCTCGATTGCAACTGACACCAAATCCTCAAGTGCATTCCCATCACTTTCAAGCTCAAGTTTTGCAGCTTCTTCTGGAAGTGGATTATGCCAATCAGTCTCATACATTGCGCCAATTTCACGCGCAAGACCTGTAATTGATAGACAATCCGGACGATTTGGAGTTATCTCAAGGTCTAGCACAATGTCTGTTTTGTCTAAATACTCAGAAAACGGAACGCCTATTGGAGCATCTTCTGGAAGAATCAAAATCCCTTCGTGATCATTAGAGAGTCCGAGTTCCCGCCCAGAGCAGTTCATCCCATTTGAAACCACACCTCTAAGCTTCGACTTCTTGATTTTCACATCCCCTGGAAGCTTAGCTCCCACAAGAGCAGTCACAATATGATCCCCTGCATTAAAATTCTGCGCACCACAAACAATCTGTAAGGGTTCAGGTGTTCCATCTTCTCCGAGATTGTTGTCTCCAACATCTACCATACATACCCACATGTGATCTGAATCAGGATGATGTTCCTTGGAAACAACCTTAGCGGTAACTATATTCTCAAAAGCATTACCAGTTTCTTCAACACCTTCAACGCCTGTTCCCGTAAGATCAAGTCTGTCGCAGAATGCCTTTATGTCACTTGGCACATCCACATATTCACGAATCCATTTCAAAGAAACCTTCATCATATGCTCTTTCGTTGTTTAAACCGTCAGTTAAATAATCAGCAAAGTTGGTAATCGTCTAAATCGCTCTATCTAAATTAATACGCCATGCACATAAAACCCTCTAAAGCAGAAAACCGCTGTGGTAGGCCTTTAAAACTGCCTTACTTACTAAAACTGCCTTAAGAACCGCATGTCACCTTCAAGTAGCATGCGAAGATCAGGTACGTTGTATTTAAGGCAAGCTATTCTCTCTACCCCCATACCAAATGCAAAACCAGAATACTCTTCAGGGTCAATGCCGCTCATCTGAAGAACGTTCGGGTCAACCATGCCGCAGCCCAAAATTTCAAGCCAACCTGTGCCTTTACACATACGACAGCCCGCGCCATGGCAAATTCCACAGCTAACATCTACTTCTGCGGATGGCTCAGTAAACGGAAAGTAATGAGCGCGAAAACGTGTCTTGCGTTCCTCACCAAAAACCTCGCGACACAAAAATTCGAGTGTTCCTTTGAGATCGCCAAACGTAATGCCCTTATCAACAACAAGACCCTCAATTTGATGAAATTGCGGAAGATGGCTTGGATCTGCAACATCACGCCTATAAACTTTGCCAGGTGCAACAACATAGATTGGAAGTCCATTGTCTTCCATGAGATGAACCTGAACACCTGATGTTTGCGTGCGTAGCAATACATCCGATTCGCCACGCACAGAAGCCTTGTCACCCGATAAGTCTCGTATGTAGAACGTATCCTGCATTGATCGACTGGGGTGATCTGGCGGCGCATTTAATGCCGTGAAATTATAGTAGTCAGTTTCAACTTCAGGACCATAGCCTATCGTATATCCAAGGCCTAAAAAGATATTCGTCAACTCTTCTATGATCCCATTAATCAGATGCCTTGTGCCAATCTGTTGCGCACGACCCGGAAGCGTTATATCAACAGCTGATGCTTCGATATCGCTTTCAAGCTTTTCTGCAAAGAGCAAATCCTTTCTGGAAGCTAGCGCTGCCTCTATATCCTCTCTTGCAGCGTTTACCGCTTTACCAACCTCTGCGCGCTCTTCTTTAGCAACGCTGCCCATTGATCTTAGGTATGAAGTTAGTGTGCCAGATTTACCGAGCACAGCTATTCGGATTGCCTCAAGATTATTTAAATTATCAGCTAACTCAATATCATTTAAGGTACTGATTCTTAAATCAGATAATTCATCTATCAATGACATAGATTCCCCTTTGAATTTGGTTGCAAGTTGCAATTATAGGGCTAATTTTTAACTCTAAGATTAAAGAGATTTATCGCATATGATTTCTGGAGCTATCGGTGGGAACAACGACAATCAATTGAGTTGATTGGCGACTAATTGGCGACTGGCTACCTGCTTGCAAGTTACCTGCTTGCCTCAGCATATTTAGGCACGTCTAAGCCAGCCAAGTCATTTAGACGTGCCTAGTAAAATCGATAGCTCACAGTACGTAGACCCCAGGACAAACAATCCTCATACCCAAAGGCCTTAAATATACCAGGCTGTAAGTCAAGTGCGCGTGCGCCACCCGACATATATCCACAGTCGTTAACAACGCCATAAACAGTCATTCCGTTGTATCTAATCTCAACTGTCTTTCCATAATAGGATGTGTAATTCGGAAGGCTTTGCGGAACCGCAACACCCATTGAATTGTTGTCACAAATTGCCCCGGTTGCTGTTTTGCCTGGACATGGAGTATATGGATCGCTATCTCCACCGTATGCAGATGCAACACCTGTAATCCAGTCCCCTGACGGAGGCGATGGGTCAGGTACAACAGGAGTATTGTCTGAAATAGGGTCTTTACGGTCAGTCGTGTTTGCGTCTGGATCTTCATCAACTGCTGGAGAGGTCTTCCAAATAAAACTCTCAGCTTTTTTCTTGAGTTCCTCTAATTCAGCAGAATCCTCTTCAACTGTCGCTGACGCCTGTTCAACAACTGCGGCCGCTTCCTCCCTTTTCTTGCTGAGCTCTTCAAATTTTGCATCTTGCTCGTTTTTCTGAAGAGTCAGTTTTTCTGATGCCTGGGTAAACTCGTCTTTTAAATGCTTTTGCTTTTCAACTTCTTCAGCCTGCTGTTGCATTATGTTTTGAATATAGTCCATATTCTTGAACAACTCTGTCATATTGGAAGAGCCAAATATCGTATTTAAGATTGTAGAAACAGTGGAGCTTCTATACTCATATACCGCTGTATTCGACAGCACGCTTCTACCTTCAAGCATTGCGTTTTGCGACTCTAAAACAGAATTCGCAGCCTTATCTATCTCAATTTGCAAGCTGTCAATTTCAGCAGAAAGAGCATTGTATTCTTCTGTAATTGCATCAATTTTTGCCTTTGCCTCTTCAAGTGCAAGTGCCGAGTCATTATATTTATCCTCCGCAGCTTGAATATCTGCATCTGAAACAGCATAGGCTGGAACCGGACTTAAAAAAGTCGAACTAGCAACTAGCAATAAGGATATTGCTACACATATGACCTTGTCCGTTATGGTTAAAGCCTTATTAACCAAGGCATCCCCGTTCATCATTTGTCCATGCGTCTATAGACGCATATGTGCATTAATCGTTTAATTGTCGTAGAAACTAAAGGTAAATGCAACCTTACCGATATTCGATCAAATAGACCGCACTGAAAATACATAGTCATCGGCACGTGAATCAACACCAAATTAAGTGTCAGTTATCTTTTACACCATAATTGCCCAAGTATTTGCTATCCCGCAAGTAATTCCTCTGCATGCTTAATCGAGGCCTCAGTTTTACTGCCAGAAAGCATACGAGCAACTTCTTCAATGCGATCTTGTCCAGACACTTGCTCGATGGTAGTTGTGGCAATTCCTGCATTTTCGGTTTTCGTAACAACATAATGCGACTCTGCAGCAGCTGCAATTTGTGCAAGATGGGTAACAACTATCACTTGATGAGTTTTCGCAAGACCAGACAACACATCAGCTAAAGCTCGCGCGGTATTTCCACCGACACCTGCATCTATCTCATCAAATACAAGAGTTGATACTTGATCGCGATTTCCCATGACAACATGAAGTGCAAGCATGATTCTTGAAAGCTCGCCACCTGAGGCAACACGCGCAAGTGGCCTTGGCTGCATACCGGACGCTGCCCTAAACAAAAACTCGACCTTATCCGGGCTAGAAGCTGTCCATTCATTTTTCGGAAGCTGGCTTACATCGCATGTTATATCTGCACTTCCCATTTCAAGCTCAGACATAACTTTGCCAATTTCTGCACAAAGTTCAGGGGATGCTGTGAGTCTTGCCTCCGTGAACGCATTAGCAGCTATATTTAGGTCTTCTTCTACTTGTTTAAGTTCAGCTTCTGCTTCTTGCAATGCCTCACTATCACCAGATGAAAGGGTTACAATCTCTCGAAAATCTTCTGCCTTAGCTATAAGATCCTCAATTGTCGGGCCATATTGACGAATTAGAGATTGATAACTTGCAGCCCTTGCTTGCATAGCCTCAAGCGTTTCTATATCTAAATCAACTGCATCTCTATAGCCTAAAACATCCCGCGACACATCTTCTAATATGTATGTCGCTTCACGAAGGGAGTCGGCATATTGCATAAGCCCTGCATCAGACTTAGACGCATCATCTAAAAACTGAACAGCAGCATTTAAGCAATCGAGTGCTTGTTGCTCTCCTGATAGCGCATCATATGCCTCATTTGTTAGTCTCGCGAGCACCTCAGCGTTCTCAGACTTTTTAAGCGTTGCCATCAAATCTGAGTAATCATCAATTGATGGCTCTATTGCATCAATTTGACGAAGTGCAAATACCGCCTGTTCAAGCCTGTCTTCTGAAGTGTTCTTACGCTCTATAAGCTCATCGAGCTTCGCGCGCTTCTCATCGCGAAGCGCAAAAAGCTCAGAATACTTTTGCCTTTTAGATAAAACATCATCGCCTGCCCAGTTATCAAGGATGTCTCTCTGTGTCGCAGGCGAAGTTAAAAGCCGTTGATCATGTTGCCCGGAAAGGTCAATCGATCCTCCGATTTCAGATGCAAGTTCTCCCACACTTGCCATTTCCCCGTTGATCTTTACCCTTGAACGCCCATCTTGAGAAATAGTACGAACAACGACCATTTCTTCTACATGGGTTTCTTTCTCGAACCCGCAAGACATGTCAAATTCATCAGATGTGTCAAATTCATCAGATTCACTAGATTTATCAAAAGCACTTTCTGTTGCGTCTTCAATAAAAACCCTAGCCGTAACGCTTGCTTCGTTTTCGCCTTCACGGATCATCGATTTTTCCGCACGCTGTCCTGTGATTAATCTACAAGAGTTTAGAAGCGCAGTTTTACCCGCTCCAGTTTCTCCTGTAATTGCTGTAAGACCATCAGATAATCTGATGGTTGCTTTATTGATCAGTGCGATGTTTGAAATGCTTATCTCATCAATCATCTTATGCGCTTTCTGTTTCCAAACTTTGATCCTTTTCTGGCTGTAGCTTTCAAATCTTTAAGCACGTCATCTTCACTTGTGCCCTCAATATTTGAACGCAGCGATACCACTTGATCGCGAAGACGAGCTGCTTCTTCAAAGTCCATATTTTGAGAAGCTGCTTGCATCTCTTCTTCCATGGACATAATTATCCGCATAACCTCATCACGCGAAAGTTCAGCCAATTCCTTATTTATAGCTTCTGCATCAAGTTCTCTAGATTCGTCTACCAAAGAACCCATGATGTCATTTATGGCCTTACGGATTGTTTGAGGCTCAATACCATGCTCCTCGTTATATTTCATCTGGATTTCTCGACGACGCCTAGTCTCACCAATAGCTCTTGCCATCGAGTCGGTTTCACGATCGGCATACATGATTACCTGTCCAGAAACATTTCTGGCAGCCCTACCAATCGTCTGAATAAGTGAGCGATGATTCCTCAGGAATCCTTCTTTATCTGCATCAAGAATTGCAACAAGACTTACCTCTGGAAGATCAAGTCCCTCGCGAAGAAGATTAATACCAACCAGTACGTCAAACTTTCCAAGTCTTAAATCTCGAAGGATTTCCACACGCTCTAAAGTGCCGATATCAGAATGCATATATCGCGCTTTTACACCTTGATCTATCAAGTGATCCGTCAAATCCTCTGCCATCTTTTTAGTCAGCGTTGTTATAAGAATGCGCTCATCTTTTGAAGCTCGCGCTTTGGCTTCATCAATAATGTCATCAATTTGCGAAAGGCTTGTTCGAACTATAATTTCTGGATCAAGCAACCCTGTAGGTCGAATGATCTGCTCAACTTGATTCTCGCTTACCTTTTCTTCGTAGTCCCCAGGAGTTGCTGATACATAAATAAACTGCGGGACTCTCTCTTCAAATTCGTCAAAGCGAAGAGGCCTATTATCTAGTGCCGACGGAAGCCTAAAACCGTGTTCTGCGAGCGTAATCTTGCGAGAACGATCTCCTTCGTGCATACCTCTAATCTGCGGAATTGTGACATGGCTTTCATCCACTATACAGAGAAAGTCTTCTGGGAAATAATCAATCAATGTATATGGAGGCTCACCTGGATTTCTGCCATCAAGATGTCGAGAATAATTCTCGATACCTGAACAAAATCCCATAGTCTCTAACATTTCAAGGTCATAGCGTGTGCGCATTTCTAGGCGTTGCGCCTCTAGAAGCTTCCCTTCTGCATTGAATTCGGCAAGTCTTGAATCAAGCTCCTCATTGATGGTTTTTATCGCTCTGTCCATCTTTGGACGTGCAGTCACATAATGAGATGCTGGCCAAATCGGGATGGATGAATATTGTTTGATTTCCTCGCCTGTAACAATATCTATTTCTGTAATTGCCTCAATTTCATCCCCCCAGAAATCAACCTTTATAGGATTGTCTGCATATGGAGGAAAGATATCTACGCTATCCCCTCTAACCCTAAAGGTTCCACGCTTAAGATCGTAATCATTTCTGTCGTATTGGATGTCAATTAGTCCATATATAACCTCATCGCGATCAGACGGCACATCCTTGTCTAGAAACACAGCCATTCCAGCATAATCTTGAGGAGAACCGATTCCGTAAATGCAACTTACAGATGCAACTACTATCACATCTCTTCTTGACAACAATGCGCTAGTTGCAGCATGCCGCAATTTTTCTACTTCCTCATTAATAGAGGCGTCCTTTTCAATGAAAGTATCTGATGATGGAACATATGCTTCAGGCTGGTAATAGTCGTAATAGCTAACAAAATAAACCACTGCGTTTTCAGGGAAGAATTCTTTAAGCTCTGCACATAGCTGAGCTGCAAGTGTCTTATTAGGGGCAAGGACAAGCGTTGGTTTTTGCACCTTTTCTATCACTTTTGCCATAGTGAAAGTCTTGCCAGATCCTGTTACTCCCAAAAGCGTTTGATAGCGCAGTCCATCGTCGACACCTTTTGCTAATGCAGCAATCGCTTCTGGTTGATCGCCTGATGGTTCATATGGTGACACAACTTCAAGCGCACGCGATATAAGCTTGTCAGGGTTTGGCTTCCCCGTCATCTCGATGCCTTCGATGTTACGCAGATGGCTTGACACCTAACCCGCCTTTCATGTTCTGATTTTCTATTCTAGTTTTTTGTTCTAGGCCTTTATATCTTGGTCTACTCATTCTAGTATTCAAAACAAAAATCACGCTTCAATATAAGAAACCCTATGACTTTAAGATTACTCTTGAAGTCATAGGGTCGGCCAAACAAATTTAATTCGGATAAACCTTAGATTCCCTTCTTATAATCATCCCACCAATTTTGAACTTTTAGATAAAGTTCCTCTTTGGTGGAATTGTTGTTAAATACAACATCTGCTGCTTCAATTCTGTCAGCGTCGGTAATCTGACGGGCTATCCTTCTTTTTACATCCTCTTCGTCAAAGCCAGATGCAACAGCGCGCTCTATCCTTAAATCAATTGGTGCAAGCACAGCTATCACCACATCTGCTGAATATGCAAGAGAGGTTTCACGGTTCTTAAATGCTGAATACTCAACAACTACAACATCTGCGCCAGAGTTTTCAATGTCATGTAAGATCTCGGTGTATTTCTCTTCGATTCTAGGCATTGTGATGCGGTTTAATCTTCGTGTGTCAGCTGGCGTTCTAAATGCTTTGTATGCCACTGCTGATCTGGTGATTTCACCATCTGCATCCAAGATGTCTTCACCGAAAGCTTCTACTAATTCTTCCTTCACAAGCTCCCATTTAAGAACATCATGTCCAACTTTATCAAGGTCAATCATGGGAATACCTTGGTCAGTAATCGCCTTTGTAGCGGTAGACTTACCAGCTCCCATGCCCCCTATTACGAAAAGTTTTTTCAATTTGGCACCTATTTAATTCGATTGTTATTCAGTTGCTGCGTTTTCATCAGCTACTGGGGCAGCTTCTTCTGCCACATCTGGAGCATTGGCTTCTTCTACCGCTTCAACAAGTTCTGCCTCATCGGCTGCAGCTTTTGCCTCTTCTATAGAAGCCTCATCCTTCATATCTTCTGATTTCTTTGAATTATGAGATTCCTCAGGCTGAATGCTTTCATCAATCTCAATCTCAAAGCCAAGCTCTTCTGCAGCAGACTTCATGGAAAGGCTGATGCGACGACGCTCAGGGCTGATCTCCATTACCTTAACCTTGACATCATCACCTTGCTTTACAACCTGTGCAGGTGTGTCAATGTGACGAGTTGACATCTCAGAGATATGTACAAGACCCTCAACAGAATCGCCCAGTTCAACAAAAGCACCAAATGGAACGATCTTTGTAACCTTGCCGTCAACGATTGTTCCTACTGGATAATTCTCGACAAGCTTGATCCACGGATCTTCGGTTGTTTGCTTAAGACCAAGCGAGATGCGTTCACGCTGAAGATCAACATCGAGAACCTCAACCTCAACCTCATCGCCAACTTTAACAACCTCAGATGGATGGTTGACATGGTTCCATGAAAGCTCAGAAATATGCACCAAGCCATCAATTCCGCCAAGATCAACAAATGCACCAAAGTCAACGATAGATGATACCTGACCCTTTAGGCGCATGCCCTTTGTAAGCTTGGAGAGAATTTCTGTACGTTCTTGCTTGCGGCCTTCCTCAAGAAGCACACGACGTGAAAGAACAACGTTGTTGCGATTTCTGTCCATCTCGATGACGCGAGCTTCAATCTCGGTATTGAGATACATGTCAAGATCTTTGACGCGACGAAGGTCAACAAGAGATGCCGGCAAGAATCCGCGAAGACCAATGTCAAGAATGAGGCCGCCTTTGACAACTTCGATAACCTCACCTGTAACGACTTCGCCATTCTTGAATTTCTCTTCGACTTGAATCCATGCACGCTCGTACTCTGCACGTTTCTTGGAGAGAATAAGACGACCATCTTTGTCTTCTTTTTGAAGAACTAATGCCTCAATGTGATCCCCAAGGTTTACGATCTCAGACGGATCAACGTCTTTGCGGATGGAAAGCTCACGCGCTGGAATCACGCCTTCGCTCTTGAACCCGATGTCTACAAGCACTTCATCATGTTCAAGCTTGACTACAGTGCCATCGACGAGATCTCCCTCATCGAAATCGGTCAAGGTGCCATCGATCATGTCATTCAGCTGCTCATCGGTTAGATCGCTGTACTCGATGACGGACGTGTTCTTAATTTCGGTCAAAACGGACCCCTTTCAGTTGCAGGGACCCTTTTCCATGATGAATGATACTTTCCTTGTTCGTTTGCTTAAAGCGTGCCGAATTGCAGTTCCACCAACATGTCTCAAGGGCCAATAATTTATCTCTGTGAACCTATTCACAGACCGTGAGATTATAGCATCGAAAAACAGACATGTTACCCGGATATCTACAGAAAATAGAACGTTGTCCAAAAAAGTTTAAAAGAGTGTGTCACCCTAGGCCTAAACCGCGTCTATTTTTTCTGCATCTTCTGTTGCTAGCTGCAAAGCACGAGCAAGCTGATCTGCGCAACTTGTGCTTTTAGGCCCGCAGGTGTTTCCAGAAAGAATTTCGATGATTTCATCAGCAGGCTTTCCATCAACAAGCTTTGAAATTGCTTTAAGATTGCCAGCACATCCGCCTACAAACGACACGTCTTTAACTATTCCGTCTTCTACATCAAAGGCTATTTGACGAGAGCACACCCCTTTTGGAGTATATGAATACTGAGTCATTCCAGTTTCCTTTCAGCATCAATCTTCCATTAACAATCAGCTCATTGCCAATTGTTCTCGTTGCAGACCACAGCCATTATCAAATAATCGTTGTCTTACAACGCGGTTTCTTTTGTCGGAACCTTAAGCTTACCAGTTTAAGCTTACCAGTATTTAGCTCCTCATTCTTCATCAAGCTCTACTTCAAGCTTCTTGCGATTCTTTATTGCATCGTTAAAGAGGACTGCAGTTAAGATCATCGACAGCACAAAAGCCATACCAAAAAAGACTACGCCCATAGCGATATCCCCAGCCCAAGCTACGCTCTCAATACCAACGAGCTGAATCTCGGCAAGAATACGCATCACACAAGTGAGAATGCCTAAACCAGCAGCGCAACAAACAGACAAGATCACCACAAATCCCCAAGGAATACTATCAACTTGAGCATATCGCCTACGATCCGAAACGATTCCCTTACTCACTTGAAGAATCAGAGGAACAATGCAGGCAATCAGAATAACGCCTGTAAGCGCTAAATCTAAAGGGAACACACTCTGCCCCTTAGAAGTTAAAATCGGTGTGTCGGTAGTAGATGCCACCTGCCCTAGCATGATCTGATAATACAGACAGATAACCGTGCCGAAAAGCAGAATGTAGTAGCTCATTTTCATGTACTTATTCGACTCTTGCTCTAATCGTTCATCTTTTGGACCCATATATTCATTCCAACGCTTTATTAAATTCATTTGTATTCCTTTCTTCAGTGACAGGTGTCGCTCTTTTTAAAACATCGATACTTTGCTCCAAAGCAACTGGAATTTTTCAGCTGCGTATCTTATGTGGGGCTACTCCCAAAACAACTCATCTAGCGTTTTGCCAAGCACTTTACAAATTGCAATACAGAGCTTAAGACTTGGGTTATAACTCCCAGCTTCTATAAGTCCCACTGTCTGCCGCGTAGCTCCGATTAAGTCAGCAAGTTCACTTTGCGACAACCCACGCTCAGTTCGTGCAGTTTTCATCTTTAGGTTTTTCTCACTCATGAAGCCCTTTCAAAAATGAAGTTCTTTTTTTAAATGCAAAATATATCTAACATGATGCAATATATATTTTGCATACAGATTCGTCAAGGGCAACTCCAACAAGAGATTCGTCAAAGATGTTGCCAATAGACTTGCCGTAACGCATTTGACTCATAGCAAACGGTCTCCTGCATACAGGAGGCCGTTAATAGCAATCAGAATCGAGCCAAGTTCGCTATTTATTTTTGTTCGGATTTATAGTGCTCAAGTTTTTCGTTTAAACGCTTGCTTTCGCGGTTATAGATACAAGTGAAAACTAAACTAAACAAAGCAAGTATCACGAGATAGGTGATAGTCCATATCAACCATGCACCTGGTAGGTTCGCTGGAAACCAGTCAAACACAATAGCTAAAGGTGTTAGAACTACAAAGAAACACGCACCAAAAAGAGCAATCCGGAAGCCATAATTAAGTCTTTTAATAACAAGTGGCGTGAAAAAGATAAGCTGCAAAATAACAGCCACCAACATGACACCTGCGATAGTCCAGCAATACATTATTCCTGTTTTAGCTTCTTCATCAGCATATATCATGCCAAAAATCATCGAAAACAGCATAAAAAGGGTAAATGCAATAGAGAAGTTGATCCCCATCATCTTGATGACGTCTCCAGCGCTTTTTCTTTCTGTATCTATAATCTTGTTGCTCATAACTGTCCCTTTCTAAATACAGAACCCCTACGCATCTAAACTTAGGTTCTTAATATCTTTGATACTGATGACTTTATGCGTCTAATATTTTTTTGATCTTGCCTGCGTATTTACGGGAGATCACGATTTCCTCATCGTTATCAAGACGAGCAAGCATCCGGCCGCCCACATAGGGCTTAAGCCCAACAATGCGACAAAAATTAACAAGACAGTTTTTGGCTATCCGTACGAAATGAACATCCGCAAGACGATTCTCCAGCTCCACAAGCCGCATAGATACTGCCAATACGGTTGTAGCCGTATAAGCAAAACTACAACCATCAACTGACTCTATGTAGAGAATCTCTCCCACTGGCACAATATGGGTCTCGCCATTAGCTGTGCCAGTGAGCTTTCGATCATGCATACGAAGACTTGCAACTATTGAAGCGACAGATTCATCCACCAAAGCACAACGAAGTAAAACTTCTAGCTCCCGCAAGGATGTGTCTGTTTCGATCTCAATCTTCATGAGCTTCCTTTCTTGGCGAAAGTATAGACCCGTGTGCATAAAGATGAGCAGATACCGAAATGAGATGCACTAAAGCATTATTGAAATACAAAGCACCTTAGACACTTTGGTGCTTGGGTGTTTTGGTGTTTTGGTGTTTTGGTGCTCGTGTGTCTAAACACACATCCTAAACATCAAATCTAGCAAAAGAATTAGCCGAAAGCTTACAAGCAATAATTCCGCATATTACAAAAATAACAACACCCACCGCTAAAGCACAAACCTGTATCCCTAAATCCTCAAAACCGGGAACACCAAATACCCCAAAACCAAAAACTGGCAAATAAGGAAGTGACTCTACCGCAATAATGCAAACTAAAGCAGGTATACATGCCACAATAAACGAGATACCGACCTTTAATGGGTTTCGGTAATAGAGCGGATAAAACACCAGATTGAATATGCCATATATCGCAAACCCGAATGCAACAAGATATAGATTGGCAGCAACGCCCAACATATCTGTAGACGAATAGATCTCGTTTATCCCTAGCGGCGCACGAAGCACCACAAATACAAGCATCACCATGAGCATAACTGTCTCAATTCCCATCATGGTGATAATACGGGCACAAACCATATCGCATCTAGTCATTGGAAGCGAGAAAGAATACTCGAGATCATGCATCTCTCGCGCGTTCTGACCATTGAAAAAAGCAATCAGTATTCCGTAGATAAAAATCGCACCATACATCCAAGACGGTATAAGCACAAGAGTCCCGAGAAGTAAAAGCCAGTAAGTTGATGGATGAACTACAAGTCGAAGCTCTTTTAATATAGCAGCGCTCATAATGTCATCCCCTCTACCTCGTTTGTGGATAAATCTATATGTGCGGTGTGCGTCATGATGTCATCAAGCGTTGCTGAAACCCCTATCCCCATATCACTGGACACGAGCGCGGTATCTCCATTTGCAGTTTCGCGTATTCCATATATATGCGCATGTAAATTCTTTGCATCTTTAAGCGACGCCACACGGTAGCGATCCTTGAATTGAGGAAGCGATCCACTCCCAATAATTCTTCCATCCTGGATATAAAGAATGCTATCGGCACATTTATCGAGATCGGATGTTATATGCGTAGAAAATAGCACGCCTACATTCTCATGCCTTGCCAACTTCAACAGGATATCTAAAACTTCTTCGCGTGATGCAGGATCAAGTCCACTTGTAGGTTCATCCAACACAAGTAGTTTTGATTTATGAGAAAGCGCAAGTGCTAAAGCAAACTTTACTCGCATGCCCTGCGAAAGATCCTTGATTCGTTTTTGCTGGTCAAGATTAAAAAGATTGCAATATTGGATATAAGCGGATTCATCCCAATTGGTGTAGAAGTTGCTTGTTACGCTAGCGATAAGCGAGAGCTTTTTATTGCTATAAAAGTCAGAGCCATCCAGCTCAAATCCAGTTTCTTTCTTGACAGCATTTTCATTACCTGTAAATGGACATCCGAAGTATTCGATAATTCCTGAATCTGGATAAACTGCGCCTTCTAAACACTTAAGAATAGTGGATTTTCCCGCACCATTTCGCCCGATAAATCCCATTATGGTTCCCGCTTTAACCTGAAAAGACACATTTTGTAAGCTAAAACCTGGATAAGTCTTAGAAAGGTTTTCAACTTTCAAAAGCACCTTAGATTCAGCAGAAGATGAACTGATGTCACAAGCCAGTTGAGAGGTCATCCATTCTCCGTTCATTTACAACTCGACCATAGCTTTCAAGCATCGCCTCTGCATCCTCTATTCTTTGCAGCGCAATACCTTGTGCCTCATCACCTAGCACCAATAGTTCTGAGCCAGGATGGAGATTAAATATGTCGCGTGCCTTCTTGGGAATTACAATCTGCCCCCGTTCCCCAATACGCACAATTCCAAAAATATGTTTCCCTCTAGGTGGGATTGGATACCCAATTGCGTCTTCGCTATGAGCAACCAGGTCATCAATAGAGACTCCGAATAAATTTGCTAGAGAATACGCATTTCCAAGGTCAGGAAGAGATTCACCTGATTCCCATTTCGCAACCGTCTGTCTTGCAACTCCGAGTTTGCAAGCAACATCTTCTTGGGTAAGTCCCAAGGCTTTACGTGATGCCTGAATATTCTGAGAAATCATACGTTTCATACCTCCAAAAACAGAGTATTAGCTACAAGCCAGCTAAACCACCAATTATTGATGGCATTTTCTGGCAATAAATATCGCTAGTTTATTACATGGATTAATTACATCAGTTGCTGCGAGATCTCATCCTGATACATAGCATCAGTGAAAACGGAATAGCGGAGCGAGGGCTGCATAGCAACTGACGCGTAGCTATTCCGATTTTACATATCGGGTGTATAACCTATTGGAGCGTACCTATTGGGGCGTATCCTGATTTTTCTACAAGTTCTTGGCCTTGCGAACCACAGATCCACTCAAGAAAAGCACAGAGCTCATCATTACTATCTCCCTTACGGGTCACGGCATAAAAATCAGATGTAATTGGGTATGACTCATCTGAGATATTCTCAGCTGTTGGCGATATGCCATCGATTGCTAGAAGTTTGATGTTGTAGTCACCAACCAAATCGGTCGCATAATATCTAAACGAATAACCAATTGCATTTAGGCCGTTATCGTAGTTTGCAAGTGTTCGCACGATATCCCCCATCGAGCCCTCCACCAACTTCTCGGGGGCTTCTGCAAGAGGCACATCGCCCATAAACCGTTCCATCATCGACTGTGATCCTGAATTGGAATTCCGCTGATATGCACCAATAGGCGCATCGTTTCCACCCACTTGAGCCCAATTGGTAATCTTTCCAGAATAAATATCCTTTACTTGATCGATCGTAAGCGAATCCACAGGATTGTCAGCATTCACCATAAAGACAAACCCATCGCGTCCAATTGACGTATAGGTAAACTCAACACCTAAAGATTGCGCGAGTTGCGCTTGGTCGGCATCAGCCTTTGTGCCAAAGAATACATCGGTAAGTCCAAGTGCTAATACAGAGAAGCCATAAGTAGAATTGTTGTACTGAAATACAGAATCTGATCCGGCATAAAAAATACCTTTTCTAGCATCATACTCATCAGAATCGTATTTTATTCCCTCTTCTATAGAAGCCTCACCAACGCGCATTCCGTCCTTATATCCAACGAGATAGCCGTCAAGTTCTTGCGAACCCTCACCCTCTTGTAAATCTAATAAGTTCGACACTGAGTTGGATGCAGAACCCTCTGAAGATGCGCTTTTACCCTTGTCTACATTGTAACCAGCGCTCCTCCAGCTTTCATAAAAACCTTGAATATAACCTTCCCTAAACCCAACATCCCAATCACTATCATGATCTTGAATGGTGGTAGTAATCCTTGGGTATACCGCTGTTACAAACGATGAAGCAAGCGGCAAGAGCGCCGTTGCTGAATCAACCTTTGGAAGATATTGACCAACCGAAAAACGCAACGTGCTAGGTTCATCCAAACGAGCAATTTCAGTACTCTCAAAAGGCGCGTATGCATCGCTTCCTTTTTCTAGATTTTCCCGACTCATGTCGTATGCTGCATCCATATCATATGTATCAGGATCTACAAATAGACTCCTTGTGTAAATATCATTAGCAACAAGAGTGCCAGCAACCACCACAGCAACCGCCAGCGAGATGAAAGCTACCAAGTTTTTGCGACGCACAGTCCATATAACCACCGTAAGACAAGCAGGGATTACTCCCACTATGATCTCTAGATATGGCGAGGTAATAAAACCATAGGCATCAATCTGAATACTCTGAAAAAAGAACAGTGGAGCTACGGCAGCTACAACCCAAAGTGCAATCGTCAAAACAGCCCTTATAGAAGAGCTCCTATGCTTTTTTACTAACGCTGCTTGATTTTGTGAAGGCCGACAGGTTAAAGAGTTTTCGTTGGAAGGCTGATTCATATCTAAACCCCTTGAAGAGACAGAAATTCTTTGAAAATTACCTTGAGTATATTGGATATGTCAAGAAAAAAGGTCAGAGCAAAACTCTGACCTGGTGTTTATGGTGGTCGCTACTGGATTTGAACCAGTGACCCCCGCCGTGTGAAGGCGATGCTCTCCCGCTGAGCCAAGCGACCTTATGTTTTCAGGACATATAAATGCGCCTGCGCTAACTCAAGTTCCAATTCTCAAACTCCAGTTTCGCGTCTGATCATTCTAGCCATGATTTAAACATCAATCAAGCCAAATTACATCTTGACATAGTTCTTAAGATTTCGGGTTAACTTATCAATAAAATTACGCTCAAGTCCACTTAAAGAATCAGGCTCAACATCTTTTCGCGTTACAAAACCAAGATTCAACTCAATGTCTGTTTCAAGTGGAACAGTTTTTAGAAGCGACCCATCTGTCACTCCAACCAAAATGCCGCTAGTAATCGTGTATCCATTAAGTGCAACTATAAGCTCAGACAGCGATGCGCGATCGGTGCAAGCTATGCTTTTCTCACGCGGAATCCATCCAAGAGCCTCTTCGTAAAAACAATCAGGAGCGTCTTCTCCTTGGTAAAAATGCACGTACGGATAAGCAATTAGATCATCTAATCCAAGTTTTTGCGCATTGGATAAGGGATGGGATTTCCCAAGTGCCACCATAGGCTTTGACTTCATAAGCTTATGGAACTTTAGACCTTCTCTATCAAGGGCAACATTAAGTGCTTCTGCCGTATCACTTGATTCCACTATGATGCCAAGATCACTCTCGCCTGTTTTTACATCATCAATAACGCCCTGTGTTGTTCGGTTGAAAAACTCGTATCGATAATTGTCGCCACCTTCTGAAAGGATTACCTGCGCAAAAGTCTGCACTGCAAATAGATAATGCTGACCTGATATAGAAAATACATCGGACATATGCTCTCCTCTATTGATTAATATCAAAAGCTTAGCAGGTGCTAATTTGTAACTTATTCCTTAGGATTTCTCTCGTCAATAAAACGTGAAGCTTTATGCTCACTCGATGTTCCAAGTTTTCCTGCATCGTAGACAATCACGTTTGCTGGGCGCACACCAGTATGTGTTTTAAGCGCATTTTCGACGCGCTTGCTTACAGAATCAAAGGGTTCGTCTGAGCCCTGAGCACGCTCAACTGATACCTCGTATCTTGTAGTGAAGTTCTCATCATATACGCGAATCGAATATTCACCTGTAAGACCTTTTTCTGCACGCACGACATGCTCAACATCAGTTGGAAACACGTTCACAGCGCCAACGATAAACATCTCATCTTTTCTGCCTGTGATATGAATACGCGCAAGAGTTCGCCCACATTCACATTTTTCGGTGGATACATATCCAATGTCACCTGTTCTAAAGCGAATCATAGGCCGCGCTTTTTTCATAAGAGTCGTATAGACAAGTTCGCCTTGTGACCCTGGCTCTAATACTTCACCGGTATTTGGATCAACCGTTTCAACAAGAATCTGATCTTCCACAATATGAAGGCCATCTTTTGCCTCACACATTGCAGCACATGCTCCATAAATATCTGACAATCCAAAGAAGTCTACTACCTTAGCACCCCAAAGGTTTTCGATAGCCTCACGTGTAGATTTGATCGAACCTCCAGGTTCACCAGCAACGATGATCGTATGTATGCTGAAGTCGGTTTTTGGATCGTACCCTTTTTCCTTTGCCTTCTCCCCTAAGGTCCACGCATATGAAGGAGATGTCCAAATAACCGTGGGCTGATATTGCTTAAGCACGAATAAAAGACGATCAGATGGAACCGCGCCCACCCAAATCGCAAGAGCGCCTAGCCTTTGAGCACCAATTACATCAGGCCCTCCTACGTATAAGGCAAAATTCAAGCCATGCACATAGCGATCATTGGGACGCATTCCAGCCTGCCAAAAAAGACGTGCTTCAGTATCCTGCCAAAGATCGAAATCTTCTTGAGTAAAAGGACTTACTGTAGGAACACCGGTAGATCCAGAAGATGTTGCCATAAAAACAACATCCTCTTCAGGAACCGCACACAGTTCACCAAAAAAGCTATCTATGTGCTGTGTGTCACGCTCGGTTTTCTTATCAATAAATGGAAATTTCTGAATATCGGCAAGTGTTTTTATGTCATCAGGAGAAAGACCTGCTTCATCGAAAGTACGTTTGTAGTAAACAGTGTTGTCATATGCATACTTAACCATTTCCTTGAGACGTTCAAGTTGCATTGCCTCAAGCTGTTCACGTGGCATACATTCAATTTCCGGGTCATAGTATTTCTGATCGTATGGCACAGACTTGCCCATTTTTCTCCTCTTTCTCAAAATCCAAAAATCAGCGTTGTCTATGAAACCATTGTTCGTATTTTTGAACAACCACCTGGGTAATTCTTTGTTTTGATGATTCATTATCGTATTTTTATATATCTTAGTTAACGAATTTAGAGATTTTAAAAGAAATCACGCTTATCCACTGCGATCCCCTATAAATTAAAACTAGACATATAATCTACTGACCAAATTAAATAAACGTCACGCCTTGTCATTATTAAAGCTAACCGACAACGTTAAAGTTAACTAACAACGCGATAGCAAAGGATTTATCAATGGCATCAAACATGGAAAGCGAGACTTTCCTCGCACAAAAAAAGATGAGTGATGAAGTTAAAGCCGAGCTGAGCAAAGATCCGAGTAAATTTACTATGCTCACAGGGGACAGACCTACAGGGCGGCTTCATCTTGGACATTATTTCGGAACAATTGTCGAACGCGTGAAACTGCAAAACGAAGGCGTTAATTGCAGAATTGTCATAGCGGACTACCAGGTAATCACCGACAGAGACACTACTGAAAACATTGCAGACAACGTACTAAATATGGTGATCGATTACATCGCTTGCGGAATTGATCCAGAAAAAACGATTATATTCACACATTCAGCTATTCCAGCACTGAATCAGTTGATGCTTCCCTTCCTTTCTTTGGTAAGCGAAAACGAGCTCCTTAGAAACCCAACCGTTAAAGCAGAAAAGGATGCATCTGGACATCCACTAACTGGGCTCCTTCTAACATATCCAGTACATCAGGCATGTGACATTTTGTTTTGCAAGGGAAACATTGTGCCCGTTGGAAAAGACCAGCTTCCCCACATAGAACAAACACGTCAAATTGCGCGCAGATTTAATGAACGATTCGCGCCTGTTTTCCCTGAACCTGTTGGACTTCTCACAGAATCTGTTGAAATACCAGGACTAGACGGACGTAAGATGTCAAAATCCTACGGAAACGCCATTGCCCTTTCTGCAACAGCAGAAGAGACTGCAAAATTGATCAAAAAATCAAAGACCGATAGTGATCGCAATATAACCTTTGATCCTGAAAACCGTCCTGGAGTTAGCGCGTTATTAACAACAGCTGCGCTGACATCTGGACGATCCGAACAGGATATCGCAGAAGAAATCGGTGATGCTGGATCCGGAGCTCTCAAGGCATTTGTCACCGAGTCGGTAAATTCTCACCTTGCTCCAATCCGTGAACGCAGACGCGAACTTGAATGCGACATTCCTCATATTCGAGAAATCCTGATTGAAGGCAATAGAATGGCTACAGATATCGCAGAGACCACATTAAATGAAGTTCGCGAAGCAATGGGGATGCTTTATTAGCATTAAAGCTTATCTTCTAAGTCCATCTGCATAAGGAAGACATTATCACGCATGTTTTTCGCGTCATGCCTACTGATAAGATCGGCCTCATACATCTCCCTGATCTGCTCAAGTTCAATCTGATAGGCAACCCGTCGTATGTCGTCTGCTTCATCAACGATTTTGAATGTTGTTGTTACAGAGACCGATGATGCACGAATGGCAGACAACTCTCGTTCATATTGGAGAAGAAGTTTACTTGCATCCTCTGTAGGGATTGCATCATCACCAACGGCGCCTTTTAACTTATCAATCACGTATTGATAAACAAGGATTTGCAAGCCATGCATCTTTTCAATACGCTCGATTTGCACTTTTTCTGGAACATTTCGCCAAATCAATGCAACTAATCTATGGAAACACATGCGAATGCGAATTAATACTCCGCCATATTTTGATCCCGAATTATTGTGTTTGATCAATCTTGCCATTCTTTCAAGACGCCCAAGATAGTCATACCCAATATCGGCATCCACGCTTCCCGCTTCAATCAAAGACAAGGTCTTTTCTTCTTCCCATTCAATAGCTTGCAAACGAAGGCGAGTATTAGGATCATCGCTTTCATTGATTAAGTCCTTCGTTTGAGCAAGTCTATCTTGGTAAATTTTAATAACAATAGCGGTAGCCCTACGGTTTTCACGAGTCTGTTGAGCAGTGAGCTCTTCTATAACATTGCGCAGTATATCCGCTAGGCGCTCATAATAATTTCTTCTTGCTGCAATTTCAGACTGTTGATGTTCTTTTTTAGGCGCAACCAACGGCACTAAAAATGTAGCAATGAGCAGCGTACATAAGATTACTCCACACCCTAGAAATATGATTAGATGTCTTCCAGGAAATCGCGCCCCCGTTTGTAAAAACACTGGAATGGTAAACAAGATAGAAAGTGTAATGGTGCCTTTAGCTCCGCACAAAGTAACTATCAAGGCATTTCTAAGAGATTGGGATGTGAACTTCGTATTTACTCGCCTTGTATGCACTAATTCCATGCATACACACCAAATAAACCTAACGCCTAAAAGTACGGCCGTCAAAAGTAAAACAAGCGCAATCAGCGTGAAGTTATCAATGTTGTCTATTTGCCATGTGTAATACATAGCGGTGGGAATTTGTGTCCCCAAAAGAACAAAAACAATCCCATTCAATGTAAAAGAAATGACTTGCCAAACACTAGAGGAAACAATGTTCATCCGAGCAATTGCGGGAGATACCGTTCGCGGAGCAATGACATTTACGAGTCCTGTTACAACGACTGCAATGATGCCGCTTACATGAATAGCATCTGCCACAAGATACACAACAAAAGGTATACATATTTCATAAAGAACATGAAAGGTAATATTGTCAATTCCAAGATCTCTAATTCTTCGAAGTATGAAATTTGCTAAATAACCAATAGCCACACCTACAACAAGGCCACCAATAAACTCAATCATAAAATCTAAACCAGCATGCAAAAGAGAGAAAGCACCAGTTGCAGCTGCCGCTATAGCAAACTGAAACGACACAATGCCAGATGCATCATTGAGTAACAGCTCACCTTTAAGAATTCCCCATTGACGTCCAGGGATACTAACCTGTTTTGAAAGCGATGTAACTGCAACAGCATCTGTCGGGCCTAAAGCAGCTCCTAATGCAAAAGCAGCAGCAAGCGATATAGCTGGCACTAGAGCATTCAGCACAAAACCGATGATTATTGTTGTCACGACAACAAGGCCAATAGCTAATGAAAGTATCGGACGAATATTACGCCACAAGACCGCTTTATCTGCATTTTTCGCCTCGACATACAAAAGCGGAGCTATGAACAGCACCAAGAAAAGATCAGGTTCAAGTTCAATATTTACAGATCCACTTGATAAAAGAGCAATCACTACACCCATAACGATTTGAATAAGTGGAAGTGAAATCTTTGGAACAATTTGGTCAATAACAGCCGATAAGAGAACCGCTAGCATAAGAAGTAAGACTAGGCTTAGCGTCTCCATGAAATAAATTCCCCTTTTAATCGCGTTTATAAAATGATAACGCAGTATGAAGATCGTACGACATATAAAGACTACAGTTAAAAAGATACATTAGCGAAGGTGGTCGCATAATACCTTAAATAAAAAGCTGGAAAGAATTGGTGGGCCCAGCAGGATTCGAACCTGCAACCAAAGGATTATGAGTCCTCTGCTCCACCGTTGAGCTATGGGCCCGGTTCCTCACCTTACAAATACGGTCGGCTAAAAAGCCGACCGGGAATGACTGGTGCGCCATGAAGGACTCGAACCTTCGACCTTGGGATTAAGAGTCCCCTGCTCCACCGTTGAGCTATAGGCCCAAGAGCGCTTGGCTATTTTACCACGTTACAAATTTTCTGCATCAGTGGGAGGAATAAAAGGAACAAGACTACCGTTAGGAAGCAGTGCCACCATGCCGTGATCTTTCCCTTGCAATAATTGCTCCGCAATAATTAATGCAACATCGTTGTAGTGAGGATAGCTTGAATCAATCAATTTAATTTCGCCATCTTCTTGAATGCTAACCGCCACGGCAAACATCTGGCCATTTAAAGGCAAAGCGTTCTGTCCATTAGCCATCCCGAGACCTAAGGCCTGAGTTATCCGATCGTGATTGATAGCGTAATCAGCGTAATTATCGGCATCTTCCAAATAGCCTTCATCCATATGGGCTAAACAAATTTGCCAAGCAAAAAGCTGGGTAGGAGCATTTGAATTATTCGGCTCCGCAAGACCTCCAGGATTATAAGTCACGCCAAAACCAGCAAGATCAGCCATGAATCTCTCCTTAATCGTATTCCTTCTGATTGTAATCTACAAAAAAATACCTCTATAAGCCTGTTACTCATCTATTGCTTAAATGCGTTGCCGAGTAAGACGGTAACACTTATGTATCTTTGGCGTTCTTGAAAAATCATAGGGAATAGTCTGTAAAGAAATATCTTCCAGCTTCACGCCATAATGTTCAAGCTTTTGGATGTCTGGTTTAAAGCTTCGAAGATTGCATGAGAAAATGGCTTGACCATCTTCAGATAAAAGTCGGCTGACACCAATAAGAAGTTCGCTGTGATCTCGCTGAACATCCCATGTCTTTTTTCCCATAGCTTTAGAATTAGAGAAAGTAGGAGGGTCAACAAATATTAAATCGAAACGTTCTTTTTTTCGGCGTGCTTCAGTCACCCACTTCAAAACATCAGCACGAACAAAGTTATGATTAGCTCCAGAAAATCCATTGGCTTTCATATTGCGAGCCGCCCAATCAAGGTAGGTTTGGGAAAGGTCAACGGTAACAGTTGATGCTGCGCCAGCCGCCGCAGCATACACAGAAGCTACACCTGTATAAGCAAACAAGTTTAAAAAACGCGTTTTAGAAGCCAGTTCTCCTATTAACTGTCGAGTCATACGATGATCTAAAAACAGCCCGGTATCCAAGCGTTTTGCCAAATCAACCTCTAAAAGATACCCATTTTCTTCCACGGTGGTTATGTAGGAACGCCCCTGGGCTTTACGATATTGACTACCACCTTTTTCTCGCACACGACGCTTGGAAAAAACATGGTCGGGGCGAATACCGCAAACTACTGGAGCGATAGCTAATACGTCATCAAAACGACGTTTAGCACGATTTTCATCGACCGAAGCAGGGGGTGCGTATTCTGCAATAGAAAGGTAGTTATTCCCCTGGGCATTTCCAGCTCCGCTGTACCAATCGATTGCTACAGCATAATCTGATAAGTCGCTATCATAGATCCGAAAGCAAGAAACTCCTTCGCGCTTAGCCCACTTCCTTCGCTCTTTAAATACTTTTTTAAGCCGCGCTGCAAACTGAT
>CAZVWE010000009.1:0-1514 GCA_964631345.1 uncultured Eggerthellaceae bacterium | reverse complement strand
TGATCTGAAGAAGACTCATACACTTCAATTTTATGAGAAGCTCCACCATCAACATCAGGGATTTCGATCGTTTTGGGACTTCGAGGCTCTGCTGTATAAACATCGATGAAAGTCTCTGACCGCCCCTTTCCTAAAACAAAATGTTTAGCAGCGCTTGAGTCGAAGCGTGACGAAATATCTGAACCTTCCAAAACAATAAATAAAGGTTGACCCATTGTGGCTCGGCAGGCTTCTATGAAAGCTGCTTCGTCTGCCTGAAGATTTGCCTGAGCATCCTGGCGGGATAAGCTTTTAAGATTTGAAGCAATGACACAATTAACCGAGCATTTGTCTGTTGCCAGATATTCTTCTTTATCGAAAGGTAAAGAGGAGCTATTCTGATTTCGAACTGCCTGGATTGCACGTTTAACCACAAATGGTGCAGCCTCTCTATCTCCAATTTCAATGCTAACCGCAAGGCGCAATCCCGCTTTGCGTACACGTTTTCGAGCTTGCGCAATAGACGGCGAGGAGGTAGACATTCCCACAAAACGAACCATTGTCGAATCTATAATTGACGCAGTATCTTTTTGTCTTTCTTCTGAAATACCAAAGGCTTTAAGTCCCTCTTCGAAATAACGAGTAGCGTCATCCACTAAAGAAAGCCAGCAAGATTCATCAAAAGCTGCCCATCCAAAAAATCCCCAGCGAGTACGACCAAGACCAGGAGCTCGATTGCAGGCAATAGATGCAGCCTCTATTACAAGAACTCCGCTTCGGCATACAGGGTCAACCAAAGCTGCGCTACGAGCTACATCTCCTGACCATCTGCCAAAAGCCAAAGCTGCAGCAGCCAAAGAACATTCAAAGGGTGCTTCCCTACTGTCATCGGGTAAAAGATAGGATCGATGGTTTAGCGCCTCTCCAGAAAAATCAAGAGAAACAGTAGCCTTATTGTGATGAATGCGAATATCAACAGATGCTCGGGGAACTTGGATGTCAACAGTCGGAACAACCTGTCTGCAACTCCGAAGGCGATCCATAATAGCATCTTTTGCTTTTAGAGCCGTAAATCGGGTATTTCGCAATTCAGCATTAGAACCATGAGCACGCACTGCGAAAGTAGCATCCTCAGCAAAAATATCTTCCCACGGTAAATCATATATACCCGCATATAGAAGAGCAGCATCCCCAGCATTTACTCGATCAAGAACGAGCAAAATCCGAGATGCTAAACGGGACCAAAGGCAGGCATACAAAGCCTTAGATGCTGCACAAAAAAACGCAACGCCCCCTTTTAGAGGGCGCACACGTGTAATGCCAAAAGTTTTTAGTTCATCTGCTACAAGAGTCTCAAGACCGCTAAGACAACTTGCAAAAAACTCTAGTTCCACCAACTAATCCTCAAGATAGTCTTTAAGCTTGCTTGAGCGGGAGGGGTGACGCAACTTTGCAAGGGTCTTTGACTCAATTTGACGAATACGTTCACGGGTTACCCCAAATTCACGTCCCACTTCTTCCAATGTACGAGGATG
>CAZVWE010000008.1:0-71006 GCA_964631345.1 uncultured Eggerthellaceae bacterium | reverse complement strand
ATTACTAAAAACTGATCTAAATCATTATCAACATCAATTCTATCTATGCGTCCATGCATAGAAAATCCCCCGTAATCGATGTTTGAAATATCACTTATATTGTGAGGATCTTCAACTTGAAATGGTATTTCAGTTTCGAAAAACATCGTCTTAAATCTCAAAGGAATGTCAGATTGTAAAACTAGGGCATTTTTTAGATGAGTCTTTAGCTGCAATGTCTGTTCGCGTTCTATCTCAGTTAAAGGAATCAGCCTATTTGATAGAGGTAAAAGACTATATTGCTCTTCTATTAGCTTATCGAAGACATTCTGGAACAACTCCGAAAATTGTACGTCATTTATAAGATCTACCCTATTAACGCCGTATTCAGTATTAAGACCCATATAAAATCGCTCAAATACAGAATGCGCAAATGTGCCCATTTCCTGGCTACTGAATCCTTCAACCATATTTTTCGACTTAATCTTTTTAGTAAGAAACCATCCATAAGGACAAGCCAAATAGTCTTCTATTGACCCCGGTGACAACGACGGCATAGAAGTTATTTCGACATCTCGTTTCGCGCAATAAGGCGTATCTACAAGTGTGGATGTCATTAGTTTGCCACGCACAACCTTGCAAAGCCTATCTTCGAAAGTACGTTTACAAAGATCGTGCCCTATACCTTTTGTAATATCTTGTTCGCCCGTGCGTATACATTCACAAACAATCTCATTTTCTCCGCTTCCAAATATAAGCGATGACTTGCCCGAAGATGCTTTTAACAGCACATCAGCATCGAAAGGGATCCCTGAAATCTCCTCAAAAAATGGTGCAATGCAAAATGCGAGGTAGGACTGTTTCATGTCTTCATCAAGCAGAGAAAAACATAGACTAATCTTCTTTTTGGCTCCTCTAATAGCCCCACAAAACGAATAAGTCGCTTCATTTTGTTTACTGATTTTCTTAAGAGGCTTAATGAGTGCTTCAATATCATATAGAGGATTTGTCGCCTCTTTTGTGTTTAGATATCGATCAGAAACATTAGAAATAATAACCTCATCAAAAGAATCATCTAAAAACCCCTGCATAGAAGCGTAATTCGTAATAACAACTGTTGTGTGCTCTATGTCTTTACATGGAAAATCCAACGATACATTGACGTTCATATTTTCAAAAAGATAATCCATATTTATTGTTTTTAAGCCAAGGCAATATGAACTATCTATAAAATCGCAGAAAGTGTTTATCGCTTCGATCTCTATGAAATAACGCATATCAGCTTGAGAATATTTGATTCTTTGTTTAAGTTCTTCTCTTAAAGCATCAACAAGAAGAGAAATTTGTGAAGGATTCACTTCTTCAGAGCATCCATCGTCTGCTATCTGTGCATTATTACCAATTATGTATGACCAAAGTAAACCAAATCCTAATGACTTTGCATTGAGTAACTCAATTGCATTATCTGTTGTAAGTGTTCTGTCCGCCCAAAAAACTAAAGCGATTTCCTCTGGATATATTAAGCTGCTTGAATCAATACCATTTGGCGGAACTATGCCTATCTCTTCATATGTAAAAGGATCTATATCTGCATAAATAGAACCGCAAAAATCGCTAAGACAGGAAACCCAATCGACAGCATCTTTGCGATCCGCTAAGCGCATAAGAGCCAATAATGCACATCCCAATTCAGTACGCATAAAAGGTAAGCTAAATGATGCTTCGATTCTTACGTTATGTAAATCCAACAAATTGTCTTTCAAAAGGGACAATGCTAAAGCAGGCCCCTCAGTACATAGAGCACATTTTGAGATTTCCCGATCATCTCTCTCAGTATTATTTAACGGATCATGCAATGAGTTTGATTTACAAAACTCTATTACCTCTGCAACTGCCATAGGTAATAGCATGCTTGATCCCTCAGAAATCAAAAACGAGATTTCCTTTTCTTTGGAAAAACATTCTTTAAAACTAATGTTTCGCTCTAAAGCTTCAATGTGATCATAGTAGCTTTCATCAATACTTCTTAGTAACTCCGCCTCGATGCCATTAATTTCAAACGGAACGCCAAATTCAATATCTCGATCTTTTAGAGCCCGAGCAACACTTTCAATAATCTGGCACAATTCGCAAAGATTATATTTATCTAATAATTCTGCATATCTTTGGATCACTAATACGATTTCATGGAAATAATCCGACTTGTCAAAAGACGCCTTAAAAGCTTCTTTTAAATCCTCTAAATCACAAACATGAAGTTTTGCAAATGAACCAAGTAGCCCAACTGTTCCCATTGATTGATCAAGCGATCTTCCATACAGTGCCTGAGCTATTAAAATTTCTCTTTCAGTAGAGCCGATAAGACGCCTACCGTCGCCTATAACCTCCCATATAGACTCCGCTAAATCTGAAATGCTCATATATGATTTTCCGAAAACACATTCGGAATTATCTGCTGCGCGCTTATAAGCAGCCATCGCTGATACTCGTGTCGGGTAAAGTTGAAAAACTTCTCTGAATGGATTCATTTGCGCAAATTATCCCTCTCAGGTAAATCCAATTATCAACATCCTGAAAACGCTAATCGTTTTATATATGAAAAAAGGTCATTATTTTTCAAAATTCAATTTTGACTTAATGAATTATTATTTATAAATTTTAATCTAATAATTCTGAGATAGTCCTAAGGGAAAGGCCTGATCATGACATATCATCATTTAGTAACAAAACTTATCAAGCTTCAAGACAAAATAATGCCATCACTTAAAGCTTTGGAAAATGATGGACAGTTACCACAAGCTCTATCGGATGCAACTATTGCCGTCAGTGAATGGTCAAAAGATGCAGACATGAAACTCAGCACAAATACAGTTGAATCTTTAGCACCTAACCCAAATCCAGTGATGGAATTTTCCAGCGCTCTGCGTTTATATCAAAATATGTTTGACAGTAAAGTGAAAAATGCGATCGAAGAGTATACCGAATACGCCGAGGCGCTGTTAAACATGACCAAGGAATAATATCTTTGATATACAATTATCTGCACTCAAATCCCTATTTTTGAATTGGAGAAGAACGTGGGTGCAGCCATAATTGGCGCAGGGAAAGCCCTGCCTTCCTTAACAATTAAAAACGATGATTTACAAAACCTGGTCGATACAAACGACGAATGGATATCTACACGGACAGGAATAAAATCCCGTCATATATCCGTTAAACAAAGTCAGTTGGATCTAGCATATTCTTCAGCTATGGCTGCTCTTGGTCAAGATCTTTCAAATATCAGAAGCGATATTGAAACTAAAGGATGGGTCGAAGATCCCATTGACATTTCTTCAATTGATCTTGTCATAGTTGCAACCATTACAGCAGATACTATCGTTCCATCATCAGCAGCAGAACTCAGACGTGTACTCGGTGCTGAAAAAGCTATTGCCTTCGATGTTAATGCCGCATGTTCTGGCTTTATTTATGCGACGAGTGTTGCAGAATCAATGATGGCAGCATCTCATGTATCCAGTTCAAATTCCGCAAAGGCTCTTCCTGTAAATAGAGCACTCGTAGTTTGTGCAGAAAGATTAACCCGACTCACCGATTGGCAGGATAGAAACACTTGCGTGCTTTTTGGCGACGGTGCAGGAGCTGTAGTTCTTGAATGGCAAGATTCTGATACTGGAATTTTGGCTTGCTATCTAAAAAATGACGATGACACAGACACATCTCTCTGCGTACCTCAAGTTTATGATTCCATAATGCCATTTTCAGAAGATGGAATAATTTTTGACGAAGAGAAAAAAGCAAAACACGACTTACTATTTCCAGATCCCAAAAATGTCGACTATTCCTACATCCATTCATTAGGTATTGATGGCGATACTGCCATAGATGAAATTGATAAATTTCTTGGAATCATTGATGACAGAAAAGAAGGAAAACCACGTCAAGTCATCAAAATGGATGGTCAACGTATTTTCAAATTTGCTGGACGTACTATGCCGCATGCTATCGAAGAGGCTTGCAATATGGCTGGCATTAATCTCTCAGATGTAAATATCATTGTCCCTCATCAGGCCAATGAACGCATTTTAAAATTTGCAGCGAAAAGGCTTGATATTCCTATGGAAAAACTTCAAGTATCTCTTGCCGATGTAGGTAATACGAGTTCTGCAAGCGTTCCTATGGCATTAACCGATGCTTATGTTGATGGCCATATTAATAAAGGTGATTATGTAGTTGCTGTTGCTTTTGGTGGAGGCCTCACATCTGGAGCCATCGCTTTTAAGGCATAATTTGAATAGGATAAAAATGGAACAATTCAATGAATTAGGCTTGAATCCACAGGCTTTAAAAGCAGTCAGTTATTTAGGATATGAAACTCCAACGCCTGTGCAAGGCCAAGCCATTCCTTTAGTGCTTCAGGGTATCGATGTTATTGCAGCGGCAAGCACAGGAACAGGAAAAACGGCTGCGTTTCTACTACCTACACTTTCAAATCTGCCATCAAATCTTAAAGGCCCAAGACCACCCCGTATGCTTGTGATCACACCAACAAGAGAATTAGCAGAACAGATTTATTCCTGTGCATATTCCATTGGTAGATGTTGCAACCAATTTGTCTCTGTAGTTTATGGAGGTATTCCATACTCGAGACAAATTAGAGTTCTTCGAGGTGGCGTGGATATCCTTATTGCAACCCCTGGTCGTTTAAACGATCTTATGGACAGAGGAGTTGTAGATTTATCCGCTGTGGAAATACTTGTTCTAGACGAAGCTGATCGTATGCTTGATATGGGATTTTTGCCCGACGTGAATAAAATAGTTGAGCAAATTCCCCCTAAACGACAAACTCTTTTGTTCTCTGCAACTATAGATGAAACAATTCAAAAGAACTTAGGTGGTCTTTTGAATGATCCAGCAATCGTTCAAATTGCACAGCGAGGAGAGGCTTCTAAAGATGTTGTGCAATACATCCTTCCAGCATCCAACAATGAAAAATCAGAGCTTTTGAAATGCCTATTGGATGAAAAAGGGCACGACCGAGTCGTAGTTTTTGCTAGAACAAAATCACGCGTAGAGGCAGTCGCGAAATCACTGAAGGATGCTGGATTTCATTGCGAAAGCATCCACTCTGACAAAACTCAAGGACAAAGGCGAAAGGCACTTGAAGCATTCAGAAAAGGCAAAGCAGGGATTATTGTTGCCACCGATGTTCTTGCTCGAGGAATAGATATTCCTGAGGTTGATTATGTAGTCAATTACGACCTGCCTGATATGGCGGAAGACTATATTCATAGAATTGGGCGTACTGGACGCGCTGGCAACCAAGGATTTTCAGTTTCATTCGTATCTCAGAAATCCTTAAAGGAATTAGATGCGATTGAATGATTAATTGGTAGAAGCATACCCATTATGCGTATCGATAGTTTTGATGTAGACATGTCCCAATTGGCTCGAAAGTCAAAACACAAAAAGAGTGATCCTCATCCTGATACACGAGCAAAAAGACATAAGAAGATACGTAAATCAAAACCTGCTGAATATAATTACACGGGCTATGGGGATTTGCGCAATGGAAACAAAAACACTCAAAAGCAATCCAACAGCAAGAACAAAAAGCAAAACATACGCAACAATAAACACTCTCAACATAAATCTAAGTCAAAAAAACCTGGCATGTACTCAAGCTATGACAAGAAAGCTTACGGGAAAGCCTCTGGGAAAAGACATTAAAATGGGGAGTCAATAACTGACTCCCCATACTCTAGTTAGACTAGTAATTATTTAAGCAATATCAAGGCTTATACGATGCCTTGCGCCATCATTGCAGTTGCCACTTTCTCAAATCCGGCAATGTTTGCACCCATAACAAAATCGCCCTCATGACCATACTTTTTAGCAGCATCATCTATCGCATGGAAGATATTGATCATTATTGACTTGAGCTTTGCATCTACTTCGTCAAAAGACCAAGACAGACGCTCTGAGTTTTGGCTCATCTCAAGACCTGATGTTGCAACGCCACCAGCATTTGCAGCTTTACCAGGAATAAAGCAAATGCCATGATCCTGTAGATACTCTGTAGCTTCAATTGTCGTAGGCATATTAGCGCCTTCTGCAACAATCTTGCATCCATTAGCAACAAGAGTTTGCACGTCATCAATAAACACTTCATTTTGAGTAGCACATGGAAGTGCGATATCACATGGAATACTCCATACGCCTCTACCCTCGTGATATTCAACACCATCTTTGCGCTTTGCATACTCAGAAATACGAGCACGTTCAACCTCTTTAATCTGTTTGATGAGGTCAACGTCTACTCCGTTTGGATCATGAATCCAACCAGTTGAATCTGACATGGTTACAACTTTAGCGCCAAGTTGAACAGCTTTTTGGGCAGCATAAATCGCCACATTTCCTGAGCCAGAAATACAAACTGTCTTACCATCTAGGCTATCGCTATTGCACTTTAAATATTCTTCAACGATATAAACAAGTCCATATCCTGTAGCTTCAGTTCTAGCTAAAGAACCGCCAAATGTAAGACCTTTACCTGTAAGTACTCCCTCAAAAACATTTTTAATCTTTTTATACTGTCCGAACATATACCCGATCTCGCGGGCTCCTGTACCAATATCTCCTGCAGGCACATCTGTATCAGCACCGATATGACGCTGTAACTCTGTCATAAATGACTGACAGAAGCGCATGATTTCATTATCTGATTTACCTTTCGGATCAAAGTCCGATCCGCCCTTGCCGCCACCAAGCGGAAGTGTTGTTAATGAGTTTTTGAATATTTGCTCAAATCCCAAGAATTTAATGATGCCCATATTTACAGACGGATGAAGGCGAAGTCCGCCTTTGTAAGGTCCAATCGCAGAATTAAACTCTACTCTAAAAGCACGGTTGACATGGACATTACCAGAATCATCCACCCAAGGAACTCTAAAGATTATCGCACGCTCAGGCTCAACTATTCTCTCTAATAGACTTGCCTTTTCATACTCAGGGTGCTCCTCAATAACAGGATCAAGAGACTGCAAAACCTCTGTTACGGCCTGGATAAACTCAGGTTGCTCGGGGTTTTTCTCCTTTACGATTTCAATCACGCGTTCTGTGTACTTCAAAAGGAACCTCCCTAATCTGTTTTCTATCAAACGATAGCCTTGATTGAATTATTTAATTATATGTATAGGATATAGCTAAATGTTAACGTCTTGTTTCGTGTGCAGTTTAGTGTGGTAATTCGGTTTATTAAACACCTTATTCAGCGCCATCAATTGAGTGAAACGATGGCACATTATTGTTAGAAAAAAGGATCACACCAATATCTCCTTTTTTTGGAGAAGATGTAATAAGCGTTTTAACGTCATCTGGAGGCTGAATTGAGTAAGTTGATGGATCGGATAAAAACACCACCACATCGATTCCCTCATAACTTGCAAGCATGGCTGGACGCTGCGTTAAACATATCACTGAATCGACATCTTCAAGTTCTAATGAATCGATAATAGACTTGAGTTTTTGTTTTCCTGTATAGGAATCTGCGTAAAAAACACCTATTCTCTTGTTCCCCGAATCAAGCACAACTGGTTCTATATATCTTTGAGGAGCTGATAAATCTATTGTTAGTACTCCCGCTCGCTTAGATTCATAAACATCTCGCACATCTGATACAAAAAGACCCTTATGTCCACCTTGTCTAAGCAACGAAGAAAATGATGAAATTATAAGGCCTACGCTTTTTGACCCTAAAGCCGAGTCATTTGACCCCGTGATAATTGCCTCATCTTCTGAAAGGTTATCGTTTTTTGAGTCTTTGTCAGGACTCTTTTTTTCAGGCTCTGCTACCCCCCTGTAAACAATAGCGGTGTATCCATCCAATTGACCAACCTGATCATCTATTGCAGTAGCCGCCACAGTCCAAGACTTTCCCGTGGAGAAGTAACTAGTCAGTACGGCCACGGCAAAAATGACAAGCACTACAAATACAACAAGCGCAAGCTTTTCTCGAGTTCGCTTTTCCATAACGCATGATTATACTGCGCTTGCCATCACAATGACCCAAATCTATCCTTATATATCGTTCTTCTCAGCTGTTTAGGGATTACAGTTCTTGCATGGCTCATATCCACGCTGGATAACTTCTTCACGGCTTCCCGTAAAGAGTTCCTTATTCTTATCCTTCATCTTACTAACCGAACTACAAGATGGATAATGGAACTTCTTCGTGTTCGTATTTAGCACATAATCCTCATTTGTCGAGGACGTCGCATCGGATCCAGTGGATGCATTCGCGCTGCCACTATTTGTTCTGCCAGCTGCTATAGCTATTCCAGAGCCAGCTTCAGCGCCTGTCTCTTCATTTGTTTCATTGTCTTTCGATGACAACTTACTTTCACCAGTAGCATAATTGATTTCAACACCTGGCTCTATATTCCAAATGAATACATTAATGCTAACCGTATCACCTTCATCTTCGATCGATTGTGCTTCATAATGAACACCGCGAGCCACAAGCTCATCGCCCTCATAAATAGGTGTTGCTCGAACTAAAACATGATTACCAGTATTTCGAATATAAGAGAGAATAGATTGCTCATATCTCTGTATAACTCCTTGGTTCATAGAAGTGGTCCCCGTAATAAGATTACAAGGATTCGCTCCTTCTCCGCTTAAGCTCCATGCGATCAGATGACTTCGATTGAACAGACTCTGTCCTGGAATATGGTCATAAAAGGCCTGATTCCACCCAGAAGGATGTACCTCACTAATTGAAGGTCGTTTTTCGCCTTGAGGTGGACGTGTCTCGTCGCTCACCATAGCAAATGCAACGGTGGCACGGCCAAGGGAATCGAGAGGTGCATATATAGCAAACGTGTCGTAGGCAAGTTCCTCTTCAGTGAAAGAGGGAACCCCATCATTGAGATTTACTGCCACCTCACCGGTGAATTCAGGAATAGAGACAATAGCTGGGGTTGCTTCAATATCTTTTGCTAAAGCAGACGATGTAGAGGACAGTTCTTGGTTAGGAGATACCCCATCATCTGATTGTGACGCAGTACAGCCTGTACAAACGAGTGTCAAAACAAGTGCGAAGGCACAAACAATTTGTGTGATAAGCGATTGTCTATCCCTATTCAAACAATCCCCGACCATACGCATCATCCCTATTTTCGTCGCGCTTCTCTTTTAGTTTTTTAATCCAAATTGGAAGTACAATGAGCAGAAAGTACTTTATTAATGAATTGCCCTGTATAGCTTCCTTTTACCTTGGCAACCTCTTCGGGTGTTCCAGAAGCAATCACTTGACCGCCGCCATCGCCACCTTCAGGCCCTAAATCTATAATATAGTCTGCGCTTTTAATTACATCTAAGTTATGCTCGATTACTAAAACAGTATTTCCCGAATCAACTATCCGCTGCAAGACTTCAAGTAATTGTCTAACGTCTTCAAAATGAAGCCCCGTTGTTGGTTCATCAAGGATATAAAAGGTCTTACCAGTTGATCTTTTTTGGAGTTCGCTTGAAAGCTTTACACGCTGTGCTTCACCGCCAGAAAGAGTGGTTGCAGGTTGACCTAATCGAATATAACCAAGACCTACATCATAAAGAGTCTGCAATTTCCGCTTGATCGTTGGAATATTTTCAAAAAATACAAGCGCCTCTTCCACTGTCATATCTAAAACATCAGCAATGGATTTTCCCCTATATGTAACTTGCAGGGTTTCTCGGTTGTAGCGCTTACCTTCACAAACTTCGCATGGCACAAAAATATCCGGAAGGAAATGCATCTCTATTTTTATCTGGCCATCACCTTTACAAGCCTCACATCTTCCACCTTTTACATTAAATGAAAATCTCCCAGGAGAATAACCTCTTGCTTTTGATTCAGCGGTTGATGCAAATAAGTTTCGTATATCATCCCAAAGCCCAATGTATGTAGCAGGATTAGATCTAGGGGTTCTCCCAATTGGGCTTTGATCAATATTGATGACTTTATCTAGCTTATCTAATCCGGTGATTTTTTTATAAGGACCGGTTCTTTTATGAGCATGGTTTAGTCTATTCGCAAGCGCTGGCGCTAATGTGTCGGTAATAAGAGAGCTTTTTCCAGAACCAGATACACCGGTAACAACAGTTAAGGTGCCAAGAGGAACTTCTAAAGTAACATTCTTTAGGTTATTCTCTTCTGCGCCTGTCATTTTAAGTTTGCCACGTTTAGGATTTCTGCGTTTTTTCGGAAGAGGTATAAACCTTTTTCCTGAAAGATAGTCTCCAGTAAGGGAATTTTCCTCAGCCATTACCTCTTCAGGGGTGCCACATGCAGTGATATATCCCCCTCGTTCACCTGCGCCAGGCCCCATATCAATTACATAATCTGCGCTTCTAATAGTGTCTTCATCATGCTCGACAACAACAACGGTGTTTCCCAAATCTCTTAAATGTTCAAGAGTGGCTATAAGACGTTCATTATCTCTTTGATGAAGGCCAATAGACGGCTCATCCAGGATATATAAAACCCCCATTAATCCTGCGCCTATTTGAGTTGCAAGACGTATCCTTTGAGCTTCTCCACCAGAAAGCGTTGCGGTTGCTCGCTCAAGGGTTAAATAATCTAGGCCAACATCCACCAAAAACTTTAGTCGAACAATAATCTCTTTAACAATTGGATTTGCAATATATGCATCCTGTCCATCAAATTTTAAAGACTCAAAGAACTTAAGAGATTCAAAAGCCGAGAGTTCTGTTGCCTCATGAATAGATTTGCCACCCACAGTTACTGCAAGTATTTCAGGCCTTAATCGCTTACCACCACAAGTTCTACAGGGAACAGTTGCAATAAACTGCTGCAACTTATCACGCTTTGCATCTGTGTCTGCTTCTGCATACCTACGACGCAAAGCTTCAATGACCCCTTCCCACTCTATATACCAATAAGTATTTCTTCCATCTACTGTTTTGTAATCGACTCTAATCTTTTCATCGCCCAATCCCTCTAATAGGGCTTTTTTGGTTTTGGACTTTAAGTCTTCCCAAGGAGTATTAGGGTCTTCTCCCATATGCCTAATTACGGCGGCCATAACTTGGGGATAGTAGTTGCCGCTCTTAAATGGTAAGACTACCCCGTCTGCAACGCTTAACGTAGGATCCCCGATTAATAGGCTTGAGTCCACTTCTTCTTTTGCCCCGATACCAAAACAATCAGGACATGACCCGTAAGGCGCATTAAATGAAAAATCACGTGGTTGCAACTCATCAATTGAGCACCCATGTTCCGGGCATGCAAGAGCTAAAGAAAAAATATACTCCCCCTCAGAAAGACCTCCTCTAGCACCTGATGATGTCTTTTCAGTTGCCGAGCGCATTGTGCCATTCTCATCAAGGATCTGAACTAAAACTCGACCATCTGCGAGCTTGGTTGCAAGTTCTACCGCTTCAGCGATTCTGCTAGTTGCAGAAGGCTTCAAAACCACTCTATCTACGACGACATCTATAAAGTGTTTTTTCTTCTTATCAAGGGTAATAGGCTGACCTTCAAGTTTTATAATCTCGCCATCAATTCTTACCCTAGAAAAGCCTTCTTTAGATAAATCTTCAAAAAGGTGTGTGAATTCCCCTTTTCTGCCAGCCACCACAGGTGCCATTATGATCGCACGCGTCTGATCATCCCCAAGAGCAAGAATTTCATCTGTAACCTGGTCAGTGGTTTGCTTTTTTATCTCACGCCCGCAAACAGGGCAATGCGGAATTCCAACGCGAGCATAAAGAAGTCTTAAATAATCATAGATTTCAGTAGTTGTCCCAACTGTTGATCTGGGGTTTTTCGAAGTGGTCTTTTGATCAATTGAGACGGCTGGAGAAAGTCCATCAATAGAATCAATGTCTGGCTTGTTCATTTGACCTAAAAACATTCTTGCATAGCTAGAAAGACTTTCAACGTAGCGCCTTTGTCCTTCTGCATAAATCGTGTCAAATGCAAGACTGGATTTACCGGATCCAGAAAGTCCTGTTATTACAACAAGCTTGTCACGAGGTATAGATACATCAATATTTTTTAGGTTATGCTCACGGGCACCCTTAATAACGATATCTGTTTGTGCCATATACTATTGCCCTTTTCATCTCAGTTTTTCAAGGGACAAATATACACAATCGAACGTATGTTTGCAATGCAATATTTAAGTCTAATATGCTAAAGAAATCTACGATTTCACCCACGAGGATGAGCTTGATGATGGATTTCTTTCAGTCGTTCGGGTGTAACGTGTGTATATATCTGAGTTGTTGAAAGCGATGAGTGCCCAAGCATTTCTTGCACGCTTCTTAAATCAGCACCACCATTTAAAACATCTGTTGCGAAAGAATGTCGTAAATCATGCGGCGTAAAACCAAGATCTAGACCCGCGGTTGCCAATGTTTTTTTAAACATTTTTCTGATTTCCGCCTCAGAAAAGCGGTTTCCCCGTTTAGACAAAAACACATAATCAAGGTTATCGGGTTTCACATTCTCTTTTTCTTTAAGTTGAGCAAGCAAGGCAGGACGCGCACCTTTAAGATAACTAGTTAAAGTGGCTATTGCTAAGTTATGTACTGGGACAATTCTTTCCTTACTACCTTTACCAAGTACCCTAATTTGACCATTTGCTAGATCAAGATTTTGTAGGACTAAATTTGACGCTTCTGACACACGCAAACCACATGCATAAATTAATTCAAGGATAGCTTGATTTCGAATATCCTCAAAAGAATCCCCCGTATAGACCTCTAATATCTTCGTGATTTCCGAAGTTTGTAGTGTATGAGGAAGCCTAATTGGTTTTTTTGGCCCTGAAATAGCACTTGTAGGGTTTGTATCGGTCAACCCATGTGCACTCATCCATGCATAAAACCCACGTATGGATGAAAGTCGCCTATTGATTGTATTTCTTGAATATTGCGCTGCATCTAAATCACTTAAATATCGCCTGAATTGTCTATGTGTTATCTTCTTTGGGTCGTATTCATTTCTTACTATCCAACGCAGGTATTCTTCAATGTCAATTTGATAGTTTCTGATGGTGTGTTTCGAGTAATTTCTTTCAAGCTCTAACGACTTAAGATAGTTACTCAATTCGGTGCTGCATATGGAGCAATCTGAGCTGGAACTATCTAGGCTAGAGCAATCCGGATTTTGGTCATCTTTAGGCTGTGGCATTTTATGCACCTTCAGAGAAGATCCCCAACTTATCATTAACTTTATTTTTATAGTCAACTAATGACTTATAGCCCCTCAGAGCATAAGCATGATATCTTTCTCTTTTATTTCTTATACGATTCTCGAAAGGCTCAAATATTCCAAAATTTACATGCATTGGCTGATATTTACCAGACTGAAAACTGGCAGCATGATGCATTAAAGATCCAAAAGCTGTCTCTATCGGCAGAGGCGTTTGCTCTTTATCCCTAAGAAAATGCAAGCAAGATATAGCGCAATTCAACCCAGAGCGTATCGCCTCGCAATACCCTTCTGTACCAGACACTTGACCCGCGAAATAAATCGGAATATCTATTCTATCTATGTGGTTTTCGTTATTGATAATCTTAAGTCTTCCAAACATGTCGATAACATTAGGCGCATCAACGTATGTGTTTCTATGCATAACGCCAAATCTGGCAAACTCCGCATTTTCTAGGCCTGGAATCATCGAAAAAACGCGCTTCTGCTCAGGGAAAGTAAGGTTCGTTTGAAAACCTACCAAATTGTAGCTTTGAGCATTTATGTCTTCACGTCTAAGCTGCAATGCAGCCCATGGCCTTTTGTTTGTATTCGGATCAATGAGTCCAACAGGCTTCATAGGGCCAAACCTAGGCGCGTCAAATCCTGAGCGTGCAATTTCTTCAATAGGTTGGCAGGCTTGAAAAAGATCTTTTTTCTCAAAGTCCTTCGCTAATACCCTCTTTGCAGTAAGAAGAGCGTCTATAAAAGCAGCATATTCATCTTTTGATAATGGAGCATTTAGATAATCGCCCAGTCCTTCATTTTCATATCTATCCTGTGAAAACAAAACCTCCATGTTGAGAGATTCTGCAAAAACGATAGGTGCAGCTGCATCAAAAAATGACAAGAACTCGCTTTTCGTAATGCGTTTTATGGACTCGGCGAGATCATTAGATGTCAAAGGTCCTGTAGCTATTATCACGCAATCAAAATCATCTAATAGACTTTCAACATCTGTAACCTCTGTATTTCGAACTTCTATATTTTCGTGATTAATGATTTTGTCCGTAATTATTTTTGAAAACTTATGTCGGTCGACCGCAAGAGCACCCCCAGCAGGTACTGCGCAGGTAAGTGCAGTCTCATATAACCGTGACTCAAGCAAATTCAGTTCTTCTTTAAGCATCCCTGCTGCACTATCAGGATTTTTGCTTTTTAAAGAGTTCGAACATACAAGTTCTGCGAAATCACTGGTTTGATGAACTGGGGTACTTTGCTCTGGACGCATCTCAAATAAAACCACATCGACATTGTGGTCGGCCAAAAACAAGGCCGCCTCGCTTCCCGCAAGGCCGCCTCCAATTATTGCAACTTTCCCAAACATTCTCTAAGCATACCATTAGAGACATATGCCATACTTGCCACCTTGATAACGGGTTATTTTTCCTATCATCTCCATTTTCGAAAGCCATGCGGCAAGCTCTGTGACTTTTATTTCATCTTTAAACTTAATCGGCAGTATTTTATAAAGATCATCAACATCCATTGGCTGCGCAGCCAACGTTGTAACAACCCAAACCCATGCTTCTTTGTGAATATCGACACCTAGCAAACTTTGCTTAGTACCTAAGGAATCTATAAAGCACTTTAAGTTTTTATCCAAACCATTTTGAGAATCAAACATATCCTCTAAATTCGGCTCGCCAAATATAGCCTTCATTTGGTCATTAAAAGTGTCATCATCAATAATAGGAGTTGCTCCTTGGTATATAAGTCGGTTTGCCCCTCGAGACTGACTTGACGTAATAGCTCCGGGCACAACTAATACTTCTCGATCAAAATCTATCGCTTCATCAGCCGTCGAGAATGTTCCTGACGGCAGACCTGCCTCAACTATTAACACAGCCTTAGAAAGACCCGCAATGATTCTATTTCTTTCCCTAAACATATAGGCTATAGGTGGAGTGTCCCAGCTGTGTTCAGAGATCACAATGCTTCCTGAATCGACAATCTTTTGAAAAAGACCTACGTGTTCAGGAGGATAAATATTGTCGCACCCGCCACCTAAAACAACGACTGTCGATCCCGCCTTAGAAAGCGCTCCTTTATGTGCTTCGGAGTCACACCCCCTAGCACCGCCAGATATTATTGGGATACCTCGCCCTGCAGCCAATTTAGCAAATCTTTTTGCACATGAAAGTCCATATGGTGTTGCTTTTCTTGCACCCACAATTGCAAGCCCTTGTTCAAGTGCCTCAACATTTCCAATGCAAAATAGTTCTTCTGGAGGTTTGCGGATTGTCTTTAGACATTGAGGATATTTTGGGTCATTAAATTTCAGAACATGTCGCTCACCATGTAGTCTATTTGTTGTATTCATAGCATCCCATCACCTACATTAAGCCTATAGCTAAGAGCCTCGGCTAGATGATCTTCGTTAACCACCTGGGAAGTTTCAAGATCGGCGATGGTACGCGCCACTTTGAGAGCCGAAATTATTCCACGGCCACTCATAGCTTTGGAATCACTGGCAATCGATATAAAACTTCTTGCCGCATCAGTCATATTGCAAAAATCGATAATCTCTTTAGAAGTTATAGATGACTTTTGCTTTCCATCATTCACTTGACTAAAAGAGTTTAAGTTTTGGCTTGAACATCTCCAGTTTCTAAATTCTAGGGCAGAGAGAACGCCTTCTTTTAAGGTGTCTGAACTAACACCTTTGCCAGAATCTAAAACAGAAGATGCAGGCATTCTTGAAACGTCCAGCTGTATATCGATCCTATCAATTAAAGGACCTCCAACGCGAGATCTATAGGCTCTTACTTTCGCGTATGAACATGAACATTCATGCTCATCGTCACCGTAGTATCCACATGGACATGGATTCGATGCTGCTATCAACATAAAACTGGATGGCATTTTGATTGTGCCTTCAGCACGCGTAATTCTAATTTCTCCACGTTCCATCGGCTGTCGTAGTCCTTGTAATACCGAAGGTTTGAATTCTGAAATTTCATCCAAAAACAGAACGCCATTGTGTGCAAGCGATGCCTCACCTGGCCTTATTGGATTTCCCCCACCAATCATTCCTGCAGATGTTGCGCTATGATGCGGACTCCTAAATGGTCTGTTACCAGCAAGAACCGATCCAATCTCTTCACCCGCAACAGAATGAACAGTAGCTGTCTCAATTATTTCAGGCTCAGACAAAGGTGGAAGAATCCCAACAAGCCTAGATGCAAGCATTGTTTTTCCCGATCCTGGAGGACCAACCATTAATAGCCCATGTCTGCCAACAGCAGCTATTTGCATAGCCCTTTTTGCAAAATCATGCCCTGATATATCTTTGTAGTCAGGAATTTCACCCACTAACGAGTTGGTGGAAAACTTTGGCTCAATATATTGATATGGATCATCGGTATGCAACAGACCTAATCCTTTAAGAAATAGCCTTGCTTTTGCACACTCCGTATTGGCTCCTGGCCCTCCAACAAATTCAAGTCCTTGAGCTTCTGAGCAAATTGAATACGCAAGACTACCACTGCATTCCCGTACATCTCCATTTAGCGATAATTCGCCAACAAAAAATTTTCCAGCAGCAATTTCTGGCGAAACCTGACGAGTGGCGATAAGGATTCCTATAGCAATCGGCAAATCAAGACCAGAACCAGCTTTTCGTATATTTCCAGGAGCTAGGTTAACTACCAGTTTTCTATTGGGTATATCAAACCCACATGCTCTTATGGCTGACTTTACGCGCTCCCTTGCTTCTTGCACTGCTGTATCTGCCATACCTACTATTGAAATACCAGGAAGGCCGCTTGTAACTGCCACCTCAACATTAATAGGTATGGCATTGACTCCTTTAATAACAGCGCTTGCGATTGTGCACCCTTGCATTTTTTAGTCCATCGCAAAAGCGTTGATATGATGTCGAATCAAAGCTCTGTTTGAATCCATAACAACAATCGCGATCACATCAAATCTAATTGATATGTCCGCATAAGCATGTTCTTTCAAATATTCAAGAGCAATCATCTCGTATTTCTCACGCTTGTTTTTCGTAACGGCCTCAGATGGAAATCCTCTTTGATTGTCCTTTCTGGTTTTAACCTCTACAAAGACTAAGACTTCCCCGTCCATGGCAATAATGTCCGCCTCACCTGCAAAGCAAACATAGTTTCTTTCTAGAATTTCATATCCACGCCTGTCTAGAAAAGCAGCTGCTGCTCTTTCTCCTTTTTTACCCAACTCTATATGCTTCGAATTTCTCGCTTTTGGCTTTCTTTCTTTTTGTGGCTTCTCTAGAAATTCCCCACCTGGGACATCCTTAATCTCGGGACAAAGCGGCTTACAAACCCTTTCACTCGATAGTTCTTTTGTGACCACACCGGTATCTGACACGCTACATGACCGTCCTTTCATTTTTTCGTATTTGGTTTTGCAATAAACGTTTTGAGGTGCCAGAAACAATACACCGAGCGATCTATCAGTTAGCTTTTTCGTTCTAGCGCGAGAAGATTGAAAATTCTTGGAAATTCTTAATCGTTTTTAAAAGAATTGATGAGTTTTTTAAGCAAGCTCTTAATTAACACATCTGAAGCTTCTTCATTTTCTTAACGGTTAGATTTATAAAATTGCAACCAGGAATAAAGAGTTGTTGATCCCTTTGAAATTCCATAAAGAAGCCGTTCAGGTGTTTATTTATACTCGTAAAATGAATAAAATTCAGTCGATTGAGTCTCAAAAAATTTGGACTAATTTTTCTACATTAAGTTTTATTTCATTGTCAAAACTCAAATGTCAATTTGTTTATAAAGTCGTCAACAATTCAAAATATCCAAAGTATGCGCGACATCCCAAGTATTCAAAACATCTAGGAGGTCTCGGGGATCTAGGGGATCTAAGGGATCTAGGATATTCAGAACAACGTGGCCTGCTTCAAAAAACCACAAAATGACTCACGATGAATTTTTGTCATTCCGAGTTCTCGCAATGCATCCATATGTTCCTTTGTGCCATAACCCTTGTTCTGCGACAGATCAAATCCAGGATATTCTTTATCCAGTTTATCCATTAACGCATCTCTTTTAACTTTCGCAATTATCGACGCCGCCGCAATGGATGCACATTTCGCATCCCCTTTAATTACATTTATTTCCCTAGGGTCAATTTTTAGTGCATTTCCATCGAGTAACACTACATCGACTGAAATAGTCTTTTCAATTTCAGATAGCGCCCCTATAAAGGCTTGCCGTAAAGCGCTTGCCATACCACCCTTATCTATATCTTCAGGTGATACATAAAAAACAGTCCACGCTAAAGCTTCATTTTCAATTATCTTTGCGATTTGTTCTCTTTTTGCAGCTGAAAGTTTCTTTGAATCATTTAGTCCAAGAATTTTATTCTTTCGATCTAATACACATGCACCAACAGCTAAAGGCCCCGCTATTGAGCCTCTACCGACTTCATCTAGTCCAACGATTACACCATCCCTAGACAATGAATCCTCAAAACCATACATTGCATTAATACGTTCATGTTCTGCACTTGTATTATCTAAACGAAGCCGTGCTTGTTTAAGCGCGTTTTTAACACCAATTCTGGTGTCATCTGATAAAGATTGCGATATAGCAGCAAATTCAGATTCATCAGCTGCATCCAGCATCTTCTTTATCTCTTTAATGGTTAATTCCAAAGCTACTCCAAAGAAAAAGAGAAGATCAATTGATCTTCTCTTTAAGTTTAATCAAACAATTGTGCTTGTGTAATCAAATTGCCAAGTAAACGGCTTACATCAAGCATATATTGAAATTAATTAAATGATTTTTCCTTGATCTTTGCAGCCTTACCAACCTTATCGCGTAAGTAATAAAGCTTTGATCTGCGTACCTTACCACGACGGGTAACCTCAATTTTTTCAATTTTTGGAGAATGAACTGGAAATGTTCTTTCAACTCCTACAGAGAAACTCATTTTTCTAACTGTAAATGTTTCTTTGCTCGACTCACCATGACGACGGATTACATCACCTTGAAAAACCTGAATACGCTCACGATTGCCTTCTGTAATTCTGTAATGCACCTTTACATTATCGCCAGGACCAAAGTCCGGGATATCGTCTCGCATGCTTTGCTTCTCAATTGCACGTATGATGTCCATTTAATTCCCCTACTGAGATTTAATCTTTAATTCTTGCTGCCCTTAACGACTTCATAGCAATAAAACCTGTTTAAGGCGCGATTTGTTAGTATAGTGCTAACGAAGTTAGCATGCAAGTACTTCACACAATCAGATATAACAGAATCCCGTAAGAGGCAACTCCCGCTATCGCGCTCCAAAGAAGGGATTTACTAGCTACAGCAACAATCACAACAATCGCTGATGCTATAAGAATAGCGCCTGCCGGCCAAAAGCCCAATTCAAACATTCCTGGTTGATAAAGATCATTAGCAACAAGTGCCGCAAATGCAGCAGGCGGAATTAAAGAAAGTGCCCGTTTTAATGAGTCGGGCAGCTCCCTTCCTTTTAAAAGAAAGAAAGGCAAAGTTCGACATGCGAGAATTGTGACCGCACAGACTATGAAAATTACAAAAAACTCCGTCCAGCTCACCTAACATCACCCCTAATAAAACGGGATGCTATCAAAGAAATTACATACGAAAGTGCAAGGCCAACCAAAGCGCCAATCATGATTGCAGCTCCACCAAGTCCAACGTTTTTGCAAACAATTACTCCAAGTACGGCACAAACAGCTGCAATCGCATTTTGATAGGTCGCTTTTTGTGTAAATAAAAGACATATAAAAATTGAAGTCATTGCAAATGAGGCAATCACTAGAGGAATATCAATTAGATTTCCAACTAAAACACCAATGACATTAGAAATCGCCCACGAAGACTGTGAAAAAAGATTGACGCATAACGCACGATCCATTGACCAATCTCCCTCACGGTATTTCGCAATCGAAACACCATATGATTCATCAGTAACAGTGGCTGTAAATAAAAAGGACAGCAGCTTGCTGCGCTTCTCACATTCATGAGCAAACGATGCTGAATAAAGCATCTGTCTTGTGTTTACAAGAGAAACGGAAGCGATAATAGACGCAGGTGTCGCCCCAGCTAAATACATATTCGGAATCATAAACTGACCAGCGCCTGAGTAAAAAAGCGCAGAAAGCAGAAATGCTTGGAATGCATTCATTCCAATTGAGTCACAGAGTATTCCACAAGGAATCCCAATAGCAACATATCCAAGCATAATAGGAATCGCTGTTTGAAATGCTTCTTTAATATGATCTTTAGAAAATACTTGTGACTTCATGCGCTTATTTAAGCGCCTCCAATATTTTAGTTGGCTTGAATATTCCGCTCTCAGTCACTATACACGTAACATATGACGCAGGAGTCATATCAAAAGCTGGATTTATTACATCCACCCCGTTGATTGGGGTTTTTAGCACTTCTTTGTGACTGCGCTCTTCTATTTGAACCATTTGGCCACATGAAAGCGATGGATCAATTGTGGACGTTGGTGCAGCAACATAAAATGGAATATTAAACTCACGAGCCAAAACCGCTAAACCAAATGTGCCGATCTTATTGACTACATCACCATTTGCACAAATACGATCAGCGCCAACTATAACGGCATCAACCAATCCATTTGACATTACATATGCGGCCATGTCATCGCAAATCAAAGTAGTCGGTACACCCGCTTTTGATAATTCCCAAACAGTAAGGCGTGCCCCTTGTCGTACAGGCATAGTTTCGTCTGCATAAACTCGTTTTATCTTACCGTCGGCATAAGCTGAATAAATAACCCCTAAAGCCGTTCCATAGAATGCAGTGGCAAGACTTCCGGCATTACAATGAGTTAAAACTGAACATTTATCTGGCAAAAGCGACGCCCCATAGCTTCCAATTTGAAGATTTGCTTCTTCATCTTGAGCTATCAAATTTTCTGCATATTCATAAAGCGTCTCAGCTATATCTAAAAATGTTGAGCCTGAATCAAGTTCCTCAACAACAATTGACATACAATTATTTACTGCCCACATCAAATTTACAGCCGTAGGCCTTGCATTACCTATGCACTCGGAAGCATCAGCAAGTGATACAAGATATCTATCTCGTATAAGGCACATTTCATCTGTGTCAAGCCCATCTTCTTGACCAGCTTCACATTCGGCCTCAAAGGCAAGATCAAATGCTTTCAACGCGACAGCACATGCTCCCATGATCCCAATAGCAGGAGCTCCCCTTACGGCGAGCTCCTTTATCGCATCTACTGCTTTCTTCCATTCAGATATGTATAAATACTCCTCAAGATCAGGAAGTTTTCGCTGATCTAGCACCTTAATTATTGGAAATCCAACAGGTACCTCAGCATCTGCCCCGGCACGTTCCAAGCAAATTGTTCGAGGAAGCCTTGCGTGCAATTTGCTTAAAAATGCCTCCATACGCTCTTAAGTCCAGACTATGCTTGCCTAATGGCTGCCTGAGCAGCTGCAAGACGTGCAACTGGCACCCTGTAAGGAGAGCAGGATACATAGTCAAGACCAATCTTGTTAAAGATTTGAATTGACTCTGGATCTCCACCGTGCTCACCACATACTCCACAAACTATATCCGGATTGCCAATATGTCCGAATTCAACGCCCATCTTTACAAGCTTAGCAACACCGTTTTCATCAATTGTTGCAAAAGGATTATGAGGAAGAAGTCTCTGCTCAAGGTATAGCGGAACAAATTCACCTTCAACATCATCACGGCTGAAACCAAAAGTTGTCTGTGTGAGGTCATTGGTTCCAAATGAGAAGAAGTCTGCCTTCGTTGCAATTTCATCTGCGGTAAGAGCAGCGCGAGGAAGCTCGATCATCGTTCCGATCGGGATTTCTAGTTCAACACCTTCATCTACTGCAACTTCATCAATGACTTTTTGTGCAACATCGCGCAAAAGTGCAAGCTCATTCACCGTTGAAATCAAAGGAATCATGATCTCAGGCCTTGGATCTAATCCCTTTTTCTTCAGATGAGCGCAAGCTGTAGCAATAGCTCTTACCTGCATCTGAGGAAGAATCGGGTACACAATTCCAAGCCTTACACCACGCATGCCAAGCATTGGATTTTGCTCTGCAAAAGAATCAATTTTTTCTAGCACACGACGCTTCTCAGCAATTTCTGATTCACTAGCACCGGAGTTTTCAAGATTAGCAATCTCTACCTCAAGCGCTCTTGGGCTATCTAAGAACTCATGAAGTGGCGGATCAAGTAAACGCACAATTACAGGCAATCCATCCATGGCTTTAAACATATCGTAGAAATCCCCTGATTGGGCTTCATAAAGATCAGCCACAGCCTTTTCGCGATTAAGCTCGTCGTCATTTAGGATAAACGATTGAATGATCTGCTTTCTGTCACCTAAGAACATATGCTCTGTACGGCAAAGTCCAATACCCTGTGCACCAAAATCACGTGATAGTTGCGCATCCTCTGGATTATCTGCATTGGCGCGGACACCAAGATTTCTAAACTCATCAGCCCACTCAAGGATTGTGTCAAGGTCTCCTGTAATTTCTGGCATTACAAGATCAACCGCACCAAGCACAACAATACCAGTTGTGCCATCGATGGAGATCATATCGCCTTCTTTAATAACGATGTCTGTACCGCTGACAGTCGCTTCTTTCTTCTCAGCGTCAATCTTGAGCGCCTCAACACCGCAAACACAAGGAGCACCCATTCCACGAGCAATAACTGCAGCATGAGATGTCTTTCCACCATGAGAAGTAAGAATGCCCTCAGCTGCGATCATTCCAGCTAGATCGTCTGGATTTGTCTCCCATCTAACCAAAACACATTTCTTACCAGCCTCTGCTGCAGCAACAGCATCAAGCGCTGAAAATACAGCCTCACCAACCGCAGCACCAGGGCTTGCATTTAGACCCTTAGCAATTACGTCATACTTTGCGTCTTTATCAAACTGTGGATGTAAAAGCTGATCTAGCTGTTCAGGCTCAACCCTCATTACAGCTTCGCGCTTATCAATAAGACCCTCTTCTACCATTGCAATTGCTATATGCAATGCTGCAGCAGCCGTACGCTTTCCAGCGCGGGTTTGAAGCATCCAGAGTTTGCCTTGCTCAATCGTAAACTCAATATCACACATATCATGGAAATGATTTTCCAGAATTGAGAAGATCTCCTCTAACTGCTCACCAGCTTCTTCAAGACCTTCAACCTTTTTGAGATCGGCAATCGGACTGGTATTTCGAATACCCGCAACAACATCTTCGCCTTGTGCGTTAACTAAATAGTCACCATAAAACTCTTTTTCGCCATTAGCGGGATTACGTGTAAAGGCAACACCTGTAGCCGATGTATTTCCTTTGTTGCCGAATACCATCGATTGCACATTTACTGCTGTGCCCAAGTCATCAGCAATTTTGTTCTTCTGCCTATAAAGGACAGCACGAGGGTTATTCCATGAACCAAATACTGCCTCTATAGCAAGCTGTAGCTGCACCATAGGATCCTGTGGAAATACAGCTTTTCCATCTATCGCAAGAGATGGATATTCGGAAACAGAAACGTTATCTGAGAAAATCTGCTTAAAGACATCAACTAGTTCTTGCAAATCCTCAGCTGTTAATTCTGTATCCGATGAAACACCGCGATCATTTTTCATAGCGGTAATTGCGTTTTCGAAAAGATCGCCATCAAGTCCCATTACAACATTTGAGAACATTTGAATAAATCTTCTGTATGAATCCCATGCAAATCTTGGGTTATCTGTTTGAGCAATCAAACCATATATTGACTTATCGTTTAATCCAAGATTGAGCACTGTATCCATCATGCCCGGCATAGACATTGGAGCTCCTGAACGAACCGATACGAGTAACGGATCGTTTGAGTCGCCTATCTTTTTGCCCATACGATTTTCCAGGTCTTCACGATACTCAGCGATTGTGTCTAGCGCTCCTTCAGGCCAAATATTTCCAGCATTTGCATATTCCATGCAGGTCTGACAAGTAATCGTAAAACCTGGAGGCACTGGAAGTCCGATGTTTGCCATTTCGGCCAGGTTTGCGCCTTTACCGCCAAGCTCAGCCTTCATGTCAGTATTGCCTTCAGTGACGTTGTTGCCCTGCGCATCTTTTCCAAATGCGTAAACTCGCTTGACTTGATCTGACACTACGCTCTCCTTAAAGTGCACGTCGATAGACATTTATCTACCGACAAACTCAATCGGAAATCACATAAACAGATGCGATCCTAGCCTCATCCAAAAGGCAAATAGATGATAACAATGGAATCCTGTTGGAAACTGAAATCGATCCGAATATTTCTTGAATGGCCTATATTGAATGCCTAGATTTAGTCAACCTTTTCCATTGCAAATGATCGCTTTGCAAATGCTCTGTAATCATCCCCACCAGGTATCTCAACATAGTCATCATTCGATTGAAGATAGCCTATTACCGAATCTTTCTTTGGAGATATGACTATATCAAAATCATATTTATCAAGATAATCATCTATATAGTCGTCCCCTTTTGCCATACGCAAATACTCGGAATAGTAATCCTCATCTTGACCTGAAATCGATGGAGACCATAGCTCTGGGCGTGGATCCATGTTGACTTTATACCCTCTATATTCAATGTATCCGCCAGCATTAAAGAATGTAAACACTCTTGTGGTTTCTCTGTTAGCGCCTTTTTTGTCTAGATAATCCATAGTAGCCACTGGGGTTCTGTCAGTATTTTTTGGATATGCCGAAAGAGTCTTAACTCCATCCACAACGCCAAAGACGCCAGCAACTAAAGACCCAATGATTGCAACACAGGCAATGCCATATGCAATCTTTATGGGTATACGCCGCTTAAAGCCAAAAGACGATGTGGCCCACGCCAAATAAAGACAGCAGAAAAGTGCCGCTATCCATTTGTTTCTGATATAGAGAAATGCCATTACTGTAGTGACAAATACCAACACACACATCTGGATATTAATGTTTTTAAGGCCTTTTCTACCCATTGCAATCAATGCGCATCCAATAGCTATTAGCGTTGTGTATGTAGTTAACCCTTGAGCTGTACTCATAGGATTCATCTCACTGATGTAGTTTTGAGCATTAGCTGCTGAAAATGAGTGGAAAATATAAGTTGCGCCCTCAATGCCATATGGATTGATGCACATAAATACGCAAGAAATCAAGGCACAAATAATTATTGGAACTCGCTTATATGGGTTTTCACACAAACAAACATCTCTTTGCTTAAAGAACTCTCTTGCCTTTGAAGGAAGGCCAGGCAAAGCATATAAAACAATGATTGCAATATTAAAAGGAGCTAAAGCGGCCTGGCAATTAACACTTGCCATACAAATCAATGGCAACGGTATAAGCCAGCGTATTGAATCAGTCCTTTTGTAGCGTTCGCAAAAGTATAAAACCCAGGTAAATGAAAGCATGGAGTAGAGATGCGGACGAACAGATGCATATGAAACCAATGGAACAATAGCAATCAATATCCAGAAAAGCAGTATTTCATAACCAAATTTATTCTGACGCAAATACCTGCCTACAAAAAACATTGAACATACCAAAAGCACATATAGAAAAGTTACCCACGCACCAATTCCCACAAATCCAGATACAGAGTAGATCAGATAATTGACAATACTTGGAATAGGCTGTTGCATAACAAAGCCCATGTCAGGATGAATCGACCATGGGTTTTCATGCGGAAATCCATTCTCTAAAACATATTCGCCATTAGCCAATATAAACCAAGCGTCATTATCGTAGGCATTTGGAAACACCTCGAATGCCCCTATAAGAATAAAAGCAGCAACAAGAATGCCCGTAAGTAAAATGGACGTTCTCTTAGCGATTGGCTTTTCGCGGATTGCTGCGCATTCTTTCATGCCATATCTAAGAGCATGCTGTGTTGTCATCAGCTCTCCCAAATCGTAACATCTGATACCGAAGGATGACTTCTAAGATAATAGCGAAGAAGCTCTTGAGCAATTTCCTCAACGGCCTTTTTGTCAGTTCTGATCACATAACAACCCAGTCGCCTCATGAGAGCACGAGCTTGCTCTAGGTCATCATATACACACTCTGGATCAGCATAGCTACCAGCAACGGTACTTGCCTTTCCAATTCTTCTGCTCCTAATATCAGACAACACATCAGGGGTAGACATCAATCCAAACAAACGTGATTTATCGACCTCGAACAATTCATGAGGTGGATCTGTATGTTGATCGAGCGGAACGTTTGCCACATGATATCCCTGTTGTGCAAGATAAACGCAAAGAGGCGTCTTTGATGTTCGCGATACTCCCATAATTACAATATCGGCCTTTGTTAAATCTTGCGGGTTTCTGCCATCATCATGTTCAATCATGAATTCCAAAGCTTCAACACGCCTGAAGTAACCTATGTCAGTAGCTCTCATGATTCCGGCAGCCCCCATAGGCTTAATACCAGATATCTCAGAAATCGCATCGATTGCACTTGTTAAAAGATCAACTCCGTAGATATTTTCATGATCTTCTATATATGCTGACACGGCATCACGTAGAGGCCCATTTACAAGCGTATAAAATACGACGAGTCTATCATCACCAAGTTGTTGTACATGGTATCGAGCATGCTCATCAAGGTAGTCACGAACCTGCTCAAAGTTCTTTACTTTCCCAAAAACCTCAATTTTGGGCTCATTTATTCCAAACTGAGCAGCCGCCGCACGTGCAACTGCAGTCGCAGTTTCTCCTATGGAATCCGACACCACATGGATTGTTGGAATTTTTGATGACGGGTGCTCCTGTATCATTTATTGCCTTTAAGCGAGATATCCAAAATCAGCAACTCGCGCAAATGATTCTATAAATCTGTTAAGAAGCTTTAAACGATTCTCTCGAATATCTTTATCGTCATCCATAACCATGACAGCTTCAAAGAAGTTATCTATCGGAGTCCTAAGACCTGCAAGTCCTAAAAGCGCCCGATCATAATCTGCCACTTCAAGAGCCTGATTTATCTTTGTTTCAGCAGTTTCAATTGCGTAGGAAAGTTCTTTTTCTGCATTTGTAAACAAAGCTGCATCGACATCGGTACCCAGATTTTTGTCTCGTAGATTATTCGCCCTTGAGTAAGCAATGGCCAAATCATTAAAATCATCAGGAGAATTAGTCATGGCATTTTGAAGTGCTGTACACCTCGCGATTATGTCAAGCGGCTCAACTACTCCAATAGTCAAAACTGCATCAATTGTGTCAACAGGCATTCCGTCTTCATGAAGCATTACCTTTGTGCGCGTAACAAAGAAATCAAGTATCGCAGACATAACTTCTGTTTCATTAAACTGAATACCATCCTCAAGATAAATTCGAAGTGAATCTTTGATTGCAGCTTCTAAAGACACATCAAGGCCAGATTTAAGAATAGAGATTATTCCGATAGCCGCGCGTCTTAAAGCAAATGGATCAGAACTTCCGGTAGGCCCTTGTCCAATAGCAAACAACCCGCAAATCGTATCGAGCTTATCTGACAGCGCAACTATTTTTCCAACTACATCATCTGCTGGTTCATCCCCAGAAAATCTTGGACGATAATGATCTGCTATTGCTCGTGAAACCCTCTTCGATTCGCCTTGTGCATCAGCATAGTAAGACCCCATTATGCCTTGTACGCTTGTAAATTCTATAACCGCATTAGTTACAAGATCAGCCTTTGCAAGATATGCTGCACGAGCAACATAGCCTTTTTCTTCATCCGTAATTGATGCATCCAAGCAAATTCGCTCAGAAAGCCTACAAATTCTAGATGTTTTAGATTTCATGGTTCCAAGTTTTTCTTGAAACACAACTTCATCCAAACGATCAACGTATTCATCCAGCGGTGTCTTTAAGTCCTCTTCATAAAAGAATTTAGCGTCATAGAGCCTTGCAGCAACAACACGTTCGTTACCTTTGGTGATTTCATCTGCAAATGCAGGATCTCCATTTGAAACAATAATGAAGTTATTTGTAAGTAAACCATCTTTATATATTGGGAAATATCTTTGATGCATAAGCATCGCATCCACGATTATCTCTTCAGGTACTTTCAAAAATTCTTTGTCAAAAACACCTTTTAGAGGAGTTGGATATTCGGTGAGATTGATAACTTCCGTAAGGGTTTTCTCAGGAATTTCTGCAACATAGTCTTGCCCGCATTCTGAAACTATTTCATCAATTCCCTTTTTAATGATGTCTTTTCGACCCTCTTGCGTTGCAACAACATATGAAGCCTCTACAACATCTAAGAGCTTATCTGCAGATGAAACCTCGAAAGGTCCTTTTGCCAAAAATCTATGACCATATGTTTTGTTGGATGAGTTAATCCCTGCAAACTCAAGCGGTATCACATCGTTTCCATGCATTGCACAAATCCAACGAATCGGACGTGAAAAAAGCTCCTTATGTGTAGACCATCGCATTGATTTTGGCCAAGACAAAGACTCTATTATCCCTTTTAGAACCTGAGGTAATAGTTCTTTCGACTCCAATGACGGAAGCGATTTTAGGGCAAATACATACTCTTCGTCTCCATCAAATGCAACCTCTAAATCCTCAACTGCAACACCTTTGCCTCGAGCAAAACCAGATGCTGCTTTTGTTGGGTTTCCATCCGCATCAAAAGCTATTTTCTTACTAGGTCCTTTGATTCTTTCATTTACGGCCTCTGTTGATGTTGCAACATCTTGAACAACAGCAATAAGCCTTCTAGGCGTTGAGTAAACTTCTACATCGCCATGCTCAAGCCTTATATCTACAAGAGCATCTTGCATGCATTTCTTTAACTGATCAGTTGCTGACTTTAGATCAAACGCTGGTATCTCTTCGCAACCTATCTCAAATGCGAGCGTTTTCTTTTCCATCATTTCATATCCCCCGCATCTTTTTGAGAAAGCGCTTTTTTATCAACAACATGTTCCATATATGACTCACAGCATGCTTTTGCAAGTGTTCTAACTCGTAAAATATATCCCATACGCTCAGTGGCAGAAATTACACCCCTTGCATCAAGTAGATTGAAAGTGTGGCAACATTTAAGGACTGAATCGTATGCAGGAATTGGAAGGCCTGCATCAAGTATGCGCATACACTCGGCTTCCCTGTCATTGAACTCTTGGAACAAAAAATCTGTATCAGCTACCTCGAAGTTAAACGCTGAGTATTCGTGTTCATTTTCCAGATACACATCTCCGTATGTAAAAACCATTCCATCTGCGCCTTTTGCCCAAACGATGTCATATACAGAGTCCACTTCTTGGACAAACATCGTAAGTCGTTCAAGGCCATAAGCAATCTCTACCGGTATTGGGTCACATTCAAATCCTCCAACCTGCTGGAAATATGTGAATTGAGTAACCTCCATACCATCAATCCAAACTTCCCAACCAAGTCCCCAGGCTCCTAGAGTTGGAGACTCCCAATCATCTTCCACAAAACGGACATCGTGCTTTTCTACATCAATACCGATAGCTTGAAGAGAGCCAAGATATAGGTCTTGAATATTCTCAGGAGAAGGCTTGATTAAAACTTGAAATTGATAGTAAAACTGAAGCCTGTTAGGGTTTTCGCCATAACGACCATCGGTTGGACGTCTACATCCTTGTACATATGCGCACTTCCATGTATCAGGTCCTAAAGAGCGCAACACCGTCGCAGGAGCATTAGTCCCTGCTCCAACTTCATTGTCATATGGTTGCAAAACAACACATCCTTGTTCTGCCCAATAAGCCTGAAGACGCATAATTACGTCTTGGAATGTAGGCACATCCCTCTTAGCTTCATTTACTTCTTGCATTTTTCTCCAATCAAGAACAGCTCAATCTGCATGAAAAAACTTCTTACTCAAGCATGCCTATGCTATTAATTGGCCAATACTTGAAAACAGCTTTTCCAGTAACAGTAGATATCGGCACAGACCCGAAATAACGAGAATCCTGTGAGTTTTCTCGGTTGTCACCCATAACCCAAATTTCATTATCGGGAACTTTATAAGGGTAGGTAATGGTCTTTCCATATGCCGAAGTTAAGGGATACGACATCTGGCCATTTGTATATGGTTCAGATAGCCTTTTTCCGTCAACATACACACTGCCATCTTTCAGATCTACGGTTTGACCACCTGTGGCAATAACCCTTTTAATTAGCGTACGCGACGGTAGTTCCGGATCTTTAAAAGTGACGATATCTCCTTGCTTAGGATCATCCAAGTAGTAAGAGATCTTTTCAGAAAAAACCATGTCTCCCGTCATGATTGTATCTTCCATAGAGCCAGACGGAATCTCATAAGCTTGGAAAATAAATGTACGCAAAAACCAGACGAGTCCAACTACTATTGCAACCGTTATAACGATTGACAATAATCGTCTTGCAATCCCGAAACCTTTCTTGGGCGCATGCTCACCTGAATACATCTATCGGTTACTTCCTCTTCATGAATTTGAATAATCGTTTACAAAAGCGGTGCTTAGCATTTTAAGCAATAATAGCCTTAAATTCAGCCGTTTTGAGATGCTTCGCTTAAAGAATCCAGAAACATAAGGTCTGCGTCATCTAATTGGCCATTTTGAATGGCTTTTTCAATTAAATCAGGTCGAATTGTATAAGTTCGCCTTAAGCTTTCCTTACGGTTGTGTTTTTTAATATTTGCGTGATGTCCAGATAAAAGCACATCCGGAACATCCATGCCACGAAAAGACTGGGGCCGAGTATATTGAGGGCATTCTAAAAGTCCATCAGAAAAGGACTCCTCAATAGGGCCTGCATCTGCCCCTAAAACACCGGGGAGCTGTCTTACAACCGCATCAATCACAACCATTGAAGCTAATTCTCCACTAGTTAAAACATAGTCTCCAATTGAAATGATTTCATCGGCTATTGAATAGACTCTTTCATCCATTCCCTCATAATGCCCACAAATAAATAGAAGTCGCTCAGATTTTGAAAGACGCTTGGCCATAGAATCATCGAAGGGTTTCCCGTGAGGTGCCAAAAAAATAATCTTTGTATCATTTTCCGCTTGGGAGTCATGCACTGAAGATGTCGGTAGCGATTCTTTTTCCATACCAAGAATCTCTTCCACAGCTTCAAATACAGGCTCACAAAGCATCAGAAGACCGCAGCCTCCACCATATGGATAATCGTCAGTTGTTTTATGCCTATCATGTGTCCAATCGCGGAGATCATGCGAATAAAAACTTAGAATCCCCTTTTCCTGAGCCCGTTTCATCATGGATTCTCCCATTACAGAGTCATACATTTTCGGAAATGTGGAAAGCGTATCAATCCTCATGGATAAATCCTTGCATCTCTAAAAGGCCATTTGGACACTCAAGTAAAATCTCCTGTGCATCGATATCTACATTTATCAATATTTCATCAGCCAAAGGTATTAAAGCCTCTTTTTCGCTACCTTGAAGACAAACATGCAAAAGAGGCTGCATCAATCTATCCTCAACTTCAATTACATGACCAATGTGGCCAAGATTGACATCATTTACAGCGAAACCATCTATGTCTAGATACAGGTTATCTTGAGATATATTTGGCACATCGTATTTATTAGAATCAACTAAACAAGACATGCCAACAACAGCTTCAGCGGTATCTATATCGCTTATTTCATAGAAAATGACGGTTGAATCAGTCTCGCTTACCTGCGAAACTGATTCAACCGTCACATTTCTTGGAATATCTAACTTTGGTGGAACAAGAGCAAATTCCATATCAGGTTTTATGAACCCACATACAGCCTCAGAATGCCTTAGAAGCAACTTCCCATCAAGGCCTTTTCTTGAAGCTATATAGGCGACGTTTCGCCATCCTTGCACTAATCAACCAATTCGACGTCTACGTTTACATCCTTGCGAGTAGCTGCAGCACGCACAAGGGTACGAATTGATTTTATAACGCGCCCTTGCCTTCCAATGACCTTACCAGCATCATCGGGATTTACTTTGATTTCAATAAGAACGTTGCCGCCGTCTTCTTCATATGAAGAAACCTCTACATCATCAGGAGTATCTACAAGCGATATGACAATGCTTTCAACGAGGCCTGCAAGTTCACTTGATGCAGATGCCATATTTAAGCACTCTCGCGTGCCTGCTTGATGAGCTTCTCAACTGTATCGCTCACCTGTGCACCATTAGCGATCCATTGATCAACTTTTTCAAGATCAATCTCGATTAGTTTCGGGTTAGAGCATGGATTGTATCTACCTACTTGCTCTATGAACTTGCCGTCACGAGGACAACGAGAATCTGATACAACCACTCTGTAATACGGACGCTTCTTTGCGCCATGACGTGCAAGACGAATCTTAACCATGAAGTTAAACTCCTTTTTTTCATTCCTTTGAACAGCAAATGATTATCTTACGTTTAGACTTTAATAATTGCAAGCATTCGGCCATTCGGTCAAAATGTGCGTGTCTAGAAACCAAATATCAATATCTACTGAAAGGTAGCACGGATCATGCAAAGCGACGATGCCCTCACTCGCAGTTATTTTGAAATCCTAGATGAGCTAGACGGAGACATTGAAAGCAGAAGACTTGCTAAAGAATATATGATGAACTCCTCTGCAATTGTTCACCATCAAGTCGTTGCGTCCACTTTTATACCAAGACTATTCAATAAAGATGTTTATGAATTCATGAAAGAGTCCGCTGAAATGACTCACAGGATTCTTTGTAAAGTAATGCAGCACTACCTCGATGACCCAAAATATCGCGAATGCTTTGATTTTGATGATCGACTTCGTGAACTAATTCTTCTTCCCCGTGGTTATGATTCTTTGCTTCCTTTTGCCCGAGTAGACACATTTATCAATGAGAAAGAGTTAACTCTTGGTTTCTGCGAGTTTAATGGAGACGGATCATCTGGGATGAACGAAGATCGCGAGATTGTAAACTCGATTAAAAATAGTGAAACCTTCAAAGCATTCTCTGAAAACCATAAATTGCAATCAAGCTCGCTTTTTAAGCCATGGGTGAAAAGATTTATCAACATATACAACACCTACGAACATAAAGTTGCAAATCCGAGATTTGCAATATGCGATTATCTCGAAAATGGTGTCGTTGATGAATTCAAGGAATTTGCAAATTTGTTTATCGCAGAAGGTTACGACTGCACAGTATGTGATGTTCGTGACTTAGTCTTCAATGGAACAAGTCTTACAGACCCTGAAGGCAAACCTATAAATGCCATTTGGAGAAGATGCGTTACAAATGATGCATTGGATTATTGGTCTGAATCACAGGATTTGATTAACGCTGTACGTGCAGAAAAAGTCGCTTTGATAGGCAGTTTTGCAGGACATATTGTTCATGATAAACAAATCTTTGATGTGCTCATGAAGCCTGAAACGATCGATTTTCTTGATGCTTGCGAAATAAGCTTTCTTGAACAATCAATTCCACAAACCGCTTTCCTAAACGATGACGAAGTCAATATCAAGCAAGTCAGGAAAAACAAAGATATGTGGATAATCAAGCCATCCGACCATTATGGCGCAGACAACGTTTATGCAGGTTGTGAGCAAACTCAAGATAAGTGGGATGCTTTGATTAGTGAATTTGCAAACGATCATGCAGGATATCCTTTTATCGTTCAGCGATACATCAAACCATACAGAACAGAAACCCTACCACCTGATTTTGATATTGAACAAATCCCTGATGGAGAAGTTTTAAGTATTCCAGAGATGTACAACAATCTAAATGGACTCTATCTGTATGACGGTCATTTCCAGGGTGTGTTTAGTCGTTTGGGGCCGCATCCAACAATATGTAAAGACAATGACGGTATGACCGCTGCAACTATTTGGGTAGATGCCGATGTTGACGAAGGAATAGACCTTTAAGTGCAATTTAAGCTCAAGATTTGTGATACAGAAACTTAAAGAGCCAGAAAATTGAAATGTAGAGAAGCTGATCGTGAATAGCGAATTGGATACGAAACGAACTAAACAACCATATCTGCGTGGTGTACTTATCGCGTTGGGTGTAATTTCACTGATGATTACTTTCGTATTCTTAGGTTTTTCTGTCTGTGCCTACCTCCCCATAACCACACAAGCTTTGTCTTCAGCAACAAGCAATTTTGAAGACTCCCCTTTTACACATGATGAACTGGTATCTCTTGCAGTTCAAACTCGTAATTTTACAGTCAGCGATTATGGGCGTTCAGATTCGACTGGCAATGAGTATTCCTCAAATGATGACAATCCCGCTGTTTGTTCGCTTGCTGATTCAGTCATAAATGCAGCTCTTGTATCATCGAGTCAAGAATCTCCAAAAGCAAATAAATGGAGCTTGCAAGCACAAAGAGTACTTCAAGAATTCGTTGATAGCACCAACAATGAATCAAGCGATAAAACATCTGTGACATCAATGTATGCCCTATATAGTACTGGCTATGGCTATGCATTATCTAAAGATGCAATAGATCATTTAAACGATGTCAACAGGGCTATAAATTCCTTGATTCCTACTCTAATTTTTATTTGCATCATTGCGATAGCTTGCTTGATTTTTGGTTTTCGCCTTTATGGCATTAGGTGTGGCTCTTGCATCCTTAAATGGGCTGGAATATGTACACTTATTTGCTTTGTAGTGCTTGGGATATGGGCTTTGATTTCATTTGACAGCTTGTTTGCAAGTCTTCATTCAATCTTTTTTGCGAATGGAACATGGCAATTTCCAGCTCAATCATTATTAATTGAAATGTATCCGATAAACTTCTGGATTGGAATGGGTCTTGTTTGGCTTATCTCCACAAGTTTGTTTTCTGCATTAGCCATAATTATTGGCCTGCTTTTACCACGAAGACTAAAGCAGGCCTAATGAATCTAACTTTTGTCTGGTACTTATCCAGCGATTATACGGCGCGTGTCTAACTTCTAGGTCTTATCTAATACTTATGCAAACACAGTCTCTAAAACCGCATCAATTCGTGCAAGCATATCCTTACGATCTAAAAGCTCGATAGATTCAAACAAAGGTGGAGACACCATATTTCCGCAAATTGCCACTCGAAGAGGTTGGAATAATAGCTTCGGTTTAAGTCCAGCTTCTTCTCCTAAAGCTCTACATCTTTCTTGAAGTGCATCGCATTCCCATGCAATAGATTCATCTGCTAAAACACCTCGACAGATAAGAAGAGCCTTATCTGCTTGTGCACCTTCTTTTTTCAGAACCTTCTGTACAGATTTTTCATCTAAAACTACATTTGATCCCCAAAACATGTATTCGAGCTTAGAAGGAAGCTCATTGAACCTAGACATTCTCTCCACCACTAAAGGATGTAGAGCCAAGTAGAAATCAGAATTATCACTAACATCGGCTAAAGCTTTTTGCCAAATCTCAGGATCAACATCACTGCCAGGGGCTTGTATAACCAAAGGCGTCACATCTCCAGGCTGTGCCCCTTTAACTGAATTGTCGGCGCCCTCGTTCTGCGGTTCAGCGCATTTAATGGAAGCTCCAAGCGGAGCATTGCCACCATTAATCTTTGCAAGAGCTAACCAAGGGGTTGCAATCGTAAGCCATTTTCCTGTGTCAAGTTCACGGATATAAACGCCATCCATCCAATCAAGCTTTTGGATATCAAAAACGCTGTCTTTTTTGGACACGCGATCTAGAGAAAACTCATGCTCGAGCTCAGCGGGCGGAACTATCGTTGTCTCTCCATCCAAAGACCACCCAAGTAGAGCTAAGTAATTCACAAGTGCATCAGGTAAATAACCTAAGTCTCTATATTCCTCAACACTGGCAGCTCCATGGCGTTTCGAGAGTTTCTTGCCATTGGTACCCAATATCATAGGAAGATGGGCAAACTCTGGAACATCAAAACCTAAAGCCTCATAGATCAGAATTTGACGCGGAGTATTAGAAAGATGATCATCGCCTCTAATTACATGGGTTATACCCATGTTTGCATCATCACAAACGTTTGCAAAATTATATGTGGGAATACCGTCTGTGCGAACAAGAATTAAGTCATCCATAACATCTGCCGGAAACGTAACATGCCCATAAACCTTGTCATCTACTTCAATTGGAGCATGATCTTTAGGCACTTTCAGTCTCCAAACATGTGGCACGCCTTCCCCTATCTTCTTTAACGCCTCGTCTTTGGGAATATCCCTACAAGTGCCATCGTATCCCGAATAGCCGCCCTCTGTCTTTTCAGCCTCAAGGCGCTTTTGCTCAATCTCTTCTTTCGTGCAAAAGCAGGGATAAGCATTTTCAGTTTCAATAAGCTTCTCTAAACAAGCCTTATAGCTCGCAGTGCGTTCAGTCTGAAAATAAGGGCCGACTGCTCCCCCTGCATCTGGGCCTTCATCCCAATCTAGACCAAGCCATCTCAATGCACGCAAAATAATTTGAGTATTTTCCTCAGTTGAGCGCTCAGGATCTGTATCTTCAATTCTTAAGATAAAGTCTCCGCCTTCTGCGCGCGCAAAAGCCCAGTTATAAATAGCTGTACGAGCACCACCTATATGAAGCATACCGGTAGGAGAAGGTGCAAATCTTGTACGTACCCTCTTATCTGTCATCTCAAACCTTGCCTTTCGTATCGTTTGTCACATTATAAAATGATGAAAGATATGACATCACCATCTGTGTAGCGCTTAAGTCTTTACCAGCTGCTTCCTCAACTGCTTTCATGGGAACTATCATACGCATCTTGTCTTTTAAGTATCTCCCTTTAAGACGCCTAATTGAGCTTGCATTTGCAGAATCAAGCTTAATGCCATCTACTGTTAGTTTTCCCCCGAATACGCTAATTGATGAAATCCCATGTTCTGATGCAAAAGCCTTCAGGCGTGCTTTATCGAATAAGCTCATTGCCTCTATAGGCATTTCTGGATGAAGAGCCTTCAAATCACTTTCTATCGCATCAACTTCACCTACTGTTGCCGCATTCGCAATGCGTCTATACCATAAAACTCTCTCACCAATATCTTTTAGATAATCAGCAGAAAGATAAGTATGACCTGGAATATTGATATTGATATCAGATAACCCCTTTATGGGCTCATCTTTAGTTTCAACACCCTCTCGAGCGTCCACCACTGCTTGATTTAGCATTTGTGCAAACAGATCAAATCCAACACCAGACATATTGCCAGATTGTTCTGCACCTAAAATATTTCCAGCACCTCTAATCTCTAAGTCACGAAGTGCAATACGCATTCCACTTCCCAAATCTTGATGATCTGTCAAAGCAACAAGCCTTGAGTGAGCTTCTTCTGTAAGAGGTACTTCCTCTGGGAACATAAAATAGGCAAAAGCCTGCGTACTAGATCTACCAACTCTTCCCTTTAGCTGATACATTTGCGCAAGACCCAAACGCTGCGAATCCTCGATGATAAGTGTATTGGTATGAGGATTATCAATACCGCTTTCTATAATCGTTGTAGCAACCAATACATCAAGTTCCCCGGCTGCAAAATCCTCCATCACATGCTCAAGTGCTTCTTTTGACATCTGTCCATGTGCAACACCTACACGCGCCTCAGGAGCCGCTTCTTGCACACGCTCAAGCGCATCCTCTATGGTTCTTACGCGATTTGATACGTAATAGACCTGTCCATGCCTTGCCAGTTCATATCGTATTGCATCGCTTACAACATCTGGATCCCATTCCCCAACATGCACTTTTACAGGAAGCCTATCATCAGGGGGTGTCATGATAAGACTCATATCTCTAACGCCAGATACAGCCATTTGCATAGTGCGTGGAATTGGAGTTGCAGAAAGCGTTAATACATCAATGGATTCACGAAGATTTTTAAACTGTTCCTTGTGTCCAACACCGAATCTTTGCTCTTCATCAATTATCACGAGCCCTAGATTTTTAGGGTTCACATCGCGGGATAAAAGCCTATGTGTTCCAACTAAAACATTCACTTCCCCTTTAGCAAAACCCTCTAAAGCATCTTTTTGCTGAGATGTGGTCCTGAATCTTGAAAGCACCTCAACTCGCATCCCAAAGGGTTCAAATCTCTCTTTAAAGCTTGAATAGTGCTGCTGTGCAAGAATTGTGGTTGGACACAAGACCATGGTCTGCTTACCATCCTGCGCTGCTGCAAAAGCCGCCCTTAATGCAACTTCTGTTTTCCCAAAACCAACATCACCGCAAATTAGGCGATCCATTGGATGAGACGAGCGCATATCTGCTTTTACATCTGCAATAGCTGCTGCCTGATCAGGTGTTTCATCGTATGGAAAACTTTGCTCCATCTCATGCATCCAAGGAGTATCCACACGAAAACGGTATCCCTTTGTTGCAGCGCGCCTTGCATATACATCAATTAAATCAAATGCGAGCTTCTTTGTAGCTTTTCTAGCTTTTGTAATAGCACGAGACCAATCAGTGCTATCAAGTCTTGTAATTTTAGGAGTGACACCATCAGCTCCAACATATTTTGTGACCTTATCAAATTGCTCAACTGGGAGAAATAACTTGTCTCCTTCTGCATAGTCAAGCTCAAGATAATCCCTCTCAACTCCATCAATTTCCCTGAGCACCATGTCTTTGAATAGTGCAATTCCATAAGTTGAGTGCACCACATAATCACCTGGTTTAAAAGGAAATGTGATATCCACACTGCTAACTGTAGTAGCACGCGCATGATTTTTTGATGATCCTCGAGTGTCATCAACTGAGACAATCGTAAGTTTTGCTTTTGGGATACACATACCCAAAGGGATAGGAACATCAACCACATTTACGCAACTTTTTGAAAGTGGTGCCGTGTTTTCATCTTGACTATCTAGTCGCTCTTCAATTGAGATTCCGTGATCAACAAATTCAAGTTCGTAATCTTTACGAGCCCTGTAATTTGGAACGCTGAATACGCAAGTATACCCACCATCTATCCAATTGCGCATTTTTCCGTAGAGCTTTTCTTGATCCCCCGATACATCCACTCGCTTTATCGGAAGCTCATCATCAAGTGCTGTACCTGATTGCATGATGGATACATATGTAGCTCTTACACCTTCGCCAAACGATATATCTGTTGGTCTTGCATAAACATTTTCTATAGGAATCGAATTATCATCACAAGATTTCTCAAGATCATTAAACGCATTGGCGGCATCATCAAAAATACTTCGAGGTTCCATTAAAGCAATCATCGATCCTGCGCTTAAATAGTCACCTAAAGTGGAAGTCTTCCCATTAAAGATATACGGAAGAACTAAATCTGATCCATCAAAACTTATTCCAGATGAGACCTTCTCATATAACTCTCGAATAGTTTTATTTGTAAGAGCTGCTTTTTCGATTGCAGATGATGCCTGCTTCATTTCACTTTGTCCAGCAGGAACTTCTCGTACAGCATAGATATTTAGTTCTTTTAATCCGGATACCGTCTGTCCTGTGCTTGGAATAATCCGCCTGATCTCATCTAGCTCATCTCCGAAGAAATCAAGGCGAACCGGAAAGGATAGATTCCCAGGAAAGACATCTATGGTACCGCCTTTAGTTGCAAATGTACCAGGGCCTTCAACCTCACCTGTGTTTTTGTACCCATAGGATTCTAAAGTGCATAAAAGCTCTTCAAAATCCTTGATATTACTATCCTTCATATCGCTTAACTCATAGCCACTTGTTAGGCTTATCGGCTTTTCAACATGTGCAGACACAGGGGGCAGAAGTTTTATAAGCGACCTTGCACTTGCAACAACAACTGCATTTTCTTTACGGTTTAAGACATCCATAGCCTCAAGTCGAGTCGCTATAACCTTTGGCTCTGTTGCCTCGTAGAGATGTGGTCTATCCCGCCTTTCAGGAAACCGAAATACTCTTTCTTCTCCAAGGTAAGATGCCATGTTTCTTGCAAATGCATCAGCGGCATCTTCTCCTGCAAGAACAACAAGAGTGGGTTGCTCATATCTAGCAAATTCCGCTGACGCTAAAAATGAACGAGCAGATGACGCAACACCTAATGACGCATCGGTACCTACAGATAATTTCCCCCAAAAGTTTTCCAAACATTTTGACTTTTCTAGGGCATTTGTCAGTGCATCTATCAGCATTATTCCTACTTACGAATTGCATTCAACTCCATAGACTTTGATTCTATCCCATTGAATCAAACCTACTTAATATATGATTGCTTTGAGGTACCAATTCATCCAAACGGAGACGATATGCCAAGAGAAACAAAAGCTGACAAATCAAAAAGAGCCGCAGAAATAGAAGACAGAATGTGTGAGCACTACCCTGATCCAGAATGCGCGCTTAACTACTATGGAGATCCATTCAAGCTAGCAATTGCTGTGATGCTTTCCGCACAAACTACTGATGTAAGCGTTAATAAGGTAACGCCTGTTTTGTGGGAGAAATATCCAGATGTCGCAAGTCTAGCTTCAGCGAATCCAGAAGATGTCATGCAGATCTTGAAATCCATTGGATGCTATAAAGTCAAAGCCAAGCATGCTATAGGAATAGCACAAAAAGCTCTATCTGAATATGGTGGTGTTATGCCAGCCGATATGGAAGAGCTTAAGAAATTTCCAGGAATCGGCAGGAAAACCGCAAATATCGTGCTTAACCAAGGTTTCGGGATTGTAGAAGGTATCGCAGTTGACACCCACGTAAATCGCATCGCACATAGATTAAAACTTGTTCCCAAAGATGACGATCCACTAAAAACTGAACAGGCATTACTTAAGATTTATCCAGAAAAATATTGGGGACTAATTAACCATCAATGGGTTTTGTTTGGCCGCGAAGTATGCACAGCACGCAAGCCAGCTTGCTGCGATTGTTTTCTTGCTGATCTTTGTCCAAGTTGTGCGTGCATATAGCAGAATCGGCCACCTAATTAGATTGCATTCTATGATGCCAGGTGGGGCCTACTCTCAAGCCGCCATCTTTTACAAAAGTCTCAAAACCAAGTCCCGACAATTTTGCAAGTACGGTATCAACTAAAAGTGGAATCGCTTCATATACACAAGGCGTTAACCCTATTGTTGCAACAGCGGGATCTTTATTTTCAACCTGCATTCCAAGGCAAATTCCTTTACTTGCATACCCAAGCAAAGACGCAGCATCAAACAAATCAACCAGCTTCAAATCATGAAGAGATGCCATAGCGCCTGTATGTCTTGCCATATCATCAGGTGCAAATTCAAAGACAGTGCCCGCAGGCTCTCCTGTCTCATCAACTGCATCCACTACTATCATCCAGTCAAATTCAGAAACCAAATAAAGCATATCCATACTAAGACAACCGACGTCGTATAACTCAACGTTATCGTCAAAGTCATAGCAGTTGACGAGTTCCTCATATACTGCAGGGCCTATACCGTCATCAAGCATTAGCTTATTACCAACACATATGACTGCGCACTTCAAAAGAAAACCTTTCCAATTAAACTCAACGATCAAAGATAAGCAATGGACTGTGAAAAATTAAACCTAATTTCATCTTCCCAACTTTTCTGTTATTCAACAACAAAGGGACGAATATCTAAGTTATACCAAGTGGCTATTCCTAACATCAAAAGCGCCCCTGCTACACCAACTATTGCCCAAATCTTTTCAGCTTTCAAATATTGCTCTCTGGTTTTGCCCTTATCTTCGGCTCTATGTGCAGCAATTGGTTGGGATACTAAAGAAAACGCAATTGTTATTACAAGCAAAACAATAAAGGTACATACAGCCAATACAACCGATAACACCGTTGGCTCAACATATACTGCATAAAAAAGGTTGTCAGCCAAAAGCCAAGCTGGGTAGAAAAGAATAGTCACCCAAAAGCCATGAGCAGGTCCCCAAATAGGCGGCAATAGCAATGCCCCGATATTAATACGCGGAAGTCCTTCCATAAACTTCTCTTCTGCTTTTATCTCTTTATCGCTAAGCTCTCGCAAAACCCCTCCATCGTATTAATTATTTCGACAATCAAAATATCCAAATAAGTTGTCTTCCTGCTCACATTTCTTAAAACTTGCGGTTAAGAGACGAAATAACATGCCAACAGGATACAAGGAATATGTTGAATAAAAGGCTTTATGCGCATTTATAGCAATCACAGAAACCTCAACATAAAAAATCGGCGACCAAAAGGCCGCCGATTAATGTTGCGAATTACAAGCAAAAATTACTTGTCTTTCTTTGGATTGAAGTCCTCACCAACGATGTTGTGAAGTTCAGGATCATAAACAAGTCCGCCATGCTCTTTGTGGAAGAACATCAACTTCGTTGGAGCAGTTCCCTCAACGTTTGCCAAGTAAATATGGATAAACATAAAGATGATGAACACGAACATGCCGTAATAGTGGATGATCCTCATCGACATCGCTCCACCAACAGCTTCTGTCCACCAAGCCATCCATCCAAGGTTTGCCGTTGGAGCCCAAAGACAAAGGCCTGTCCAAAACATCAAAAAGATAAGAATTGGAATGAGTAGATAGGACAGCTTTTGAGGAACGCCAAGCTTAGCCCCAAGCGGATGATCTTTCTTTAAGAACAGATAATACTTAATCCAAACAAGTGCCTGGTGACGATTGTCCTTTTGTGGAAGCCAAGACTTGTAGTCTGCCGTTTGCTTACGTGTACCTCCAGTTGGAGAAGTTTTCACAAAGAATGCAGCTATCACACGGAACACCATATTAATGAAAATCACAAATCCGCAGAAGATATGAACCCCACGGCATATTCCAGTGATGCCAGCAATGAACGGATAATGGATGATGAATCCCGTAAGGATAAGCAAAATCATGCATACAAGATTAATCCAGTGGGTCACCACGAAGACCATTGGGTGTGCTTCACGATAATGTGCTAAATGCGCCATTTATTTCACCCCCCAAGGACTTGTGACTGTCTTAAATGTTTTACCGGTCTTTGGCTCAGTGATATGTACTGCACATGCTGTACATGGGTCAAAACTATGAACTGTTCTTAGAGCGTTGATCGGCATATCAATGTCATTTACTGGAGTTCCTAAAAGTGCTTGCTCCATTGGACCATGTACACCATCAGCGTTCATTGGGGCAAGGTTCCAAGTTGAAGGAATGATGATTTGATATCCATCAATATTGTTGTTGGTCACCTTTTCTGAGTGATACAGCGCACCACGTGGTGCTTCCCAGAATCCTGTGCCCTCTCCTGTTGTGGTTGGAGGCTCACGGAAGTACTCAGAATCGCCTTCTTTAATGGCGCTCATAAGTTCAAGTGTCCATTCTTTCATGAGACCTGCAATGTATAGGGTCTCAATCTGGCGAGCAGCTGTACGACCAAGAGTGTTAAGCAACACGCTTACGTCTCCTGGTTGAGCACCAAGGGCTACAAGCAATGAGTCAACTTGTTCAACGATAAATGGAACATTGCGCTGATAAGCTGCAAGCACACGAGAAAGTCCGCCTGCTTCCATTGGCTTTCCGTCATAAGCAGGGCACTTAACCCAAGTATATCTATCCTCAACGTTGTACTCATTAAAGTCAGGCTCAGTTACAAAATAAGGAGACTCGTATGTTCCATCGCCCTTATACCAAGAATGACCCATATACTCAGTAATGAGATCCTCTTGAACGTCAGATACCTTAAGGTTTTCATCCAATACACCCATTGGAAGATAACGATTGATCATCTGCTCAATATAATCGTTACCATAAGGCCAACCTGGACCTTCGAAAACTCCCCAAGCAATATAGCGTCCGCAGCCTTTTCCAAACTTAGCAACATCTGCGTAAGGACCCGCAATCGCAAGGGTGTCTTGAATCATAGTAGTTGAAACCCAGTCATAGATTTCATTTACCATAGCCCAAAGATCATCAAGCTTAGACTCTGTTGGATAGAAGGCAGTACCGCCCGGAACAATTGTCATAACATGTGGCATCTTGCCACCGATAAGTGCCGCTACCTCGCTTGCACGAGCTTGCATCTTTAATGCCTCAAGATAGTGAGCTGTGCAAATAAGGTTAAGCTCAGGAGAAAGTTTGTATCCTTCTCCACCGTCGCAGTCAAACCAGTTGCCAGAAAAGATTGACAACTGTCCATTCATTGCAAATGCCTCAAGCTTTTCTTTTAGAAGCTTGAAATCGGTATCCATTGAAGTTCCAGCAGCTTGCGCTAAATCATATGTATCAGCAACGTTTGCATTTAAAGCATCAAGCGGATTTATATAATCAAGAGCGCATAGGTTGTAGAACCAAAGAATGTGTGAATGCAAAAACTGTGCACCCTCGATGAGGTTACGAACAAGTCTTGCATTGTTGGAAATTGTGATTCCATATGCCTTCTCAGCAGCAATCGAGGATGCATGAGAATGCGAAACTGGGCAAACGCCACAGATTCTTTGGACGATCTGTGCGGCATCTTGCGGAGTACGGTTTTGAACAACAAGTTCCATACCACGGAAGCAACCGCCGGATACCCATGCGTCAGTAACGACATTGTCGTTTACTTCCATTTCCACTCTTAAGTGGCCTTCGATACGTGTTATTGGATCAATTATCGAACGTGTCATCAGCAGTTCACCTCCTATTCTTCCTCAGCATCCTTGACGAGCACATCTGCTGGCTCGACTGGATGTGATGTATTCTCTTCGCAAATTGCAGAATCCAAAATTACGCCGCCCTCTTCTGGGTCTGCATAAACACCAATGGACTGCTCAGGATGATCCTTATCCCACTTACGAATCTTCTCAAAAGGAGCACCGCCATCCATACGACCTGTTGCCTTCATGCCAAATCCATGAACAACAAGTGCTAAGGCGACAATGCCTGTAAGAATCCAAGCTACTGGCTCAGGTTGGAACTTCCAATCGCCAATATTTAGATCGCGGAATCTTGAATAGAAAGGCGTATTTACCTGTACCCAGTTGTCTCCCGGATTGTTTGGGTTGGCTTCGCAACAACCGATGCAGGGAGAACCTGCCTGTACGCACCAAGAACGTCGGTTGTTCCAAAGTGTCACGCCACATAATGCCTTAGTTTGAGGACCGCGGCATCCAAGCGGATATAAGCAATATCCCTTCTTTTCCTCTTCAGAACCAAACTGGTAAACAAATTCACCATTCTCAAAATGTCCACGACGCTCACAATTGTCATGGATAGTTTGGTTAAACAAAGCAGATGGTTCGTTGAATTTATTGAGGTCAAGAAGTGTAGGATCACCCATCATGACGACATCAACTAGAACAGACATTACCCATTCTGGGTTTACTGGACAGCCTGGAACATTGACCACTGGAGTCTCAATGCCATGCTTTTTCAAGCATTGCTGAACCCCAATAGCACCCGATGGATTTGGAGCAGCTGCACACCATCCACCATTTACAGCACATGATCCAACAGCAACGACAGCGTTAGCTTTTTCTGCCGCTTGAATCAAAGACTCTATTCCAGTCTCCCCGGCCGCACGCAGTGCATTTCCGCCCCAGTTTTCAAGAACAGCACCCTCATAAATAAGAATGTAGTTCCCAGCCTCTATTGTTTGCTTCTTAGCTTCCTCAACAGAGTATCCAGCTGCAGCAGAGAGGGTCTCGGAGTAATTCAGTGAAATCACATCCAGGACCACAGTTGCGACGTCTGGCGTTTCGATCTGAGCGAATGACTCAGTGCAACCCGTGCAAGATGCACCCTCGATCCAAATAACTGGATACAGGTCGCCAGACGTAGCGCCGATGACAGAGTTCTCGATGGCCTCAGCAATACGCGGAATAGCCAACTGGGATAAACCAGCGGCCGCTGCGACCCCGGCACATAGCTTCATAAAGCTTCGACGGGTCACACCACGTGATTCCAGAATGCCCATCGCATCTGTAATCGTGGCTTGATCTTCCATTCGTACACCCCCCTCAGGTGTTCTCGAATCTTACAAACAGTAAACATATTGAAACTTGGTTTGACAATGCCAAAGAAGGGGCACCGAAATAGCCGAACCGACAAGGTAAACGGCTTCGAAATGTTACTATTTAAGGTATACGTAACATATGTTTTATCGATACCAACAACAAGTTGGATTATCATTTACCGAGCACAAACGACTTAGCACGTAAGGAGATTTCAATGACATCTGAAAGCGAATGCAAAATAGCATTCTTAGGCCCTGTGGGAACATACACACATGAGGCTGCTATCTTCTTTGCGAAATCTCTAGGAATAGAAAATCCAGAGTACCTAGATTGCGTTTCTTTTGATGATGTCTTCGATGCTGTAGATCGTGGAATTGCTAATTATGGCGTTGTTGGAAAAGAAAACTCTTTGGAAGGACCTGTCACAGCGACGCTCGATAACTTTGCGTTTCGATCTAGTTCAGTCATTCTTGCTGAAAAGGTAATCGATGTGCATCACTGCCTTTTAGTAAAGCCCAACACAACTATTGAGATGATCAAACAAGTTGCATCTCACCCTCAAGGTCTTGCACAATGCAAACGCTTCTTAAGCGAAACACTACCTGGCAGGACTTCTTTGGTAACAGCCTCAACCGCCGAAAGCGCCAGATTAGCAGCTAATGATGAAAATACTGCAGGTATAGGAAATAAATTTGCAGCAGAACTTCATGGAAGCGAAGTTCTCTTTGAAAATATCGAGGATCATCACGGAAATCAAACAGCTTTTGCGCTCATTGGCCGTCCAGGAAGCGCGCCACAACTAACAAGCGATAAATTTAAGACTTCCCTTGCACTGTTCTTACAAACAGACAGAGCGGGAGCACTTCATATGATCCTTTCTGAATTTGCCTATGCTGGAATCAACCTTTCAATGGTTCAATCAAGACCGCTTAAACAACAGTTAGGTGACTACATGTTTTTCATGGAGTTCGAAGGAAAAGACACTGAGCTTCATGCCCAAACAGCGCTGTCTTGCCTAAGACTCAAGCTTCGTGAGGTAAAAGTTTTAGGATCATATCCAGTGCTTTGATTTCTAAAGAACACCCTTGTGTTCCAGAAGGATTTTTACTCCTAAAAGAATAAGCGCCACGCCGCCTGTTATAGTTGCAGGTTTTCTAAATCTTGCCCCAAAACGAGCGCCCACAATATAGCCAATAAATGAGAGGCTAAATGTTGTTAATCCTATGATTGTGATTGCAACCCAAATATCAATATTTGAAAGCGCAAATGAAATACCTACAACTAGAGCATCTATGCTAGTCGCAATCGATAGCATTAAAAGCTCTTTTATGTCTAACTTATCCGGGCATTCTTCTTCGTCATTTTCATGAATTGCATCCCAGATCATTTTGGCGCCCACAAACACAAGCAACCCAAACGCAATCCAGTGATCTATTGGTTGAATATAATCTGAAAACGATGAGCCTAAAAGCCACCCAACTAAGGGCATGATCGCCTGAAAAAGGCCAAAGAAAAATGCAACGAGAAAGGCTTGTTTCCAATCGATTTTTCTTGAGCAAAGCCCTTTGCAAATAGATGCAGCGAAGGCATCCATTGATACTCCAACACCGATAAGTGCCATGTTAATTATCGTGTTGAACATAAACTAGAAAACCCTCGCCGCCTGTTAAATTAATGGTTCACCCTAAAGCTGTAAATACCAATGACAAGACCTATTCATTATCCCCAAAAAGATCATCTAAATCATCAAGGCCTTCACTAAACAGATGAACAACTTCCGATTCAATTTCCTCATATTCATCTGAATCAAGCTCTTGATAATTGGCGATTTTCTCAAATATATTCTCACGTGTAACAGGAACATATTTCCTTTGAGCAATACCCTTTTTATAGGCTTGTTCAATTGCTTCTCGAGCCGCCATATAAATATCAAACCTGGTCATGTTTGCAGAGAGTCGAACAAGATCGGCTTTTTTGATACTTCTAAATGACGGATGCGAATGCGAGATATCCATCCAAATTGCAAGTCTTTCTTCAGGTGTTGGATTTTCGATATCAACCACAGTTGTATTCTCGAGCGCATCTATAAAAAAGCTATCAATCGAGCCTTGCATAGATGCAGTAGCTAACACATGAACATCTGGACTTTCCACCGCAAATCTAATGAGGTTAATAGCATCTCTTGCACCCCTTGTCATCTGCATAATAAAAAATGCATTCCCCTCATCAGGCGAATCAAACATTGGGGATACCCATAAATCCAGATCTTCTAAAACTAAAACTCCACCATTTTCAATAATGCGTTGCAAAGATTCATTCTTGCGAAAATCTTTTGCCTGCGTAGAGATGCATAGAACTGGCAATCCTTGAACGTTTTCCTCCATACGCATATTAATGGTTGGTTTATTGAGTTCACCAAGCGTTGCAATCATGAATCTATTAGCATCTTCACGCTCAGACGATCGGATGATAATACTATCCATCGCAGGCATTTTAGAAAGACCATGGCGCGTGTTGAGCGTTTTGACTAGATTCTCAAATTCCTCATCACCTTGAAGGCCAATGCCTAGTGTTTGCATATCCCTAATTGCTGAATCATATCCAGCAATGTTTGCATAAGTTAAAGGTTCTTCTGCATCTGTGGCACCGAACCCAATTTCTTCTGCAGCTTTATCAAGGATCTTTTGTGCACTAGCAGCAATGCCCAACGGCCCTAAAAGAGAATTTTTTTCATCAGAGGTTTTATCGCTTGTATCGTCTTTATCGCTTGCTTCTTTATCTTGCCTATCACTAGATCTAGACGGAAGAGCAATTCCAATACCAAGAATGTCCTCAGAAACAGTACGAGCCATCTCTTCAAGCTCTTCTCTAGGAATCCCGAATTCTTCAAGCTTATCCAATGCGAGATCCTGTAGCTGCTCAGCACAAAATGCTGCCTCATCATTACTTAGATAAGGTTCCATACGCTCAAAAATATATTCCGCTAATGCGCGTTCTTTTTGCGTGCAGGCAAGTGACCACGCTGTCTTTAGTCCTAATAAAGCATCTTCACTTGGGACGTCTTTTTCAATTGTGGCACGTTCAAAAGCTGCAAGGTATAAATACATGCTTAAGAGGAAATCCCCTGATTCACTAGCAGCTTCTGCGCGTTTGATGTAATCCTGCATGGATTCACCCAAATCATGTCTTCCGTTTTCTTTTTCACCGGAAGAATTTTTTCTATCCTTATCCATCGATCTACCTAACTGTGCGCTGTTTCAGCCTATGCAAAATAAGCTGTTCTATTTTTCAGTGTCATTCTACAGCAGAGGGCATAAATCGTGTTCGATATCCACAATATGTGGATGGTTGGTGGATTATTATTATTTCCAGTCGAGGATTTCCCAACCACGCCTTTCAGCTTCGCGTTTAAGCTTGCCATCAGGCGTCACCGCACAGGGGTTCTTTGCATTTTCAAGCATTTCTAAATCAGAATAGTGATCTCCATATGCCCACCCTAAAGTCCAGCATCCTTCGCCAAACATTTTGTTAGCAAAGTCCTTAAAGGCATGAACCTTTTCTGGCCCTTCTGTTGTTCTGCCTTCCACTTCATCGGTATAGTTTCCTTGTGCATCAATCTTCATTCGTGAAGAAACTGCAAATTGGATGGGGTGCTCAGTCATAGCTGATGCAATTATTGGCTCAAAAGTGGCAGAAACGACCACAACGGCATGACCTGCCTCAAGATGAGCAAACATGCATGCATCCGCTTCGGTTCTATAGAGCGCATCAATTTTCTTTGAATAAAACTCGCATAGAAACTCGTTGACTTTAACTGCGGATAGTCCATCAAATGCGGAAAATACCCTGGAGCGCACTCCTTCCCCATCTTTTGGAAGATTCAACTTATATGCAAGCCCCCAAAGACCTACTCGAAAAAGCTTATACAGCGATAATTTGCGTGATATCCCAAGCATATTTACAAGCTTTTTTGGTGATGAACCAGATATACAAGTCCCATCAAAGTCGAAAACGGCAACTTGTAAGGGCTCATCAATAGTTCCCTTTTTAAAGCTCCCTAAAAGCCTTTCAGATGCAATCGCTTCATCACAGCATCTAACTACACCATTTGGAAGAAGCTTTTCGTTAGAGCATGAAGCGCCTAAAGCAATATCTTCTTGAGCTTCAAGTCGTTCCATCATGCGCTTGAGTTCGCCTTTTGTTATGTCGGCTGCCTTTTTGTCTGATGTATTACTTCGTGAATCTGCCTCGTTGTTATTGACAGACGACATCTTTCCTTCTTTCGTTCGTATGCGTTACTGTGTTTGCGTATTTCCGCGTTTGTGTTTCTATATATGTGTTTATGCCTACAATTTATATCTGCAGTTCCTGCTCTTCAGCCTTTGTAAACTGTGAATTATACAGATCTGCGTAAAATCCACCTTTTTGCATAAGCTCATTATGTGTACCGGCCTCTTTTAGCCCTCCATGATCCATGACGATTATTAAGTCGGCATCACGAATCGTAGATAACCTATGCGCAATTACAAATGAGGTACGATCTTGCATCAGAGCTGTCATGGCATGTTGAATACGCAGCTCAGTTCTTGTGTCCACAGAACTTGTCGCTTCATCAAGGATAAGCATTTTTCTGTTTGCAAGAAAAGCTCTCGCAATAGTTAGTAATTGACGCTGACCTAAGCTTAAATTACTTGCGCCTTCTGAAATCTCAAAATCATAACCTTTTGGTAATGAACTAATAAACTTATGCGCACTGGCACGCTTGCACGCATCTTCGATCTCTTCATCTGTCGCATCTATACGACCATATCGAATGTTTTCTTTAATTGTGCCTTTAAATAGCCAGGTGTCTTGCAAAACCATTCCAAATAAAGAACGTACATCTTCGCGTTTTATGTGCCTTATGTCTGTACCGCCAATTGTTATTACACCAGCATCAACATCATAGAATCTCATCAAAAGCTTAACTATTGTAGTTTTACCAGCCCCTGTAGGCCCTACAATCGCAACCGTATCACCACATGCAGCACTAATAGTTAAGTTCTCAATCACAGGTTTTTCTGGGTTGTACCCAAACGATATATTTTCAAATTTAACTTCACATTCTGACCCCGATATCGCCTCAATATCTTTTGTAGGCTCAATCTCTGATTGATCGATAAACTCAAAAATACGCTCAGAGGCAGCTGCCATTTGTTGGAACACGTTAGATATTTGAGCAAGTTGAGAAATTGGTTGCGTAAGATTTTTGACATATTGAATAAACGCTTGGATATCTCCTACCGTTATCATTTGCGCAACGGCAAACATAGCACCCGATACCGCAACCGCCATATAACCTAGATTTCCGATGAACTCCATGGCAGGTCTCATGCAACTGGAAAGAAATTGAGCTTTCCAGGAGGCCTCATACAATGCATCGTTAGCTTTACAATAATCTTCAACTGACTCATCTTCATGACCAAAAGCCTTTACGACTTCATAACCAGAAAATGCTTCTTCAGCCTGGGCGTTTACTTGACCAAGAAGTGCTTGTTGAGCAAAGAAGTGGCGCTGAGATTTTTTAACTATGAAAATAACAGCAACCGCCGAGATAGGAATCGTGCAAAGTGCAATTAAAGTCATTATCCAGTTAATAGAAAGCATCATAACAATTACGCCAATGATGGTAACTATAGACGTAATTAACTGTGTCACGCCTTGATTTAATGACTGTCCAATGGTGTCAACGTCATTAGTAATTCTTGAAAGCGTGTCTCCGGTAGACGTGTTATCGAATTCAGAAAATGGAATTCTGTCAATCTTCTCGGAAATTTGGCGTCTTAGGTCATAGCATGTCTTTTGGCTTACAGATGCCATCATCCAACTTTGTACCCATGCGCAAAATGATGAAAACAGATAAATCAAAAGGGTTGCAAGAACGATCTTACCGATCGCGTCAAAGTCGATTCCTCCTGTTCCGGAAACTTTTGCTATAGCACCCTCAAAAAGTACCGTGGTGGCAACCGACAAAACCTTAGGACCAACAATATTAAAAATTACACTGCCTATAGCAAACACAAAAACCAATACAAGCGCAAGCTTAAAAGCTCCCATAACAGAGATAAGCCTGCGCATTGACTTCCCAAAATTCTTAGGCTTTTCACCTACCATAGCCCCAGGTCCATGACCATGTCCTTTTGGCCTGTGAGCCCTAGATTTCATGGCCTCTCCAGTAGCTCCAGCGCCAGCTACCGTTGCAGCTTTACGCCGCCTTCGTCTTTGCTCTTGAGATGATCTTTCATCCTCAGCGAGATCTATCACTAAGCCCTCAGAATTAGTCATTTGTAGTCACCTCCAAACCAAGCTCAATGCTACTTAGTTGCGAGGTTGCAATTTCTCTGTAAATGTCACAGTTTTGCATAAGCTCGTCATGTGTGCCTAATCCAGCAATTTTGCCTTCATCGATTACCAATATCTGATCTGCATCCATAACAGTTGCAATTCTTTGTGCAACAATCACTTTTGTCGTCTTTGGTAATTCATGTTTTAAAGCAGCGCGTAGTTCTGAATCCGTTTTAAAATCAAGCGCTGAAAAAGAGTCATCAAAAAGCAAGCATTCTGCGTTAGATGCTATAGCTCGTGCAATCGAGATTCTTTGACGTTGACCTCCGGAAACATTAGTTCCACCTTCTGTGATAGGAGAATCAACCTTTTTATCCATTGCATCAACAAATTGCTTTGCTTGAGCTAATCGCAAAGAATTTTCTACCCTATCCTCTGTCATTCCCTCATCTGAATACGCAACATTTGTGTCTACAGTTCCTGAGAAAAGAAATGGCTTTTGAGGCGCATAACCGATTGACCGCCTGAGTTGTTCCCATGGCATAGAGCGTATATCCCGTCCGTTAATCTTAACGGTTCCAAGTGTTGCATCATAAAACCTCAAAATTAATTTCAATATGGTTGATTTACCAGAGCCAGTTGAGCCAATAATGGCAAATGTATCTCCTGGCATGACCTTGAAGTTAATATCCTCAAGCGTCCAGTCGCACTGATCACCGTATTTAAACGAGACATTACAAAACTCGATTACTGGATTATCTTGCGCTTCCTGTGCTGTATCATTCTGCAATTTTCCGTTCTGTGGTTGCTCGCCACCTGAATGCCCACATGCATGATCTGACGATTCAACTTTAAGGGAAATATTTGTATCTAGCACTTCGTTTACACGAGCAACAGAAACATCGGCTCTTGGCATCATAACCGCGATCATTCCGATCATCAAAAATCCCATTATAATAACCATCGCATACGTTATAAATGCGATCAGATCCCCCGTTTGAAGAGTCCCCTCATCAACCTTGATTCCGCCAAACCAAACAATCGCCACACTTGTCAGATTCATAATCAGCATTATCGCGGGCATCATAAATGACATAGCGCGATTTGTGAAAAGCTGTGTCGCCATTAAGTTTTTAGATGCCACATCAAATCTTTGTTGCTCGTAATCTTGTCTATTAAAGGCGCGTATAACAGGAAGTCCAGTTAACATCTCGCGTGAAATGAGGTTCACTTTATCTATTAGCTTTTGCATGATCTTGAACTTAGGCATAGTCAGTGCGAATAGAACAGATATACATATGCCCACCAGAACAACAGCACATGCAACAATCCATCCCATTTGAGCATTTGTTGTAACCACCATAATGATTCCACCAATTGCAAGAATGGGAGCATATAAGACCATTCTCAAAAGCATCATCGAGACATTCTGTATAAGCTGAATGTCGTTTGTTCCTCTGGTGATCAAAGAAGCTTCAGAGAATTTCTCTACATCTGCACTAGAGAATTCCATTACCTTAGAAAACACTCTTTTTCTAAGATCTCTACCTATTCTTGACCCGGTAATAGATGATATATATCCAACAGCTATAGCGATAATCGATGCCAGAGCCGCAAATCCCAACATCCATGCACCGGAGACAAGCAAATACGATATCTGAATATCTGCGACATTTTTGCCCACAGCGCTATATTCCTTTAACGCTGCAGCAATTCCAGCCTGTGTAGACGTAGAGTCATCGGCTCCAGATGAAAATCCCCAGATCTGTGCTAGCGGCTTTTCAATAGCATCATCAAGATCATCAATTTTGCTTTTTCCATAATCATTTAAAACAAAATGCCCGTCATCTGCTTCTGTATACGATTGAGAAAATAATTCTTTCTGCGAACCTTGCAGGCTTTCTTCAATTTCTTCATACGTTTTCGCTGTCATTTCATCAACAGCGGCATGTTCAACACCTGACTGTTGGATTCCTACATCAACGATATTTGAAGTTACATTGGGTATAGCTAAATCACAAAAAGCTTGACAACATAAAAGCACAAACACTATAAAGACAGCTACTTTATGCTCGAATAAATACTTGAATATCTTCATCTAAACCCTAAACACATCGCATATATAAATCTCATAGTAAGTTTTTATCATAGCTGAACAAAGGCTTATATTCAGCTACATACAGCTTTGTACATCTCTTTCGTACATCTCTTTCCTGATTATTTCAAAACTCAAAAATTCATTCATCTGTCCCTTACATGTTTACCTCTTGTTGAATAGAGCCTCTTTAAGTTTTCTCTAAGACAACGTTTTTTCAAATCCACTAAATTACTTGGTTTTCTCAATAAGATCGCAATTGTATTTGGTTATGCGGATGACATGTAGCGAGGCATGGTGTCTGCCAGTTAATTAATGAAAGGAGCGATCATGAGTACGTCTCAAGAACCGCCTGTCAAAACAGCGCAAGGCACAACGCCTATCGCTAATGCAGACGCCAAGAACCCTCTGAGGCACCCGGCAACGTCGGCAAAAACACTCGGATTCTTCGGGTTCTTCGCAATTACAGCGTCAATGGTAATGACGGTATATGCATACCCGAATTTTGCGTCTTCAGGTATGCATCTAATTTTCTTTTTGATTTTAGGTGGCATCTTCTGGTTTTTACCCGTTGCCCTTTGTGCAGCAGAAATGGCAACAGTTAAAGGCTGGGAATCAGGTGGAATTTTTGCATGGGTAGGAAATACCCTTGGAAAGCGTTGGGGCTTTGCAGCACTGTTTTATCAGTGGTTCCAAATCACTGTAGGATTTGTCACAATGGCTTTCTTTGTTTTAGCTGCAGTATCTTACTTAGTTAAGTGGGATGCTTTATATACCAACCCACTTGTAATGTTTATAGGTGTTGCCGTTATAGTTTGGGCTTTAACACTAACCCAGCTAGGTGGCACAAAACTTACAGCACGTATCGCAAAAATTGGCTTCTTTGGTGGCGTGCTTCTTCCAGCAGTTGTACTTCTAGTTGGACTTATTGCATATCTAGCAACTGGTGGACATTCTTATCTAGACATCAATGCAGGTGGACTAATTCCTGACTTCACACAGGTAAGCACACTCGTAATCTTCGCATCATTTATCCTCGCTTTTGCAGGCGTTGAGGCGTCTGCTTCTCATGTAAATGAGATGAAAAACCCTGGTAAAGTTTACCCGTTGGTCATGATCGTCCTTTGCGTCCTTACTATCTTGCTAGACACTCTTGGTGGACTCGCTGTCGCTATGACAATGTCTCCGGAACAATTAAACGCTAACCTAAGCGATGGCGTTATTTCTGCGTTTGCAAATATATTTGATAGCCAATTCCATATGGGTTGGATCGTATATGTAATCGCATTCCTATTAGCAGCAGGCGTGCTTGCCGAAATATCATCATGGATCGTTGGTCCTTCACGTGCACTGCTTGATACTGCACATGACGGAATCCTTCCAAAGACATTCGCTAAAGTCAACAAGCATGGCGTTAGTGTAAAGACTGTTGTTATTCAAGGAATTATCGTAACGATCTGGGATGCAGTTCTTTGCGGCTCAATGGCTATGGCAGGTGGCTCTGGATCATCCATTTCCTACCTAACTGCTGTAGGCCTAACAGTTGTTATCTACCTCGTTGGTTACGTTTTATTCTTCCTGGCGTACTTTAAGTTAGTTATTAAGGGTGCGGACAAACAACGTGTATTCCATATATTTGGAAACAGCAAAGTCGGTAAATGCATAGTTGCTGGATGTGGCCTTGCTCTTACATTATTTGCTCTTGTTGTTTCGTTCTTCCCACCAAGTCAGCTAAGCGCAAGCGCTGGTGGAGTATATGTAGCAACACTTCTTATCTGCTGGGCAGTATCTGTTGCAATCCCATTTGTGATATATGGCTTACGCAATCGTTGGGATCATGTAACTCCTGAAGAGTCTGGCATCAAAGCAATATCAGCACATGCTGATGCCACAGCTAAAAATGCTGTCGCTTTGCCGAAAGACGCCAAAGCCAGCACAGCGACTACTGCAAGCACAGCGACTACAGCAGCTACAGCAACCGCTAGCTCTAATGCTGATGCGACTCAGCAAAAACCTACAGCAGATACAGCCTTTGACTCACCAGAGGCTGCAGAAGCCTATATTGCAAATGCTGCAAGCGGTGATGTTATTGCAGCCCAAGCAGAAGCATATCTAGCAGCAAATGCTGCTGCTAGAGCAAAAGCAGATGCTGAGGCTGCGATTGATTCAGCAAAAGCTGCTGCACTAGCGGAAAAAGCAGCCAAGGAAACTGTCGTATAGACCGAAGAAATTCCGATGAGGCAATACTGCGTACATCGAGTACATACACCAAGTACAAGCATTGCCTCATCGTCTAAATATAGTGCATCTATTCATTTCGATGTATTTGAACTTCTCTATTAACAACGTACTACTAAGAAGAGAAAGGAACCACAATGACTGACAAAGATGTGAAGCTCGTTTCAACCGAGGAACTGGGTGAGATGGACGCCCAAACTAGCTATCTTAGCCCGATCTTCGGTTCATATGCTTCTGATGTTGAAATGCCAGTGGATCGTTTAAACCATGATCCTGTTGAACCACGTATTGCTGAAGAAATTATTAGAGAATATATCGGCACTGAGGGTAACGCACATCAAAACCTCTGCACTTTTGTTCAAACATATATGGAGCCAGAAGCAGCAGAGCTTATGAAGGAAACTCTCGAGAAGAATGCAATTGATAAAGACGAGTACCCAATGACGGCTGATCTTGAAAACCGTTGCGTTAAGATCATTCAAAACCTCTGGAATGCTGATCAAAACGAACAGCCAATGGGTACATCAACAGTTGGCTCTTCTGAGGCTTGTATGCTCGGCGGTCTTGCTGCATTGTTCCGCTGGAAGGCTCTAGCAAAAGATGCCGGAATTGACATCTATTCATCACACCGTCCAAACCTTGTAATCACGTCTGGTTATCAGGTTTGCTGGGAGAAGTTCTGCCGTTATTGGGACGTTGAGATGAGGTTAGTCCCAATGGATGCTGATCACCTTTATATGACTCCTGAAGAGTGCATGAAATATGTCGATGACCACACAATCGCAGTTGTCTGCATTCTTGGTATTACCTACACCGGACGTTATGACGACGTTAAGGGCGTCGATGCAGCACTTACTGAGTACAACAAAACAGCAAAGGTTCCTGTACGTATTCATGTTGACGCTGCTTCAGGCGGTTTTGTTGCTCCATTTATTGAGCCTGACCTAGAGTGGGATTATCGTCTTCCTAACGTTTGGTCAATCAGTGCATCAGGCCATAAGTACGGCCTTGTATATCCTGGCATTGGTTGGATTACTTGGCGTAGCAAAGAAGCATTGCCTGAGGATTTGATTTTCTGGGTAAGCTACCTTGGCGGACAAGAAGCAACAATGGCTATTAACTTCAGCCGTTCAGCATCTCAGATCATCGGACAGTATTACGTATTTATGCGTAATGGCTTTGAGGGATACAAAGAGATTCAGCAACGTACAATGGATGTTGCTCACCATCTAGTAGACGGCATTAAGAAGCTTGGTATCTTCATTATGTACGAAGAGGCCACCGAGATTCCTATCCTTTGCTGGAGTCTTGATCCAAAGGCTGGAAAGCAATGGACACTTTATGACCTTGATGATCGTCTACGTATGCATGGTTGGCAAATTCCTGCATATCCTCTACCTGCAAACATGGAGCATGTCACATGCCAGCGTATCGTTACACGTGCTGACCTGTCCATGACTATGGCAGATAAATTCTTAAAGGATATGGCAGCAGAAATCAAGAACCTGGATGCAGCAAAAGTCATCGGACAGCAAGATACAAATATCACCAATAAGTCCTTTGACCATAGCGGCAGATAATTGATTTATGCAATTAATCTACAAGATGTCATATATCTAATACATGTTTGACATCTGCTAACCAAACAAAGAAGCACCCATTCTGGGTGCTTCTTTGTTTTTAAATACTGCCAACATCAATTAAAGCTATCAAGTAAAGCTGCGAGTTAATCACTTAATTCCTGCGTGCTTTAAAAGATATATGAAAATCAGTTTGCGCTATTTCAAAGCCTCAAATGTAGGTTCTGCTGGACTTGGTAGATCAGCTGCGCAGTGGTAGCAACGCGTAGCCCCTACATTTACTTCTTCTTTGCAATACGGACATACAGGAGCTACTTCTATTCCACTCTCACCGTTTTTACGAAGAAATACACCATCTTTCATTTTATTAAACGCCTTAACGATCAAAAATACACAAAATGCAATTATCAAAAAATTAATAATCGCGCTTATAAATGCACCGAAGTCAATGCTTTGAGTATCGGTCACAGGAATGGCAAGCCCCCCTATATCTGTTCCATTTCCCCCTGTAATTAGCGTAATAAATGGATTGATAATGTTATCCGTAAGAGATGTAACAATGGCCGTAAATGCAGCACCAATAATTACGCCAACTGCCATATCCATTACATTTCCGCGGTTGATAAACTCTTTAAACTCTGCGATAAGACCACTGCGCTTCATAGATACCTCCAATACATAGCCAGGTTTGCCCAAACTCAATTTGAGCATAATGAATCCTCCTGCTTTAAGAGTATTGTTTTATTAGGCACAGATATAATCGTATCTATGCCTGTATACGAATTGAAACTACACGCAAGTAATAGCTAAAACAATAACTAAAATCGGAATTTCAATTTAGACAGCTTTTTTGGCCACAGCAGCACAAATGATTGCAACCAAGCAAGCGATCATGCAAATCAATGCATTTGTTGCAATACCGGTTGAATATCCAGCACTTGTAAAGGCGCCATATAAAAACATCCATAATGCGCAAACAGCCATCAATAAAGCTGCACCAATTATCAATACAACCTTGTTATGACGAGGTGTGACAGCAAAAATGATAATTCCTATTATTAAGATCAACATCGCAATAAGCCATCCAACAAACGTAATCATAAGAAGAGTTGCCTCGGAGCCTCCCCCATATGAGCCAAGCGATTGGGCAAGACCGATAAATCCAAACACAGAGTATTGATCATCAAAACTTGGGAGATTATAGCTTCTGCCTGTTACCCCCGAACCGATTCCCCCAAGCATGCTCATGGCGCTCCCAAGTCCGGTTAAAGTACTTGATGAAACAAACCATGGGAGTAACGCAAACACCACAGCCACGATGGCTAGTACTAATGCCACAATAGCAATTCCGCTTAATCCAGACTTTGCTGGTTTTGTTGTAACGGCAGCTACCTGGGAAGCTGTTGGAGGTGTAACCATTGTTTGAGCATTAGGAGCTGGTGGCATAGCCATCCCTGGAGCAGCCGCAGGGACGCTTGTATTTCTTTCAATTTTATTGCCACATTTCCCGCAGAACGCGACATTGTCAGGAATATTCTCACCACATTTTGGACAAAACACAGAAGCCACTCCCTCTCTAACGCACTATATGTAACTTGGACTAAGCAGTCGCATAAAAGCATTGGTTTATTGAGTCTACAAATTCCTATATTATTCATATCACAAACAACAATCACCAAACAAGCATTACTAGTTTAATCGATACAAGTTCAAGCGATTTGTGTTAAATCGAAACTGCTATTTCGCAAAACAAAAGGGAGAGTTCATTTGATTAATCAGGATTTAGAAAACTCACGCAAAAATGTATCTCACAATGAACCTACATACATTGACGATACTTCAATTGGCGAATTTATTTATAAAAGCTTAAATAACAATGCCGATCCAGATTATCGAGAGTTTCATTCACGTCTTGTACCAACTGTTGATGCAAACACTATCATTGGCGTCAGAACTCCATCGTTACGCAGAATCGCAAAAGAAGTATCAAAGCGCAAAGATGTAGACATCTTCCTAGAATCACTTCCCCACCGGCTGTTTGATGAAAATCAAATCCACGCGTTTATTATCGGAGGCGAAAAGAACTACGACAAAGCAATCGAGCTATATAGCCGATTCCTTCCTTATGTTGATAACTGGGCGACATGTGACCAATTACCAGTAAAGATTTTTGAAAAAAACCCGGATGAAACCTTAAAACATGTCAATTGTTGGCTTACATCAAGTCACTGCTATACGATTCGTTTTGCTATAGGAATTCTTATGCGTATGTATTTAGATGACCTATTTGAAAACGATTTTTGCGTCCAAGTAGCTAAAACACGTATGCCCGACAGTGAAGATACTCCTGCATCGAAAGATGATATCTATTACGTTGATATGATGCGTGCTTGGTATTTCGCAGAAGCACTACATAAGCAAGAACAAGCAGCACTTCCTTATTTAGAGCAGAAAGGCCATAATGCGCCTTTAGATGAATGGACACGACGTAAAGCGATCCAAAAGGCAATTGAAAGTTATCGCATCAAAAAGGAAATGAAAGACTATTTACGAACTCTTCGGTAGTAAAGAATTAAGGGATGCCCGAACTGGACACCCCTTAATTGCAATCAAATCAGTTTTATAAAACTCTTAGTAAAGAGCGAAGAAGTAATCAAGCTCGTCATTGAAGCTCTCTTCGTCCATCACCCAATTACCATTTACTAATTTAACATCAACATCGAAATAGTAAGCAGTTTCTTCTGCAGGAGTAGATTCAACAGCATTTATAAGCTTTTCACCAATTAACGTGTAAGCTTCATCTAAAGTCATTGATCCAGCACTGCTTGATCTTGCTAGATCCATGACTTGCTCATAAAACTCATATGCAACATCAGAAATGCTACGTACGGTAATATCATAGTTAGCTTCAGCTTCATCATCGTCGTCATAAACGTAGTCTTCAGAATAGTCAAACCCTTCAATCATAAGAAGAGCTAACTGATTTGGGTCAACTCCGCAACCTTGTAAAGTTGTATCAAGGTCACTATCAGCCATAGCCTCATTGAAAGAGTCTTCCATAATCTTTGCAATTCTTGCTACCATCTGAGGATCTTTATTTTTGATTTGATCAAGATATGGATTTACCACATCAAAAACAGCCTGCTCATCTGCATCAACAGAGCTTGATGTTCCAGCAGAAGGACTTGAGGTAATTGTCGACGTTTGAGAGCGTGAATCATATTCGTCAATCGCCATAACGCCAATAACTACAAAAATGCATGTAACTATGATCATTATGACGGAAAAACAAATGCCGATAATTCCGCAAATCTTGCCACCTTTTGCAGTACCTTCTGTGCCTCCTGCACGGAAATATTTACCCGCTTGAACAATTGCCAAAATTCCCAAAACAATACCTGCGATTGGAATTCCAGAAAACACAATTGCGAGAATACCTAAAACCAATGCAGGTGTTGGAGATATATTCTGAACTGGCGGCGCGTATGACGCAGGGTTTTGAATAGGCTGTTGTGCCGGTGGAGCATATTGAGGTTCTGGCACTGGAGGTTGCATAGGTAGTGTAGCTTGCGCTGAAGATGTTTGCTCAGATGGGGCTTGCGTTGCTGGTTGCGCAGGCTGTGTCTGTGCAGCAGACTCTGTTGGAATTTGCTGATCAGGCGATGGGGATGGTGTGACGGGGGTGTTTACAGAATCATTTTCTGGTTGTACAACTTCTCCTGCCACGCTTTCCTTGTTTGTCTCATTGGGCAAATTTTGATCTTCCATTTCCCTTTTCCCATTTCTACTCAAATCCAGAAATACAACTAAGCTAAATTGTATCTAATGATTATGCAATCTAAGGCTGATATTCGAACAAAGTCTAGAGGATTTGTGAACAACAGAAAAAGCAGATAGTAATTTGTCACATTTCACATAGTATGCATTCACTCAAATCAATCTTTTTACGAGAGGGATGAATTGCAAGAGATACTGAAGCGTGTACCAATTCCTATCGGAGGCGTCGCATTGGGTCTGGCGGCACTTGGAAATCTGCTTGAGCCAATCGATGAACGAATTCGCTTTCTTTTCGGCATTGTCTCCGCTGCCTTATTAATTCTCCTTATTGCCAAGATCATCAAATATCCCAAGATGATCCGAGAAGATCTGAAGAATCCCATTCTTGCAAGTGTTTCCACTACAAGCGCCATGACGCTTATGCAGCTATCCGGATACATGGCAGATTTTTCAATCATGGCTGCCTTTTGCATTTGGGCATTGGCGATAATCGTTCACCTTACAACGATTGTGTGGTTCTCGGTGAGACTTATCCGCAATTTTAGACTCGATCAAGTCTTTCCCACTTACTTTGTTTGCTACGTAGGAATCATAGTCGGAGCAGCCACATCTCCAATATTTGGATTACAAGCATTTGGTCAGATATTGTTTTGGATGGGATTTGCAAGTTATATTCCGCTTTTGGCAATGATCACAATCAGGTATGCCAAGCACCAAGTACCAGATGCTGCAAAACCTCTTTTCTGTATTTATTCGGCGCCAGCAAGTCTTTCCATCGTCGGCTACTTGGCAGTCTATCCCGACCCAAATCAGGTATTCATTGCTGTTCTTCTAGCCTGTGCTCAGGCGTTATATCTTATTGTTCTCACTCAGGTTCCCCGGTTTGTATCAGGAGGTTTCTTCCCCAGTTTTGCTGCGATGACTTTCCCTTTCGTCATTACGGCCACAGCGCTTGTTCAGGCTGTCAAGTTTTTCTCAGAAGCTGGAATTGTTTTTTCAAGCGCAATTGATGTACTTATGACCGCAGAAGTTGCGTTTGCAATCACAATGGTTCTTTTCGTCGTTGTTAGATACATCATGTTCCTGCTTGAACCGGTTCTCTCTCGCGAACAAACAGAAGATACCGAGATTGCCTTAGCTGAATGAAGACATATTGTGTGAGAAGATCACTGATTGTTTAGAGCAATATTCATGTGTCCTCAAGGCAAGAGTATTTTCGATTGAATTTATGCGCGGCTCTGCCAAAGCTGATCCATAAAACTCGTAAGATACGCGAAGAAGCATTCTGCAGCAGGCTTGGGACAATCATCATCCAAGCGGCTCCTCTTCATTAATTGTACCGACAGCGTACGCATGAACCCACTTTCTTGTAAAGGCACCCATCGCGCTCCGCTTTCATCCAAGCTTCCCCAACTTATTTCTGGCCAGAACCCTAGCCCTAAACCAAGGGAAATGATCTTCTTTACCGCATCAGGACTTTCGCTTTCAAAGCCTATACGAGATTCAAATCCATGCTGCTGACATAGGGCATCGCAAAGCAACCGCAAATGTTTAGACCCAGCTAAACTAACAAACTTCTCGCCCTCTAAATCCTTAAGAGAAATGGATATCTTATGAGGAGAACTAAGCGGCACTGCAATTCCAATACGTTCGGTGTATACCATCTCATCGCATACTTTATCTAGGACACCTCTATTGGCACGCAAGGTGGCATTTTCATCCAACATGCTTACTCGTATGTCGCACGTATCATCACCTTCATCTTGCGTTATCTCTATGACTGTATCTTTGTGGTTGCCTGCATACTCCACTATCGCGTCAATTGTTAGATTAGTTGCAGAAAGAACACCTATGCGAACTGTATTTTCGCGCATGGTCGCAAATGATCGAATATCCGATGTTGCTGTCTCCAAATCATTAAGCACTGCAGACACTCGCTCGTAAAAACGAGCGCCTTCTTGCGTGAGCTTGATGTTTCGTCCATTTTTCGCGAAAAGCTTTACGCCCAGTTCATTTTCCAGGCCATGTATAGACTGGGAAAGTGCTGGCTGTACCACGTTTAGCCTGCGTGCACTTTTTGTCATATGCTCAGTTTGCGCGACATCACAAAAATACCTGAGCTGCGCAAGTTCCATGTAAGTCCTTCCTTATTCATAACTACGTTTGATGCTATTTATCATAATTTATTATTTGTATTTATATTTTATAAATCTAGAATTGCATTCAGTGCATGATCATCGCCGACACCTCACGCAATATACAAGTAAATCCACCAACGAAAGGACGACACAAATGGCTGAGATTCTAGAAGCCATTATGCTTATATGTTTTGGACTGTCGTGGCCTATAAATGCCTATAGAAGCTATCTAGCGAAAACAGCTAAGGGCACAAGTTGGCAATTCATAGCTTTAATAACATTCGGATACTTTGCAGGCATTTCCGCAAAGATAGTTTCGGGGAACCTCAATTGGGTATTTGCTGTATATCTGATTAATGTCATCTGCGTAGGCATCAACTGGTTGGTTTACTTCAGAAATAAAAGAATCGATGCTGCGGAAGAAAGTATGCACCCTGCGCTGCCTGTAATTCAGTAAGCTAGAAAATGTATCGGATGATAAATCCAGTATGACAGGGATGCAAAATATTGCATTGTGGCATTGTACTTACCGCTAGTGCTTCTGCATTGACCTGACTTTCTAAGATTCTCTTTGGTAGTCACCACCAGCATATCCGGAAGTGTGAAGAATAGGTCGAACCATATCATGAATATAGAAAGGTCCATGGGAAACGCCTGCGGGAATAAACATCAGTGTGCTTTCGATAATATCGATACGCTGTCCGTCAAGATAGAATTCGATCGTACAACCTAAATCTGCGGGATTCGAGGGGTCGGTTCCAATAAAGCTAAGAAATTCTCCATAGGAATGAGTATGCGCTTCGGGTCCTTCGGTCGTTGAGCAGTTGAACCAGACTGCTTCCGCATAAGGCGCACTTTCGATACGACCTGAGTCGATCCAAACCAGCAGTGTCAAGACGCCAGCCGGAGCCGCTGGAACATAGCCATTTGATGGTTCAAAACGTTCACACATATTATTGGCAAACGAGCCAGCTGCCGCAGTGGCTTCCGCGGCAACCGCCTTGTACGTATCGGTTGTTGTCTGCACGGAATAATACGCAATGGGTGCTTTCAAGTTAGTGATTTTCATTTTTCCGTGAGCAGCCCCAGCAGGAATAAAGACCGCACAACACTTGTTCATGGTGATTTTGTCGTTCTCTATCCAAATCTCAACATTGGCGTTTAGCTCATCAGGATGGGATTTGTCGCTGCCCAGGAGCATCAAGACCTCGCCTGACTCGTGCTTTACCATTTCGGGTTCAAAGCAATCCTCAAGATACCAACCCGATTCCGTTACCATACAATCCTTGAAAAAGCTCTTATCCATTCCAAGAACCTGAACACGTGCATCGGCAGGATCAACAGCCTTTTGAAAAGATGCCGATTCAGATGAGTAGATGCAATAGTCTTCCCTCTTCATGTTCAACCTTTCTTTTTGACTACATCGTTTATCTGACAATGAGTCGCATTCCCCGTTGAAATATTCGATTCTTCAATTATAAATGTCGCCCACCCCAGATTCGCAAAGAGCGTAGATGCAACCCTTGAACCATTATGTTCCGAGATCTATTTTGATAAGTTTGATAAGCGTATTTACCTTTGATAGAAGAAAAGCCAACTGAGATTTGGCTTGGATTGCGGAAGTGGTGGGATATACGATGCAAGAAGCACGCGACCTCCGACGTGATAGATCGCGGCTGGGTCTAGGTGTTCATTACTAAGCAATCAATCCAACGGCTTCCATCACAATCAGAACTCATAATCGCTGGTTCTCATTTTGTATCTCTGAACTGGTGTTTCTCATTTTTCGTTTTCTGATTGAGGAGTAAAACTTTTCCGAAGATGGTATCTTTTAGGAAAAGCTAATCACTTTGTGTTTCTTGCCAAAACACGGATAAGCACGGTTAGGAACGGTTAAGCACGGCTGCATCAGACCCAAAAACAGAGCCATTTTTAGTTTATCTGATAACTGCATGTTGGATAATACTTATAGATGCAAGCTTGTACTTGAGAATGGAAGAGACATGAGAAGGGTCATATTAGTTTTATCAGTCACACTATTGCTATTGTTTACATTGTGCGCGTGCGAATCGAAGACCTCAGATGATTTCGCCGCATCGTCAAATAGCTCTTCGCTTTCCGCAAACAGCGAATCAAGCAAAGATTCAGGTAACAACGAATCAAGTAGCATCTCTCAGAACGGTGATGTAAACAACATTGGAAGCTCTTCAAGCCCAAAATCAAACTCAACGACTCCAAAAACCTCAAATACAGCTAACGCCATCAATACGTACGAGGAGTTAATTAATGCAACGGTCGGAACAAAGGTGACTGTCGAAGGGGTGTCTACTGAAAGTGCTTTTGATCGCGCATGGTCGGGAACGCATTATAAGTTTACGATGACTTTCGGTGACAACAAGAGTGATGAGATCTACATTGACATGTCAATCGACAAGAAAGCGCAAGACATTGTAAGGGGAACTAGGGTGTCCGTTACTGGTGTGGTTACTGGATTAAAAGGTGCTTCCGGCGGTCGCGAGGTTCCCGAGATACAACTCGATTCGTATAAGATACTTCCCTAGTCAAATAGGATTGCATGGATTAGAGATGATTCAAAAGATATTGCATTCTGATAACTTGATCAAACATATGCACTATCAAGAAAACAAATAACAGGGGTGGCTTTATGGCTAGAGGATTTCGTAAAAGAGTAAAAATTGCTAAAGGTGTACATCTAAATGTTTCCAAGAGTGGTCTTGGTCTTTCAGTTGGCGGTAAAGGCTTATCAGTATCAACGGGAAAGCGCGGAACGTATTTAAATACGGGCATTCCGGGAACGGGTTTATACTCTCGAACAAAAATAGGTGGAGGTTCTGGCAGATCAAATAAGGCTAGTAAGTCCACAGGCTCAACTTATAAGCCTCAAAACACCTCTCCTGATTCGCTAACCACCATCTCGCTTGGCGTTGAGGATGATGGCGATATACATTTCTATTATCAAAGTGGTGAAGAAATCGTTGATCCTGAACTAATCAAGCAGATTAAGCGTCAAGCGACTTACAAAAATGCTCTACCGCAGCTTAAAGAAATGCAAGCAGAGAAAGCCGAAGAGATTCGAAGCAAATCAGAAAATGCCACCGCAGATTTCACTGAACTATACAAGCATTCACCGTTAGTCAAACCAAAAAAGACCGCTGTTCTTCAAGCGGAAAATAAGCTCAAAATACTAAAACCAGAGCGGTACACGAGAAAGACTTGGAACATACCTATTCCAACGCAAGAAGATGTCAGACAGAATTTGGAGACTGAAGCGTTAGAGCAGTTTCCGGGGCTCTTCAAGAAAAAGAAGCGTATCTCATACGTCGAGTCGAATCTGGCTTCGGCGATGCAGAAAGCAAATGAAACCTGGAAAGAACAAAAGCGATTGTTTGAAGAGCAAGAAACATGTAAAGAACGCGAAGAGAATGCAAGGTATGAAGCAACCTATGACGATGAAGTGAAGAGCATTCAACGCTGTCTTTCCGATGATGAAGACGTTATAGTGGATTGCGTAATTGATTGGTTGTCGAACCTCCAACTGCCTTTAGAAATGGATGCTGATATCGATTTCAAAGACGATGTTCTATTTATAGATTTGGACTTGCCTGAAGCAGAAGATCTACCTACTGAATATGTTCAGATTCTTAAGTCCGGAAAGGCTTCTACGAAAAACAAAACTCAGAAGCAGATTAAACAAGAATATGTTCAGTGCGTTTTTGGACTGGCTGAGTTCTTAGCTTCGTCTATCTTTAATCTGAACTGCAGCCTTGATGCTGTTGCCATATCTGGTTATACCCAAAGGCGCAACAAAGACGGTGATCTTAATGATGATTACATCTATTCTGTGGTTATCCCTAGAAACAGTTTAGAAAATATTCATATCAAGAATCCAGTGGATACATTTATGACATTCCCTAACAGAATGAAACTGAGCGCGGCAAATACATTTTCAAAAATAGAGCCTTTCACTGAAGATGAGGTTATAGCAATGATCTCTGATGACAGAAGAAGATAATATTAACTATGAGAAAACTCATTACTTCCAAGTTTTAAGGATGGAATCATTCAAGATCTCAGAAGGATCTTTTCCATATAGGATGTCTTCTTCGGCGCACAGGGTCTCTTCGTAGTTCTTCCTTGCGTCAGAAAAGACTACGCATGTAATCTGCAGCTTATTGTCTTTCGTTCTTACATAGACACTGTGTCTAAGATGGTTATGCCATAAGTGAATATCTGCCATATTGATTGCACCATCTTTTAGTTTCTTAATGTGGAGGATTGCATTGTCATCTTGGTTCTTTCCGTAAGAATCAACATGCTCAATCACGACATTCTTAGGGAGTTTTCGGGTCTTAGTTAGATTCTGATAGTCAATATTCACTTTGCCGTTAGTAACATCAATGTCAATCAAATCATATTGAGGAGCAAACTCATTAAGAAGATAAAGCGCATCTTGAAAAGCGCCATTTTCAGTAAATAGAGATTCGTCCACTCCATGCGCAAGAATAGCTTCTTTACGCAATCGTCTACCTTCTTCGACTTGTCTCTCTTGTTCCTTCATTCTTGCTATCTCTTCTTCAGTTGGAGAAGTACCAAGTGTAGATTCAACTATCTTTTTCGCTACAAGTCCAGCGAACTCTTCTTCACTCATTTCAATTTCTGCAGAATGCTTTTTGTTGTTCTGATTGCCAAATAAATACTCTAATAATCCCATATAGCACTCCTTGTTTCTGAATAGATACAGTATAAGAGCTGTTTGGTAAAACAAGCCCCGTCAAGACTCGTCAGAGCTCTAACGCGCTGAGACAACTAGATTTGAACTGCGAAAATGTGTTTTGATTCGAAGTTAAATGAGCCCCCCAAAACACGAATAAGCTCGAACAGGCACGAATAAATCCGATCACATCAGACTCAAAATTGTACCCAAAATGCGGTTCGGGGAACCTGAGAAAATGAAAAGACCAGGAGCGAAAATGACTCCTGACCTCGTGTTTTAATGGCGGGATGTACGAGACTTAAACTCGCGACCTCCGACGTGACAGAACGGAGCTCAAGCAACAAACAAAACGGCAATCAATAACCCGCTCTAGCTACCGTTCTATTCAAATCGTATTTCCACTGCTTCCACCATCCGAACGCAGTTGCTTTATTGACCCCATCACCAGCATAATAACGTTGAAGCTTCTCGAGATTGTGACAGAGCTCATACTTTGTCGTTTCTTCAACATCGTCATCCAGCACAGTCATGCTTATAAAATCCAATAATGTGTCCCATTGCGAACGCAATGCCTGCTCGTTGTCCGCGTATTTCTCCAGTCGATAAACCTCAGGGTAAATATCTAGTATTTGTCTAAGGAATCCACCCTCTTGCCACATCTCAAGTTCAAGCGGATCAAAATCCGATTTTGACTTTAAAGCAACTGGAAGCTTAATCATAATCCCACAACCCAAGTCTTCAGCACATTGTCTATTCGTTCTATAACATCGGGATCGGTTACGACTCGAAGATCATCGCTTTCCGTACCAACTTGTTCATTGACCAATTCATTTAATCCTGATTCATATTCAACATGAAGGTCATCGAAGAATATATTCCCCCCCCCCCCAAGCAGATCCTTTTCTTCAGCTTTCAATACTGCTTTACCATTTCTGTGAACCTGCATTCCTACCGCAATTTGATTATTAATGGGATCTACGGTAATTTTATATAATCATCAAAATACCGCGGTGAACAATCACGCAGCCATTGCGGATCAACGTTATCTGTAAGCAATATCCCATATCGAGGAATATTTGAATTATCTACATGATTCATAGGGTTCTTTCAATAGGTTTTTATAAAGTCCAATCAAAAGTAGATCTAATCATAAATTAAAAGGCTGACAGCGTAAATAATCTCGATCTTAGGGTTATAAGCACACAGAGATGTCTAACCTCTTCTAACCCTTGGATTGCCCACCATTTAAAACGACTCTAAGAGCTCCCTTGAATACAGTCCTTCAAGGTCTGAAATCAGTTTCTCAAAAACTGCAATATATTCACCGTTTATCGCTTTAACCAGACGTTTTGCCAACGCCTCATCATATACGTGCTCTGCAGCATTTCGATCCCTAAGCATAGCCAGCCAGGTTTTCTCATCGATGAAATCATACGCACTATAAGCGGCTTTGATAATGCCACGTGGAGAGCCTATTGCAGCATCAAGGCATCCTTCGTATTCAAGTGTCTTTTGAAGTAGCTTCCAAGCCAACTCAAACTGCATTGCGTACTTATCGATAATGCCACTCAAAACAAATTCATTGTTTAGATCCTGTAGAGGAGCTTGCTTCAAGATGCTCAAATTGGCCTTATAGTTAGCATATTTCATAAAGCACAACTCCCTCCCCGGCTATTCGATCGCGAAGATCTTTACTTATATCTTGATCCAAGGAGATGAAATCGAAACTCAAAAGAGTGGGGCACTCCTCCTCCAATGAGTATTTAAAATCACCAAGCGAGTTTCCCGATATGGCAAGATCGATATCACTTTTCTCAGAAAATCTGCCTGTGGCACGCGAGCCAAACAATATGACCTTTGAAAGACCGCACTCTTTTGCCTTGTCAACAATATAGGCAATCACGTCGTCCTTAAGGCCATATGCATTCATTATGAGTCCTTATAAAAAAGACCAGTACGAAGACTGGTCTATACATTTTAATGGCGGGATGTACGAGACTTGAACTCGCGACCTCCGACGTGACAGG
>CAZVWE010000007.1:0-86870 GCA_964631345.1 uncultured Eggerthellaceae bacterium | reverse complement strand
CGGCATGATACTGTTCGAACAACTATCCGCCACTCCCACCATCGAGTGGGAGTGAGATTCCCTTCTCCTTTTTAATCAACCTATCGGGCGCTCCTTTCGAGAAGCGTCCGATTTACTATCTGCCTGAACTTGCTTTGTGATCCGTCATTATAAAATACTCACCTATTGCGCATCACCGATGGTAGATAAGGTGACAGACATCATCACCACGGGCAATAGTTTTCGGTAAATCAAGTTCGCAACCGTATGCCTCCCCTATTCCACGATCGCCACACATAGCCCAATCGCAGAGATCTGATATCTCCTTGTCGGTGCAACCCTGTTTCTGCCATGCCTTAACTAAGGGGCAATAGTGGAACTCCAACTCGAATCGGTCATCTTGAACATCTTTCACATCCATCTCGAAAACCATCTGAGCGGGTTTGCCAAACAGCCCTTTCTTCAAACTCTTGAGACTTTTCGTCCCACCACCCTTTGATACGAGTTCGGCACCTTGATATAAACCGCATCGTTTAACAGCAGCTGGCGCGAAAATAGCGGGATCTGCCCCTGTCTAGAGCTTGGATACCCTCACATGAATGCTACCGCGTAGGCCGGGAACGCCTTGTGAGCCGTCGAGATTCCAAGGTTTATCGGGGAACAATATACCGTCGTTGAACTCTTGTGCGCTGCTCAATCCTGCTTCCAGTCCTTGAGCTGTTTCGGGTTTCCACCATCCATGTGGAACGCGGATGCTACCTGAGGGCTGATTCTCATCAAGCTTTGCCAGCAGTCTCACCTTGCCATAAGCACTCTCCACCTCGCAAGGGTCGCCGTCGGCGATACCTTCATGCTCGGCGTCTTCGGGATTGATGAACAGGTAGGGTTCGGGTTCGTGTGCTCGCAAGCTCTCGATCTGGTGCAGACAGGTGTTGTATGAGTAGCGTTCGCGGTAACCAGCAAATGCGATATAGGGGAAATCGCCCGATGCGGCACCTGGGTCAGCCGGCTCAACATATGAGGGCAGCGGGTCGTAGCCGAGACTTGCAAGCACACTGCTCGCAAGCTCAACTTTTCCAGATGGCGTGACGAATTGCCCCATAGCGACAGGCTTCATCATCACAGGCGATGGCGCTTGCGCACAGGCGTCTTCCCAGGTCATGCTAAGTGGCGCTAAGCGGAAGTCATAAAGCGCATGCTCATCCTCCCAAGGAAAGACATCGGACATTCCTAAGCGGTCGGCAAGACCTTTTATCACGAAGTACCAACTCTTACATTCGCCGACCGGATCGCAGAAAGCTTGACCCACTGTGAATAGCGGCGCCACATCAAAGGCGGGTATGAGTACGTCGCGCTCCGCCCACATGTCACCAGGTAGAACATAGTCAGAGAGCTGTGCTGTGGGTGTCATCCAATTCTCAAAAGTAACCACGAGGTCTTGGTTCATGAGTGCATCCACAATGCCTTGTTGATTTGCATAGCTCATTACCGTGTTGTTACCCACAGCGAAAAATGCCTTCACAGGATAAGAATCTTCGCCGCGCATGGCTGCGAACAGATCAGGTGGTATGGCTGCACACGATTGCGCCAGTATGTCAGGCTCATAAGGGATGTCAAAACGCTGCCAGGCATCGCGATACAAATCGGATGCAGCAAATGTCAGCAATGAATGCGTATTGCGCCCAAGCTGCTTAACACGCTGCTCGGATGAAAGTACGGAATAGTCGGCAAGCTGGGCGTTCGTCACGCCGCCAAGTGCCGGGCCGAACACCATCTCGGACTTGTTAAGGTTTCCGCAGATGGCACGAAGGATGCAAAGTGCTTGGATGAGCGAAGTTGAGTTTACCTGCATGTCAGGCACCACGCCCCAAGGGATAAGCGCCGCCTGGGCATTCGCATAGATACGCGCGGTCTTACGGATCTGATCAGCTGAGATTCCGCAGATTTTCGCCACGTGTTCAGGGTTGTATTCGCGTACGCGCTCGCTCAGCTCATTGAAACCAATACAGAAATTGCTTACAAATTCCTTATCATAGAGGTTTTCTTCGATGATCACATTGATCCACGCAAGTGCTAAAGCTGCATCCGTGCCGTAGCGGATGCGCAGGTGATGCTGGGCTAGCTTTGAGGTCTCAGTAATGCGCGGGTCGACTTCGATCAGCGTGGCACCCCGTGCAAGTGCCGCTTTCAGATTTAAGAACTCTCCAGGCCAGCGTTCGGTGTCGCGGTCTTGGCCGAAATAAACGATGCAGTCAGCTACTTGCCAGTTAGCGCTTGTGTACCAGCCATATACAGCGCGATGCACTTGTGCGGTATTTCCCATACACAGTTGTACAGGTGCTATGTAGTTTACGGCGCCTAAGTGGTTCATGAAGCGTCGAGTTATGCCTCCGAAACCTATATTTAGTGGCATCTCGGAAACCGCGAAAGCCTCGGAGCCGTATGTAGTGATTACCCGCTGTAGCTTTTCGGCGATTTCGTCGAGCGCTTGGTTCCACGAAATCTCTTCCCATTGCCCACTGCCGCGCTTGCCAACGCGCTTGAACGGATGGATGATGCGATCGGGGTGTAATCGATATTCATCGATAATGCGTACCTTGCTACAAATTGCTGGCGCCTGTGGGTTCGCGGGAGTGACTTTCAGCTTTCCATTGATCCTGGTAGCTGCTAAGGCGCAGCCTCCGTCGCAAAAGACACATGTGTTGAATTTGGCATCCATGGCAAATCCTCTTCATGTCCGCAGCATTTCTTTTAAGAAGAGCTTAACCCCTAGAGTATACGCAAAGACAAGAGGCAAAATGAAATGGAATATGAGCGTAGTCGATCCTTTTGTCTCCATTCTGGAGTGCCACTTACCGCCATCATACAGTCATCAGAGCCAAGGGAGTTTTTCGGAAGATGTGGAGAAAAATGGCTCTGTGGCTCCATCATCATAGAAATTGATCACAACGTCGCATTGGAAGATCTGGGCAAATGTCTTTGCTTGCAGCTCATATCCTTTCTTCGCCTCTAAAGTCCCCTTTGCAGTGAGTTCGTTCCCTTCACCATCTCCGAATCTTGTATCAACAAAAGGAGAATATGCGAAGAAGGTTAGTGTCTCGCCATCGTAAGACCATTCGCTGCCCGGCCATTGACCTAGTCCCCATCCTTCATTGGTTGCGACGTATATGTCTGCAATGTCTTTGCGGTGTTTTTCGGCGAACTCATCAGCTTCGGATAGCAATCTACCTAGCTGTTCTGCGGCAAGACTGGCCTCTTCTTCGGTGGTTTTCGAATAAGGAGTGAAAGAGACGGCGTAAAGGAAGCCGTCGGCCGTGAAGGCAGTCGCTATGACGTTTGCTCGTGTTATTTCTGCCAAAGATTGATAGAGGCTTTTATTCTGCTCGGCAAATTCCTGCGAGGTTGTGTGGATAGAAATAGAGGGATCGGAGTCGACGGCTTTGAAGACAATGAAGCTTCCTCCATCGTAGTAGTCTTCGCTGGCAAACCCATTTTCCAAGGAGTCCTGGATCTCGTTCTGTATTGCAGTTTCTCGAACCTCTGCCAATGTCTCTTGGGAAAGATCGACAATCAGAGTGATGGTCACTTCGCCATTCAGCTTATCCAGCACGGTTCCAGCTTCGGGATCGGTTTCAATGACCACGAAATCCAGGCTTTCGTATTTGTTGTCATAGAGACTACCGTACGTGTTTCGTATCTCTATGTTCCAATTCTCTGACGATGCTTGGATCTGCTGGGAAGCCTGTTCTGGAGAGAGACCCACTACCTCGGGCATCCTGGCGTGAGTGGAGAACCAGAGAGCCACAGAGGCGACGATGATGACGAACACGAAGCCGAGGGCGGCCAACAGCCACACCCACCATTTCGCGTACCAAGGTTTTCTTGGGTGCGGTTCCGTTTGCATATTTGATTGCAAACCTGGCTGGTAACATGCTTGTGGATTTGGTTGCATCGCTGATTGCAGACTCACTGGTTGGGAAACTGTTTGTGGGTTTGACTGCATGCCTGATTGCATACCTGGTTGCATGCCTGGCTGCATATTTGCCTGCAGGGTCGGCTGTAGACTTCCCTGTGGCATCGTCGACCCCATAATATCTCCCATTCCGTAATCTTGCGATAGCGAGGTTCACGCTGGTAGCACCTCATGCTCCAAGACCATTAGCTTATCATAGACACTGCTAATAAAGGTGACGATTGAATTGCGCAGGTCAGGCGGCAGACTGGCAAAAGTACCGAATTTCTCGTTACTTGCTTCAAGATATTATGAAGTTTTTTGATCACTTCTTCTCAGCGACCCATTAAACGAAATCGTGGTTATCATCTCATATCTTTACTTAATGCTTCAGAAATAAACAAAAGTAAAGATTATTTCAACAAAAAGTAAAGAAATGACGAAGGTAAACAGTATGTGATCCCCGTGTTCTCCTTCTAAAAGTAAAAGGGATGTTTCAATTTTGTTGCCCACATAAGACGACTTCTACAATCCAGCCGTGTAGGGCTTGTTACACTTCGGCGCCGAGAGCGAACATTGTTTTCGGCAGAGTGTGCAGATGCCAGAGTTTGACCCGCTTTCGTCTTGGGACATGCTACTGTCTTGGGATTGACCGTCACCATACGGAGTGCCGCCACTGTAAGGAGTGTTGTCATCCGCACTCTCCTCGGGAAAACCGTATGCGTCCGTTTCGTATTCGTGATACCTTCCAGCGCGCAACTCACGGTCGCCTTCTACATAAGGTTTCCCATTGTTCTCTGTGCGCAACTCCCTACTGCTGTCGCTTTGTGACTCAATCTCGCTTTCTGCCAAAGATTCTGCCTCAGAAACAAAGCCGTTCCATAAAGCGATCTCTTTCGTGGCACTTATAGCTAACGCAACAACTCCAATCGACGCTACTGAGGTCACTCCGGCATTGATAACTTGACGACGCTGAGGGTTATAAGGAATTTTAAGTGATTTGAACAGACCAACCCAGTGAAAACCGACATGGCATATAACGGTGATGCATACCAAATAAGCGCATACAGTATGAATGAAGGCAAGAATGCTGTAAGGACTTCCAGTAAGCATCCAACCGATTGTTTCACCTAAAACATTACTAATAAGTACCGAACTAACAAGAAGTATCAAGAAAGCAACAACGAGCACAGCCATTATTCCGACTCTGGCCTTGTTCTTGAAAGAAAGCTTCTGACCGCTCTGCACCTTAATGGAAATACCCTTTAGCCAGCTCCTCGATAGCACGATATGAATGATTAACGTAGCGAAAAACAATACTCCAATTACTTCGTGCAATAAGTTACCGGTGAACATGTAGAACATTTCCAAGATAAGCATAAGACCCATCAGGATGTCTATGAATGGTCGTATTTTATGCCAACTCATAGCGGCACCTCCTTAATCGCTTGATGAGCGAGTATGGTAGGCACACAGTCTGAATTTATCCTGAAATGCATGACAACGTTAGCAGAGTCGTCTTATAGAACGACTCCAACTCAAAGCGTTTCTCTTATTGGCTTAAATCTTGTGAGGAGGAGTTATAAGAAGACGCAATAGTGCAAGCATGTTGCTTGAAAGGCGCTTATACGGTCTTCCATGTAGCCATGTTTCCGTTACATGTAGTCCCTCAAGCGCTGAAGGAGCGCAAGTTTCAAGATCAACATCGCAGAAGAAGAAACTCGCGTCATATCCTTCGCGCAGTCGGCCTTTCTTCTCGTTAAGCATTTCTGCTCCGTTGACTGTGTAGGTCAAAAGGGCGTCGTATCCAGATAGCGACTGTCCAGCAATGGGAAATTCTCGCATCCCTCTCATCTGCAAAAATGGATCAACCGATTGGACGGGGGAATCACTTGATCCACATAGCGGAACACCTGCATCCATGAGCGTAGAGAGCGGAACTTGGCTTGCGATCTGCTGATCGGTTAAGAAGCGCTCATATCCATGAAGAAAACGCTCATCAATCCAGGTGAAACCAGGTTGTACGGTGATGAAAGGCTTCATTTCACAAACACGCTCTACTGCATGTGCAGAGGGAAACTCGAAATGGTCTATCCGATGTCTTCCTGGCAAAGCACCCAGAATATCAACGAGCTGATCAATCGCTCTATCACCAATCGCATGAGCAGACATCTGATACCCGTTAAGTGCGAAGTTTTGAAGAGTTTGCTTAAGCTCAGCGGTTTCAAAATAAGGATTTGACTGCGTTCCATCTTTGTATGGCTCGAAAAACGCTGCTGTGCGCGAACCAACCGATCCATCCATCTCCCACTTCATGCACCCACCTACGCGCGAGACTGCCATCTTAGGCCTTACGCGGGCAAGTTTCACCTCATCCATATATTGTGGAAACAACCGCACATCTATCGGAAGACGCTGAGCAAGAAACGCTGTGAGCTCCCCCATTCGGTCGCGCTCGATATCATCGTTTCCCTCAAGAGCGCAGACCGTTCCGATTCCGAACGAGGCACATTCATTGCAGAAATGCGCAATTCCGCGCATAAGTGCTTTAGGTGTGATTCGTGACGCTAGGCACTCGGTGAACTTGCCGAGGTTTGCATCATGTGCAGAGCCTATAAATATGCCATCAGGAGCAAGATCCTCCAGACCGAGCTTCTCAAGTAGAGAAGATGAGCAAGACCCGGAATGCCCATCGATATTAAGAACCCATACATCAGCGCCTGCTGCCCATGAGTCAAGTTCGTACCTATTTGGGAGTCGTCCTTCATCGATGGCGGCTGAAACATAGTTCGTGAGAATAAGAAGTGATCCTTCTTTTACATGGTTACGCTCTGCAATATCGCGGATTTTCGCCTCTATACCACGAAGATCATGAGGTTCTACAGTATCGTTAACAAACGTACATAGCACTTCTCCCATACTTGCTAGCGCAATTGTTTCCATCATATGAAGATGCGCATCGATAAACGCAGGATAGACATGTGCACCATTCAGGTCGATCACAATATCCTTTGCATTCGGAATTTCACCAAGCGCAACAATGATTCCGTCTTCAATCGTAAGCGAGGCACGGATGTCGCCTTCATACTCAAGTGTGTGGAAGTGCCCGTTTGTGAATACTGTTCTCATGTTACTAAATAGATACAGCGCTACCTACAGCCATAAGTAGGAAGGCGATCAGTACGATTGCTTGCATAGGGGTTGAAGCAAGGAGATCGGGAAGCAAAATGCGCCCATTTGCCTTTCGACACCGGCGGAATGCAGGCACAACCATGATAGCCATCAAAATTGCGATGAGGCCACCTGCGGTGCGCATGATCTCAAGGAATCCACCGAGATTGAGAAGCACTAGGATGAGTGAAGGCAGTGTTGCGATAAGCCAGCAGAGCCGATGGTGCAGTTTCGTCTGCTCTTCGATGATGTCTGAAAGTGCGAGAGATATCGACCAGTAAGTCGTGAGCATAGCAAGCACAGTAAAAGCTGAACCAAGGATCTGCGCCCAAAGACCAATACCCTCTGACCAACCGATGATGCCCAGTTCCGTGATACGCGTAGAGCTTCCAAGCGCACAAAAAGTGATGACGATGATAAAGATGAGATTCAAGCCCAAACCAAGAAGCACTGCCTTGCGAACCTTGACTGGATCACGATCAAGTCCTTCGACTGCCTGGGGTACGCTGAAGAATGCAACGAATGAGAACATCGCCATGCCAAAGAATGCGAGAAGCTCATTAGGAGCACCAATGATGTCCCACGGCAGCGGATTGTGCCAATTAAGAAATGATGCGCCCGCAAGTACACCGATGATAACCATGATGACGGTAATAGAGACAGCTTCACTCACGCCAAGCACTTTCAAGCCAAAAAACACCACCGCTGCGGCTATGACATAAAAGAGGATCTTGGAAACTAGTGGATCGAATCCAGCAGCTTCGAAAATCTCAGCGCCTCCAGCAACATAGGCAGCAAGATTGGTAATCAAAACTAGCGCAGTAAGGATGAAAAGACCGTCTACAAATATGTTGCCATGAGGACCTCTGAAAAGATATGTCCTAAAAACAGAGATGATCTGCGAGCCTTTACCGCTACTAATCGTGATCTCAGCCAACATCATATGCATGCAATAGCTGAAGAAAAACGACACTATCAATATAAGCAAACCCGGAACAAGACCTGATCGATCAACAAGATACGGCAACGTCATGATGCCGCTCCCTACACCATAACCTGTGATAATGCATGCGGCTTGCCATACCGTCAGTTTTTTGTTCATAGATTCTCTTCCGCCTTAAAGTGAATATTGCCATTCTTGGTCTCGTAGATTTTATGTTCTGACATATTGGGCATATACCCATTATATAGATGACCTCTAGTCATAAACACCAATCCTTATTCAAATATAGAAGCTATAAAATAAAACGACCATTAAACAAGCAAAGGAGCCTACATGAACCGTCTGGAAAACAAAGTTGCTATCGTAACCGGATCTACAAGTGGAATTGGTAAAGGAATCGCAAAGATGTTCGCTGCTGAAGGAGCGCGCGTGGTCATATGCGGTCGCCGCGAAGAGCGCGGTGCAGCCATTGTTGATGAGATCGCGGCTGCAGATGGCACAGCAATGTATCATTTTCTTGATGTGACCAAACCTGAAACTGTCGATGCCCTTCTTGCCGATACAGAAACGACATGGGGAAAAATTGATGTAATGGTAAACAACGCTGCTGGCATGGCCTTAAAGGATGGCCGTGTAGACGAGATAGCACTTGAAGATTGGGACGCTGTTTTCGCTAGTGATATTCGCAGCACATTTTACTGCACGAAAGTTGCACTACCCTATCTAAAGCGTAACGGTGGAGGTTCTATTATCAATATTGGATCTATGGCTGCATGTGGTGGCGACTTAGGTACGACTGCCTATGCTTGCGCAAAAGCTGGTGTTGACATGCTCACACAATACACTGCTCTTCAATATGGAAAAGACAACATTCGATGCAATTGTGTGCGCCCAGGCCTCATCGTAACCGAGGAAAATGCCAGTAAAGTACCCGACGTATTAAAAGATATCTTCCTTGATAATATCGAAGTCACACGCTATGGATCACCTGATGACATTGCCGCTATGTGTGTTTATCTTGCGTCTGACGAAAGCGAATACTTTACAGGACAGGTCGTTACCGTCGATGGCGGATTGAACGCCCATGTGCCTACAGTTGCTCAGTTCCGCGCCCTAGCTTCGCGTACTTGGTAAGCATTTTAAAAAACTGCTAACTTCTAAAACTACTAACTTCTAAACGATGGCAAGGAAAAACTTATATCCTTGTCATCGTTTTTTATATTCATGTTATAACTAATTGCATAGCTATTCCAAATTATTATGCGAATTTGTAATAGCTATATCCCATAATGCAATCAAATCTACCAAAGAGCACGGGACAAGGAGTTGAAAAGGGGCTAACTACAAAACTATCCAAAAATTGCCTTAATAGAAAGGACGGCCATGAACGAAACGCGTACCATTGCAGAATATATTGCTAATTTTGATATAGAAAAGATTCCAGATTCCGTCCTAGACAAGGCAAAACTTCACCTGCTTGATCAAATTGGATGCCAAATGGCATTTTCTACATTGCCATGGAGTAAAGCAGCACTTCGTTATGTCTTAGCCGAACATGCTTCTGGAAACAGCACCGTGGCATTTTATGGCACGCATACTTCTATGGAAAAAGCTGCTTTTGCAAACGGTTTATTTGGACATGGATTCGAAATGGATGACGACGACGAATCATCCACAAGTCATCCTGGAGTATGCGTGATTCCTGCTGCTATAGCTACAGCAGAGTACACAGTTGCTACAGGCAAGGATTTATTAGGCGCTATTATTGTCGGTTATGACATCATGATTCGATGCGCCCATGCAGCTCGTAAAATGCACGACCGTCATTTTCATGAGACCGCTGCAGCAGGGACTTTTGGCGCCACTGCTGCAGCAAGCTATCTCTTAAATCTTTCTGTTGATGAAACATTAAATGCCCTTGGCATTGCAGCAAGTGAATCCAGTGGAATTACTGAACACACGTGCACAGGTGGTTCGGTGAAGCGCGTTAATGCAGGGTTAGCTGCAAGCAACGGAATAAGAGCTGCAATGCTTGCAAAGTTTGGAATTACAGGACCTTACGAGGCGCTCGAAGGTAAAAAAGGATGGATCCGCGCATTTGCTGACGATATTGAATGCAATCCTGAAAAGCTTATCGAAGGCTTGGGAACAGATTACAAAATCATGCATGTAGGCATGAAACCTTATTGCTGTTGTGCCGGCATGCATGGCGCTATTGATGCAGCAGAGTTAATCCGAAAACATGGGTTTAAGGTAGATGACATAGACACAGTGGCTCTCATGATGCGCCCTCGTGAGACACGTGATATTGGCGTGGTAGACGAACCTCAAGATATAACTCAAGCGCAATTTAGTGCCAGGTTTGGCGTGGCTATGCGACTTGTTCATGGTGCTAACGGATTCTATGACTACACCATGGACATTGTGAACAATCCCACCATCCGTAAGATATGCAAGGATATCATTTGGGAAGTCGACGAAGACGATACTTATTTATCAGGAAGTGCTGCACCTGCTAGGGTAACTGTAACCCTCAAGGATGGCACGGTGTATCAAGAAACCGTAAACAACGCAAAAGGTACTCTTGAAAATCCCATTGGCTGGGAAGGTACCATTGAGAAATTCCTTGACCTTGAAAAGGGATGTATCCCCACAGAACAAGCTCAAATGATAATCAATGAAGTCCGTAAACTAGATTCAGCAGCAGATATCACCAAACTAACAAAGCTAATGACAGCTTAACCCTCAAAGTAGCAAAAGAGTTAAAAGAGGCAGGAAACGCAGGTCAATTCCCTGCCTCTTTGCATACTTTTAGCTAGATGCTGAATATGCGGATACCATGCAATAACATGCATTAAGAAACGCGTGTTATAAACGACGGACTATCTCATCTGCATGAGCACGCATTAAGTCATATCCAAACAACTCGGTACAATCTTCAGAGACATTCGACACACTATTTGCGTCAATAAAAAATGCGCCTTCATCCCGTTCAATGATATCAAAGCTCCCAAAAACAAATCCAAGCGTCTTGGCAGCCTGTCTCGCCATATCAAGAATCTCCTCTGGACAATCGTCATACATTTCATAAACCGACCCCAGCCGATATGCTGATAGTCCGGTTTCTGTCACACTGCGTTTAATGACAAGCGTAGGCTCTCCGCCAACGATCTCCACACGCGTAATATAGCCACGTTCGGGAAAAAGGTATTCCTCTACAATAAATACAATATCGGGAGCATCTGCTAGCCACATACTTGCCTCCTCGACACTTCTGGCAAGAAATGTATGAGTAGTCCTTCCTCCACAATCTGGCTTAATTATGCAAGGGTAATGAAAAACAGCCGGATTCAGCTCTGATGCATGCGCGCACCCATACACTTTTGGAACCAAGATACCAGCACGGGCAAGTGCCTTTGTCGAAGCATCCTTGCTGATTTCAAAACTATGAGCACACGGCGGATTTAAAACGAGAATACCTTGTTTTTGAGCATCTTCTAAAAGCATAGCGACGCGCTCAAGTGAAGTTTGATGTCCTCTGAATTGAGCACTCGCAAACACACGACTAACAAGAGCATCACAGCGTAGCGCTTGGTCATAAGCATCTTCGTCTTCCATGTTAATTAGACAAGCCTTGCCTGCAACTTCTGTACTTTGAGCTAGCACTTTTTTAATTTCAGAGCATAACTTGTGATCAGACCATTCATCCGATTCGAAGAGCACTCCAATACGCAATCCTTCTTTTGTATTTTCTGTCATAGCCGTATTCGCTTCATCACAATGTCGCTGCTTTATTACCTCTACTTTATTACCGCTACTTTATTCAAAATCAAAAAACCATTTGAAGGAGTGTTCGTCAAAGGCTTTCTTTTCTTCAGAAAGATACTTCTCGGTAAGTCGGTCAAATTCTCCATCTTCTTTAGACTGAGCGATGAACGCATTCAGTTGATCGAGCAATTCGGTATTCCCCTTTTTCACAGCAATCCCCCATTCCTCAGGATCTTGGAACGGAATAAACACTGCATCTGTCGTATCAGGATTCGCCAAATTGTTGCGATAGATAGTCAGCTGATCATACAAAAAGCCATCAGCTTTCCCCTGTACAACCTCTGTTACACATGCGCTCTCATCTGATAAGCGCACAATTTGAGCCTGCGTAAGATTTTTGGTGGCATATACATCCCCAGTTGATCCCGTTTTTACTGCCACTTTCTTTCCCGGCTGATTAAGGTCATCTACAGAAACAATCTGTGAATCAGCATTAGCTAGAATCGCTAGTTGCGCCATTGCATAGGGATCAGAGAAATCAACGGATGCCTTACGCTCATCGGTGATAGTCATCGAAGAAATTACGCAATCAGCCTTATCGGTCTGCAAAGACGGAATGAGCCCATCCCATGCCGTGTTCTCTATAACTAAGTCATAGCCATATTCGTCAGCAAAATCCTGCATAAAATCAACAGCTATTCCTTCAGGATTTCCTGCTTCATCCTTCGTTTCAAATGGTGGATATGCAAGCTCCATAGCAACCGTTAGTACCGGTTTTTCATCAGAAGAAGCATTTTGTGTAGCCTGTTGGCCTCCACATCCTGTAAGTCCTAAAGTGACAACTAAGCAGATTCCAGCGGCAATCCCTACAATTTTCTTTAACTTTAATTTCATTAGTCTGTTTCCCTACTGTATCGATTGAATAGAACTTTATTCTTCGGACAATTCATGTTGAGACATCCACATGAAGTATTTATACACTTGTAAACTTGGCGCAAGTTCATAAACTGTCTGCGGAAAACCAAGACGAATGTCCTCCCCAGAAACAACCGCATCACCAAGCAGAGCTTCAGCAGTCAACTCTCCTGCTGAAGCAGCGCGACGAAGTACACCGTCTTCATCGGATAAATCAAGTGCCGCAAGTGCCTCCTCAAACATCAAGGGATATCTCTGAGAATTAAGCTTTACCTGCGCTTTAACATACTGCATCTCACCTGAAATACCCGATTTACGAAGAGACTGTAACTTATCTATCTGCAGGCGCAATGTATCTGTTATCTGCGACAACTGCTCACCACTTGCAAGATAAGCCCGTACGACTCCTAGCGGAATTTCATGTGACAGAGCCTCAATACCTTCTTGAAATTCCTTAGCTTTTCGCCATGTTGATCGCGCGAATCCTACCTTTTTCATTCTCTACCCTGCGTTTCTCAAATAGAAAGCATTTCAATCACTAAACGTGATCCAAAACACTAAGCTCACCTCAAGCTTAATTTCCAATCTTAACCTATACGATCGTGTCAATAATCGAGCATGAAATTGTAGACTCGAACAGTAGGTATATGTAGCTTCTCTCGTTAAGATATTGACTTGGATAAATGCATCTATATGGATGCACTCGATCACCAGAACTTCATTGTTATCCCAAGTTCAAGGTCAAAACTGACTCTAATTGATCGGTTGATTATGTAGAGGTCATGCGAGAGAAAGCGAGGAACATGTATGACAACAGGCAAGGAATGGAGAGTCGAGGAAGACGGTTTCATTAAAACACGCACATGTGCTTGGTCACCTCCAGGATGCCACCCAGTCGGATGTGGACTCATAATCACGACCGATAAGGAAGGCAATTTTGTAAAGGTTGAAGGCGACCCAGATCACCCTATCACCCAAGGAAGACTCTGCCCAAGATGCTTAGCACTCGGTGAATTCCTCAATCATCCGGATCGTATCAAGTATCCAATGAAACGCGCAAAAGAGGATCGCGGTAGGGATAAGTGGGAACGCATCACTTGGGATGAAGCCCTTGATATCCTGGAAGGCGAAGTTCGCCACATATGGGATACATATGGTGCAGAGACAATTGCTGTCTTTAAAGGTACAGGCCGTGAATCAACTTTCTATGCACCAGCAATGGCGCAAGCAGTTTTCAAGACATCAAATTCAGCGCAGGCGCTTTCTGGCAACTCATGTTATGGCCCACGTACTGTTGTTGCTGACTATATGCTTGGCGCTGGATATCCCGAGTTAGACTACGCTGCATTCTTCCCTGACAGATATGACGACGAGCGCTTTGTTGTACCTAAATACATAATGCTTTGGGGTAAAAGTCCGCTTCAGTCAAACCCCGATGGATTCTTTGGACATGCAATCATCGATTTAATGAAACGCGGAAGCAAACTGATCGTTGTAGATCCACGTCTAACATGGTTAGCTGCACGTGCGGAATATCACATTCATCTGCGCCCTGGCACAGACTCAGCAGTTGGTATGGCGCTTCTAAATGTCATCATCACAGAGGATCTATACAACCACGAATTCTGCGATAAATGGGTCTATGGTCTCGACGAACTAGCAGAGCGCGTTAAAGATGCAACGCCTGAGTGGGCATCTGAGATCTCATGGGTTCCAGCAGATGTCATCCGTGGCGCTGCTCGTGCGTTCGCAACGAATGCTCCTTCATCTATCATGTGGGGATTAGCAGTTGATCAGATGCAAAACGGCGCTCAGGTTGGCCAAGAAATTTTGGCACTCGGTGCAATTTGTGGATACATGGATGTTCCTGGTGGCATCACTCTTGCGCTACCAAACAGCTTCATGGGTAAATGGACATACGAAACGCTCAACTGCGTTGACCCCGATGTTGTTGCAAAACGCATCGATGCAAAAGAAAAGCACCCCGCTTTTGCAACCGGTGTATATGCACATCCTGATGAAATTCTTGAAGTTATGGAAACCGAAGACCCGTATGCATTCCATATGGTCTACTTTTATGCATCTAATCCTATCGCTCCTTGCATGGGCGCAGAGCCAGAGCGTTGGTATCAAGCATTCATGAAGATGGACTTTAACGCTGCTCAGGATTGTTTCATGACTCCTACAATCATGGGATTGTGCGATCTAGTACTTCCTGTAAGTGGATTTGCAGAGCACGATGGTGTTGTTATGCCTCATTTCGGACGCAATACGCATTTCTTGGGCGCCATGAATGCAGCCCTTGATCCTGGTGAGATGAAATCCGACTTAGAGATTGCGCTTATTGTAGGCAAAAGACTTAATCCAGAGGCATGGCCGTGGGACAGCGTTGAGGAATTCTTCGATGCTCAAATTCATACTCAGTATGACTGGGGTTTCAAGGAACTCAAAGAGCAAGTAGTATTCCAGCAGCCATTTGAATATTACAAATACGAAAAGGGTATGTTGCGCCCAGATGGACAGCCAGGATTTAATACCCCAACAGGACTCATCGAAGTCTGTTCATCAATTTATGAGGACTTTGGTGAAGATCCTCTTCCATATTTCATGGAACCCGCAATGAGCCCTTATAGCACTCCTGAGATTTATGAAAAGTATCCTTTGGTACTTACAACAGGTGGGCGTGATTATGCCTCATTCCATACAGAGCACAGGCAAATTCCATCGCTTAGAGCTATAACACCGGATCCTCTTGTGACCATTCATCCTGAGACTGCCAAAGAATATGGCATCAATGACGGTGATTATGTCTTGATAGAAAACCTCTATGGCAAATGTGTCGAACGCGCAAGAGTAAGCAAAGAGGTTGAACCACGTGTTATCCATGCAACACATGGATGGTGGTATCCAGAAGATGACCCTGAGGCACCTGGGCTTTATGGAACTTGGAAATCCAACATCAATAAATTGCTTCCAGGCTTTAAGGTCGGAAAACTTGGATATGGCGCTCCGTACAAAAATCTACTTTGCCGCATTAGTAAAGTCGATGGATACGAAGCAGGCGATTCTGATCCAGACGTATACAAGCCACTTGAGGCGCCAACTCCCAATTCGCTTGCTCAGCTTGCTCAAAGTGAACCTTATAAGTTTAGCTACGAGGTTCAACGCGAACGTATCGAGGCAGGAGAGCCTTATAAGTGCGAATAACAAGCGAGCGATAGCAAGATATATGACGAATTAGTAGGGTTCGTCATAATAAAAGAAGGCATCCACGCTGAACTAGGTTTTCACTTTTGAAGTCTAGTTCACACCGGGTGCCTTCTTTATATCTCCTCTATGCCAAAAGCACTACTCTAAAATACCGTCAAGGTATAGATGACAATTGCCATAGATAGACCTCTTCGAAAAACAACCTTACAATAAACCTATGGCACAGGCATTAGACTCAATGGTTCAAAACGAAGCACTAAGTACGTTCAGCTTTAGGGCATCTAATAATAGCGAAGACAAGAGCAGCGCTTCATTTTTTGCGTTCGATACTTGTATATGGTTTAGCGCATATGGTGATGCTTCTGAAATCCTATATGCAGCAAAGCAATTGCAAAATGCATGTAATAAGTTCGAACAACTTTTCTCTAAGACTATTTCACATTCTGATATTTCAATTATGAACGACGCTAAAGGCAGATGGGTAAATGTTGATAAACACACATATAAATTATTAAGCGCAGCAATTAAATACTGCTATGCAAGCGAGGGTGTATTCGACATAACCATACAACCATTAATGCGTCTTTGGGATTTCAAGGCAGCAAAAGTTGCGGACACAGATGCACTGCAACGCGAATTATGCCATGTTAACTGGCAATATATCCAGCTAAAAGAGACCAACAGCGATGACATACAAAACAGCCCAGAGAAAAACTACTCGAGGCATCACAGTGCAAAGAAATTCTTTGCACGCCTTACAGACCCCTACTCATCGATTGATGTAGGAGGAATTGCAAAAGGCTACATCGCTGATGAGTTGGTTTGCATATTAAAAATGTTAAGAATTGAGAATTTCTCACTCAATTTGGGCGGAAATGTTGTTGTTCATGGAAATAAACCTAACGGACAAAAGTGGAATATTGGCCTGCGTGATCCCAGGCAAAACATAGACCCAACAAAATCTATTGCCGCAATTGAGCTTTCAAGCGGCTCCGTTGTGACAAGCGGAATCAGTGAGCGAATGTTCTTTTTAGATGGCCGATTATTTCACCATATTTTAAATCCTAAAACTGGCATGCCAATTAATTGCGATTCCCTTAGCGTAAGCGTTATTTGCGACAAATCATTAGACGCAGAAGGCTATTCAACCACACTTTTAGCAATAGGAATTGATGGCGCAAAAGATTTCATGAAAAAGCATCCAGAAATCAAATCGGTAATCTATATCAAAGAAGACGGAAGCATCATTGTATTTTGATATTTTCGCCTTCTTTGAAGTATTACGAATTAAACTTAGCGATTCTTTATATATTCAGCTGCATACTTACCTGCGAGTCTACCCGAACAATATGCATATGTTGTTGTGGCACAACGTGTTGAATAGTATGGATATGTGTAGAATCCTGATCCCTCTTGGCCAACAATATATAGGCCAGGTATTGCTTCATCATCGCCATTTAATGCTTCAAGGCGCTCATTAACTTTCACTCCACCCAATGTGCCCATAATAGGAATACAAGACTTGATGGCATAAATGGGCGCTACATGTTCGTTCATCATTTGAGAAATCTTTCCGAAATCCTCGTCATTTTTGTTCCGACACATTTCGTTATATCGATTAAACGTCTCAACAAAAATGCTTGGATCAGCAAAACCGATAGCTTCAGCTAGCTCTTCGGGAGAGGTTGCCTTCCATGCCTGACCCTTAGCAATCGCATCATCTAAGCTTTCCTGCAAAGTCTCTATGGGCACGAGTGCGCGCGAGGCAACAGACTGAGTTAAATACTCACCTAACTTGCCATCAAAATATCCATCAATGCCTTTTTCTTGGATTATATCCACTTGGTTTTGATCAATTATGTAGTAATATGCGCCACCTTGTACGCGAAGCGAGGCGCATCCTGACCCCATTGCATCCTCAACATTTAAGCATTCATTCATGAACCGCTTACCTTCTAGGTTTACGGTCAAAAATCCACCATAGGTGATGTACTTAATAAGGTTATCCGTAAAGTTACAAACAGCATTTGCAGCATACTCTTGCATATGCGGCATGATCTCAGGACCTAATTGCGCACCAACTTTTTCCGCCATAAGTATGCCATCACCAGCACATTGAGTAGTAAGCCCTCGCTCATAGAAGTTGTTGCTATAGCACAATCTCTTCATAAGATCCGGGTTGCCACTAAACCCACCTGTACCAACAATAGCTGCCTTGCATTTAATATGTACTTTAGTGCCGTCTTTGCGAACCGCCTCAACGCCTACAACTTTGCCGTCTTCCATAACCAAATCATATGCGGATGTCTCAAGCATAATCTTGCCACCCATTGGCAAAATGTAGTTTTCATACAGCGCATCAAATTTTTCCTGACCACGTCCAAAATCACACATGAACTGTTCATCTGGATTTGAATTCGGCTTAGGTGGTGTTCCGTGAAAACCGTGTTCTATAAGCCAATCCACCATAGGCCCTGAATCTTCAGCTACAGCCTTAATAAGAAGATTATTGGCACGACCACCAGTCTCTTCATAAAGCTGGCGATATAAATCATCCGCTGTAAGCGTAATACCTGCATCCTTTTCAATTTGTGCGCCTGCAGCACTTACACCCGACGGGCAAAAGCCACGCCCACCTAAACGCCCAGCTTTTTCAAGAAGAAGAACAGTTGCGCCTTTTTCTAGTGCCATTAAAGCCGCAACGGTTCCAGCATGCCCTGCACCAACGACACATACATCACATTCCTCAAAAATTTCTTCATTAGATCGAGGAGGCGTATTCAAAAAGCCACGTATATCAGCCCCTGCCTGCTTTAGGCAATCGGTTGTTGCCTTCAAAACAGCAGCGGATGTACAAGTAGATCCCGTTACAACGTCAACCATCACGCTTTGGTTTTCGATAATAGATGGAATCATCTTTTCAACGACAGGCTTTACGAAGTGATCGTTGTCAGTGCACTTTATTAGCTTGACATCCTCGATAGCATCTTCTGTCACTCTTACTTCAACTTCTAAAAGCTCCGGATTTGGATCGGCTTTAAAACGTGCCCCATCGATAGTTTTTGGAGCCCACTTCCCTTGTGCTTTAGCGCGATAGACGCCAGGTTTCATATGTTGTATTAAAGGTTGACCTGTGTGCTTTTGACATAGCGCGTTAAGAGACTCACTTACTTCGCTATCACAACCATCAATGGCATCTTTAACTGCTTCAATTATTGCTTTACTCGTGTATGTGGCTCCAGAAACAACATCTATATCAAGGGATTGCTCTTCAACTATCTTCAATGGAATATAGTCTAGAGCGAGACTTGCGTAATTTATATTCTCATGGTGTTCTACAACTTTAACCGATGTCAGCGCACCGGAATCAAGTTTTACATCAACAGCTACATCTCCGTACTTTCCCTTTGCAAACCCACGAAAAGTACCATTGTCACAGACATTGTCGTTGGAATTTCCCATGGCTTTAACCCCCTTTTAAAATTGAGTTAAATTCCGCGCCCTAGTATTCTTTACAGACGTTACGAATGCAAAAAATCAAGTACCTCAGATGTGTCAACAATTCTTGCGGCATAACAAGTCTTCATGTAGTTGAGTCCATTTTCTTGATTTCCCACAAGAAATGTTGCTGTAGCATCAGACACAACCGCTATATCAAAGTTGTTAAAGTAGGCATCAGCTGCGGTATGCTGTACGCAAATATTGGTATCAAATCCGCAAAGTATCAACGATTTAACACCCAATTCCTGCAAAAGCAAAAGCATTCCTGTTTGGAAAAACGCAGAATAACGTCTTTTCTCGATAACAAAGTCACTGTCTTCATGCGTTAACTCAGGAGAAATCGCAGCTGCTTCGCTGCCCGCAATTCCATGCTCTCCCCAAAGCTCAAGTTCCCTATCAATTCCAGGGATATGCGCATCATTTGCAAAAATAACTGGAACCGAAGCACTGCGAGCTGCACGAATAATCTTATCTGTGTTTAATGTCGGATCAAGCAGAAGGCCCTCTAGTGCTCCACCTCGTACGGCACCAAGCTCGTCAATCACAAGTACAGCACAGGTATCAGGAGTCATTCCAGAAAAATCGCAAGAAGTGTTATCGTTGTGCAAATAATCAGCCATCTATATCCCATCCAAAGCTTTAAGACGAATAAATCCAGTATTAATAAATTAAAGCGGGTAAATTATTACTATCGTACCCTTTTCAACACCTATCATTACAGGCTCTCCGATGAGTGTGTTTGAAAGCCCGATTGATGTTCTGTTTGTCATTGTGAAATCATCCAAATCCCACTTCATACCACGCTCAAATACGCCTTCGCAAGTGTCATTCATGGCAAATACTGAAACCTCACCGGTATCACTTGCAGGAGCTTCAAAAATATCAGGACCTGTAATGAAAAATAGGCTTTCCTTATCCCCCACAGCGCTAACTTTAAGTCCGCGCTCTGAGAAACCAGCGAATACTTGCATATTAGCAATCGTATGGTCTAAGCGCCCACCAAGACCACCAAATACAATTGCTGACTCATAACGCATTGACTTTGCTCTATCCAGCGCAAGCTCCATGTCTGATTTATCTTTATCGCACTTGAATTGAGCGACTCGCATACCACGTGGCACATATCCAAGCGAATCGAAATCCCCTATAGCAAGATCAGCCTTACGATCAATCGCATTTAAATGTGCAAGGCCACCATCGACTGCTATCACATAGTCAAACATCCCATTCGAATCCATCTCCAAAAATACATCAGAATTAAATTCAGACGCCCCGACTAAAGCACAGGTTTTCATAATATCCTTCTATGTAGATCGCGTATCCGTTTATTCAAGTTCAAATAGAAAACGCGCATAAGCTTGCATTGTGGTTTTGTTAGAATACCACGTCAGAGCGGGCTGGACGGTCGCGTGCTCGCGCACGAGGAAAGTCCGGGCTCCACAGGGCAAGATGCCAGCTAACGGCTGGACGAAGTGATTCGATGGATAGCGCCACAGAAAAGAAGACTCCCTAGATTGCCATCGGCATCCAGGGAAAAGCTGAAACGGTGCGGTAAGAGCGCACCAGCATGTTGGTAACAACATGGCTTGGCAAGCCCCATTCGGAGCAAGCGCAAATAGGAATGCCATACGTTTGTCCTGGCGTGCATTCGGGTTGCGTGCTCGAGGTACATGGCGACATGTATCCTAGATAAATGGCCGCCCACGACAGAACCCGGCTTACAGGCCCGCTCCTAAAAAATAAGCCTAGCGGATGAATCCAACTAGGCTTAAATTTAGATTAAAGAATCAATACAGCTTAAGAACTTAAAAACAATTTGACTTTCTTTAGTCGACGTCCTCAAAATCGTCTTCTACATCACCAAATCCTGAAAGATCTTTCTCATATGCGCTAGCTACAGGAGTTGCTGTTGCAATGGTTCCAGTCGCACTTGGTGTTGAGTAATCTGCTGCAACATCCTCTTCATAGATAACATCAATGTCTCCAGCATCAGCACCAATACCCGGGATTGCATCAATCTCGTCATAGCCGAGCTCATTGAGCTTACGAGATGCGTCGTCAATGAATTCGCGGAGCAGGTCTGCATACTCTTCACGGGTATCCTCGCGATCATCTTCAAGTTTGCGAATTGCATCAAGCACATCTTGGCGATCAGAGTTTGCACGGTTGATAATGCGATCCGCTTCTTCGCGTGCATCTTGCATGGTCTCAGAAGCCTGTGCATTAGCCTTAACGATGATCTCATCAGCTGAGCGTTGTGCAATGATAAGCGCTTGTGAGATTGCAGAATCATTCGCGCTCTTCTCAGCAAGCTGAGCCTCAAGATCAGCGATAATTGCATCCTTTTCAGCAAGCACCGTAGCAAACTCGCCATCTGAAACCTGCTCGATTTCCTCATCAATGTCAACAGATGACACAGATGCAATAACTTGAGTTCCTTGATTTGCCTCGGCCTCAGAAAGCGCTGCACGGGCTTCCTCGAGTTCATCTTCAAGTTCAGCTATATGATCATTCAGAAAATCAATCTCATCGGCCACATGTTCTAGGAATACATCGACCTCGTCAACGTCATATCCCTTGCGATCAATCGCAAAGCTTTGGTTTTGGATATCTTGTGAGGTAATAGACATTTGCATTCCCTTCATCTGGCTGTATATCGTGCACCATTCGCGAATTTTAACATCATAATATGATTACTATCAGACGTACAACTAATTGTAAAACAAGAATTGCCACTATTGGCGAGATATCCATCACTCCACCAATTGGTGGAATAAACTTTCTAAATAAATTCAAAAATGGATCACATAACTTGCCAAGCACATGATCTAAATCTGCAAGAAACCCTCGTTTGGTTGGAAACCAAGTCATAAGTACATATACAAATATCAAAAATGTATAGACATCTGCCAGTCTAACGATAAGCCAAGTTAGCATTTTGCAAGCTCCTCACCGCGTCTGATAGCAGCAGTTATACCTTCCGCAACAGCATCATCAAAGCCATGCTCATCCATTGCAGAAATTGCAGCTAGCGTAGTTCCACCCGGAGAACAAACAGCCTTCTCTAACGATGACGGATCATATCCGCCTACCTCTAATAATTTTGCAGTCCCATAAAGCGTTTGAAGTGCCAACTTCTCTGCAACCTGAGGAGCAAGACCAGCACACACTCCACTTGCACTTAGATCTGCAACAAATTTCGCTATATATGCAGGACCTCCACCACTTATGGCACAGACTGCATCCATGTTGGACTCATCAACTAAAGCCGCATACCCAAGTAAGTTGAACATAGAAAGCACATGATCTAAATCCTTTGTGGGACATGCTTGCGCCCCACAGAGAGCACTTGCTCCGCATCCTATCTGCAAAGGCATATTAGGCATCACACGAACAACACGGTCATATCCCTCAAGCGCATCCGATATAAAATCAGTCGTAATTCCTGCCGCAATTGACACAATGCAACAAGATGCACCTGCATCAAGTATCGCTTTAACGTCTTTTAAAACATCGGGTAAAACCTGAGGCTTTACAGCAAGTACTAAAGTTGAAATATCAGACGCAAAAGGTATTAAATCGCAAGTAGAGGCAAAAGTAGACACCCCATAGCGTTCATTAAGCTTTTTACGATTTTCAGGGCTTGGCACAACAGCTAAGAAACTGTCAGACGTAAGGTCTTTTGCGCAACCATCATCCGATGTGATCCAGCCATCCATGATGGCAGACCCCATCTTTCCGCAACCTATTATGGCAATAAACTCAGATGACATTGAGAGATTTAAGGTCGTCACGCTCGGTTTCACTGAGCGGTTCATTTCTCGTAATTGCAAATGATTTTTCCCCTACGAGTTCAACGCTTGCATCAAGTGCGCTAGCCACTCCAAACGAGAAATCAGTCAAGCGCTTAGCAAGATCGGGCGCCACATTCTTTAAGATCAGCACAGCCGCGTCCCCAGTCTTTAGCACCTTTGTGACGTTTTCAACATCATCATATGTGTTTGGACGAATTACTTGTAGTTGGCGCTGCCCTGGTATTGAAAGTGGAATTGAAGAAGACGAGGATCCCTGTTTTGAGGCACTCATGCCACGTTTGCCTAATGCAGAACTCAGATCGACATCAGTGCGCTCAGGTGTAGTGGTCGAGCTAAATAAAGAATCTAATCCTTCAGCTTTTCGATTATTTGACGCTGCAGAAAGCGCAGCCGTTCCCTCTGGAGTCATAGCTTGAGGAAGCGATGAATCAACCATCGTGCGACCGTATGTTCTCACAGTTGATCGACTAGAACCCCTACCAGAATCCCTTGATGAATCCGAAGAGAACGATGTGGTTCTGGCGCTTTCGCGTGCATCCCCCAGTGTAACCAAACGAGGCATACTCGATGAATCCTCATAACGAGACGAATATCCGCGTGTACTTACCTCATAGCCATCATCATAGTCATCATATTCATCGTACTCGTCGTACTCATCATATACATCTTGGTCTCTATCTTGGAAGTCCCTGGCATCTTCCTTGGAATCCATCTTCAGTTTGGACTTAATGCTTTGGAACATGCCTTTTCCATCGATCATCTTGTTCTCCTTGATTACATTTCTTTAAAGCCTAAATAACCGCTTTACAATCAAAGCAATTATCGGACATTTAATATTAAACCGCATTTTCTACCTATTACTGCCCGCATAAGCAAAACATCAGGTATAAACACCGAATGTCTAGGATTAAGGTTCAACAAATTCATCGCTAAAAATCGCACGTCCTATGCGAACTATGGTTGATCCTTCACTAATAGCTTCTCGCCAATCTTCACTCATACCCGCAGATAGCACATCAAAATACGGCGCTACATCACTTGGGAGGGTATCCAAAATTTCATCGAATAGTCCATGCAATCCGGCGAAACACTTTTGGGCTACAACTAAATCCCCCTGGGGCGCCATCGTCATAAGTCCACGCAAGCGAATTGATGGCAACGTACATACCTCTTCAACAAACGCCTTCGCTTCTGAGGGCGCCACTCCACTTTTAGTGGCTTCTCCTGATACATTAACCTCTAAAAGCACATCTTGCACTTTGCCAATGTCTTCAGCTGCTTTTGCAATTTTTTTAGCATGATCAATATGATTTAGAGAATGGATAAGACTTGCACTTCTTACGATATCTTTTATACGCCTAGACTGAATATTTCCTATAAAGTGCCAATCCAGTTCCGGAAGAGCCTCGGACTTTTCAACAATCTGGTCAGGCCTATTTTCACCGAAACTTTTTGCACCTGCACTTGCAGCTTGACGCACTCCGCAAACATCAACCGTCTTAGATACACTCAGCAAAAGCACCTCATCAGGGTTTCTTCCGCATTTAACACATTGCTCTTGAACTTCTTCGAGAGTGCGCTTATATCTTTCTGCAATTCCCATAAATCAAACCCCTGTTTGTACTTACATTTACGCTCGATACGCAAACGCTCCATGACGCCCGCAATTTCCATTACTCACTCTATATGAGAAGAATTCACCTTGATTGCAGGCCGTGCACATTCCAAGATCAACAATACGCGCTTCGTCAGCCCCTATAGCAAGAATGTCTTTACGTATACAACTTGCTAAGTCTATGTGATCTTCACCATAAACCGCAGATTGTCCAAATTGTGCGGTGAATATATCCAAAACATCGTGTCCAACTTCAAAGCACTCAGGGCCAATGTGTGCGCCTATATAGAAGTTCATGTCACCGATAGAACTTTTAGTAACATCAGCAAGTGCGGATGCAGCTTTGGGAACAATGGAGGCCACAACCCCTCTCCATCCTGCATGAACCACAGCAAACTCTCCGTTTTCAGCAACTATGATTACAGGAACACAATCTGCAAACCCTAAAAGAGCTCCGATTTGCAATGTGGTGACAAGCACCCCGTCAGCGCCTTGTATTGCATCGGCCTTTACTTGATCTAACTCTTCAGGGGTGGTTATACAAACAAGATTGTCACCATGTACCTGCAATGGGCGCACTATTGAGTCTGGCGCTAAGCCAAACACATCAGAGATTGCTTTGGTGCTTTCAGGAATTTCTCCTGATGGATCTACATAAGCACAATCTAGGACACGTGTAAAAAACGCAATGCGAGTTTTTGTGTCATGTGCCAACACATCATCTGTATAGGCAACAACACCCGATCCAAAATCGCGTCTTTGAAGTGTTGGCAGCGCAAGCATGCGCGATGACTAACTATCTTTTGAAACGCCTATTGACGCTTAAGGAAATCAGGGATGTAGTCATCTTCAACATAGCTTGACGATGAAGAAACACTAAAAGTCGATGGAGCTTGGCGCTCGTGCTCCATGATTGGAGATGCCTGTGCAGCCTGTGTAAATGCTCCTTCACCTGCAAAAGGATCCTGGAATTCTGATGCACGCGAAGAGAAGTTCATCGAAGACTGTGAAGGGCTAGCCTTAAACCCGGTTGCGATAACAGTGATACGGACGGCATCTTGCATATCGTCATCAATAATCTGTCCGTAAATAATGTTTGCGTTGTCATCAGCGCACATCTCAATTGTACGGGCAGCATCAGAAACCTCAGTAAGCGTTAAATCAGGACCACCTGCAATAGAGAACAAAACACGAGATGCACCCTGAATAGATGTCTCAAGGAGATTTGAGTTAGTTGCTTGCTGTGCAGCCTCTAGGGCACGATTCTCGCCAGCAGCAATACCGATACCCATCATTGCAGTACCAGCATCCTTCATGACAGTGCGAATGTCTGCAAAGTCAAGATTGATAAGGCCAGGGACTGTGATTAGATCAGTCACGCCTTGGATACCTTGACGAAGAGTATCATCTGCAATGCGGAACGCATCAACCATAGAGGTTTTCTTATCCACGATTTCTAGCAATCGATCATTAGGAATAACGATCATCGTGTCAACTTTGCCGGATAAAAGCTCAATGCCTTGTTCAGCTTGGTTGCATCTGATGCGTCCTTCAAAGCCAAAAGGCTTTGTAACTATACCAACTGTAAGTGCACCAATTTCTTCACGTGCAATCTCAGCAACAATAGGGGCAGCTCCGGTGCCTGTGCCGCCACCTTCTCCTGCGGTAACAAACACCATATCAGCTTCAGCAAGAGCCTCTCTTATTTCTGCTCTGCTTTCTTCAGCAGCCTGGCATCCAACCTCTGGATTAGCGCCAGCGCCTAATCCTTTAGTTAGCTCCTCGCCAATATGAATCGTACGATCTGCATCTGACATCAAAAGCGCTTGATGATCGGTGTTCACTGCAATGAATTCAACTCCGCGAACCCCGGTTTCAACCATGCGATTCACAGCGTTAGTTCCGGCTCCGCCGACTCCAACTACCTTTATGACCGCAAGATGATCCCCAGAAAAGTTAGGCATTTGTTTTATCCTCCATGGCTGCTGCGTTGGTGCTGTATTTTCAAATGGCATACCGGCCACTTACGACCGAGTACATATAGATTGCAATTTTACACGATCAGCATGTGTTTGCAACAAGCAGACGACGCGTAAAGACCATAAAAGGCGCGTATTAGCAGTGATTCATCAAGCTGCGCGATATGTTGGCCTTTCAACGACTCTAACATTGATATATACAATATTTGGTTCGTCTTCCATAAGTTCAAGACATACACGCTCTTTTTCGCGAATATTATCAGCGCTGCCGAACGCGATCTCAATGTTGTTATCAAGTGTAAGTAACGTAGATACCGCATCTTTTGCAGATACTACTTTTACTCTATCAGCGAGTTCGGTTGTCATACCAGATATGATCGAAAGCGCATTATTTACATTGTCGTCATCGCAAGTTTTCCCAATTTCGGGCTGCAACCCATACGGCACATCTGTTATATGAAGGGCAGCATCAGCATCTTCATAAATTGTCTCTGATATTTGGCTTCCAATTTCTGAAGTTTTATCAGGAATAGCCATAAGCCAAGTACCGTCATTTGCGATTGCCCAACTTTGAATCGTTTGCGAATTCCCCATTGGAATTTCAACGATGGCTCCAATATCTCGCTCATGAACGACAATCTCTAACGTGTTCGGAAAAATTCTGTTCACATCAACACTGTCCACCCAAGAGTCTCGCTCAAGACTTTTAGAGATACTTTCGGCATCAACATTTAAAAGCGTTGTGCCAGATGGTATGGAAACAAGCGCTGATATCTCATCATTTGTAAGATGTTCTGCACCTTGAACATCGATATTTGTAATCTCAAAAGCATTTGTTTTAGACAGAACAAACAAGGCTGCCAAAGCCACTATGATTATGATGGCAATAACCACAATTATTGTTATTGGAAGCCTTCTTGACTTAGCTACACGATCGTTTGCACTTGCGCGAGCGCTAGCTGCAGCACCACGTCTGATTTCCCCAATTGTCCTTGACTCAAGACCAGCTTCCGACAGTCTTGAACTTTGAGAAAGATTCCCAGAAATTCTGCCAGAGATATTTGCTGATTCTCCACGCAGTTGCGCAGAGGCCACGCGACCTGATTGGAAACTACCAGACTGAAAACCGCCTGACTGTAAGCCTCCAGATCGATAATTCCCTGATCGCAGATTTCCCGATTGAAGCTGCCCAGACCTGTAATCTGACTGATTCGCCCTATCGGCTTTGGATGTATGTAAAACTCGAACCCCACGCACATCACGAACTGCTCTACCGCCGCGATTTGTCCCACGGTTTGCCCCAAGCGCCACTCCACGATTTGCACGCGTAGTCCTAGGATTTCCCCTAACTCCTGTACGCGATGGGCTTTTCCGTGTACGACTTTGTCGCTTACTGGAAGCCGAGTAGTTTGACTTCTGGCGTGAGTTCGATGCCATAGGCCTTGTTGACTTCCTCTCGTGCTATATCCATCAACCCTAAAACGTCAGCCGCTTTCGCTCCACCAAGGTTGACAATAAAGTTTGCATGCTTTTCAGAGATCTGCGCCCCACCACATGTGCGACCCTTAAGACCTAAACTATCTATCATCCAAGCAGCAGAGGCACCTTCAGGATTTTTAAAAACACTCCCACAGCTTGGAAGATTAAGCGGTTGAGATCTCTTCCTTTTCTCCAAATTGCCTTCCATTTTTCCACGTATATAAAATGGGTCAATATTTTGCACAGAAAGAGCGCATTCCACAACTATCTCATCTGATCGCAATGAGCTTTGTCGATATGTCCAATCTATTTCATCGCCCGCACGCTTTAAAAGCCCGTCCTCGGAAGACACCGTCGTTACGCTTACAACACGAGATCCAATCCATTCATCTTTAGATCCCGCATTCATCCGTATAGCGCCCCCAATAGTTCCAGGAGTACCTACAGCAAATTCAAGTCCCGATAGCGAATGCTTCAGAGCTTCCTGTACAACACTGGCAAGTAGCACTGCAGAACCCGCAACTATACGCCCTGACCCATCATCAGTAACTATGTTTTTGAAATCCCGCCCAAGCGTTATGACAACACCGTCATAACCATCATCAGAGACTAATAAATTCGATCCTTTACCAACAACTGTAAAAGGCGTGTCTTCTGCAAGACATACATCTAAGAGCCTTTCAAGGAATCCAACTGAATCAACGCGCACAAAATAACGAGCAGGACCTCCAATACGGTAAGTCGTATGGCGAGCCATTGGCTCATTTTCTTTAAATTCACCATCTAGAGCATCGCTTTTAAGAAGCGACGCTACCCCTAAAGAATGTTGAGCCACAGATCACTCCACACCAGCGCGTTTTTCAAGCACATCTAAAAGAATCGCGCCTATCTCAGTAATATCCCCTGCTCCAAGCGTCATAACCAAATCACCATCTTTAACAATGTCTGCCATAAAACTTGGAAGCTGTAGTCTTCTTGGGACATAATAAACTTCAGGATGCCCTGCATGATCAAGCACCACATTCATGAATGTTCTCCCATTAACGCCAGGGATCGGCTCTTCTCCTGCAGGATAGACATCCATAAACGTCACAGTATCTGCCATATCAAATGCGCATCCAAATTCTTCTTTTAAAACTTCTGCAAAAAGCTTCGCTCTGGAATATCTGTGAGGCTGAAAGATCACATGGACTTGATTGAAACCAAGCTGCTTAGCAGCCGCTATAGTAGCTGCAATTTCAGTTGGATGATGCGCATAATCATCTACAACCGTAACACCATCTGCCACACCCACCAGATCAAAACGCCTGCGTACTCCTTGAAAATGGGACAGAGCTAAAGCAGCAGCATCAACATCTTCTCCAATTGCTTCAAGCAAAGCAAGACAAGCTGTGCCATTTAGAACATTATGGATACCAGGGTTTTGTTTAATCGATGTTTCAACTACGCGGCCGGATTGTAGGCGAACCTTGAATTTTGAAGATATTCCTTCTGTTGTGATATCAAACGCACGCACATCCACATCTTCATCGGTGCCATATGTAATTACATTGTCTGCATTATTTTTTGCAACCTCTACTGCCGCTTTGTCTTCTGCACAAACAACTACAGGCCCACCTTTAGGAACTAAAGAGATAAAACTTCCAAATTGAGCATGTATTTCGGTCAAATCAGCATAGTGGTCTAGATGATCTGCCTCAATATTTGTGACAATTACAGCAGAGGGCGATAGATGCGTAAAAGACTTATCCGACTCATCAGCCTCTACAACATAGTATTCCCCAGTACCTGAATGGGCATTTGATCCATATTCGCGAACCATACCTCCGATTAAAAACGTTGGAGATTTCCCCATATGATCAAGAATCGATGCAAGCATCGATGAAGTGGTTGTCTTGCCATGGGTGCCCGCAACCGCAAGCGTTTTTAAATTACGTCCTAAATGTGCAAGCATCTCAGCTCTACGAACAATCGTAAGTCCGCGCCTTTTTGCTTCCATAAGTTCACAGTTGGAATCAAGGATGGCGGTTGAAACTACAATAGTCGGATTGCCTTCAGGCAAATTCGAAGCGTCGTGTCCAATATGCACCTCAATACCAACATCTTCAAGAGGAGCAGTAAAACGGCTGGCTTTTAAGTCAGACCCGGAAACTTTCAGTCCTTGATCGTGTGCAATAAGCGCAATTCCGCTCATCCCAACACCGCCAATACCTATAAAGTAAACCTCATCAGAAACACAGTCTGTCATTATTCGTAAAACCTTTCGGCATAGCTTGAGTTCAAAACCTAAATTTTAACGCGAATTTATGCCTATCGCATAAAAACTCGTATTGACAAAAAGTCTGAAGTCGAGATTCAGTAAACCTATATTCTCCGACTAATTTGCCTGACTAATTTGCCTGACTAATTACCCCGACTAATCCTCCGTCTAATTCCCTATCTAATTTCCCGTTTACTGGAGAGTTATTTCTGTATCACAGATTCAACAATGCCTGCAAGCTTATCTGTTGCTTCGTTTGCCTCAAGAGACCTTGCTGCTTCCATCATAGATTGCCGCACACACTCATCATCAATTAACTTCAACAATTCATCCTTAAAGATCTCTTTATCAAGATCATCATCTGCCACACAAAACGCAGCACCCGCTTCAACATTTGCACGAGCATTTGCAGTTTGATGATCAGCTGTCGCATACGGATATGGCACCAATAGCGCGGGCATGCAACGTGCCGCTATCTCGGCAAGCGATGTAGCTCCGGCGCGCGACACTACTACATTTGCTGCAGCCATCGCATAAGGCATATTGTCAAGATATCCATATAAAAGCCACCGCGATGCGTCCGCATCGTTAAGGTTCAACTCGGCTTTAACGCTTTCAAGCTCTTTTGGGCCTGTAACATGGATTACATATAGACTTTTCCGATTCATCAATTCAGGAGCAACACGACATATGGCCTCATTAATATGGCGAGCTCCTAAGCTTCCTCCAAACACCAAAAGCACAAGCGCATCCTCTGGAATCTCAAAGGCGCGTCTTCCCTCTTGTCGTGTCACTTCGGTAATACTTGCACGAACCGGATTGCCTGTAACCACCACCTTTACGCCAGGTGGCGCACTTAAATCATCAATCGGATATGTTAGGCATATCGCATTCGCTTTTCTTGCCGCATATTTATTTGCCATACCCATAACGGAATTTTGTTCATGCACAACAACTGGTATTCCCATTTGCTCAGCAGCCGTGACAACAGGCATAGAAACATAGCCACCAAAGCCTACTACTACATCAGGCTTGATTTCTTTAAACCACGTTTTAGCAGCATGAGAACTCGTAAGTATTTGAGAAACGCCTTTAATAAGCGTATAGGGTTTTGCCCTATCAAAACCAGATGCCCTAAAAGCCTTAAATTCTATTCCTGCTTGCGGCACCAATCTAGATTCAATGCCTTCTGGCGTACCTGCAAAATAAACTTTCCAGCCATCGTGTTCTAAGCGCTCAGCTAAAGCCAAAGCAGGGTTTATATGACCTGCTGTTCCCCCACCTGAAAGAACAGCAACCGGTTGTTTGTCGCATATAGATTGTTTTTCGGCCATTACGGCCTCCTTGCTCTTATCACACGAAGTTCATCGCGCCTACGCTCGTGCGATTTTGGTACCTCACACGATCTCTCCACTGAAAGTACAAGTCCAATTAAAACTAAAGAAGAAATAACCGATGTTCCGCCAGACGAAATAAAAGGCAACGGCTTTCCAGTAGTTGGGAAAATCCCAATCGCACACCCAATATTGAGGAAGGCCTGAAAAACTAGCATGATCGTGCAACCCGCTGCGATCATTGCAGCAAGTCCATCGGTTGCAGCAAGCGCCACCTTTAAACCCGCGTAAAGCAGCAGCAAAAACAGTCCGATTACGATAAGTGCTCCAACAAGACCAAGTTCTTCGCCTAGAACAGCAAAGATAAAGTCAGTATCTGATGCGAAAAGGTATTGATATTTCTCATGTGAATTTCCTATGCCAACTCCAAAAAGACCGCCTTCAGCAAGCGCATAATACGATCTTATGATGTTATAGCCAGCGCCAAGACCGCCTTGACCGTCATTCCACGGATCCAAATAAACAAACCTACTTGAACGATATCCGCCCCCTGCAAGGCCTATAGCTACAACTGCAACTCCTGCCAAAATAATCAAAGCGATAAAACGTTTCGGAATGCCACCGATCAACATAACAACCAAGATGCCAACTGAACAAATCAACGTGGTTCCAAGGTCTGATTGCGTGACATATAAAAACAAAAGTGGGAATGCAATCAAAAGCAAAAGCTGGACAAGAGCGCCGCGCACATCGATGGTTCCCTCGCGCCAGTCATTAAGAATGCGAATGGTCATCAAAAGAAGTGCGACTTTTGCAAACTCAGACGGCTGCATACCGATAACACCGAAAAGATAAAGCCAACGCTTAGCTCCGTTAACCGTTGTACCCATAAAAAACGTAAGTACTAACAAAAGCATGCAGAAGCCCCAAATTATCCAATTTAAAGAGCCTGCCCATGCCCTATATGGAATAACCCTCCATAAAACAACTGCAGCTATGATGCCTAAAAGTGCATATATTGCCTGGCTGATAACATCCCCAAACGGATCTTTTCCTGCGCTTGCAAGATCAGCAGAAGTTGCGGAATAGACCATCACGAGCCCGATAACCACAAGTGCAAAAACAGAGATCATGATCAAGATCTTCATGACCTGAATCTCTTGCATATTTTGTCTTGATTTAGCACGAGCCATAAAATGACCTAACTTTTAAGTTCGTCGGCACGCGCATTTGCAAGCTTTTGTACAAGCTTTTTAAAGTGTTCCCCACGTTCTTCAAAACATGAAAACTCGTCAAATGACGCACATGCAGGTGACAGCAAAACGGTATCTCCTGATGTAGCTATAGAACTTGCAGCATTGAATGCATCATCAAAGCTATCGACAATACACACATCTATGCCATCATCTTTAAGTGGTAAAAACGCACTGGCAAAGCGCTCCTTGGATTCTCCAAAACAAACAACGCCTTTTGCATATGTACGGCATACCTCAACTAGCCCATCAAGATCGGTCAACTTGTCACGGCCGCCCAACATAGCAACCACTGTATGTTCAGGAAATGATCCCACAGCCATGATGGCAGCATCTGTATTGGTTGCCTTCGAGTCATTCACATACGCAACTCCAGACACCACACCACACGGCTCAATCCTATGCTCAAGCGGTTTAAACGTAGGTAGCGATTTAATTACATCACGTGCATCTACTCCAAGGGCTAACGCAGCACTTGCAGAAGCAAGCGAATTAAGCACATTATGTGTACCTTTGATCTGAAGGTCAGCTGCAGCGCCCAATATGTATTCTCCACCATCAAAGGCAACATGAAGCATTCCGTCATTATCAAGAAATGCTGCATTGTCTGCACCGCAGGCCTCTCTCATATCCCCAGTAACTCCAGCTTTCGTACCAACTGGAATATATGAAAAGCCACGCTCATCTTTAGGAACCGCTTTTAGCTCTCTTACTTTTTTACGCACAATATCGTTGGTGGCATCCAAAATAGCAACTGCGTTTTCAACACAAGCCATGTTGTCTAACACTTTAAATTTGGATGCAATGTAGTCCTCGTATGTTTTATGCCATATTAGATGGTCTTCTGTAATACCAAGCAAAACAGATACATTAGGGGCAAATGCAGATGTTGACGCCAACTGATATGACGACACCTCAGCTACATAAACCCGCCCTTTTTGATTTTGCGGAAGACAATTAGCTTCAGCCTTAGCTTCATCGCTTTTTAAGTCGGCTCCAACAAGCGATATGCAACTATCTCCAATATTTCCAACAGCGGCAGCAGAAAACCCACAAGTGTTTAATATATGAGCGGTAAGCGCCGTTGTAGTGGTCTTCCCATTTGTGCCAGTTACAGCAATCCAAATGGAGTCCTTAGAGCTCTCACGCCAAGCAAGCTCAACTTCTCCAATCACTTCATCACACATATCAAGAGCACTTACATAAAGCGATGCATATTTAGAAATACCAGGGGATGCAATACATAGATCATAGTTTTTAGTCAATGCATCTGAGTTGTCGAAAACCGCAACACCTTTATCGTTAAGTTCATCGATAATTTCTGGCTCTAAGGCGCCGCCAACATAAACAGAAATTGATGAAACACGGCCATTAGGAGCGTCCAACAAGTAGTTAATAACAGCTCTACCAGTTACTCCAAGACCCAAAATACAAACATCGCCAAGATGTATCTTGGCTAGTTTTCTTCCCGCAATATTAGAATCTACGTTTGTGTCCAATAATTTTTCCGGCATATATTACCCCGTAAGCGAATTTGCAAAATACAGCGCAAAACCACAAGCAGACAGAACGCCTGAAATAATCCAGAATCTAATGACTACCTTGGTTTCGCTCCATCCTAGTTTTTCAAAATGATGATGCAATGGAGCCATCAAAAACACGCGTTTCCCAGTGTGTCTAAAGTAGGCCACTTGAATCATCACAGATAGTGCCTCAGCAACAAAAAGCGCGCCTATAATCAATACAATAAACTCTGTTTTTGTAAGCACGGCTAAACATCCAAGAGCCATGCCTAAAGCAAGAGAGCCGGTATCTCCCATAAAAATATCCGCAGGATATGAGTTAAACCACAGAAATCCTATACATGCACCAGCAATTGCCGCTGAAAAAATTGCAGGCTCAAGTAAGTTTCCACGAAATGCAATAGCAGCCATAACCACCATAACAATCATGACGGTTCCTCCGGCCAGCCCATCAAGACCATCGGTTAGATTAACCGCATTACAAAGACCCATAAGTAATATCAAGCAAAAGATGACATATATCCAAGGAATGTTAAAGATCGACCCATCAGGAAGTTCGATTGCTGTGTTCAAGACTCCAAGATCAAGGGTCACGATAAATGGGATATCAACAGTTGGCGGAATTCCTAAAACATTGATGGCACACAAAATGAAAACAAGAGAAATCAAGAACTGACCAATGAGTTTCGCCTTAGGCGTTAGTCCTAAAGACCGCTCATGTGCAACCTTCGATATATCATCAACAAGACCAAGCACACCTGTCAGAACAACCGCACCTAATAACAGATATGTCTCAGGATCAGGAACCCCAACTAAAAAAGCCACAACTATGACAGCTATGAGCATGACAACGCCGCCCATAGTAGGCGTTCCCGATTTAACAAGGTGAGTCTCAGGTCCCTCTTCGCGTACCTGCTGTCCAATTTGTGCACGTTTTAATATCTTTATGAATACAGGGGTAAGAGCCATGGTGACCACCATTGCAATAACCACTGCAACAAAGATCAAAAAGGTTGGATACTGTGAAAAATAGGCAAACATATTAACTCGCAAGCCCTTCTGCAAGTCGATTCAATTCCATAAAACGAGATGCCTTAACAAGTACAACATCGCCTGAATCAAGCGTACCTTCTAAAGCTTCTAAGGCCTCTCCAATAGATGCGACATGAATCACTTGCACGGAATCCATACCTGCATCCACCGCTGCATCTGCAATATGCCGCGCAAGTTCTCCTATGCAAATAAGCCTGTCAAGATTACTTTCAGCAGCTGCGCGTCCAACACCTTCATGGCAAGCAACTTCTCCATCCCCAAGTTCTCCCATGTCTCCTAAAACAGCAATACGCCGTCCAGAGACATCCATTGAAGCAAGCGTTGCAAGAGATGCTCTCATGGAATCTGGACTTGCGTTATACGCATCGTTTATTACAGTAAAGCCATCGCGCGATGCCAAAATCTCTTGGCGCCCAGCCTCTGGAACCGAAGCACTTAATGCGTCCACTATCTTTTCAAGCGCTATCCCCTGCAAAAGCCCAAAAGCCGAAGCCGCACATGCATTAAGTACATTATGTGCGCCTCTAAGTGTTAGTCTGCAAGTTGCGTGCTCAATTCCCGGTTCTGGCTTAAAAAGCGTAGGTTCTGCTGGCTCTGAATCAAAGCCTTTTGCGTATATTTCAAAAGAAGGACGTCCTTCGCCATCAAGCGTAACATTGTCCGCCCATACGGATTTCTCTGCCCAAAGAGCTTCACCGCCAAATGAAATCTTTTCTATGCGCCTTGAATCCAAATCAGCATATTCAATCATGTAGTCAGTGAAATCGCCTTCTGCGTTAAGAATTGCAACACCGAATCCATCCGGGAGTCCTTGCAGAAGCTCTGCCTTAGCTCGCGCAATGTTTTCTCTTGTTCCCAATGCCTCTAAGTGCGAATCGCCCACATTTGTGACAATACCTACATGAGGTCGTGCCATTTTGCACAGATCTGCAATCTGACCTGAACCATCCATTCCCATTTCAACAACTACAATTTCAGTATCCGCCTCAGCTGCAAGAATTGTCTTCGGGCATCCTAGTTCATTATTTTGATTGCCTTTAGTTGCAATTGTAGAAAATGCGCTTTTGGAAACATCGCGCGTTAAGTTTTTAGTAGTGGTTTTCCCAACTGATCCAGTTATGGCAACAACACATCCCTTAAGATATGAGCGCCACTCACGCGCAATATCCATAACTGCATGCGCCGTGTTTGGAACTTGAATAATGGCAGATCCCATTTCACGTGCAAGACCACATGTTTTCTCAGGCACAGGATCACTTACAAGCACAGCCATAGCTCCAGCTGAAAGCGCGTCGTTTATAAACTCGTGGCCATCGACTTTGTTGCCAGGAAGCGCAACAAAAAGGCTTTCAGGACCTACCTCACGAGAATCCCATTCGACATATTTAATAATGGCAGATGGATCAATAGGGTCTACAAAAAACTCTCCACCTGTACATTGTGCTATCTGTTTGGCATTTAGGCGCATGTTTTACCTTTATGGCCTATTGTGTAGGGACGATGTTATACAAATCTATGGCCTCGGCCATTATATCGTGAAACACCGACGCTACTCTGCCTTCATACTGAACATCGTTGACTGACACAAAGCATGCAATATTTGAGCTTGAGTTATTAATGAAACCCGCGAAACATAGGTTATAGCGGTCATCAGCATATGTGCCATTTTCAGCAATCTCTGCAGTAGAGGTTTTCCCAGCAATATCGTAGCCATCAATGGCAGCATCAGTACCAGTACCTTGTTGCACAACACCGCAAAGCATATCTTTAAGCTTATCGATAGATTCTTGATCGGTGATAAGCTGTTCAGTTTCGTAGGTAACTGTTTCATTTGTTTGCGGCTTAGACATAAGAAAATGGGGCTGGGTTTTTAATCCATCTGCCGCAATCATTCCGTAGAAAGAAGCCATATGCAAAGGAGTCGTTGTAAGACCTTGTCCAAAGCTGATGTTGTAGGCAATGATCTTTCCCCAGTCTTCAAAATCAGGAAGCTTGCCTGCTGACTCACCTGGATAATCAACTCCGGTTGTTTCAACTAATCCAAAATCTACAATATTGTCATAAAGATGCTCAAAACCGGCTTTTTCTGTTGAAAGTGAAATTCCAACATTTGACGATTGGTTAAGTATCGTACTCAAGGTCATGTCTTCATCAAAACGAAAATGGGAGTCTGTGATCTCGTAATCGTTTGCCTCTAAAACCGCAGGCACAAATATCTCAGTATCAGGCTCCATTGCATGTTGCTCAAGGACGGTAAGCGCTGATACTGTCTTAAAAATAGATCCTGGTTCAAATGGTTGCGTTATAGCTGTTAAGTTCTCTGACCCAATTACAGAATTTTCTCTATCGGTTGGATCAAGGTATGGATATGAGCAAATCGCTAGAATCTCACCGTTATCGCCATCGATCACACAGGCGTTTCCCTTTTTGGATTCATATGTGATAATGCCTTCTTCTAGCGCTTCTTCCATTTTTGCTTGAAGCTTAATATCAAGCGTGATCATGATGTCTTCGCCATCTTGTGCTGGCACATCCTCATGAACTCCACCGGGAATCGGGGCTCCTTTTTCACCGCGCTCAGCTGAATATTTACCAGGAGTTCCAGCCAAAATGTCTTCATATTGAAGCTCAAGTCCAGTAATGCCGTTGCCATCAACATCGCAAACACCAATTACCTGGCCACCAACTCCACCATTAGGATATTCACGACGAGAATCATTGATGAAATAGACACCATCAAGACCCATGGATCTCAAAGTTTCTGCAGCTTCCATATCAGCCTGACGCTTGACATATGCAAAAGTGGTAGATTCTTTTTCAAGTGCTGGTAGGTAGTCAGCAGCTTTACCACCCAAAACACGAGCAATAGCTCTAGCCTCAGATGGAGCATCTGTAACTTCTACAGGATTGCAATAAACAGTAAGACAATCAACACTAGTAGCTAGAATTACGCCGTTTCTGTCATATATAGTTCCACGCTTGGGAGTAGTTTCGAAACTCACCATTCTGGTCTCTCTTGCCATTGCGGTGTAGTGGTCAGATACGATGACTTGCAAAAACACCAGCCTGCCAAAAAAGATAACCGCGAACACCAAAAACGCAATCATGATGCGATTAAGTGCACGTGGAGCATCTGCAGAACCTGCTATTTTCTTTGTCGCAGCACCGTAGCTCTCTGTCGAATGATATGAACCAGAATGTGAATTTGATTGTTGTTCGCCAAAAACTACATCGATCGCTCTGTCAAACAGTGAACCTTCTTTCCAAAGCTTCGATGGGGTCTTTTTCTTTGCCATAAAAGCTATCCTTATGAAGCATCTAAGGCAAGGGCTGTGCCTGTTAGGGAAAGATTCCCAGTTTCATCTAAAACAACAATATCTCCCGACATATCCATAAACTTGCTGCTCTCAGGAACTGCCATACCAATTGCAGTTGCTTCCTGCTTTACACGCGAAGGATTTGCAAGAGAACTTCTTGTAACTTCAAGAAGACTTCCCTCATCTCGAGCAACATCGATTTTCGAATTTAAGTCTTTCGCCTCAAGGGCTACAGCAACGGTAGTGGAAGATAAAGTTATGCGAGCAATACCGACAAGAGCAAACACAACAAGTACAGCTAATGCAATCTTTGCAAGAAGAACAACCCCATTAGATGCCTGTCTTTGCTTGCCTTGGCCATTTCCAGGAAGTACCTCTATACCAAGTTGGCCAATTCTAGATTTCTCAGGGGAAGCAGGCAGAGACTGTCTGCGTTTACGTGCAGGAGAGGCCGCTCTAGACAAGGCTGTCGAGCCCATATTATATGCAGGATATGCACTCACGCGTTTCTCCCTACCAAATCCTTGTCACAATACTTATAGCCGCGCTGCTTTTGCTTTACAGCTTTGCCTTATAACTTCTCGGCTACTCTAAGTTTTGCGCTCCTTGCACGCGGATTTCTTTCTATCTCTTCTTCTGTTGGCGTTATCGGCTTTTTCGTAAGCACAGAGAGAACCGGTGTTTTACCACATACACATACCGGAAAATCTGAAGGGCAAGTGCAGCGGTTAGCGAGTGACTTAAAGGTTTCTTTCACCACTCGATCCTCAATTGAATGGTATCCAATGACACAGATGCGGCCACCGGGATTTAACCACCTGACAGCCGCATCTAGGCCTTCGCGCAATGCGCTGACCTCGCCATTAACTTCCATTCTCAATGCTTGGAATGTCCTCTTGGCCGGATGCCCACCAGCACGTCTTGCTGATGCCGGAATAGCCGCTTTGATGATTTCAACCAATTCACCACTGGTCTTAATCGGTGTAACTTCTCTTGCAGATACGATAAATTCCGCAATACGGCTTGCCCACTTCTCGTCCGAGTTAGTACGTATGATCCGAGTGAGATCTGCTGCGTTAAAGGTGTTGATGATCTCTTCTGCGGTTATGTTTTGTTTCCCCGGATCCATACGCATATCGAGAGGCGAGTTCTCCTTAAAGGAGAATCCGCGATTGGGAGTATCAATCTGATAAGACGAAACACCTAGATCGAAAAGAATTGCATCGATTCCAGGAACGTCTGCTTCCAAAAGTTCTCCGTCCAAGTTCCTGAAGTTGCCATCTATTATCTTAATTTCAGGTCGTTTCTCTTCCGATATAGTCATCAAGCGCTTATATGCTTCACTTCTTGCATATGAGTCCTGATCTATACCTATAAGAGCTGAAGTTGTATCCAACCTTGAAGCAACTTCAAAGGAATGTCCTGCAAAACCTAAAGTCGCATCTACAAAAACCATTTTCGGCTTTAGGCAAAGCGCATCTATGCACTCATTTAACAGAACAGGAATATGCCGATATTCGCTTGTCACAGTGCCGAGACGATAGCCTTATACGAAGCTCAAAGGCATTCCGGGTCTTGACGACGCGTCTTGCCCATCTGGTATCTCTACGTTTGCTGGCGACTCACTATAAAAGTCATTCAGGTCGATAGAGTCCATGTAGCTGTCAAAGGCATCTTCGTCCCAAATATCGAAGCAACCAATACCCGGAGACAAAACAACATCCTTTTTGATGCCAGCTTTGTCCCTCATATCCTGCTTAAGGCCTATGCGCCCAGACGAATCAATCTCAACGATCCTCGATTGGGTACGAATTTTCTTGTAAAGTCCGATCTGCTTTGGATCGGATGCATTAAATCCACCATACCTGTCGTGAAACAGCTTATTCACCCAATCGTTGAACGCGGATTTCTCGTAGACACTTAGGCATTTGCCGGAAGGATCCACGGTCACCACGAGTTTGCCGGAGAGGACTTTGCGGAATTCTGCGGGGAGCGCCACCCGACCCTTGGCGTCGACTTTAAATCTGTGCTCACCAACAATATCGAAAGGATCATCTTCCGATTCAATGTCGATGACTGCAACGTCTTTTGTCATGCGGCGCTTCCTCATTCTGCGTTTGTTGGGTTTTTAAGTGTTTGTTTATGCTGCGTTTCAAAACCCACAAAGCCCTACCGTGATTAGGAATCTTATGCCACTTTGCCCCACTTTGCAACACTTTTCGCCACTTTTGAATCCACACACAACACCAAGATGCACAGAATTTCACCTGTATGAAGGCATAAAATGAAACGCTTGTTCGAAATTTGAGAATCGTGAAAAGTTGCCCAACACAATATATTGGGCATGCCTGTGCGGAGCCGCAAGATATCGGGAGATCAAAAAACTAGTAGCAAAATTATGACTTTTTCGAGAAGTGGTAGCTTTCAGCCATCAACGAGAGAGCACATGTGATGCCATCATTGTAGATACGAAAGTGTTAATGCACACTACAGCTAAGACATGGATCGTATGCTCGAACGAGCTTTTCGATGTCTTGTTGAATGGCAACCTCATCTGCTCCTTGATCAAGCAAATGCTGAGCAAGCCTAGACATATCACTTTCCATATTTGCAATGTTTTGAGAGGTTGGTGGAATGATGGATGCCTGCATAATTCGGCCATCATCATCAATTTCTAGTTCATGAAAAAGTGATCCGCGGGGAGCTTCAGTAAATCCAACAGCGCGTCCGGCTCTCGGTGTAAATTCAACTGGCAAAGACGTTCCCTCATATTCGTTGGTTGCTAAAGATCTACAAATCGCAGAGCATCTAACAAGGGCGTCTACAATTTCTACAGCCTGGGCTAAGTTGTTTGCAAATGGGTTTATCTCAGGAGGCCTAAGTCCTGCTTTTGCTGCCGCGAACCTAGCTGGTTCTGTAAGGTTATGCCAAGAGGCATTAATTCTTGCAAGCGCACATGTCATATACGTATTATCAGTACGCGTAGCTTTTGCTAAATATGCACCTGATCGATCAACTGTATATTCAGTGATTTCCTTATTGAAATCCTGCGCATCAAAAGAATAGTCCGCACGAACAAATGATGCCATGTCAGACCCAATAACTGGATAAGCATCACTTTCAACCATTGCCAGCATATCGCCTTCGGTTTCAAAATTTGTAACATCAAAGCTTTTGAACAGGTCAACCGAAGACAAAGCAAAATCTATTAAGGACTCCATCTTTTCAGCGAGACGTAAATATTCATCCGCCGATATTTCGTGTGTAAATCCACCAACAACTGCAGTAATCGGATGGATTGAACGCCCCCCTATTTTGGTGCAAAGCTCATTTCCCATCGCTTTTAGAGAAAGTGCTGAGTCAAAAAGTTCTCTATTTTCTTCAGCAAGTGGAAATACACTTTTATGCCCAAGAAAGTCAGGAGCCGCAAAAACGAAAAGATGTGTTGCGTGGTTTTGTAGATACGATCCATAAATCAAAAGCTCGCGCAAAGCACGCGTTCTATCGGTTACCTCAACACCAAAGATTCGTTCAATTGCAAGAATATCTGTCACTGCATGACTTGAAGAACAAATCCCACACACACGCGATGCAATATATGGACTTTCAGCAAATGGACGGCCGCGAACCATAGATTCAAAAAGACGCGCAGGTTCTGTTACGGAAAATTTACACTCAATAACCTTCGAGTCTTCAATCGATATATTGATGTCTCCATGCCCTTCGATGCGAGCGAGATGCTCCGCTTGAATCTTTGCCTTAGGCATCTTCGCTCCCATCCGCAATAAGCGCTTTTTGATTATTAAGCGCTACTTGATTGAAAATCGTAAGCGCCGATTCAAATTCATCTGGATTGATACCGGATGCGCAAGCTATGGCTCTAGCTGAGCTAAGATTTGCATCATCTGACATGCCTGCACATCCATTGCAAGGTCTTCCCAAGTTAGGACAACGTGCCCCACAGCCTGACCTAGTTATCATTCCCAAGCAAAGCACGCCTCGTCCATAGAAACATCCACGACCATTGTTTTTACACTCACCACAAAGCGTAGAAGTTCGTGGGTATGCATTGGATCCATAGAGTGCATCCTGTAAAACCCTTACAAAATCAAAAGGATCTACAGGACAACATGCAACCTCATAATCTACCTTGATAATATCTTTAACCGCACACGGCTTTATGGCGATATCACTTACAATTTGCGGAACTGCATCACCATAAACCTCATGCGAGCGCTCGTCATAATCAAAAGATGCAATCCCTGGAATTCCGCCGGTTTTCGCACAAGCCCCAATGGTTATGACGCTTTTTGCAACTTCACGAACACGCTTTATATGCTCTATAGCATCAGCTGTAGTAACTGCACCCTCAATTACAGCTATATCGAAATCTTCAGGCATTCCTTCACTTGATGTGAGTTGCCAATACCGCATGTCAATTTGCCCTAAAACATCAAGCAAGTAAGCTTCTGCATTGGTGATATTGATCTGACAGCCGAAACAACTGGCAAGTCCGATAAATACAACTCTTGGTATGTTATTACCCTCAGTCAAGCCTTCAAAAACCCTTCCGAATTTAAAACCACCTACATGAATTTCTAAATCTCTATATCGTCTCTTGCATTTCCCTACATTGAGCCTTGGATATTCTTAGCTTCCCAGTAATTAAATACAGGACCGTCAATACAGCAGTACTGGTGTCCAATTTGGCAATGACCACATTTGCCCATACCGCACTTCATATGGCGTTCAAAGCTCATGTAAATATGATCATAACTGATGCCTTTTTTCCGCATCTCTTCAACAACAAACCTATACATTACAGGAGGCCCGCATACCGCACCATAGGTGTTTTCAGCGTCTATCTCAAGATGGGCAAACGGCGCTGTTACAAGTCCAACTTCGCCATCCCAGGTATCATCAGCCTCATCCACAGTTAAAACTAAATTAAAGTCTTTGCGATGACGCCACATTTCAAACTGATCTCTGAACATGACCTCGTTTGGATTTTTTGATCCATAAATTATGGTTACATTTCCAAACTCTGAGCGCTCATCGTGAATGTTATTGATCAAAGACCGCAAAGGGGCAATCCCAAGACCACCCGCTACAAGCAATATGTCATGGCCTTTCATTTCCTCAAACGGAAAAGGCCTTCCATAAGGTCCTCTGATACCAACGATATCTCCGCACTGCATCGAGTGAAGTTTCTCAGTAAATTCCCCTGCACGACGTACACAAAGTTCAATGAATCCGCTTTTTGAAGGCGAACTTGAAATCGAAATAGGTGCCTCACCTGTTCCAAAAATAGACACCTCAACAAATTGTCCTGGTTCATGATGGAAAGCACTTCGAATGCGCTCATCTATCAAGCGAAACTCAAACAACTTTTCAGTAGCAGTCAAAGGAGTGATCGAAGTTATGCGAGCAGGCCAAGGTCTATATGGATTTGCGCGCATAAGATCACCACCTGAAAGCAAGGCATGTTCTCCTTGCAAAGGAGAGACTTTTACAGATGCACCATCAGGCATCTTCTGCCCCCTTTCGCTCAAAGAACTTAAGCACTTCAATAGGCGAAATGTTTGCCTTGCATGCGCGAACACACCTACCACAACCCACACAGAGGTAGCTTCCGTGTTGTGCATTAAATCCGTTTAGTTTGTGATACATGCGATGACGCACTCTATTTGATGCAGTAGGCCGGAAGTTATGTCCACCAGCAACCAAGGCAAATTGAGGAGAAGTACACGCATCCCACACTCGCTCACGCTTGCCAGCTTTACCAGATGGATCAAGTGTGTCGACTATGTCAAAGCAATAGCAAGTAGGGCACACCGATGAGCAGGCCGTGCATGAAAGACATCTATCCCCTAGCTCATCCCAAAACGGATCCTTATGAAATGCATCCATAAGCATTGGGATTTCTTGAATATCAGGAATATCTTTAGAAAACGCTTCCTGTCTTTCGCGGGTTATCTTTCTAAAATCACGCCTATCTTCATCTGTGGCTTCCCTGGGATTACAGGCGGCTTCCAAAATATTAGCTGCTTCAACGCTACCAATAGATACAAGATATCTATCTCCAAGGTCTTGTAAAAATAGATCATACCCACCTTTGGCCTCAGATGCGCCAAGTAAATGGCAGAAGCAAGTCTCTGTTGGAGTACAACTAATACCTACTATCATCGTGGATTTTCTATGAGCTTCATAATACGGATCTGGATAACGCGCATCCTCAAAAACAGCATCCAAATTATTCAGCGAATTAATATCGCATGCGTGAGCGCCAAAAAGTACCTTCGGCTTAATCTCTAAATCAAAGTCAGTAACATCGGCGCTCTCAATATCAAACTCAAAAAGCGTCTCTTTAGGCGGGAGGTAATATGCCTTCAAAGATGTGAGCGTTGTATCGTAGTCAAGCGCAATCTCATCGAATGATTCGATGTGCGCAAACTTATAACTTTTGCCACTTTTGACAGGCGCAATTACTTCGTAGTCGCGCATGAAGGCGCAGACAAGAGACTTAAGCTCACTTGCGTCTATAACTCTGTAGAGCATGTCCTAGCGCGCCTTAGTTTTCCTAGCCAAAAAATATTGATATTTCACGCTCTGCTGATGCAACAGAATCAGAGCCATGGATGACATTTTCATCCATAACTAATCCAAAGTCACCACGGATGGTTCCAGGAGCAGCCTCAGCTGGATTTGTTGCACCCATTAAAGAACGGCATTTAGCTACAGCACCTTCGCCTTTTATAACCATCTTAACAACAGGGCCCGATGTGATGTACTCAATTAACCCGTCATAGAAAGGTTTGCCTTCATGTTCTGCATAGTTCGCACGAGCTTGCTCCATTGTTACCATGCCGTACTCCATGCGCTCAATAGATAAGCCTGCACGCTCAAAACGATTGATGATCTCACCAACGTGATGATTGCGAACACCGTCTGGCTTGATCATGGAATATGTCATCTCAACTGCCATGGAAGATCCTTTCATCCAACCTTAATTTGCCTAAATAACTTTAAATTACCTAACGTATCTAACTTGCTCTATATATCAATACATAACAAGAATTTAGTTTTGACTCGGGAAATAAAGTTCAATTCCAGATGCTTTCCATCCTATGAAATCCCTAGCCAAGCTAACCTTATACATGATGTCTCCGCCTTCAGGTGTTTTCGCGGTGACATATACAACTGAATCGGTCATCGACTTGTTCATACCATCAATGGTGATATCGCTATCTTGTACAACTGGTGCAAGCATTGACTTCACGCTATCTTGCGACATCGTATCCAAAAACTCACCTTGTGAGTTCTTTGGATCAGCGAATATCTCACGACATACTGCTTCTTGTGTCGGCCAACCATATCCTTGTGTATATCCAAAGATGGCAACTCCAAGCGCAATGATTAGCAAAACTATGAACACAACAACAATTCGAAGGCCAACGTTTCTGCGTTTACGATCCTTTTTCGCAAGGCTTTTTGACCATTGCTCCAGCTCTTGATCAGTAGTGTTAAAAAACTTATCGTCATCGCCACCATATGCACCAACAAATCCAGGATATTCAGCGATCCCCTCTTCGTCGTATCCATCATCATAGAAAAACGGATCGTCAGAATTATCAAAGGGAGTCCCATCAGCAGACACATCAAAACCTGACATATCTGCGCCAGTTCCTTCTTGAGCCTCAAGCGCAACAGCTGCAAGCGCACGCTGATAATCAACGCTTGCAGAATCTGACAACAGATATGTTCCGTTCATAATGGCGCGCTCAAAAGCATCCACGGCATCGCGCATTTGCCCATTTGCTGCATAGGCCTGTCCCATTGATGCATTAAGCCTGTCGCGAGTGTTTTGCGCCATATCAAACTGCATTGCTGATTCATAAGCTGCAACTGCATCGGTTGGGCGCCCTAGAGCCATAAAACAAATGCCTAAATTAAGAAGTGCCTTTGCAGGATCAGGGTTTTCTTCGTCCAGTGCAGCCTCACGAAAAGCAACACCCGCCTCTGCACTATTTCCAAGTTTAAGCTCCGCATTACCAAGACCCATATATGCCTTATACGGAGTCTCATATGCTGGATCCTCTACAGCTGCCTTGAAATGTACGAGCGCATTTTCATAATCGTGAAGCGATGCATAGGCCATGCCAATATTGTTTTGCAAAGCACCCTGTGCAGCATATGATTGATCTGCAGCAGCTTGTGCATATGCCTGAATTGCCTCGGCCGAGTTTTTTAATTTCACGAGGCAATTGCCAATCCTGTGATAGATCAGCCCGATCTCCCCAAGTGCAAAAGGAGCTGAGGTATCTTGCAGACATGCCGTGTAATCACGCAAGGCACCACGGTAGTCCTTGTTGTCGTAGCGAATTGTCGCTTGATCGAAGAGGTTCTGATTCACGTTGTTGACCTAAGCTCGAAATCCGGACTGCTAAGCCCTATTACTCGTTTTCAATCGTGATGGACTCAATAACGTCCCCGATTGCAAGGTTGTGTACTACATCAAGCCCCTCAATCGTATCACCAAAAACCGTATAGTTTGGATCGAGGAATGGTTGAGGCCCTAAGCAGAAGTAGAACTGGCTGCCTGCAGAATCAGGATTTTGGCTGCGAGCCATTGCAAGCGTTCCATCCTCATGACGATTGTTCGGGTTTGTAGTGAATTCCTCTTTAATGCAATACCCTGGATTTCCCGTGCCAAAGCCATGTGCACGCATGCGAACACCTTCGATTACCTCTTCAGGTGTGTAATCACGAGTGTTTGGATCTCCGCCTTGTACAACAAATCCAGGCTCAAGGCGATGGAATTTGATATTGTCATAAAAACCTTTATCAGCAAGTTCTACAAAATTCCCAACATGAATTGGTGCATCGTTTCCATGAAGTGCAACTTTGATCGTTCCCTTCGAAGTTTTAATAACAGCTACTTCGTTTCCATTAGGTTTGTACTCAGGTGTGTAAGTTGCCATTTGGCATCCTTTCAATTTCAAGTCGGCTTTTAACCGTTTGCATATGTATTAAGAATTCTATCAGATAGACCACTTAGCGTCGGAAAAGGCCGACAGTCTCTATGTGATAGGTCTGCGGAAACATGTCCACGGCACATATATTAGACAATTGATAACCAGATGAGGCAAACCTTGCTGCATCACGTGCAAATGTCTGCGGATCACAGCTTACGTATACGATACGATGCGGATTTGCCGCAATCATCGCATTAAGCGCCTCTTTGGAAAGACCTGATTTTGGTGGATCACAAAGAAGTGCGTCAACTTGTCCGATGCTTGGAAGAGCTCTCGCTACATCATCACAAATCACATCGGCATCTATACCATTGATATCAAGATTCACCCTAAGATCGCGAGTTGAGCTACCCGCTTCCTCGATCCCTATAACGCACGCTCCGGTCTCTGCAAGCGCAAGCGTGAATGTTCCTGCACCGCAATAAAGATCAACCACCGTCTCTTCTGGTGATACATCAAGAAAACTAAGCGCTACATCTACAAGGTGTGCCGCCTGAGATGTGTTTACCTGGAAAAACGAAGGTGCGGATATATGGAATTCAAATCCGTTTGGTATGCGTTCATTCCAATATCCATCTCCATCCAAGATTTCTGTGCGCTTAACTCTTCTACTCCCCTCCTCAGCGATCACGCGAACAACAGACGTAGCACCTATTGCATCCATGATTGATTTTGCAGCAAAACCACGCGGAAACGCACTAGGCGGTGTCCAAAGTGCAACCTCAGTGCTTGATGTTTGAGCACTTGCGCGAACGCCTACCCTATATATTCCAAGATCCGATCCTTGCCCACAAAGATACCGAAGGCAGCCTGTTAATGCTTTAGGCGCGCGCTCAATATTTTTTACGGCTAATGGGCAGGTTTCAGGAAATACCAGTTTGCTTGACTCTGTTTCATGAAAGCCTAGCTCAAGCTTTCTGGTCGTACCAATAACGGAGGCCATCTCAAGTTTATTTCTGTACCCCCATTGCCTTTTGCAGCCAATAATTTTATCCACATCCACATTTATGTGTGCAACCCGCTTTAAAGCGCTTTGTAGTGCAGATTTTTTCTCTTCTAGCTGCTGTTCATATGCCAAACACTGCCAAGGTGCAAGACTTGTATTTAGCCACTGAGCTTTTGGGTCAATCCTATAAGGCGAAGACTCTAAAATTGAAACTACCTGCGCGCGCACATAGCTAGGCTTTTCTTCCACAATTTCGCAAAGAACAACATCTTCTGTAACAGCACCTTCAACAAATGCGGTTTTTCCACTTTCTAGATGTCCTATAGCAAATGACCCATACCCCATGCGTTCACATTTGATAGTTTCAGACATGAGCTCTCCTTGCTAATTAGTCTGCTATTTGCCGTATAATCGTGTGCGCGAATTATCTCATCTCGTGCCCTCGTAGCTCAGGGGATAGAGCACTTGCCTCCGGAGCAAGGTGCCGCTGGTTCGAATCCAGTCGAGGGCACCATATTTATTAATTATTTACCACTTATTTATTACTTTACTCCACTTAAGTAGCTGTACCAGATATTAGTGACTGCAATTAGTGGCTACACCATATTGACCACCTGATAAAGCCGGCATATAAAAGACGAACCTCAGGATATCCTGAGGTTCGATTATATCTGGTGCCCCCAACGGGAATTGAACCCGTGTCTCAGCCTTGAAAGGGCCGCGTCCTGACCTCTAGACTATGGGGACTTTGCAATAAAGCCTACACATTATGCCAAAGCATGCTTAAGCGCGCAAGGCACTATCTTAAATTTTGTGCCAAGGGTACGCTTTATGAGTTATATCGGAATTGTTCGACAAAAATATTTTGCGTTACGTACACCACAAACAAAACCATATAAGCACCTAAGTTATCGAAGGCGTCTTATGATAATTCCATTAATCATGGGTGTAATCATAGAGACAATCACAAGCGTAATCATGGGTGTAAATATGCGCTTACACTGACACAATCTAACTATTGGCATTATGCCATTATTCCCAAATAAAAACAGGACTGCAAAACTTCACAAAGCAAATTTATCATCAGATAAAGGTGACAAGACAAGCTTTGGTGCTTAGATATGTTTGAATTTGGGAAGGTTTGAGGATCAATGCCGATCTTGTCGCCTGTCCAGATTCTGTTCAAAATAAGCTTGGTAAACAGATATCTCCCAAGATTTCCTGTGACTTTTAGCAACCGTATCCAAAATAAGCCCGATCGTAAACGAGAACATTCCGCACATCTCAAGCGCAACAGCAAGAAGCGCTGTTGGGAACCGCTCCACCAAATGCGTTGCTGAAAACTCAATAATCACAGGAACCCCTGCGACTAATCCGAGAATCACAAATATAAGTCCTATCCAGCCAAAAAGTGCAAGAGGTCGATAATCCTTAAACAAAGAAGCTATCGCCATCAAAACTTTAGCGCCATCGTTAAATGTAGAAAGCTTAGATTCGCTTCCCTCAGGTCTATCTCTGTAAACAATGGGAACATCCGCAATTCGCCAATGCTTATCAACAGCGTGTATGGATAACTCAGTTTCTATTTGGAATCCACCAGATATTACAGGCATGGTTTTCACAAATACACGATTAAAAGCACGATATCCGGTCATTACATCTTCAAATGAATACCCATAGATTATCTTGATTAACCACCTAACAAGATTGTTTCCAAATCCATGGAATGCTCGATCATTTTCCTCACCATAGGTACCGTTCGACAAACGATCCCCTACCGTCATATCTGCTACACCCTCTGCAAGTGGACGAATTAGATCTCCTGCAGACTCAGCTGGATATGTATCATCACCATCAACTAATACATAATAATCAGCATCTATATCGCGAAACATCTGCCGTACAACATAGCCTTTACCTTGCCTAGGCTCGAAACGAACAATCGCACCGTGTTCTTTTGCGATACGCGATGTTTCATCAGATGAATTGTTGTCATAAACGTAGATATCGGCAAAAGGCAAACTGGCTTTAAAGTCATCAATCACTTTTCCTATAGTCAATGCTTCGTTGTAACAAGGAATAAGAACGGCAACGCCTTTTCCCTGACATGCCGAATCTATCCGCAATGTCTGCTCTTCTTCTGTAAGTTCATTCAATACCTGGCTCACACGCAATCCTAAGTATCCTTGCACCCACAACTTGTATGCAAGTGCGCTACCTTCACCGACATATCACTAAGATGGGATATGATTATCGCATGAATTCAGAACCTGACAATAAATCTCAAGCGCAAATTCTGCCAATAGATGAGCCTGTGGTTGAAAAACAAATAACTCAGGCAGAGCGTCTTACTACGGAATGCGCATCTGATTTATCTCTTATAACGGAAGATCCCGATGCACTAACAGTGCTTATTTTGCATGCATCCGTTGGCTCAGGACACAGATCTGCTGCTCTTTCAATCGGACAAGCATTTGAGCTTTACAACAAAATGCTTAACGAAGGCGTAGAAATTGAAGGCGAAGGTGCGGAATCTATTCCAGAACATGTTGCTGGACGAAAGGTGAATATCAAGGTTTTAGATATTTTAGATTTCGGAAGAATTGTCTTTGATGGCGATAACACAGCCTCTATGTTCACAGGAGCAACACGACCTTTCTATGACCTTACGTGGCGCTATACATTTACAGGACGCTTTTTATGGGCAGGTGGCACCATATGGGCGCGCATTATGTATCCGAAATTCGTTGAATATATTTCAAACGTAAAGCCAGACGCAATAATTTGTACTCACATTACAGCGGCAAACGTAGCAGTAAGCGCACGTATGATCACCCGCCAAAACTTCCCAATAGTTTGTGTTCCAACTGACTACGAAGTGGAAGGCTTATGGCCGCACTTAAACACTGATTTATTCTGTGTAGCAGATGAACACATGGCTGAAACCTTAAGACCTAGACGAGTGCAAGATAAACGCATTAAAGTTACAGGAATTCCGACAAAGCCAGATTTTGCAGGCAACTATGACAAGCTCGAAGCAAGACGTTCACATGGTATTCCAGAGGATAAACGCGTTGTATTATTTTTGGCAGGTGCAAAGCTTCCAAGGCCATATGTGCACTTTAGAAAATCCACAGATGAACTAATTCCTTATCTCCATGCGCTCCCAGATATGCACTTTGTGATCATAGCGGGATCAGATGTTGATTACGCAAGTCACGTAAGGCAAATCGTAGCTGACCATGGACTTGATAATGTAAGCGTATTTGAATATGTCAATGACATGCCACAGCTTATGTCGGCATCAGATTTAATCGTTTGCAAGCCAGGAGGACTTACAGTTACAGAGTGTCTCAATTCTGAGGTTCCAATGGTTTTACTTGGAAAAGCATACGGCCAAGAAAAAGCGAATGTTTTGATGCTTACAGCTGCAGGTGCTGCATTTCATGTGACAACCACACGTGAGCTTTTAGATATTCTGCACCAAGTGAACGAGCATCCTGCTATCACAAATGCATTACTTCTAAACGCCTCAATTATTAGACGTCCTAACGCAGCGGTTGACATTATGCTCGCCACTCTACATGTGATTGGCGGAGACCCTGCGATCGACAACAAGGTACGACACAGACATTTTATGCATTTCTACTGGGGCAAAAAACCTGCACACACCAGATAACACACCAAAAAGAAAAGGCCCAAATCTCATGGATTTAGGCCAAACATACAAATCAAATACTAAATCGAATACTAAATCACGTAAGCGTTTTAAGCCTCAAGAGCTGCTTTTGCAACCTCAACTACAGCTGTAAATGCTTTTGGATCATTTGCTGCCATTTCAGCTAACACCTTACGATCAAGCTCAACGCCAGCTTTCTTAAGTCCGTTCATAAACACTGAATATGACATTCCGTTTAAACGGCAAGCTGCATTGATACGTGTAATCCAGAGTCTGCGCATATCACGCTTGAGATTTCTACGATCGCGATATTGGTATTGTAAAGAATGCTGAACTTGCTCTTTGGCCTTAGTGTAATGACGGGATCTTGCGCCATAGTAGCCTTTGGCCTGCTTTAATATTGCGCGACGCTTTTTGCGAGCACTTACTGATCTTTTTACGCGTGGCATATCACATACTCCTTATTACCTAAGGCCCAGGTTGCGGGCAACTGTTTTCTGGTCAGCTTTTGCTACCTCGGTCTCATGACGGAAGTTGCGGATGCGCTTAGGGCTCTTCTTTGACTTAATGTGGCTTTTATAGGCTTTAGCACGCATAAGTTTGCCGCTGCCTGTTACGCGGAATCGTTTTGCTGAGCCGCGATGCGTTTTCATCTTAGGCATTATCGATTTCCTTTCCAGTCTCTTCTTCTTGCTCGGATTTCTTCTTCAAGGATTGTGGAAGTGGAGCGATTAGCATATGCATATTTCGCCCTTCCATTTTTGGCTGATTTTCAATCACGGCTACATCTTTAAGATCATCTGCAAGCCTCTCAAGAATTGATAAACCCTGCTCTGGATGCGCCATCTCACGTCCACGGAACATGATCGTGATTTTGACCTTATTACCAGCATTCAAAAAGCGAAGTACATGCTTTTTCTTAGTTGTGTAGTCGCCCACATCGATCTTTGGACGAAACTTCATTTCCTTGATTTCGATCTTTGTTTGGTTCTTACGTGCCTGTTTTGCCTTTATAGCTTGATCGTATTTGAATTTCCCATAATCCATAACACGACATACAGGCGGTTCTGCATTAGGAGCGATCTCCACAAGATCAAGCCCAACATTATCGGCTATACGCTGGGCATCAGCTATTGGATACACTCCTAGTTGGTTGCCGTCGAAATCAATCAAACGACATTCGACCACTTTAATCTCTTCGTTGAGCCTTGGCTCTTGAGCGGCTATGGCGCCCACCTCCTCGTTTGCGCGTTGCGCATAAAAAAACCTGTGCCAACACATGCACAGGTAAATAGGCAAAAGACATAACCCAAAATAAATTTTAGGTTTCAATATTCGTCTTACCCATCAGCTGCACAAATGCGCCGAATCAGGTGGAAAGGTTTAAAACCCTTCTCTTGATTTAAACAGCCTGACGATTTTAGCCTTGAAGAAGCAATTACGCAAGTCTATATACCGATATAAACGTAGATGGTACGAATAGTGTCAGATAAATTACCGGTAGCATTAGCCATTGAGTAGTCATATGAAAGCATGGCTGTCCAAGAATAAACCTGATTGTCTACCTGTCCTTCGCCTTCAAATGAGTAATTTTCACGAGCTAATGTTGTACCGTCACTCGCATATGTCGAATACTCCATTTTATCTGTCGGCAAAGATACCGTTTTCTCTGGGATAGAAAGCCCTGCCTCAGCAAGTGTTTTCTCAACAATTGATTCATTGTTAACAGCGTCTGCAAAACTAAGCGATCCGTATCCAAGAGAAGACGTAGCAGCTGAATACCCAGCTTGTATAACGGTGCCATCTTCATTTAAGCTCAGATAAACCGTAGGCGTTCCACCTCTTGAATCAGCTGGTTCTGTTGTCAAAGCCAACCTAACTTCTGACTTAATTGGGTTATCCTCTTCGTTAACCTCAAGAGTTGATGACACTTGTGCACCTCTGCCAACTTTAGCTATGGCCTCATCTTGTGTAAGACCCATCAATGCAACAAGGTCGGGAACTGTCGTTTTCTTGGCTGTAGTAGAAGATGTATCTTTTGCAGCATCATCATCCATTGCATCTTGATCTACAGTAGATACAAGAGTTTGCTGCGTGGCTGCATCTTGAGCAGTTTGAATAAGCTTAAATACAAGAAATCCCCCAGCACAAAGGCATAAAAGAAGAAGAATTATCACAACGATTAAAATTTTGCGCATACGAGCGGATTTTTGAACATATGCCGCCTGTGCTGCACGTGCGTGATTTCCAGCACCTTTACGTTTAGGCCGATCCTTTGCATCTCCAAAACTGACCGACCCAGCAGGTGCGTTATTTTCAGAATATCCATCTGTATTAGAAAAAGAATCCGGGTTCTCAATGTCTAAAGATGACTCCAAGTACCCATTATCAAGGTCTTCTTCTACAAACGAATCATTGTTTATGTCTGCAGGATGTTGTGTGTTTTTATTGCGTTTGACCATCTTTCACCCCTATGCGAAGAAGATATACCAGATCGCAAAGGCCAATATTGCAGCCACTGCCAATGATACAACCACTATTTGCATTTTTGGCATTTTGGATTCATGTATGTCATCAAGAGTGGTTGGATGGTAGCCATTTTTGTTTGGTTCAGAAGATGACATAGGGACTGCTTCAGGCTCTATGCAAGCATCTTCTTTTTTAGAAACTTCCTCTTTAAAAACTTCCTCCTTAGAAGCTTCCTCTTCAAAATGCCTGATTCCTGCATGAATAACTACATCATATTCTGCGGGCTTGATCTTAATATGGCTGAACTTATTGTCTGTGTTTTCACTCATGCGTTCTCACCAAAAAGTTCCATCACTGTAAATCCATTATCACTTTGAGCGATTATATCTTTTGAGCCAACCGTGCACATCTTCATTGACGATGAAGCTTCTAATAGAGCCTGCCCGATCTTTTTGAGATCTTCAGCAGTTGCCTTGATTACTTGAGTACGTGCCTTCAATCTATCTTCTGTGCTTATTCCAATTAAAATCATAGAATCTTGACGCTTAATAAGCATCCTTGCTTTTAAAGGAGTATCCATAGATGCAACTGTACTTACAACATATCCTGTAAATTCATCTGCGTCTTGCTCCGTATTTAAAAGCCATAAACCCGCATCTTGAAAACGCTTAATCGTTTCATCAATTCTCGGATCTCTAAACGATGCAAAATACAAACTGCCAGCGCGAGTTGCTTTAAAGCCAACTCCATATGCGCCACCTACAACGCGTACTTCATTCCATAGATAATCATAGGTAAGCACCTTTGAAGCAAGTGACCAAATACCTGAGTATTCACTATTTGCAGAAATCATATCTGTCGCACATGATGTAAATGTCACATCAGTTGGCACGATAAATGCCTCGTGAAGATCAACAGGCTCAGGAACTCCCTCTATACCGCAAGGGCTAGCCTTATATCTAATTGCACCATCATATGAAACATCGCTTCCATGAACATGCACAGATGTACCCGTCGTACCAGCTTCGTCATGTTCGTCTGCGCAAACCGGCTCAACCTGTGAAGACGGGATACACGGATGCATTTTTGACGCTTGCAAATACTTATCCAATTCAGCATCTCCACCTGCAAATGAAAGCAAAAATGCACCATCATGGAAGATTCTGCGAACAAGACTCTCGAGCTTTTTTGGTACTTCGTCTTCTATCGCATCAAAGTTATCAAGCAGATTCTTCAAGAATAAATAAAAATCAACTCCACCTATTTGCTCTCTTACTTTACAGGACTTCTTCATATAAGAAAGAGCACGCGCAGAGGCAACACCGTTTCCATTGTTCGTAAAATATCGCTCCATCGAAACACGTCTTTGTGTAAGCATATCTTTAATGCGTGCGGTATCCGAAAAATCAGTTTCAAGTAGCACTTCTTCTGAAATGCGTGCCATCTCTTCAACATTAATGGAAAGCGCCGATGTGCTTTGAGTGAACCTAACAGAATATCCAAAAGGATGTGTTGCAAGCGGAAAATCATACGCCTCAATTGCAAAAGAGAGATTACCCAACTTACTTTGCACCCATGTATCGATCTCTGCCGCACTATGGTGTGCGGTATCAAGACGACCTAGCACAGTAGCCAAAACAGTACACCAAGAAAGTTCATCATACGGAATATCTGCCAAAGTAAAATACCTGTATGCATACGATATTCCGTGAGTTTCAACGGAGTGTTTAATTACAGGATACTCGCCTTCAAAAACCATGCCAAAACCAGGCTCTTGAGGAGGTTCTTCAATATCTGCAATAGACAGTCGCGGAAGCTTAGCTAAATCTTCTGGAGAATCAGGAGTTAATTGCGCCTCTTTTAAAGCTGCAGCAGATTCAGCAATTTTTTCTAATTGCACATCATCAAGGTCTTGACTAAGTGCATCTTCAAGTTCTTGAACTTTATCGTCTGCAGGAACATCAACGGGAATCACAACAGCACGCGCATGATGATTGTTTTCAAGAAATACCTCACGAAGCAAATCTCTGTAGTAGGATGTGCCTAACTTTGAGTGCAACTTAGCGTATATCTCTTCATATTTGATATATGCAATCGCATTATTATCATCATAAAGCCAACCGTTCATAGCAGACATCGAATATATAACGCCATCAGGGTATCCAAATTCATGCTCTCTCATTACAAACTCAGCATGCGAAAGAGCTGCATTAACCAGCTCTTCATCAAGGCCGCCAGACGCTAATTCACAAACCTTTTTCTCAACCACTTCAACCAGCTTGTCAGCCGCGTCTTCTTTTAGGCCTTTAATCTGCACAACAGCAAATGGCTGCAGCTGGGAATCATCCAAAGCAATACTGCAATCATCGGCGATACCTGCATCTAAAATCGCACGCTTAAGTGGAGCTTCGTTTGACCCACCTATTGCATCAAACAGAATATCTAAGGCAAACATACGCTCAACATCTTTGGATGTTCCAGCAACATATCCAAGCGCACAACAAGAGTTCGTCTGTGCTGTCCCCATTTCAAAAACAGCATCCATATTAACAACCGGTTTTTGGGGCATCAAAAGCTTTTCATCTAGCTTGCATCTATCAGAATCTTCAAGTTTTAAGGCCAAATCATTCAAATACTTTTCGCTTAAGAACTTCAAGAACTTAGCAATATCCAAGTCCCCATACAAAACTATGTAGCTGTTATCAGTTCTGTAGTGGACCTTATGCTGTGTCAGAAAATCTTCATAGGTAAGCTTCGTGATTTCTGCTGGAATACCACCAGACTCAAAACGGTATGTATTGTCTGGGAAAAGTGCTGCACTAAGCGTGTCGTAAAGCATACTTTCAGGACTTGAAAGCGCCCCTTTCATCTCATTGAACACCACGCCGTTATACACAACCCTAGGCCTTGCATGAGGAGTATCCTCATCTTGATCAAGCTCTAAGTGCCATCCTTCTTGCATAAAAATCTGCTCATTTGAATAGATGTTGGGATAAAAAACTGCATCCATGTATACATCCATCAGATTCATTAAATCTTGTTCATTTGTAGATGCCACTGGATACATTGTCTTATCAGGAAAAGTCATCGCATTCAAAAAAGTCTGCATAGAACTTTTTAGAAGGTTTACAAATGGCTCTTTGACAGGAAACTTTCGTGACCCGCACAAAACAGAATGCTCCAATATATGAAAGACCCCGGTATTATCTGAGGCCGGAGTCTTAAACGTTATGCTGAAAGCTTTATTTGAGTCGTCGTTTCTAAGGTAAAGAAGCTTCGCCTTACTCTTTACGTGAGTCATTACGAACGCATCGCCATCTATTTCAGGAAGCTCAGATGTACGCTCTAGTTTAAATCCGTTTTCTCTAGCGATCTCTTCGATGGATATGCCCATCTTTTGCCTCCTCGTGATAGTTATGCGTCAATTAATCCATATGCTTTACTACATTCCGTGCGACCCGTACATTTATCTACATTGCTCTAGATTGCTTGCGTCGTAATACCTCTAACAACACTCACTTCATAAGATCATTGCATCAAATAAGCCACCTGAATAAAACAGCAGCAATGATTTACTAATTTGTTGTAGAAGTATTGCTGGACGACTGGTCGGAATCTGCACCAGCGGACGTGTTGTCTTCCGTATTGGTGTTTGCAGAATCCCCTTCTTTATCGTTAGTCGCCTTCGCATTTAGATTTACAACATTTTGAAGGTCAATCGTTCCACCAAGCCACTTTTCTTCAATTACAGAAATTGTGCCATTTTGAAGAAGCTTATCAAGTGCTTCTGTGACAGCTGTTTGTAATTCTTGGTTTTCCTTTTTAGCACCAATGCAGTATCCGCTTGCATTTTCTAGAAGTGCAACAATTTGAACCTCAATACCCTGCAAGTTAGCAGCATACATTCCAATCACTGCATCACTTGCAACATATTGAACGCTTCCCGCCTTTAAATCAGCAAATGCAGTAGCAAGATCGTTTGTGGAAACAAGCGCCTCTGCGCCGAATTGATTAGATACCGCCCAAGCACTTTTGGATGACCCTTGCGCCGCTATCTGAAGTCCAGTTGTTCCAACTTCTGGAACTGATGGATTCTGGCCTTCCTGCATAAAAAGCGCAATACCTGTTGGTAAATACTGTTTTGAAAGCCAAAACTCTGTATTGTCAGAGCCATCTATGCCCGTAACGATATCGACCTCATTATCAGCAAGCGCTTTTTCTGGATCATTTCCTACATCAACAACTTCAACTTTAAGACCAAGTTCATCTGCAAGGGCTGCAGCTATGTCAACATCAATGCCAATGATTTTATCGTTGCCCTTGCCCGCAAGCGGGGACTTATCGATATTGACCCCAACACGCAGTACGCCATCTTCATTAATTACTGGCTCAGAAACAGTTGGATCCCCTGTTTGTGGCACATACTCTTCTGAGCTTGCGCACCCACAAATGAAAAGCGCCGCTGTTATTGCAAGCGCTGCAGCAAATATCGCGCCTATCCTTTTGGACACGAAAAATCCTTTCGCCAAACATCATTTTTCGGCTTTTTCGACTGACCTAGTCTTTGCCCCCACACTCGCGCACTGGAGGTTTGCGTTTTCACGCTCACACCCTCTCGCCTGTCAAGCCCTATACTTGATAATCACAGGCGGTACGGCTTACGTCTAGAATACGCCATGCTCACAACCTTGTGGGCTGCTTACGTGGGCCCTTTTGACCGCATCTGCCATGGGCTAAGAGATACAAAATCTCCGCAACTACAGACTCGAAAAAAACCGATCATTAAGTTTAGCAGAATGCACCTAAACAGAGATGCAGAATCAATTTACTCAGGTTGTAACATCGGATTGAACCCCGTGATCTTACGTCCAATCCAAATTGATTCGCTTTTGGAAACAGTGTTTAAAGTGTTTACAACTTCTATGCGACAGCCAATCAGCTCGCTCTATGCGACGACTGCTTAGCTAGCTCTATACAATAGCTAATCAACTAGTTCTATGTGGCAGCTAATTAACTAGTGATACCGTTTGCGAATTTATGTATACTCCCAAAGATGTCGATCAATCCAAGCAGTCCATATTCAATTGAAATCGCAAAAGCTCGATCGACACAAGATGAGCCTACCTCTGTAAATAATCATTTACAACGTCGATCAGATTCCAAAATTCACTCATACGTAAAAAATGCACTTGAAGTTGTAGCTGAGACGTTATGGCCAACACGCTGCGCTATATGCGATATACCAGGGGATCTTATTTGTGACGATTGCATAAACAAGCTCAGATTCATAGACACATGCTTTTCATGTCCCACCTGCGGTTCGCCTTATGGAACCATCCAGTGTACTGAATGCGGAAACCCAACACTTGAGCTGGATTTTCCATTTGATGGCATGGCGTCTGCACTTTGTTTAGACGAAAATTCAAAGAGCATAATTTCAACCTACAAAGATAAAGACGAGCGAAGGCTAAGTAAATTTATAGCATTTGTAATAGCAAACTACATTAAGCCAGAATGGGTACGTAAACCTTGTGTATTAACCTACATTCCAGACACAATTCAAGCTTACAGGAGACGAAGCTTTGATCATTCTTTAGAAATTGCGCAGTGTCTTTCTGATGTAACAGACCTTCAACTTGCATGCTTGTTTGAACGACCCAAATCAAAAGATCAGAGGTCACTTGGTCGAAAAGAGCGCATAGACAACATGCTGCATATCATGCATATAAAAGAAGGTGCAACTATCCCTAAACGAATAATTATTGTTGACGATATATGCACAACTGGAGCCACTTTGTGCGCTGCTGCTTTAGCGCTAAGAAACGCCGGAGCTGAGGAAATCTATGGGCTTACATTCGGAAAAGCTATTGACTGAAAACTATCACTAACGCATAGACCGTTATTTTAACCAGCTAACCTATCACCTTATTGGACTTAACTTCATTGCTATCTGCAAATTCAGTAACATCGACAGATATCGTATGTGCGATAGGTTTCCAAGAGGTCTTTTTGACCAACGCAACAAGCGCAATTGGAATATAGGTCATCATGAACAATGGGAAAGTCACCATGCTCCAAAGCTTACGAGGAAGGCTTGCACGGATACTATTCCACTCAACGAATGTGGTTAAGATTCCAAAAACAAACATGAACATGAAATAGTTAAACAGACAGAAAAAGATCGATGAGATTGAACTTGCAACAGCCACACCTGCACTGATAATCCCAGTACAGCTAAGGGCGATAATTACCGCATTAAAAATAATAGAGACAACAGATAAAAGCATTCCAGGAGCAAGAGTCATCAACATGTCAAAACAGGCAAATCTGTGACCTTTGGAATTAGTAAATATACCTTTGATAAGACCTACAGAGTAATGAGCAAACACTTGATAAAAGCCTTTTGCCCACCTAGAACGTTGATTCCATGAATCACGAAACGTCGTTGGCTGCTCATCGTAAAACACAGCACGCGGACTATATGCAATCCTAACCTCATCGGTAATCGAAGACGCCGAAAACTCAATATCTTCAGTCAGGAGATGCCATTTCCAGCCACCTGCTCGTTTGAGAATATCAGCTGCAATAAAAAACCCTGTTCCAGATACCGCGCATGATGTGTTTAAAGTGAAGCGTGCTTGGTTTAAGAACTTAGCTTCACGTAAGAACCAAACCCCATATCCAGAAGAAATCCAATTGGAATCGAAGTTCTTAGAATTGCGATAACTAGTTGATGCTTGCGCTCCTGAGTCAAATGTTGCATTCATCTCAGTGAAATAGTTTTCATCTAAAACATTGTCGGCATCAAAAACAAAATATGCCTCATATCCCGCATCGGGAAACTCCTGCCAAATAGCCTTTAGGCCATAATCAAGCGCATATCCTTTACCAACAAATTCTGTATTGTGGCGCGTAAACACACAAGCACCCGCCGATCGTGCAATGGAGGCAGTGTCATCTGTGCAGTTATCTGCAATTACAAAAATATCGATCAGATCTTCGGGGTATTTCTGATTCTTAATCGAAGCAATCAAATCTCCGATTACGGTTTGTTCATTTCGCGCTGCAATCAAAACGGCAAATTTATGATTTGTCTTTGCAATATGACGAGGAGGTTTTCTGGTAAGAGTAACAACTACATAGTAAAGCTGATACGTATAGCAAAGAGTAAAGGTTATAAAAACACTGAAGTTAAAAATATCGATGAACGAAAGTGCGGCCATCGACTGCGACAGTTCTTGAAACACTTCTCTTCCTTCTCCGACAACATCGGATCTCTAGCCCAACTAATAAGTATAGTTCCCTATTTTCATAATTTGAAGCGAATTGCAAATAATCCATTTGATGTATCCTTGATTGGTTGCCAAATGAATCACTATTTGCACAAGCGAAACAATATGGCACAACATATGAATAAAACCGAATACTCAACCATGAACAGAGGTATACAAATGGCAGAAGACTTCGATATTAAAGATATTTCTCTTGCAGATAAGGGGTACGCAAGAATACTTTGGGCTGATGCGGATATGCCTGTACTTGCCCAGATCAGAGAGCGTTTTGAGCGTGAAAAACCTCTGAGGGGAGTGCGTATTGGAGCATGCCTACACGTAACTACAGAAACAGCCAACCTCATGCGTACACTAAAAGCCGGGGGCGCAGAGATCCGTCTTTGTGCATCAAATCCTTTATCTACTCAAGACGATACAGCGGCATCGCTTGTCCGTGATTTCGGAATTTCTGTATATGCAATATGTGGAGAAGATACGGAGACTTATTACAAGCACGTTGATGCTGTAATTGATTTCAAGCCACAGATCACCATGGATGACGGCGCTGATGTTGTAGGTCGCATACATGAAACACGCAGAGAAGCAATAGAAAACATCATCGCAGGCACCGAAGAGACTACAACGGGAGTCGTCAGGCTTGCTGCCATGGCAGCCGATGGTGAGCTCACATATCCCATAATCGCCGTAAACGATGCAAAGACTAAGCATTTCTTCGACAATCGCTACGGCACCGGCCAGTCCACACTCGATGGAATCATTCGTCTAACAAATAGACTTTTAGCTGGACGCACTTTTGTTGTAAGTGGATACGGATGGTGCGGAAAAGGCCTTGCAATGCGTGCTCGTGGCATGGGCTGCCAAGTGGTAATTTGCGAAGTTGACCCAACCGCAGCCCTTGAAGCACACATGGACGGCTTTGCTGTAATGCCACGCGCAGAAGCAGCACGCGTTGCAGATATATGGGTAACAGTTACAGGAGACTTAAACGTAATCGATAAAGTGTGCTATGAGAACATGAAAGACGGAGCGATCATCTGCAATTCCGGACATTTCAACTCAGAGATCAATATTCCCTGCTTAGAAGAGATGGCTGTATCGAAAACAGAGCGAAAGCCAATGGTTGATGAATATGTCATGCCTGATGGCAGAAAGATTGTCCTTCTTGCAGAAGGTAGACTCGTAAACCTTTCAGGTGCTGAAGGTCACCCCGCAAACGTTATGGACATGAGTTTTGCAAACCAAGCGCTTTGCGCAGAATGGCTGATGCAACACTCTGGTGAGCTATCCCCTAAAGTATACGATGTGCCAAGTGACATCGATGAAAAGGTAGCTTCTGTCAAACTAGAAACCTTAGGCATTGAGATAGACGTACTTACAGAAGAGCAAAAAGCCTATCTCAACTCATGGAACATGGGAACTGTGTAGTAAGTTAAATCTGGTTAAGGAACAAATCCGTCAAAGCACCACCATCTCATGGGTGGACGTTGTAAACCGTTCAAATCCGGTATCGCGAATCACGCCGAAATCTTCAAGGCGCATACCGAACTTATCAGGAATATAAATTCCAGGCTCAACTGTCACAACGTTTCCCATTTCAAGTGGGTCTTCATTTGATGGCGATAAAACCGGAAGCTCATGGATTTCCACGCCTACACCATGCCCAAGCCCATGTCCCATACGCCCGGCAAATCCAGCATCATCAAGAATGGATATCGCAAGTTCATGGGCAGCTTTTCCGGTGACACCAGGTGACAACATTTCTTGTACTGATTCATTTGCGCATCTCAAAGCTTCCCATGCACAAAGCATTTCGCCTTCAGGTTCACCTAAAAACACAGTACGAGTCATGTCGGAACAATACCCATTTTTTCTTGCTCCAAAATCCATAACGATGCACTCGCCTGCTTCTAACTTTTTGTCACTCACAATTGCATGCGGAGAAGCTCCATTCGCCCCAGATGCAATAATTGACGCAAACGCAAGTGAATCTGCGCCATGTGACAACATAAAGTTGTTTAGTGCCAATTGAACTTCACGCTCTGTCATGCCAGGCTTAATAACCTCTGTAATATATGTAAAGGCAGCGTCCGTTACAGATTGAGCTTCACGAAGTCGCCCAATTTCAAACTCATCTTTTACAGAGCGAACGCGAAGCAGCAATCCATCAGTTTCTGCAAATATGCCTTTACTGGATGCGTCATTATTTATAGCGCTGCACTCCCCTGCACAAACAAAAGCTTTTTCAAGACGTCTAAATTCTCCTAGCTCTAAAGTGTTCTCAATCGCAAGTTTTGCTGTGTTTGCAGTACCTTTTGCAACCGCTGTATCATCATTGCCTACTCCAGCAGCGCTCCCATCGGCTTTTGTGCTTTTCGCGCCCATATCGCTGCCAGAAATATAGTCATACCATTTAGAAGCTGCCCACTTACTAAATGCAATCCTTTCTGCATCGATTACGGCAAGTGTGTCTTCAGCCTCTCGCTCCATAGCTGCTGAATACCTAGAATCAGTGTGTATAAAAAAAGGCTCTGTTGTAGCCCCTAAAAACAGAGCATGAGCTTGTTCATCGTCAAATACCCCATTAAACGCAGACATCCATTCAATATTTGCTGTGTTTCGCACATAAAGTGCGTCGAGACCCTTTGCTTTAAGCACACCTCGAACAGCATTTGCTCGCCGTTTTTGAATATCTTTTTTCATCGAGCAATCAGGTATTACAGAGCACATTAAGTGCCTCCTTATAACACGCCTTACCCATGCCTTTAATCTTTGTGAAAACAACGCCATCAAAAACCGATAGTTTGCGGAAATCCTCGCGTGAATCAACATCTGTTAAATGCACTTCAACAACTGGCGTGTCAATGGATGCGACAGCATCGCGAAGTGCGTAAGAATAATGCGTATGGGCGCCAGGGTTGTAGATCACACCATCGTATTTGAAATGAGCCTCATGAAGCTTATCTATAAGTTCACCCTCATGATTTGATTGAAAACAATCAAGCTCCACACCGAGCTCGCTTGCATATTCCTTCATCTCGTTTTCTATAGTCTCAAGCGTATCTACACCATACATCTCAGGCTCACGAATCCCAAGCATATTTAGGTTGGGGCCATTCATAAGTAAAACTCTCATTTATGCCTTTTCCTTTTTTCTACAAGCTGCTTTCCGCTTTCTAATCCAAATCTTGAGCCATGCGCTTCATATCAAAATAATCCTTAAGCGCTGAAAGCACTACATCATCTTCTACTTCCACACATGACCATGCACCAACGTCCTCAAGAAGCACAAAGCGCAAATGCCCATCTCTTGCTTTCTTGTCTCGCTTCATGCAGTCGACAATCTCTTCAGGATCTGCCGACCAATCAAGCGCATCAAGCGACAAAGCATCTAAAAGACTTGCCTGTGCCTCAATAAAATCTCTTTGAGTTGCAATTACGCGCTCTCCTAAAAATGCAGCAAATCGCATGCCTTCTGCAACTGCTGCACCATGCGAATATGTGCCGTAACCAGAAAGCACCTCAATAGCGTGTGCAAGAGTATGCCCGTAATTTAGACATTCACGAACACCTTTGCTTTCGGTCTTATCTTCTGCAACAACGCCTGCTTTAAATACAACGCAACGTTTCACGGCCTCGGTTACAACAGATAAATCTCGAGCTGCCAACGCATCAGCATTTTCCATCATCCAGAAAAAGAAATCGTCGGAATCAATTGCCGCAGATTTAACAACTTCCGCACACCCGCATCTCCACTCCCTATCGTTTAGGGTGGAAAGCGTATCAACCGATGCGCACACATACACAGGTTGCATGAATGTGCCTACTAAGTTTTTGCCCTCAGGTAAATTAATGGCAGTCTTTCCTCCGACAGATGAATCAACCATAGAAAGAAGCGTTGTTGGAACTTGCACAACGGAAACACCACGCATATAAGTTGACGCAACAAATCCTGCAAGATCTCCTACAACCCCGCCCCCTAAAGCCACTACCGCGCTATCCCTTCCCATTTGAAGGTCTGCCATGGCTCGCCAAATCTCGCCTGCAACCTCAATCGATTTGGAATCCTCACCCGCTGGCACTGATATCAGATCTGCTTTTTTATGAGCTCGCTCAAAGGAACGCTTCACGAAAGATGCATACAATGGCTCAACTGTAGAGTCTGTAATAATTAAAAAATGCGGGCAGTTTGCAACCGCATCGACATCATCTAGCTTATCTGCGAGGCATTCAAGTTGATCGGCTCCAACGCGAACGTTGTAGTCTTTCTCTCCAGGTATTTCGACAACTATTCTTGTCGCTTGCATAGCACGCCTTCCTTTAGCAAAAGTCGCCTTAATTCTTTGGATACAACATAAGGATCTTTTCCTTTAGTGTCTATTGTTGCATTAGCAGCGGCATTATATATAGGCATACGTTCATTGCATCTTCTTGATGCAGCCTCTATGTTTTCAAAAAGCGGTCGCGTCGATAGATCGGATATGCGGCTTGCAGCCTCTTTTGCGTCAACCATCAAATGTACAACATATCCATGCTCTCGCATAATTTCTATATTGCACTCAGTGCAAATGACACCGCCCCCACAAGACACGACGGACGGTTGCTCACTTAAAGACACATTTCTCAAAGCTTCAGTTTCAAGTTTGCGAAATCCCGCCTCTCCGGATTCGGCAAAGATTTCTTTTACCTTCATTCCAGCTTTACGCTCTATGTATGAATCAAGATCTAAAGCGCTCGTTTTACACATCCGTGCAAAACGCCTAGCCACAGTAGATTTTCCAGCTCCCATAAAACCAATTAAAAAAACTGGGCGTAAAAGTTCGTATCTTTCAGTTTTGGATTGAGCACCTTCTCCGGTATCCACTGCAAATACCTGCTTAGTGTCCCATGGTCTTTAGACGTTTTTCATACTGCGCAAGATTGGCTTTAATATCTGCCATAGAGGTTGAGCCGAATGCCTCAATGTATGCATTTGCTAGCACCATCGCAACTTCACCTTCTGCAACAACAGCCGCTGCAGGTACGGCACACACATCACTTCGCTCACGTGATGCCTCTTCAACTTCCAAAGTGTCTAGATTCACAGTTTGCAGTGGATTCATAAGGGTTGGAATTGGCTTCATTGCAGCCTCAACCACAAGTGGCATTCCTGTTGTCATGCCGCCTTCAAGACCCCCTGCATTGTTTGACGTGCGCACAAATTTCGAATCTTCAAGCACTATTCCGTCATGCATTTTCGATCCCACACGGTTTGCCGCATCAAAACCGACGCCAAACCCAACCCCCTTAATTGCGGGAATTGAAAAAACTGCCTGACCGATTCTTGACGTTAAGCGCTCGGGGCCTGAAGCATACGACCCAAGGCCTGCAACAAGTCCAGTGGCCACCACACGGAATGTGCCACCTAAGCTCTCACCTGCTTCTTTTGCAGCATCTATCTCTTGTTTCATCGCCTCGGTGGCCTCCGCATCAGGACAGCGCACAGGGGAAAATTCCACATCAACGGGTTCATACAAAGCATCATCTGCCACATCCATAGAAGCTTTACCAATAGATGTGACATAGCTCATAACTTCAACGCCTAAAACTCCAAGAAATTCTTTAGCGATAGCACATGCCGCAACACGAGCTGCAGTCTCACGCGCACTTGCACGCTCAAGAATATTCCTACAATCATCCGTGTTTGTCTTTAGAAGTCCAACAAGATCAGCATGCCCTGGACGAGGTGTTACCTCTCGCATATATCCTTCTGGAGCTTTTCCAAAAGCAGCCATACGCTCGCTCCAGTTTTGCCAATCTCTATTTTCTATTCTGATAGATATAGGAGAGCCGGTTGTAACACCAAATCTAACACCTGAGGTAATTTCTGCCTGATCGCGTTCGATCTTTTGGCGATCACCCCTGCCGTAACCACTTTGACGCCTTGCTAGATCGGAATTGATATTTCGTAAGTTAATCGAAAGTCCAGCTGGAACACCACTTACGATCGTCGTAAGCTCAGATCCATGGCTTTCTCCTGCTGTGATGTATTGCATATGTTTTATCCCTTAACGTTTTACGCTTTGATTCTAACCTAATCGGAAAACTGAAACTTTGCAGCATTGGCCATTAGCATAAATGCCTCGTCAAAACCAAGCGGCATATCTATTTCATTCACCTCGCAAACGATAGTCGCTGTTATAACTGCTTGAGAAACCAACATCCCAGCGCCATCATATGCCTTTGCACCCACCTCTTTCGCCGCACGTACAATTTCAGTTTCACCATGTCCATACACTGTGTCCAACACAACTTGGCCTGAATGCAAAAGCGATGTGCTAAAAGGAGCTGGATCGCCCTCATTCATTCCCAAAGTTGTGGCATCTATGATAATGTCCGCTTCTTTAATTGCCTGAGTTGATGTTGTGTATGTTCCAAAACGAAATTGTGCATGCTCATAGGCTTCTGTAAATCCAAGGCGGCGCGGATTTGCTGGCGGAAGTTCTATCGCGCTAGATGCAAGGCGTCTGTACTCATCGAGATATCTGTTAAGTACTCTTTCCGTTCTTTGCCGATCGCGTCCTAAAAGCAAAATGTCATCCGCTCCAGCCCCAGCGGCTGCATGTACTATTGACATAGCAGTAGGACCAGTTCCACATACTGCGACCTTTGAACCACCGAAATTCACTCCCTTACGTTCAAGAAACGTGATGCAGCCTTCCCCATCAACGTTATATCCAATAAGGTGTTCATCTTTTCGAACAAGCAGATTCACACCCTTGGCCAACTTGGCACTTGAAGCTTTAAGTTGTGCCACATCAAATGCTTCTGGTTTATAAGGGGTTGTCACGTTTACTGACATCCAACCCCCTTCGCGTAAAAACTTCAATGCGCAGGTTGGGGTTGCGCAATCCATTGCCCCGTATTCCCAATCAAGATGCATTTCTTTATAGAGAGCCTCATACATACAAGGAGATTTAGAATGCGAAACAGGGTGTCCCAAAATATAGAGTTTCTCAGTCACTTGGATATTTCCCTTCTTCAATCATATTGATTGCAGCCCCTTCAGGCTGACGAGAACCCATTAATGCACGTTCAAAATTTCGAAGTACTTGAGTATGCTTCAGATCGACAGTTGCAAGAGGCATGACCATATATGCAGAAATACCTATAAGATGTGCTCCTATAACATCTGTCATTAACTGGTCTCCGATACATACAGCGTCTTGCTTAGTCGCTCCAATTCTTTTCATTGCAGACAAAAAACCAAAGGGCAAAGGTTTCATTGCTTTTGCAACAATGGGCAAATCAAGCTTAAGCGCAAGTTCTTCTGCATTGCCATGCCAGTTATTTGAAAGTAGACAAAATGTGACACCAGCATCTCGCGCTTCTGCAAGCCAAAGGCCAACATTTGCAGGAATAGCGTATGTCGCGCGCGATCTAATCGTGTTGTCTATATCTAAAAGAGCATGATTAAATCCAAGGCCTAATAGGTCATTTTGTATGTCTATATCCGCTACACTTGCAAAATATCTATCAGGATCGAAAAAGCCCATTTACACTCAATTTTATTACCTAAACGTACATGTCTTCATGCGTCTTAATCCGCAATGGCTTTTCTATGATCATCATATGTAACACTGAAATCATAAATACCGTCTGATCCTACAAAAAAGTACATATAGTCCGTTTCTTCAGGAGAGCAGACGGCCTGCAAGCATGCAAGAGATGGATTACATATAGGCGTTGGTGGAAGACCAGGATTTGCATATGTTCCATAAGGCGTATCTGCATGAACCTCTTCAGCTGTGGGGTCATGTCCTACTTCATAAGCTGTCGTTGCATCTGACTCTAAATATGGGCGATCAGAAGCTAGGCGATTGTAAAAAACAGAGGCCACTTTCGCTCCATTTTCAGGGTTGGACTCTTTCTCGACTATGGATGCTAGCTTAAGTGCATCATATAGCGAAAGTCCAGCAGATTCAGGATACGACCAATCAAGGTCTTTTGTTTCTGCTTCAAACTGAGAAAGCATCATCTTTGTAACTGATTTTGCATCATCAGACGCAGTTACAGAATATGTTTTCGGAAATAGAAATCCTTCAAGGCTTTCGTGTTGCGCTTCTGCCAGAAATGGGTATTCCGAGGCATAAACTGAAGCGTCTTTAGTTGCTTCTAAAAACTGATCAGCGCTTATTCGACCTGAAGTTGCCTTATCAACTGCTTGTGCAACTCCGTCCCGTGTAAGTCCTTCAGGAATTGTTAGCGAATCAGCGGTAGATGCAGGACCTGCAAGCAAGACGTCCAGAACCTCTTCCTGCGTCATGCCTCCGTGAAATGTATATGAACCAGGAATAAGAGAACCCTCAGCGCCCTTGCTACTTACAAGTTTCAAAAAATCATCGGAGTTTGCGATGATCCTAGCATCCATAAGCTCTTCTGCAATACTACGAGCACCTTCACCTTGCTCAATCTCCACAACAGCACGTGAGCCTTCAGGCAACACTTCAACGCTTTTCTTCCCACATCCAGATAGTGTAAAAAACAGAATCACCAACAAAGCGATGATCACAATCGCAAGAACAACGATCCAAGCCTTGGATTTTTTAGGTTCTATAGCCGATGTGTCATAGGTTTTTAATTCTCGTTTTGCTTTCGCATGCGCCGTTCTTGCGGCTCTGCTATTTTTTGATGATATTGGAACCTGTTTGCGAAGTGCCACGTGATGCGCCTTTCGTCAAAACGCTTAATCTAAGCAATTTTCTTCGATACTTCGTGCATCTAACCATGCTTGAAGAAATAGGCTTGCAGCAACCATATCTACTTTGCCGCGCATGCCTGATTCATCATACCCTAATTCGCGCAAAGACTGCTTTGCTTCCGATGAAGAGAGCCGCTCATCCGTAAACGTGTAATCGATTCCACATGCTTTAGAAATCGTCTCTGCATCTTTGCGAATGCGCTCAGCTTGCTGGCCTTCTTCACCGCTAAGAGATACAGGAAGCCCGCATAATAAAAGTTCCGGCTCCCAGTCCTCAAGCACGCGCTGAAAACTTTTAGCGCAAGTTTTCACCTCATTGGCTGGTAATACACACAAAGGAGAGGCTACTCTCATCAGAGTATCGCTAATAGCGATACCACATCTAACCTCTCCGATATCTAGCGCCATTACCCTCAAATACCACCACCATGCCACCGTGGATGCTACCTAAAGCAGCATCACAAACGCCATTCGTTTCAGTAAACCCTAAAGAATCATATCCCGAGCAATTGCAAGCGCATCATCAATGCCATTTGCATATTTGCCACCAGCTTGAGCCATAGAAGGCTTTCCACCTCCACCGCCTTTGACAGCAGGCCCCATCGCTTTGATAAGCTCCGATGCGTTAAAGCCCTTCTCGACTGCCTCATCTGTTCCTGCGGCTATAAGAAGCGCCCGCCCTTCATTTTCGCCAGCCAAAACTACAGCACCAGGAGACTTCATGCGAGAACGCAGAATATCCCAAAGATGCCTGAGACCACCGGCTTCTTTTGCGGAAGTTTTTGCGATGATTACCGGATATGCTGCAGGTGCATCTATAACCTGGTCAAGCAATGTATTTATGCCGTCATCTGTTACGGTTTCTTTTCCGCGCTTTACAGCCTGCTGAAGTTCTTTGAAGCTCTTGAGGTTAGACGCGGTTCTTTCAGACACATCAAAAATTGGCACCTTAAGTTCGGCGGCAGTTTCTTTAAGTTCTGCCTCAGTTTTATTGATGTACTCATATGCGCCATAACTGGTTACAGCTTCTATGCGCCTTAAGTTTGCTCCAACGCTTGTTTCATTTGTGATTTTTATAATGCCGATCTCTGATGTGTTTGACACATGGCATCCACCACAAAGCTCACGTGAAAAATCTCCCGCTTCCACAACCCTTACACGCTCACCATACTTCTCTCCGAAAAGGGCTGTGACACCATTTGCTCGAGCCTCATCTAACGATGTCTCATAAATCGTTGTTGGTGTTGCTTCCATCACATGCATGTTTGCAACACGCTCAACTTCTGCAATCTCTTCTGGCGTCAAAGCTGCAAAATGCGTGAAGTCAAATCTCAAACGATCAGGGCCTACATAAGACCCAGCTTGCTTTACATGATCGCCTAAAACCTCGCGAAGTGATGCGTGCAGAATATGCGTTGCAGTATGGTTTCTCTCAATGGCAGCACGCTTATGCCTGTCCACTTCACAAAAAACTGTATCGCCTGTATGGACATCTCCGTCTTCGACTTTGACCTTATGAACGTAAAGACCTGCTTCTGGTGCTGTAGTATCAAGCACATAAGCCTTTACTTCGCCATCAAAAATTATGCCAGTATCTCCGATCTCGCCACCCATTTCAGCGTAGAACGGAGTTGTATCTAAAATCATCTCCCCGGTATCGCCTTGAGATAAGGCATCAACACGCACGCCGTCTTTTACAAGTGCCACAATGCGCGCATCAGCTTTTGTTTGGGCATACCCAACAAATTTAGTAGCACCAATCTCTTTTAGAATATCTGCATGAATGCCACCATATGTCGACCAAGCAGCTTCGGCATCCTTTGCACCTGCTGCCCTCGCACGATCACGCTGATCTGCCATAGCCGCATTAAAGCCATCCATATCAACGTCAACACCGCGCTCCTGGGAAATCTCGCGGGTTATATCAACAGGGAATCCATATGTGTCATGAAGAACAAACGCGACATCACCAGACAAAACTTTGCCCTCAAGAGCATCGAGCTCATTGTTTAGATAAGTCTTGCCTTGACGAAGCGTAGCCCCAAATCTTTCCTCTTCAGACAAAATCAACTTGCGTTCAAGTTCACGGTTTTCGACGATTTCTGGATAAACATCACCCATCAATCGCACAATTTCATCAACATATTCGTTCATGAAAGGCTTATCTATACCGATTAGGTGGGCTTTCATAATCGCACGTCTTAGCAAGCGACGAAGAACATATCCGCGTCCTTCATTAGACGGAAGAATGCCGTCTGCAATCATGAATGTAACGGCACGACAGTGATCAGCCATGATGCGAAGCGAAAGATCGGTTTGCGCATCCTCTCCATATTTCACACCAGCAAGCTTTTCACCTACAGAAATAAGAGAACGCAAAACATCGGTCTCGTAATTTGATTGCACGCCTTGCATGATTGCAGCAATTCTTTCAAGACCCATTCCTGTATCGATGTTTTTCTTAGGAAGCTCAACTAAAGTGCCATCTTCTTGTCCATCATATTGGGTGAACACGCAGTTCCAATACTCTAAGAATCGATCGCAATCACAACCTGGTGCACAATCTGGACTTCCGCAGCCAAAGTCTTCACCTTGGTCAAAGTAAAGCTCTGAACAAGGGCCACACGGACCTGTAGGCCCTGCACGCCAGAAGTTATCGTCTTCACCAAGTTTTGAGATATGGCTTTCTGGAACACCTAAGGATTTCCAGATATCGATGGTTTCATCGTCGTCTTCAAAAACTGTAAAGTAGAGTTTTTCCTGCGGAAGGCCAAGTACATTTACCGAGAAATCAAGTGCCCATGCGCACATTTCCTTTTTAAAGTACTTTCCAAAAGAAAAGTTACCAAGCATTTCGAAAAAGCTTAAATGACGACCCGTTGTTCCTATGATGTCGATATCGTTTGTGCGAACGCATTTTTGCACAGTAGTGGTTCCAATATATGGATCTTCAAGTTTGCGCTGTTGCAAGAAATAAGGCTTGAACTGCACCATGCCTGCACTTGTAAGCAAAAGCGAAGGGTCATCGGGTACTAAAGAGGATGACGGCATGCGCTTGCATCCTTTATCCTCAAAATATTTTAGATAAGCTTCACGAATCTCTGCGGTGGTCATGTATTGCATTTGAAATCTTTCTGGTCGATTTTTAGTCTTGCCAGATTATATGCCAACGCAAAGTATTGCTGACTATTTAGACCCTTCGTGTTCGTTATCTGATATGTCTTTGTCCTCTGACGTGGTTTTATTGTCAGACACATCCTTTGTGCCATGCAATTTCAACTTATCAATCAACGAATTGTTGGTGTGTTCACTTGTTTGCTTTTGCATCTTTTTATTAGGGGCGGTCGCATCATTAAACGGATCAACTTCAACGTCGTCTGAGTGCGCTCCCTTGAAAAAGACTCCATCTTCAGAAATCACACGCCTATTGGTTTTCCGCTCAAAGTAATAAACAAAGCAAGCCTTCATAACAGCCACTGCAGGAATCGAGAAAAGCATACCTACAAGAGATCCAGTAAGACCACTCATAGCACCGCCAATAGCTGATCCCATCATCATGGCAATAAGTGTAAGCACCGGATGTATATCAACGGAATTCGCCATAATTCGGGGAGATACAAACGTGTATACAAATTGCTGAATAACAACAACGCCAATAAGCGTGATTAAGGCCGTAAGAGGGCTCACAAATATTGATGTAATAACTGATATTGCACCTGCAATCCAAGGGCCTACAATTGGAATAATGTTTAAGGTTCCCATAATGACGCCGAGCGCAGGGGCATTAGGAATACTTAGGATTGCGAAAAGCACACCGCAACAAACACCAATTATCAAGCACTGCAAAAGCGTGCCTTTAATATATCCACCCATGATGCGCGTAAACGTCACATGGAAGAATTGGGCTTGTTCATAATGCTTCGGGTCAATTACTCGCTTTGCTTCGCGCCCGATAGCAGGTAGCTCCATCAAAATCCAAAACGCAACCACAAGAGCAAAGCCAACTGCAATACATGCATTAGCAATCCCAGCACCAAGATCAACCACAGTATTTGCTGCACCCGATGCTAAAGAGGATACCCAAGCACTTACAGATGAGGCAGCTTTATCTAGGAACTCCTGAACTGATTCATTGTTAAAAACATTTGAATACTTCTGATTAATTTCTCCAAACCATGCCGTAAGATCGCTTATATATTTCGGGATATTTTGAATGATGTTTATAAATTGCTCGTTTAAGCCAAACATTGGCGAGAACATCAAAAAGCCAATACCAGCTAAAACCGCAAACATAATCACATATGCAATCGTTGTTGCGATAACTCGGCTAAGTCCCTTTTCTTGGAAGTAATTCACGATACCACGCAGGCAAAATATAATTATCAACGTCCATATCAGCATTGCTATTGGAGCTGATAGGATGTTCATCAAATAGACCAGAACGCCGATAAGGACAATCACACCAATTGTTGTCCATACATACATAAGAGCTCTACAAAGCTTACCTTGCTTCATAGCATCAAGACTTTTGGTATCAAGAGATACCTGATCTGTCTCGTTATTTGTTAAATCAGACATAGTTGCGATCGCCTACTATATTTCGAATCGTATTTACAATCACTTTGCCTGCTCCCGCATTTTACTTATGGCCACACCTAGCAACTAAAGCTTGATGGTGTCGATATCTACATAATCAAGAACACTCTCAGTAAGCTTTTGCGATGAGGTGTCCATTTTTTCTGCCTTTTCCTTGTCGATCTGTGTCTGTTCTTCTGCCTGCTCACGACGCTTTGCGCGAGCATCTACCTGCTCTTTGATTGCTTCACCAGCAGCACTAGATGCAGTATCGACAAAATCCACAATTGGATTTACCGGCTTTTTATCGGTGGATTTTTCTTCCCCAAGTTCGACGGATTCATCGCTTGCATATTTCGGCTTGAATTTGTTCTTAATCTTTCGAGTAACAGAATTCACAAGATCAAGCGGTGCTGCTGTTACAGTATCAACTGCCCCTACCGCTTTTGAAACGCCCCCTGTGATTTTTGATACATCTTCCATGATGTCATCAAGTCTCATAATTTCAAGATTCGCAGAGTCGACAGTAAGCGTTACACGATCAACCAATGGATCGATTTTTTCAACAACTGGTTTTGCCTCTTGCAGAATACATTTAACATCTGCAATGGCAGGGTCAATGTCTGTTTTTAACTCTACAACAGTTGTGCGTACACGCTTTATCGTCAGCGCAAGTTCAACAATGAACCAAATTAGCGCACACCCAACAACGATATAAACGATCGGAAGGATAATGTTCACAATGTCCATTTTGTTCTCCTCGGTTTCAAACCCTGCGCACTGACTATAACGCAATGCCTAACAATAACTTGCAAAGTTATCCCCTACATAAGTCTTGAGTGAAATTCTAATCCTGCAGACGGCTGTCAACGCGCTGCAACTCTCCTAGTTTCCACGCTGTTAACTCTTGATATTCTTAAAGAGAACTAACGAATAAGCATCTATCTACTTAATGCCTTTGGAAGGTCTTCGAAACCTTAGAGATTTTTAAACTCGTTTGACAACATTACCTTATAGACAAATATTACTCAGCAAGTAAATCCTTTAATCGCCTAAAGTCTTCCTCAAGAATTGCCTTTTTGGACTGATCGTAAATTGCTGCAGCAGGATGAAATACCGGATACACCTTAAACTTTCCAGTTTGATGAATATGCCCATGAAGTCCTGTTATACCTCTATCAGTAAGCAATATTCGCTTGGTCGCAAAATTCCCGAGAGTGACTATAAATTCAGGATCGATCGTTCTTGTCTGTTCGCGCAAAAATGGTGTACACGCCGTGATCTCTTCTGGTTTTGGATCCCTATTTGATGGAGGACGGCACTTCAATACATTTGCGATAAATACATCACCACGAGCAATTCCTGCAAGTTCCAAAAGCGAATCTAGGTATTTGCCTGCAGCACCAACAAAAGGACGCCCTTGCAAATCTTCATTTTTGCCAGGAGCTTCACCTACAAGCATCACGCGAGCTTCTGGGTTTCCTTCACCAAAAACAATATTTGTGCGAGTTTCCGCTAACGGGCATGCATGACACGATTCAACCTGGGCTCTTATTTCATCTAAAGGGATATGTCGCATTATGTATATATCCTTGGCATTCGCGAATTTCCAAACCCGATGCAAATCTCATGAGGTACAGTTCCTAGCATTTCAGCCATTGCATCTATCGTAACTACAGCGTCTCCCTGCATGCCTGCAATAAGCACCTCATCGCCTATTTGTGGATCAGGTCCTACGCCCGATCCATGCGATCGCATCTCCACCTCAAACATGCTTTGATCCATACAAATTGTTCCAACTTGCGGATAAAGCTGTCCGTTCATAATGACATCAGTTCTATCTGACAATTCTCGACGAAAACCATCAGCATAGCCTATTGGAAGTGTGCACACTTTTGCATACCCGGTTGATCTATGCAAAAGCCCGTAACTTACACCCTCTCCAACAGGCACGCTTTTAACTTGGGTAATGCGTGCATGAACGCTCATAGCAGGTGTTAAGTCAATCTTTCCATACGCCTCAGGGCATGGATAAAAGCCATAAAGCGAGATTCCGAGCCGCACCATATCGAAGTGAACTTCTGGATAGCGAATGATAGCTGCAGAATTTGCTGCATGCACAATTCCTGGATCAATTCCAAAGCTGCGCATCTCATCAAGCGTTTCCACAAAATGCGCAACCTGAATTCGAAACTCCATCGAATCAGGCATGTCAGCCGTTGCAAAATGCGTAAATGTTCCAACCAAGTCAAGTGCTCTATGAAATGAAACGCGGCGCATGAATTCAATTACATCATCAAAACGCACGCCAATTCTGTTCATTCCAGTGTTCACTTTTAAGTGATAAGGAGCCTTCATCCCAACAGAATCAGCAGCCTCGCCATATTGAACCGCAAATTCAGGTGTATATATTGTAGGCATAATTTGATATGCCAAAAGAAGCGGAATTGTTGCTGCAGGAGGTTCTGCAAGAACAAGGATAGGGGCTCCAATATTGGCACGTCGAAGTTCTACCGCTTCATCCACTGTTGCAACTCCAAGGTATCCTGCTCCTGAGTTTAGAGCCGTCTTAGCGCAAGCAACAGCACCATGTCCGTATGCATCAGCTTTTACAACTGCCATAAGCATGGTATCTGGGGGAATTAATTGCTTGATTGCAACCGTGTTGTTCTGAATAGCGCCTAAATTAACTTCTACCCATGACCAACGTTTTTCAATTTCAGGTATTTCAGATAGCGTCTCATAATCAAAAATTGGAGCACTTTCGCCTTTATTGACATCCGGTACTTTCAAAAACCTGTGTAAATCTGCCGAGAGGAAATCGTTGCCTCCACCCCACAGACTTTTTTGTTTATGCCCGGTTATAGGACTTGAATATGTTGGTAGTTTCCAACCAGAATTTGCTGCTTGCCTCTCACTTTTGCGATAGTCCGTATCATCAATTCCAAGCTCAGCAGCCGTGCGTGCCTTACGCATAGCATCGCCTGCTGATACAAATCCTGGCTTTCGCTTCGAAAAACCCGTAAAACCATTGGGTAGATCATCAATCAATTGCTGCTTCCCTCCTTAAAGGAAACTATTCAGGGATTTAGCGGAATCCTTAGTTTTTAATAAACCGTTAGTCATGCCCTTTCGCTGCCATCATAGATACAGCGTGTGGCAAAGCCTTCACTATGCCATCCCAATTTTCTGTGGCAGCCTTTGTGGAACCCGGAAGGTTTATAACAAGCACGCTGCCTCTTTGCATACATATTGCACGGGAAAGCATAGCAAAAGGGGTAATCTGCAGCGAATGCCACCTCATAGCCTCAGCAATTCCAGGAACTTCTCGCTCACATACATCACGTGTTGCCTCAGGGGTAACATCGCGCGGCGATAACCCCGAGCCGCCGCAAGTAATCACAACATCGACGCGCCCACTATCTGCAGCATTTACGATGGCATCTGCAATATCTTTGCGTTCATCTTTTACGATTACATGAGACTCACACGTCCACCCTTCGGCTTTAATCAAGTCTTCGAGCGCATAACCTGCGGCATCTTCTGCAAGATCACGCGTATCTGAGCATGTGATAATCGCAAATCTAACCGCCTCGCAGGCCATCTAAATTACCACCCCTTCTTCAACATCTAACAATAAGCACTCAATTTCAGCTCCAGCCTCAAGCTGATATTGTCCAGCTGGCAATATTGCCATGCAATTACTCTTTTGAATTACCCCAAAAAGCCCAGAACTTTGGTTTTTCGCAGGAGTAACAACTCGCCCATCATCAGTTTCTTCCAATGTTGAACGAAGAAGCGTCATGCGTTTGTCTTTTTTGTTGTAAGGCCCTGTAAGTTTTGCTGTGACATGCGGATGATCTATCGCACTATAGCCTTGCATGATACGAAGGGCAGGACGAATTATCATCTCAAACCCGCAATATGCCGCAGCTGGATTTCCAGGAAGCCCAAAAACAGGTGTGCCGTTTACGAATCCAAATGTTTGAGCTTTTCCTGGGCGCATATTCACCAGAGTCATTAAGACCTCACCGGAAGCCTCAACTACTTTCTTGATAAAGTCAAAGTCCCCGTTTGCAGCACCGCCTGTTGTTATCACAAAATCAAATTCCTTTGAGGCTTTAATCACGGCCTCATTTAGCGCATCGAATGTATCTTTAACGATCGGAAGTATTGTCACCTCTGCGCCACATGCTCTTGCACATGCAGCCATTGCATACGAATTAGATTCACGAATATGCCCAGGTGTCGGTATCTCAGTTGGAGGAACAAGTTCAGAGCCTGTTGCCATAACAGCAACACGTGGACGCTTATATACAGGTACTTTCAGAACGCCGCATCCTGCAAGATATCCAACTCCTGCAGTTTTAATCACGTCGCCCTTAAAAATTACAGTCTCTCCAGCTTTTGCCTCTTCACCTTTAGCACGAACGTTGGTGCCCACTTTGGTAGAAGATGTAAAAGAAACGACGGATCCTGTTTTTCCATCACCTGACACAACGCCAACTATTTCATATTTGACTACAGCATCGGCATCTGACGGAAGTTCGGCTCCTGTCATGATACGCACACATTGACCGTGCTCTATAACACCATCAAACACGTCCCCAGCACCGATGGATGCGATAACTTCAAGCTCAACAGGTGTTATATCTGTAGCCCCAGCGAGATCTTCTGCGTGAAGAGCAAACCCGTCCATTGCAGAGTGAGCAAATGGTGCTACATCCATATCACTTACAAGATCGGCCGCACAAACCCTGCCCACAGAATTAAGCAGATCTACCTCTTCTGTAGGCATCAAAGATACGTTTGAACAAACAAGCTCACGCGCCTCATCGAGTGAAATCATATTATCTGTTGACATTGTAGAAAGCCTTCATTCCGGCATATTTTGCCTGGTCGCCAAGTTCTTCTTCTATACGAAGAAGCTGATTGTATTTCGCAACACGATCGCTTCTTGCAGGAGCACCTGTTTTGATCTGGCCAACATTGCATGCAACGGCCAAATCAGCGATCGTCGTATCTTCAGTTTCACCTGAACGATGGCTCATAACACATGCATAGCCATGAGTTTTTGCAAGTTCTATTGCATCAAGCGTTTCTGTGAGACTTCCGATTTGGTTTACCTTAATAAGGATGGCATTTGCACACCCAAGTTCAATACCTTTAGCAAGCCTTTTTGCATTCGTTACAAAGAGATCATCGCCAACAAGCTGAACCTTGTCTCCGATACGATCGGTCAGCTTCTTCCAACCATCCCAATCCTCTTCTGCCATACCATCTTCAATTGAGATAATCGGATATTTCTCAACAAGCGCTGCCCAATAATCAACCATCTCATCGCTTGTTAATTCGCGACCCTCACCCTTAAGCACATACTTGCCAGCTTTTGCGTCATAAAACTCAGTGGATGCTGGATCCATTGCAAACATAATATCTTTACCAGGTACATATCCTGCTTTCTCACAAGCCTGTGAGATATATGCAAGCGGTTCCTCGTTGGTTTTTAGATTTGGAGCAAAGCCGCCCTCATCTCCAACACCACCGCCAAGACCAGCATCATGCAGAACGGACTTTAATGTGTGATAAATCTCTGCGCACCAACGCAATGCTTCCGCAAAAGTCTTAGCGCCTACAGGCATGATCATGTATTCCTGGAAGTCTACATTGTTGTCAGCATGAACCCCACCATTTAGGATATTCATCATTGGTGTTGGAAGAAGATGAGCGTTCACGCCACCAATGTATTTATAAATCGGAAGAGCGGCAGATTCAGCTTGAGCACGAGCAACTGCAAGCGATGCACCAAGAATTGCATTTGCACCGAGAGCGCCTTTGTTTTCAGTCGCATCAAGTGCAATCATCGACATATCAACTGTACGTTGATCTGTTGCCTCTATACCTAAAAGGGCTCCAGCAATCTCAGAATTTACATGCTCAACGGCATCTTGGACGCCTTTACCCATGTATCGATTTACATCATCATCGCGAAGCTCTACTGCCTCAAATGCTCCAGTTGATGCACCGGATGGCACTGCTGCACGACCAAAAGAACCATCCTCTAGAACTACCTCAACTTCAACTGTTGGATTACCTCTAGAATCGAGAATTTCTCTACCGAATACATCGATGATCATCGCCATAAAATGGCCTCCTTGCCAATTGTTTTCCACTAGGAACAATCATAGCAGAGACGTCATCATGAATCCGTAATTTCAGTTATCTGGAATGCGACTGGAGATACGATTCTTAAAGCTCTATCCGATCGAACATGTCTTTTCCAACGCCACAAATCGGACACACAAAATCATCAGGCAACTCGTCTTGCTCGATGATAAATCCACACATCCGACAACGCCATCCATATTTAGGAGTCTGTATCTCACACTCGATGACCTCAACCTCTACAACATCGGTATCAGCGTTTTCAGACTGTTCATTCTTTACAGGCTCGCTAGATTTATCGGATTTGCCATTATCATCAGGTTCATAAGATGCTGCACGAGGTGGGGTCTTACCCTTAAGAACGCTGTGATAGTAGTCATACGTCAGAGGTTTTGCAGCAGAATCTAAAACCCTGCTTTCACAAACTTCTCCAACAAACACATTATGTGTATGAGCGTCAATGCATTCTGCTACCTTCACTTCAAAAGACGCACATGTCTTTTCCAAAACGATCGGCAGGCCATCTTCATTAAGCTCGTATTCAACATCTGCATATTTATCAATCTCAAGACTTTCACGAAAGCCAAAAGTTCCAATTAGCTCCATTGTTGCTTCTTGAGTAAGAACTGAAACTACATATTTTTTGGTTTGCTCAATTGCCTTAGTTGTCGTATTTTCCTTATTAAGCGCAATCGCAGCCATTGGAATTTTTGAGGCAACCTGTTCAAATGTGTTAGCAATACAGCCAACCTTGCGCCCATCACTATTTACCGCAGAGACTATATATAAACCACAAGTTAACTTATGAAACGCCTTTGTATCTACCATGTCCGTTTGCCTTTCAAGAAAATGTTTTACGAACGCTTACACAAATTCAACGCACGCAGGTATTAAAGAAGGATGGCTAATATCACCACGCATCCTCCGCCTACAACCATGCATACAATATCACATGGCCGCATGCGTGCATCGTGAATAGAAGTTCTAACCACGCCGGGCATACCATAGCACCTTGCATCCATAGCTACCGCCAATGTATCTGCACGACGAAAAAGCGTTACGACCAAAGGCAACAACACCGACCCATATGCCTTAAGCCGTACGACTAGGTTTCCTTCATTAAATGGTGCACCTCTTGAAAACTGGGCATCTTTTATCTGCATGTATTCAGAAGCGATTTCTGGAATAAACCTAAGCGCAATAGAGAACACTGTTGCTATGTCATCCACAGGCACTTTAAGTTTCCTAAGTGGCGCCATCATTTGAGCAAAGGCAAACGTTATTGCGCTTGCTGTGGTACTTAGACAAAGCACTAGGCTTATCCAAACCAAAAGCAATATACGTATTGCAAAAAAGCATCCCCTAATAAGCCCCAAGACAGAAAACGCCACTACACCTTCCATGTACGGAAAGGAATTAAACAAAATCGTGAAAGCGCAAATGACATATACAGGGATACATGATGCAAATATAGGACGAGCAGGTAAGTTTGATAACACCCATACAAAAATAAATAAGCCCAACATGCAAGCCATGCCAAGCCAAGTGTCAATGAAAAACACCGCTACAGAATATATAAGTGCCAGAATAATTTTCGAGCGCGCATCCAATGAATGCACGCTCGATTTGCGATCAATATATGTCGAAAACGTTATCGCAGGCAAATTGAAAACTATGCCTTCTCGTCATCTCTTGCCTTGAGGTTTTCAGCCTTAGCATCTTCAGCTTTTGCCTCTTCTGCCTCAAATTGCTCTTTGCGAGTCTCCTCAGCTTCTTTTTCCTCAGCAGCCTCAGCAGCTTTATCTTCCTGCTCAGCTTCTGCCTTTTCTGTAGCTAGCTGCTCTTCGCCTGCCTCTTGAACCTCTTTAGCAAACTCTTCCTCAGCAGCTTCAACTGATTCTTTGATTTCCTCAACTACTGACTCTTTGCTTTCTTCGGCCTTCTCCTCAGACTTTGCAGCCTTCTTTGGCGTAGCCTTCTTCTTGGTTGCTTTAGCAGCCTTTGCGGCTTCCTTCTTTGCCTTAGGTATGCAAGTCTCAGTTACAAGCTCCATGATTACCATAGGAGCACCGTCGCCTTTGCGAGAACCTAGCTTCATGATGCGGGAATATCCACCAGGACGATCCTGGAACATTCCTTGGGAAACCTTCTCAAAGATCTCACGAACGAGTTCTTTATCATTGCCAAGAGCAGCAATTGCAAGACGACGTGAGTGCAAATCGCCCTTCTTTGCCCATGTAACAATGCGGTCAACATCTGAGCGGATCTCTTTAGCGCGTGCTTCAGTAGTCTTGATACGGTCGTTTAGAAATAATGCTTGAACAAGGCTGCGCTTCATAGCCTTTGTGTGGCTCCAGTCTGTTCCAAGCTTACGACCTTTGTACTTGTGTCTCATCTTTAACCTCTCTTAAAGCTTGAGGTTCAAATCCATGGAAATGAGCTTATCCTTCACTTCCTCAATGGACTTTGCACCGAAATTGCGGATATTTAGAAGGTCGTTCTCGGAGAATTCGACCAGCTGTCTTACAGAGTGGATACCAGCACGCTTCAAGCAGTTGTAAGAACGAACGGAAAGGTCAAGATCCTCAATCTGCTTATCAAGTTCAGCGTTGGTCTCTGTATTCTCAGGTGCGAAGATTGAAACCGTCTCAATCTCCTCTTCCTCATCAGAGCTAGAAAGTGAGAGGAATGCACCCATATATTGTGTAATGATGTTCGCACCGCGACATACCGCATCAGTTGGTGTAATAGATCCGTCGGTTTCAATTTCCAAAACCAACTTATCGTAGTCAGTTCTTTGTCCAACACGGGTATCCTCAACATTCATCGTGCAACGACGAACCGGAGAGAATAAAGAATCTACTGGGATAACACCAATTGGGTCTTCTGTGCGCTTGTTGTTGTCAGCATTTACGTATCCGCGTCCCACGCCAATGCGAATAGTCATATCAAACTGTCCGCCATCAGCAACTGTTGCGATTACGTGCTCAGGGTTTATAAGCGTAAACTCTGTTGGCACCTCAAGATCAGCGCCTGTTACCGTTGTTGGCCCTTCTGCTGAAACATGTGCAGTTGCCTCTTCAACATCATCGTTTAATGGAGAAAAGACAAGACCTTTTACATTAAGCACGATGTCTGTGATGTCTTCGATCACACCCTCAGCCGTCGTGAACTCATGTTGCACACCTTCAATCTGGATGGCTGTTGCTTTTGCGCCATCCAAAGAAGAGAGAAGCACGCGGCGCATTGTGTTGCCGAGCGTAGTGCCGTATCCGCGCTCAAGCGGTTCGACAATAAAGCGCGCAACGGTGTCGTTTACCTCTTCGGTAGTGACAGTAGGCCTCATGAACTCTGTCATGTTGTATGAGCCTCCTTAAAAGCCTTGGGTTATTTCGAATAAAGTTCGACGATCAGCTGTTCGCGGATGTCGGAATCAATCTGGTCACGCTGTGGAAGTGCAAGTACGCTTCCTTGAAGTTTCTCAATGTCTACCTCAAGCCATGCTGGAACCTGAGTGCGCTCATTTGAAATAAGTGCGCTTTTGATGACCAGCATCTCGCGAGCTTTTGGTGCAACTGATACAAGATCACCAGGACGTACGCGGAAAGATGGAATATCAACACGATGTCCGTTTACCTGTATATGTCCATGGCGAACCTGCTGGCGAGCCTCTGAGCGAGACTTAGCAAATCCAAGCCTGTAGACAACGTTGTCAAGACGGCTCTCAAGTATGCGAAGTAGGTTCTCACCTGTAACGCCTTGCTGACGGTTTGCCATCTCATAATAATGATGGAACTGCTTTTCTAAAAGACCGTAAATACGCTTGGTCTTCTGCTTCTCACGAAGCTGCATACGATATTCGCTTTCCTTTACGCGCTTGCGTCCAGCTTCACCTGGTGCATATTCGCGACGCTCGAAAGCGCATTTGTCGGTATAGCAACGGTCGCCCTTGAGGAAGAGCTTGTTTCCCTCACGTCTGCAAAGGCGGCATGTCGCACCTGTATATCTTGCCATTTGACGAATCCTTTCGAACTACACGCGACGACGCTTGCGCGGACGGCAACCGTTGTGCGGGATAGGAGTGCAATCTTGGATGCTTGCGATTTCAAGGCCTGTAGCCTGAAGAGTTCTGATCGCAGTTTCGCGTCCAGAGCCTGGCCCTTTCACATAAACAGCAACCTTGCGAAGACCATGCTCCATGGCAACCTTCGCGCATGCCTCAGCAGCCATTTGTGCTGCAAAAGGAGTGGATTTACGAGATCCCTTAAATCCAACTGTGCCTGCTGACTGCCAAGCAATCACGTTTCCCTGCGGATCAGTGATAGAGATAATTGTATTGTTGAACGTAGACTTAATGTGAGCAGCACCCACGGCAATGTTCTTACGTTCAGAGCGCTTAACACGCGCAGTTACGTTTTTCTTAGCCATTATGCTTCCTCACTTACTTTCTCTTGCCGCCGATTTGCTTGCGCGGACCCTTGCGGGTGCGAGCGTTAGTATGCGTGCGCTGTCCGCGGACGGGCAAACCCTTGCGGTGGCGAAGGCCGCGATAGCAGCCAATCTCCATGAGGCGCTTAATGTTTTGTGAAACCTCACGGTGAAGGTCACCTTCAACCTTAAGGTTTGCTTGGATATAGTCGCGAAGTTTCGACAAATCCTCTTCAGTGAGATCCTTTACTCGAGTATCAGGATTAACTCCTGTTGTTTCGAGGATCTTGCGTGAGGTTGTCAACCCAATTCCGTAGATGTAGGTAAGCGCAATCTCAACACGCTTGTTCTGCGGAAGGTCGACGCCTACTAGACGTACTGCCATTTCCGAATTCCTCCCTTATCCCTGACGCTGCTTGTGGCGCGGGTTCTCGCAAATGACGAGCACCTTGCCATGACGCCTGATGATCTTGCATT
>CAZVWE010000006.1:85814-95008 GCA_964631345.1 uncultured Eggerthellaceae bacterium | reverse complement strand
CGTAAAACAGGCTGTTGAGAATAATAAAATATGCGGGGACGGTTCATTCACTAAGAAGTGCAACGCATGGATCGAAGACAATTTCGGTTCTCAAAAGGCTCTGCTTACAACAAACGGAACCGCGGCGCTTGAGATGGCGGCGCTTATGTGTGATATTCAGCCTGGTGATGAGGTCATTATGCCTAGCTATACCTTCTCCTCTACTGCAACCGCATTTGTTTTAGCGAGAGCAAAATTGGTTTTTGTTGATATCCGTCCAGATACTATGAATATCGATGAAACCAAAATAGAGGCAGCTATTACAGACAAAACTCGCGTGATCGTTCCAGTCCACTATGCAGGCGTCTCCTGCGAGATGGACACAATCTCAGATATCGCCAAACGCCATAATCTTAAGGTTGTTGAAGATGCCGCTCAGGGAGTCATGAGCGAATATAAAGGAAAGGCACTCGGCACTATTGGTGATTTCGGATGCTTTTCATTTCATGAAACCAAAAATTACTCGATGGGTGAGGGTGGGGCGCTCCTTATTAAGAACCCAGAATCCAATGATAAAGCAGAGATTCTACGCGAAAAGGGAACCGATAGATCTCAATTTCTGCGTGGGCAAGTTGATAAATACACTTGGAGAGATTATGGAAGCAGTTATCTTCCTAGCGATATGAATGCAGCTTATCTTTGGGGGCAGCTGGAACAAGCAGAGCTGATCAATGAAGACAGATTGAGATCCTGGAATACCTATTATGAGGGATTGTCGAATCTTGCTGAGATGGGTTTTATCGAATTGCCTACGATTCCAAAGCACTGTAAGCATAATGCTCACATGTTCTATATAAAGTGTAAAGACATTGAAGAGAGAACAGCACTTACCGAACATCTAAAAAACAATGGTATAGGCGCGGTTTTTCACTATATCCCTCTGCATAGCGCACCTGCTGGCAAGAAATTCGGACGCTTTCACGGGAAAGATGAATTCACGACCAAGGAAAGTGAGCGACTTCTTCGACTACCAATGTATTATGGACTGAAAAGCGATGAGTTGGGGAAAATTATAACTTCAGTTTACTCTTTTTATGAGAGCTAATTAGATGAGCGCTCAAGGCAAAAAATCACTGTCTCTAAGGCAAAATATTATTTGGAACACTTTAGGAAGTTTGGTCAATCAAGGGTGCGTTTGGTGCATCACCGTTGTTGTTGTGATTCTTTCACACGGGTTTGATAACTCGGGAATTCTTGCTTTTGCTATGGCTATTGGAAACATGTTCCTACCATTGGGCGTTTACAATATGCGCACCATTCAAGTTTCTGATGTCAAAGATGAAATCTCATCAAGGTCATATGTGGGTTTTCGAATATGCACAGTTGTTCTTGCTTATGTAATTCTTTCTTTATATGTTCTTTTAACTGCCAGTTCATTTTCATTAGTAATGGCGACATTGTTCTGGTTTATCTATAAAGCGGATGAGTCGTTTGTAATTGTCTATTATGGAATTTATCAAAAGGCAATGCGGATGGATTATTTAGGTCGTTCGCAAATAGCCAGAGGAATTTTAACGCTTGGGGTGTTCTCACTAATACTATTTCTTAATGGAAATGTTTATTTTGCAATAATTGGTGTGGCTATTGCTTGCATGTGCGTAACTATTTTTTACGATCGACCAAAAGCATCAAAACTAGCAGACACTAATCCTGAATTTAGCATTAGCTTGATCACGCATTTATTGAAGAAATACTTCTTTTCTGTAATAGCCATAGTTTTTTATTCTGCAGTAACTGCCGTTTCAAGGCAGATATTTGAATTTAACTTTGGTGAAGATGCGCTTGGAATATATGCAGCTATTGCTACTCCTGCCGCAATAGTGCCCTTGCTTGCAGTTTTTCTTTACAATCCATTGATTGGCGATATTACACAGAAATGGTGTGATGGGGATATATCAAATTTCTTTAAGACCATTCTAAAAGTTATTGGTTTAATAACGGTAATAATCGCCGTATGCTTAGTTTTAAGTTCATTATTCGGTCATGAAGTATTGGTCTTCGTGTATGGGGATAAAGTTCAAGATTACACTTACCTTCTTTTTTATGCATTAATTGCGTCAGCTGTAACGAGTGTTTTTTCTTTCCTTTTCGATATGTTGTTAGTCATAAGAAATCTAATTGGTACTTTCGTTTCCACTACGGCAGCTTTACTCATGTCAGTAGTTTTAACCTTCCCCCTGTCTGATTTATACTTCATGAATGGAATCAACTTAAGCATTACTATTGCTTTTGCGGTAGGAATAGTTTTGGAGTGTGTATTCATTCTTTTGAAGGCAAAAAAGAAGGCTAAGGCAAAATAAGATCTAACAAGGGTATACAAAAAGGAGCTTCTTTACACATGAAAGTGGTTATTTTAGCTGGAGGATTTGGTTCAAGAATCTGCGAAGAAAGTCATTTAAAGCCAAAACCTATGATTGAAATAGGGGCTCAACCTATTCTTTGGCACATTATGAAGTATTACTCAGAATTCGGGTACAACGACTTCATTATCTGTGCTGGTTATAAACAGCATATAATTAAAGAGTTTTTTGCAAATTATTATCTTCATTCCTCAGATGTAACTTTTGATTACAGAGATAAAAGTAAAGGCAGCATGATTGTTCATGATACAAAAGCTGAGCCATGGAGTGTAACCATAGCAGATACAGGTGTAGATACTTTAACAGCTGGGCGCATTCGTAGAATTCATGAATATGTAAAAGATGAGCCTTTTATGCTCACTTATGGTGATGGTCTATCTAATGTGGATTTAGACAAGCTCTTGGAATTCCATAAAAAGGCAGGAAAAACAGTCACATTGACTGGTGTTAATATGGCTCAACGATTTGGAATTCTTGAAATTGATGAAAATGGCATAGTATCTGCATTTAGAGAAAAAGACGACTCTGATGAACAGGCAGTTAATGGTGGTTTTATGGTAGTTGAACCGGAGATCTTCGAACAACCACTGCTTGATGAAGACGATTTTTCAAAAATCACTCTTGAAAACCTAGCGCAGAATAACAATTTGGCTGCATATAGGCATATTGGGTTCTGGCAGCCCATGGATACTCCAAGAGACAAAAAACTGCTTGAAGAAATCTGGGAAACTGGTGCGGCACCTTGGAAAATATGGTAATTAAAGGCTATACATTTTTATGCCTTGAATCAGGAGAAGTTCGTAATGGCATCTAGCATTTTAAATTCAATAGCTGAGCATAAATTCTTTATAACGGGGCATACGGGATTCAAAGGGTCATGGCTTTGCAAAATCCTTGATTATTTTGGTGCTGAAATTCATGGATATGCACTCGAGCCGTCAACGAATCCGAACTTATTTGAGACATGTAGTTTTTCAGATAATCTTGCAAGTACCATAGGCGACATTCGGGATAGAAACTTACTCATTAACACTGTTAAAGAGTTTCAGCCGGATATTGTTATTCATATGGCAGCTCAACCACTTGTGAGGGAATCCTATAAAGATCCTTTTACAACATACGAAACTAATGTAATGGGAACTGTGAATATTCTAGATGCAGTTCGTAGCGTAGAATCGGTGAAATCTTTCTTAAATGTCACGACAGATAAAGTTTATAAAAATAATGATTGGGTGTGGGGGTATAGGGAAAATGATGCTCTTGGTGGTTTAGATCCTTACTCAAATTCGAAATCATGTTCTGAGTTGGTAACTGAATCATATCTATATTCCTTTTTTCAAAATTCACCCATAGCAATTTCTACGGCTCGAGCTGGGAACGTAATAGGTGGAGGAGATTTTTCAAAAGATCGGATAATTCCTGATTGTGTTAAATCGGTAATAAATAATGAAGATTTGATCATTAGAAATCCAAACTCGATCCGCCCATACCAACACGTTCTGGATCCTCTTTTTGCATATCTTAAAATTTGCTTATTGCAACTTGAGGATAATAGTTTTGCGGGTAGTTATAATATCGGTCCCGATGAGCAAGACTGCGTAACTACAAGCGATCTTGTACGATTATTTTCTAAGCATTGGGGCGATTCGTTTACTTGGAAAATACAATCTGACAATGGACCCAGGGAAGCAAATACCCTCAAGCTAGATTGCATGAAAGCAAAAACCATTCTTAATTGGAGTCCTGTCTGGGATATTGAAAAAGCAATTCAAAACACTGTTATATGGACAAAAGAATGGATGAATGGAATCAACGTATCCACGGTAATGGATGACCAAATAAAATCTTTCATCTCGGATTTCGCTATTTAACTTTATTAATATTTAGAAAGGATTTACTAAGTATATGTTTGAAGATATGACAGAAAAGCAAGCCAGAAGAAAGATACTCTCCATGGTAGAAGAGTATGCCAATGTTTTTCATAAACCTAAGCAAAAAGGCGCAAATGAGCGTATTGGGTATGCGGGTAGGGTTTATGACAGCGAAGAACTTTATAATTTAGTGGACTCATCGTTAGACTTTTGGCTAACTGCGGGGAGATATACCGAAGAGTTTGAACATAATTTTGCAGCATATCTTGGGGTTTCACATATCAGCATTGTTAATTCAGGGTCTTCTGCTAACCTCTTAGCCTTTATGGCATTAACCTCTCCCGAATTAGGAGAAAGGTCCATCAAGCGTGGTGATGAAGTAATAACGGTAGCCGCAGGTTTTCCAACAACAGTCTCTCCAATAGTCCAATTCGGTGCTATCCCTGTTTTTATCGATATTACTATCCCGCAATACAATGTTGACATTGAGCAACTTGAGGATGCCCTGTCGGATAAGACCAAAGCGGTAATTTTTGCACATACACTTGGCAATCCGTTTGACCTTTCATCTGTAAAGAGCTTTTGTGAAAAGCACGATCTTTGGCTGATAGAAGACAACTGCGATGCATTGGGCGCTACCTACGTAGTTGATGGGAAAGAGGTAAAAACCGGTACTATTGGCGATATAGGTACGACAAGCTTTTATCCCGCGCATCAAATGACCATGGGTGAAGGTGGAGCCGTTTACACTAGTAACGAACTGCTTCATAAGCTAATTCGATCTTACCGTGATTGGGGTCGTGATTGTGTATGTGTAGGTGCTGAAGATAACCATTGCGGAAAGCGTTTTAATGGTCAGTTTGGTCGACTTCCATTTGGGTATGATCATAAGTATGTATATTCGCATTTCGGATATAACCTCAAAGTTACTGATATGCAAGCCGCAATTGGGTGCGCCCAATTGCAAAAACTGCCTAGCTTCATAGAAAAGAGACGAAGTAATTGGGAGACTTTTAAAAAAGAATTAAATGTATTAAGCGATAAATTGATTCTCCCTGAAAGATGCCCGAATTCTAATCCTTCTTGGTTTGGTTTTGCTGTAACTTGCAGGGATGGCATCAATGCGACTAACGTGAGTAAAAAAATTGAATCTCAGGGGATACAAACTAGGAGGCTGTTTTCTGGAAATATGATTGCTCATCCATGCTTCGATGCAATTCGAGGTACTGATCTTTATAGGATTGCTGGAAATCTAATCAACACTGATAAAGTCATGCATGATACTTTTTGGGTTGGCGTTTATCCTGGATTAACAGAAATTGATGTTGAGCGGATGATAGATGTTATTAAAGGTGCAGTTGAGTAAGTTTTTACAATGAAACGCAAATGAGTGATTATAAAATGCGTGCAATAGTTACTGGCGCTTCTGGGTTTATCGGACGTTATATTGTTGAAGAACTTGATTCTGCTGGATATGACGTAATTGCCGTTGTTAGAACTCTAGAATCAAAAGAAAAAGTGCTCTTTCAATTTCCTGAACTCAAAAATACATCTTTCGTGTTATGCAAGGATATGAATTTCGATGTATTAGCTAATTCTATCGATGAGGCCGATTACTTCTTTCATTTGGCATGGAGCGGAGTATCAGGGCACAACGCAAATAATATTGAATGTCAATTCAACAATATAAAAGGTTCATTATGCGCACTAAACATAGCTAAGTTATTAGGCTGTAAAAGATTTATCGGTGCGGGGAGTATACATGAAATTGAATGCATTCATGAAATGGAAGTAGATCCTCTAGGTTATTTGAAGTGTACAAATTATAAAGCAGCAAAGCTATTTACTCATTATGTGTGCGAGATAAAAGCTAATGAACTTGGAATAGATTTTTTATGGCCTCGAATTACGAATGCATTTGGTCCAGGTGAAAAATCGCACCGTTTGATTAATACTCTAATAAGGCAATTATTACGTGGCGAAGTACCAAAGCTAACAAAAGGTGACCAGCTCTATAACTTCATCTATGTGAGCGAATGTGCAAGGGCATTCAGGATGGTTGCAGAAAAAGGACAACCATTTCACCAATATATAATAGGTACATCTGATGTTCGGCCATTACATGATTACATCATTGAAATGCGTGATGCAGTCTCTCCTGAAACCATGTTGGGATTTGGTGAGATAGAGCTAGAAGGTACATATTTATCAGAATCGGATTTTTCGAACGCATCTTTATGTAGTGACACGGACTTCGAAGAACGAATTGATTTTCGCCAGGGCATTCTTCTCTTGAACAATTATTTGAAAGAATCTGAATTCTGTTGATCGTTCTGAAATTATTATTAGAGATAATTTGAAAATATGAATTGCGACTTTAGGGATAACAAATGTCGAGAAAAAACCTAAATGTGCTTTATCAGAGCAGCGATGCATATTCTATGCCTACAGCTGTATCAATGGCTTCATTATGCGCAAACAATAGAGATATTGAGACGATTAATTTCTATTTACTAAATGACAATATTTCTGAAGAGAATTTAAAGAAAATAGACGATATATGCTCAAGCTTCGAGCGCAACCTTGAAATAATTAATACAGACAGTATTAGAGAAAAATTAATTAGCTTAGGACTGAAACCTTACCATGGATCATATGCAACATATTACAAATTGTTTGCTATGAATATGCTTGATTTGCCTGATGATTATGTTTTATATCTAGATGGGGACACTCTAGTTGATGGTTCATTAAGTGAATTATTGAATCTTGAATTAGATGATGACTGTATTCTTGCCGCGGCGCTCGATCTGCTGATTTCAGATTATAAGGAAATAATAGGCATTTCAGTTGATAGGCCCTATTACAATGCCGGGGTAATGTTTTTGAACGTAAAAAAGTGGCAATTTTATGATTGCGAAAACATCATTCTGGATCACATCGTGAACTCTGATAGAAACTATGCTGTGGTAGACCAAGATTTGCTCAATGTTCTCTTTTATGAACAAATAGAGCAGCTAAATCTAAAGTTCAATTTTTATTCTGTAATTAAAGTATACGGAGCAGAGAAGATTATAAAAATGTATGGTCTAACTGAGAAAACATTCTATAAGACTTCTTATGTAGAAAGAACATTGGAAGAATCACCAAGCATTATCCACTGTTTTGGTGGGATGACTGGGCGGCCATGGGAAATCGATAACGAGCATCCTTATTCGGATCTTTTTGACAAGTATCTAGAATATACTCCTTGGAGTATAAACGACAAAACTCCAATGAAAAGAGACGTTGTTTTCAGATTGCAACATTTTGCTTATAAACATTTTCCTGAGTTTATTTATGAAGCCCTGAGAAAAACGATGCATAGTCGATGGTATAAAAAGCAAGACAAGCTTAGCAATAAGAATTAGATAACGATTCGAGTACCAATATGGATAAGAAAAAGTTATTAATATTAAACGGGAGTCATAGTGAGATTACGATTATTCAAGCAGCGCAACAGTTAGGATTTTATGTTGTTACTACGGGGAATAATCCATCTTTAATTGGGCATAGTTATGCAGATGAATATATTTGCGCAGACTATTCAGATGAAAAAGAAATACTCGAAATTGTGCAAAAAAACAATATTGATTGTATAGTTGCATGCGCTAATGATTTCGGGGTCTTGACTGCATCTTTTGTCGCAGAAGAAATGGGTTGGCAGGGGCATGACAGTTATGAAAATGCTAGCTTACTGCACAATAAGGATCAATTTAAAACCTTCATACAAGATATTGGTATACGCTGTCCAGTATCAATAGCATTCTCTGACTATGAAAAAGCGCTTTGGCACTTACACGATGTTGAGTATCCAATCATCGTGAAGGCAGTTGATTTAACAGGTGGCAAAGGAATCATGCGCGCAGATGATTACGAAGCCGCGGTTATTGCAGTAGATAATGCTTTTTCAAAATCACGTAGTAAAAAAATTGTGATTGAACCCTTTATCGAAGGCATCCAACAGAGCATTGTCACATTTTTGCATAATGGAAAAGTCATAGCATCCGTAAGCAACGATGTCTATTCGCCTATTAATCCTTATTTAATTCAATCTGAGACATTGCCAGCTATGGGCATTGAAGCAATACAAAATGAACTACATGGATTTATTCAAAAAATAGCCCTTCAGTTAGGGCTGGTCGATGGAATGTTCACAATGCAATATATCGTAAAAGATGGGAAGCCTTTTGTTATAGAGGCGATGAGGAGATGTCTGGGCAATCAGTATCTTACCGTGGCTCATGCAAGTACAGGTTTTCCTTGGGAAGAGGCATTGGTTAGAGCTGAAACAGGAATGGAATTGAGTAATCTTCAGATTGGCGAACCCAGGGCGAAGTACGTCGGTCATCATGGAATCATGGCTAAGAGCAATGGAACTTTGAGGTCTTATAGCATAGATAGTGATCTGGCTGAACATATATTCAAAAAGATAGAAATAATAAATGAAGGTGAAAAGATAACTGATTTTCTGAACGAACGCATTGCCTATATTTATTACGAATACGATAATCGTGAGGAAATGGATAATGTATTATCAAACATCAATGATCGCATACATATTGAATTAGAGGATTAAATTATTTTATGAACACTCTTGTAACAGGATCTAACGGTTTTATAGGTTCGCATGTATGTGATTATTTATCCAACCATGGAATTAACGTTATTGGATTAGGCAGATCGGAAAAATCTAAATCAAATTGCCAAGCGTATATAAAATGCAATCTCGCATCAAATGATATCAACAATATCCCAAACGAGTTAATTGATCTGGGTTTTGATCACTTAAATGCAGTCGTACATTTAGCTGCTGATATGCGTAAAGAGCCTTTTACTGTTGAAGTTGTTGAAAACAACTGCGGGGGAACTCAAAGACTTTTAG
>CAZVWE010000006.1:0-85804 GCA_964631345.1 uncultured Eggerthellaceae bacterium | reverse complement strand
CTTTTAGAATTTTGTGAAAATAATAGCGTTCCAACCTTTATACAATTATCAAGTTTGCCCGTTATAGGAAAGCCTCTCATGCATCCTATTACTGAAAAACACAGTATTGACCCACCAACGGTTTATCACGTTACGAAAAGAACGCAGGAACTCTTAGCTGATTATGCGTCGAAATACCTCGGACTAAAAACGATCAGTTTTAGAATTTCTTCTCCAGTAGGAGTTGGTGTGAATCCAAAAACCATATTTCCAGTTTTTGTATCGCATGCCTTAAATAATAAAAGAATTGAACTATACGGAAAAGGGACACGTAAGCAAACCTATATTCACGTTAATGACATATCACAAGCGATATTCAAGGCTTTAACTGCTAATGCTGAAGGAGTTTATAATCTTTCGAGTTTTAATCTTATATCAAACGAAGATTTAGCAAGAAGGTGCATTGAGGTTCTAGGTTCTAATTCAGAAATATACTTCAATGGAATAGATGATCCAATGGACGATTATGTTTGGGATGTATCATTAGAAAAAATAATGGCCGATATCGGATATGTTCCGGAAAAAGACATTGATTTTTGTATTAATGATTTAGCTTCGAATATGAAAGTCTGTGATATTTAAATGACTCAGATTCAAAAAGTGGTAAATAGTGAAACTAAAAAGAGGAAGATCTCTTTTGTTATTCCTTGTTTTAGATCTGAGCATACTATTGATTATGTGCTAGATGAAATTGTTGGGACTGTGAGCAGTGATGATGACTACGAAATAATTTGTGTAAATGATTGCTCACCAGACAACGTATGGGATGTATTAGTAGCTAGAGCTAAAGGAAATGAAAATATTAAAGCTCTAAATTTGGCGAAAAACTTCGGGCAACATAATGCAATAATGGCGGGCTATCGAGCTGTTACTGGAGATATCATTATTTGTCTTGACGATGATGGTCAAACCCCTGCGTCCGAATTCTATACTCTGATTGATGCGATTAATGACGATGTCGATGCTGTGTATGCATCATATTCTGACAAAAAACATGGCATCATTAGAAACTTGGGAAGCAATTTCACATCTAAAATGTGCGAAGTTATGCTTGGCGCCGATAAGGGAATGAAAGGCAGTAGCTTTTTTGCATGTAAACGTTTCGTGATAGACGAAATAGTTCGTTACGAAAATCCTTATACATTTTTAGAGGGACTTGTCCTTAGAACGACGCATAAAGTTTCGAATGTTGAAGTTAAACATCGGGAGCGTCTAGAAGGTGTTTCTGGATATTCTCTTTCTAGACTAATATCATTATGGTTGAACGGATTTACGTCTTTTTCAGTCAAACCTTTACGGTTAGCATCTATGGTGGGCGCTATTTTAGCTTTGTTAGGATTTGTGTTCGGCTGTTTTGTTGCGCTCAGAAAGATATTAGATCCTTCTATTCTTGCGGGATATAGTTCGATCATCGCCATTTTGCTTTTTATTGGTGGTGTATTAATGCTTATGTTGGGTTTGCTGGGAGAATATATAGGCAGGATTTATATAAGTCTTAATCGTGCTCCACAATATGTCATAAGAGATTCCATTAATATAGATGAGAGCTGAGCATTAAGAGCATAAAATCGCGATTAAAAGGAATAGCAATGGACAATACTACTAGGCAAATGATCGAAATACTAAAACGTCTCAGAGATGATTATGGATGTATCGCCGTTAAAGCAGAATTTGAAGCTGAAGGTTCAAGAACAGATGAAATGATTATTTTGAACGAGGCTATACATAGAGCGGACATGGATCTCATTGTGAAAATTGGCGGGTGTGAAGCAGTACGCGACCTTGACCAATGCCGTCTTCTAGGAGCATCTGGAATTATGGGTCCTATGATTGAGACGCCTTTTGCAATGACCAAATTTAAGGGAGCTGCAGAAAAAGTTTATGGAGAGGACGGCCATTCAATTGATTGGATAATCAATACCGAAACTATTACTTGCAACGCGAATTTGAATGAAATACTTGAAGCGGGAGCTGGTTTCGTTAATACGATCGCGATAGGTAGAGTTGACCTTTCCGCTTCGATGGGGTTATCGAGACAAGAAATTAACGGGGATAGAATTTATGAAGTTGCAGTCAATATGGCAAAAATTGCAAAAGCAAAAGGTATCAATGTTGGTATTGGCGGAGGCATTTCTTTTGATGCTATTGATTTCATTTTGAAAATGTCACCCTATATTGATAGGTTTGAAACAAGAAAAATAGTTTTTCAAAGCAGCTGTGATAAGCAACGTATTTTAAATGGAATTTTATTAGCTATGGAATTTGAATTGTTGTACTTGGAGAATAAAAGTTCATTTTATTCTCGTATGGCTAACGAAGACCTTCAACGTCTCGAAATGCTCAAAAAGCGCATATCCGATGCCAAGACTTCTCTTTAATTATCAGTAGATAAGATCTAAGCATAGGAGCATTTACGAAATGAAAGTTTTAATAACCGGAGGTAGTAGGGGCATAGGGAAATCTGTATGTGAGATTTTTTCTAATAATGGTTACGAAGTCATAGCACCAACAAGAAGTGAATTAGACTTGTCGAAACCTGACTCAATTGAACAATTTATTATTGAGCATAAAGAGTTGGCTCTTGATTCTATTATTAACAATGCTGGAATTAATGATCTAACTCTTATTGAGGATGCTAATCTAGATAGAATTCAAAAAATGTTACAGGTGGATTTAATTGCGCCCATTCAATTAGTACGGGGATTCCTTCCGAATCTGAAGCAAAGTGATATTGGTCGAATCGTCAACATAGGCTCTATATGGGCTTGCGTCTCTAAGCCGGGAAGAGGTTTATATTCTGCAGCTAAAACTGGTTTGCATGGGTTTACGAATGCTTTGGCTCTAGAGACCGCATCGAACGGTATACTCGTTAATACATTATGCCCAGGTTTTACTGCGACCGAGCTAACGATGCAAAACAATACACCTGAGGAAATTGCGGCCATTGAGAACAAGATTCCTTTGGGAAGATTAGCTAAACCAGAAGAAATAGCAAAGATGATTTATTTCTTAGGTTCATATGAAAACACGTACCTTACTGGACAAAAAATAGTCGTCGATGGAGGATTTACGGTTCAATGATTATTCATTCTGCTACTAGAAATTACGAGGTAATCTTTGAAGAGTCCTTTTCTTTTATAGCTGAATTCAAACATGTTCAAAACACATATTTTGTAATTGATAAAAACGTCTGGGACTTATATCGCTCAGAATTTGCTTTTATTGAAAACGATAGTTTGTATATCTTAGATGCAAAAGAGGAAAACAAAACAATAGATACTGCTTTAGATATATGCAAATCTATTATGGAAAAAGGTGCAAAAAGAAATCTTACATTAATTTCATTCGGTGGTGGAATAACTCAAGATTTAACAGGCTTTGTTTCAAATATCTTGTATAGAGGAATTAAATGGATTTATATCCCGACAACATTATTAGCTGCGTGTGACAGCTGTATTGGAGGCAAAACATCTTTAAACTTCGAAAGTTATAAAAACTTGTTAGGGACATTTTATCCTCCAAATGTAATTTATATTTGTCCTAGATTTTTCAATACATTGTCTGATCCGGATATAAAAAGTGGTCTTGGCGAAGTTGTTAAGTTCAATATCATGAATGGAAAAAACTCATTAAACAATCTAGAAAAGAAACTACCTTCGTTTTTAGAACTTGATCCAACTATTGTTAATGAGTTCGTTAAATCTTCACTATCTTTTAAGAAAGCAATAATAGAAGAAGATGAATTTGATAGTGGAAAGCGAGTCCTTCTGAATTTTGCTCATACTTTTGGTCATGCATTTGAAATATCCAGTGATTACAAAATTCCACATGGTAGTGCTGTTGCTTTGGGTTTAGTAGCTGCCAACTCTCTGTCAAATAAGAGGCAATTACTGAATTCGTCATTAGTTGAAAGAATTGAGAAAATTATTGATCGTATTCTTCCCAAATATTCACCAGAAGAAGTCAAGGATGAAGTTGTTTTAAATGCTATCAAAAAGGACAAAAAGCAAGTTGGGAATCAAATCACAGCGGTATTATTAAATTCTGATTTTGAATTAAGTGTAGTTAATGATGTCAGCGAGGAAGATATTATCTACGCTGATTCGTATGTTCGTAATTATTTACACAGCAGGGTTCAGTTTTAATGGATTCGTTCAATCCAAAAACAGATTCAATATTATCTAGCGAGCGCTTAAAAACCGTTTTAACTTTATTGTTGCGTTTGATAGTTGTATGTTTGCCAATTATTACATTAGCTTTTTTATCTTTGGTTAGTGGAAATAATTGCTTTACTGGTAATCCGGTTTGGAGCGATGAAATCGATTACTGGAGAAAGCTCAATTATTTTTCGGACAACTCAGCGCTTCCCTTTGAATCTACTGAAGAAAACGGAGCTAGGCCTACTCTTGGATACCATGGTTTAGGCCCGTTTTTAGCATATGGCCTACCCGCAATGATTTTCGGTTGGTCTTATAATTCAATCGTACTCAGTAATTTAGCATATTGTGTTATCGCATTCGTTATATTCGTGTTATTGGTTAAGCCAACGAATAGCCAGTGTGGTTTAGTTGCAGTTCTATGGCTGTTCTACCCTTGTATATATCTTTATATATCAACGTCAATGTTGGAATTGATTCAGTATGCGGGTGTAATTGTCATCATTTCTCTTTTAATAAGAATATTGGATTCGGATAATGTTGTTCCATTATTTCTTATTTCGGCAGTATTTATAATGCTTTTTTCAGTTATCAGATTGACGAATTTGATCTTCTTTTTACCGCTAGTTTTCTTTGCGAGCAAATTTAGGCTCAATAAACAGCTGCTGTTGTTTGGTTTAATATCACTGGCTATTTGTCTATTTTCATATAAATTCATTAATAGTTTTGTAACCGTTTACCCTAAAGGGTTTATGTACTCCCTAGGCCAAGAGTTTTCTTTAGCAGGGAAAGCAGAATTATTGCTAGGCCATTTCATTGTAAATGTAGCGAATTATTTTAGTTTCAAGGATGATCCTACAGAAATAGCTCAAAGATATTTCTATTTTATTTGCATGATGGTTTTTCTAATAGGAGCAATTTATTCTAAAAGGAAGCAGAAAATAGATCAGGAAGAACAAAATATCAGTGCTATTTTGTTCTTATCTTTTGCATTTCTTGCAATTGCATTGTTGGCGATTATATTGCTATATGATGTGTTCGGTTGGAGGGACTTCAGGACGTTAACGCCTCTATTATGGAGCCAATTGCTCTTGGTAATTTCTTTGAATATCATTTCTAAACGTAAAAGCTGGATATTGGTTATTGCTATATTGATTCTGTTCGCAATCTCATCTGGAACCATATTTACTAATAGTTCATTTTTACAAAATGAGAGATTTGAACACGAACAATTCATGAGCGATTATTCTTAGCATATTAAATGATCAATTTTTGGATTGAATTACCAAAAGGAATAATCGCTTACTTTAGGTAATCCAAGTTATCCGAATAAACATCTGTAAAAGCAATAGGATGTAAAACAAAGTATAGATAGTCGCTATCGGTATCGTCCATTCTCGTGGAAAGAGTCTCACCTTCAGGTGGAACTCTCTTTGTATCAATGTAAGCGTTTTGATAGCTATCAGCTAATAACCATCTAAATACTTGACCGTATGAATTCGCAATGACTACAGCATTATCTTGATTAACATCATTTGAAGATTCCATTACATACGGTTTGCTATCACCGTACCAACCACCGTAGAACCTATATTCGAAAGCTTTTCCGAATTCTAAAGCCTTTTCAAGTCCGTTTTCATCTTCCAATAAAGAAGGGCATTCTGGATGTTGGTTTTCAAATATGAAGTTTGGTTCATTACCGTTTTGGTTTAGAAGCATTAATGCGCTTCGTGAAGAGGAGCCATTTTCTAATATTTCAGACAATCCAGGAACTGCACCATCATACTGTATTTCTTTAAGACCGAATTTTTTGGGCAATTCATTGTAGGTTGCTAAAGCGCCATATCCATTCCAGTGATGATCCATCCTGTAAAAATCAGTAAAGTACTCAGAGGTGTCGTCGTATATCTTTGATGTGATGAAAAGATTCGGTATCCCCTCGGCTGTAGTATTTAGGATTTCTACGCAATCTTTAATAGTGAAACAATCGTTTAAATAATTTAAGGCGGGATTTAACATAGATGTTTGAGGGTGATCAGGAACAACAATGCATATAAATTTATCTGGATTATTTTTAGAAAACTCAGCAATGCGTTCTGCGAATTTCTGTGTTCCCTCAATGAATCTTTCTGAATCTATTATCGGGTACCAAAATATGGCATCATCTTTTGGAGAATAAATTGTATCCGTGTTTCCATAAAACGTTGGGTAGCATTCCCAACCGAATAGTTTATTAGACGCATCGATAGCAAAACGTTGTATTGATGCATTGGTTAACAATGCATCTGCTTTCATCGGGATATAATTTCCAATCTTTTCATCGATGGCATTTTGAAATTCGCCATTTATAAAGCCATCAAATGAAGTAACTTTCTTTAAATCTACTTTTGAAGAAGCACCTTCTAAGTATTGTGATTCTTCCGCGGTAAGCCAATCGGGGATCTCAATTTTTAGTATATGTTGAGAACATAATAGAAATAGAGGCCCTAAAAGAAAAAGGCTCAATATAATTGATAAAACAATATTGCGTAAAGTCAAATAATTCCCTTTTGTAATTCACCTGCATACATTATGAAATTGTAGCTTATTGGAATCTGTTACTAGAACTTGATGTGTATTAGTTATCAAACAAACATACCAGTATCTTTTAATAGGATTCTCGAACATTCTTAATTGACTCGTGCAACACAAGTAATAATTAACCAGAGTTAAACGATTCTGTGTATTTAACGAAAAAATCGTTAAATAATGTATACTTAGCATCCTGGAGAAAGGATTGAAATGCTTATTAGATTCTCGGTTGGGAACTTCAGATCGATTGATGAACCGATTACACTGAACATGGTGTCTTCGTCTAAGATACGAGAACATGCTAGTCATGCCATTAACTTAAATTCAGTAAAAGTGCTCCGTGATGCCGTTATTTATGGCGCGAATGCAGCAGGTAAGTCAAACATTATCATGGCTTTAGAATACATGACTGACTCAGTGCGTAGTGGCAAGCTAAAGAATGAGGCAGAATCTTGGTTTTATCGTGGGGCAAAAGACGGCTCAAGTAAGAATACGGTATTTGACATACAGTATGAGTCGGATGGCGATTTTTTCGATTATGGCTTTTCGTGTAGTTTATCTCAAGGTGAGGTTCTGGAAGAGTGGCTGTATGATTTGAATTCTGAGACCCCAAAGCAGTTGTTCCGTAGAAATACTGCTTCTTCTATAGATTGTGATCTCGAAGATGCTAGCGAACTCTCGAAGAAGAGGATTGAAGTTTATGTCTCTGACTTCATTAGCGATACAGCAGATAATCCTGGAAAATTGTTCCTATCTTCTCTAAATCAAGGCAAACATTATGACGAAGAAAGTGGGTTAAGTTCTCTAGCAAAAGCTTACAGATGGATTATTCGAAATATTGAGTTCTACGGAACTAAGAACAATATTCCAAAGAATGCAACTTTCTATTTAAAGGATTTAGACAAAGCTGGAGAAATGTTAGCCACCTTCGACACGGGAATCGAATCCATACATAAAGAAAAGATACCTTTTGATGAACTCAAAAGATATGTGCCTATGGAGGTTATGGCTTCACTTCAAAGTGCCATAGAATCATCATCAAGTAGCTATGCCCTTACTTTGCGTGCAGAAGATCTACTTGCTGGAATAGAAAAAGAAGAAGGACAAAGTCCAACGGCAACTATATTGAAGATTCGCCATGAAGGTTCAGATTTTGATTTTGATTTTAGGGATGAATCTGCAGGCACTATTCATTTGTTCGATCTCTTGGATATGTTGCTTATGAATTCTGAGGATTCCGTATTCATTGTGGACGAGCTTTCAAGGGGCTTGCATCCGTTGCTAACTAAGCATTTCATCGATTTATTCAATGAGATTCATGCGAAAGACAAATGTCAGCTGATATTCACCACTCATGAAAACGACGTCATGGATTTTGACCATTTCAGGCGAGATGAGATCTGGTTTATTGAGCGAAATCCTCAAGGCGCCTCATACTTGTATCCATTGGATGACTTTACAGCATTAGGCTCTGTGCGTTCTGATACTCGAATAGGCAAGAATTATATGAATGGTCGGTATGGAGGGATTCCAGTTCTTTCGCTAGAAAAATCCATGAGCGTTTTGGAGGATTAATGGCTCCATTGAATCCTATATCATCATGGGTTGAAAGAGGTGTTGGTGGAAGTAGGGCGCCAAGAGCTCGCTGGTTCTTTATTTGCGAAGGCAGCAAGACAGAGCGTATTTACTTTGAATCTTTGTTTTCTATATTGGATAAAAGGGGATTCCGGCTCATGCGGAAGCTCGGTATGTTGAACGCACTGAAAATGATGAGACAGCATCGCATCCAAAAAGACTGCTCAGTTATGCTTGTGAGATAAAAAATGATGAAGATGGCAGGTATGGCTTCGATGAGGCCTTAGATAAGGTGGTCGTTGTTTTCGATGTGGATATCTATAAGGGAAAAGATGCGGAATACCGCGACTTTCTGCATCAGCTTGAAAGCAATGACATCATTTCTGCTGTGACCTATCCTAGTTATTCTTTGTTTATGTTATTGCATAGAGAAGGCGCTTATAAAGATCTTATTGCGCCTAATGAGACAGATCTTTTGGAAAATCAAAAAGTCGGAACTATGCGCTATATAGACAAGCTGTTTTCTGAGCAATACAAGATTAATCCTAAGAAGGGGGTTGGAATCTCTGAACTAGCCCAGCAGTACGAAACAGCTGTTATGGAAGAACGCAATTTAAACAGCGATCCTGGTAAAGCTTTAAATAGTTTATCGTCCAATACTGGCATAGTTATCAAAGAATTTCTAGAAGACAATGCTGATATACACGATGAATGATTTTGGAAATGCTAATTAAAAGTATCATTCATAATGCTTTGTATAATTAATAAATAACCTGAATGCTAAGTTGCGAAGACAAAAGAGGCTTTATGAAAGGCATAATTCTTGCAGGTGGAAGTGGCACGAGACTATATCCAGTTACCAAAGCGGTGTCTAAGCAGCTGCTTCCAATTTATGATAAGCCACTGATTTACTATCCGCTTTCCGTCTTGATGCTTGCTAGCATTCGGGAAGTTCTGATTATCACTACGCCTCAGGACGTGGATAACTTCAAACATCTTCTAGGCACTGGCGAAGATATTGGTATGAAATTTGAATATGCCATCCAAGATGCTCCACGGGGCCTTGCCGAGGCGTTCACGATCGGGCGTGATTTCATAGGGGATGACAATGTTGCCCTTTGTCTTGGTGACAATATGTTCCATGGACAAGCGCTGACAGACTCGCTTGTCAATGCGCGCAAAAAAATTGAGTCTGAGGGTGGGGCGGTTGTTTTCGGATACCCTGTGCGTAATCCCCAAGCATTTGGTGTTGTTGAGTTTGACGAGGCGCACAATGTGGTAGGAATCGAAGAGAAGCCGGAAAACCCTAAGAGCAATTTTGCTGTACCTGGACTTTACTTCTACGACAACGAAGTCTGTGACATTGCCGCTGCTGTTGAGCCTAGTGCACGTGGCGAGCTTGAGATAACTTCCGTCAACAATACCTACCTGCAGCGTGGCAAGCTTCGAGTACAGCTTCTTGGCCGCGGAATGGCATGGTTGGATACTGGCACTCCTGAGGGGCTTTTGCAGGCAGCTGAATATGTCGAGGCAGTTCAAATGCGCCAAGGATATTACGTTTCATGCATCGAAGAGATTGCATTTAGGCGTGGTTTTATTGATGCTAAGCAGCTTATGACGCTAGGTGAGGGCTTGAAAAAGACAGAGTATGGACAATACTTGATGTCCATTGCAAAAGATAATTTGAGTCAATAATGCACTTGCCGTGGTTGCTTTGGTTGCCGTGTGCAAAGCGGTTAGATTAACAATTAACACTAGGAGACACTTTTGAAGACATATCTAGTAACAGGCGGAGCAGGGTTTATAGGATCCAACTTCTTGCACTATATGCTGAGTCATCATGATGATATTCGTCTTGTGAATGTTGACGCTTTGACCTATGCGGGCAATCTTGAGAACTTAAAATCTATAGAAAATGACCCTCGCTATGTATTTGTAAATGCCGATATCCGCGATCGTGAAGCCATGGCTGAGCTGTTCGCACAGTACAAGCCCGATTATGTCGTTAATTTTGCAGCTGAGTCTCATGTTGACCGATCAATCAATGACCCATCCATTTTTGTAGACACCAACGTCTTGGGAACCGTTTCCCTTCTGGATGCTGCGCGTTCAATTTGGGAAGGGGAGGACGGCTCATACCCAAACGACGTTCGCTTTTTGCAAGTTGGAACGGATGAAGTCTATGGAAGCCTATCGCTTGATGAGCCGGACACATATTTTCGTGAAGATACGCCTTTAAATCCTCATTCGCCTTATAGTGCATCGAAAGCCTCAGCTGACATGTTCGTTAAGGCCTATGGGGATACATATGGCATGCCAATAAACATTACGCGCTGCTCAAATAATTACGGCCCTTTCCAGTTCCCGGAGAAGTTAATTCCATTAATGATCAACAACGCGCTTCACCATGAATCGCTTCCGGTTTATGGAGATGGACAAAATGTTCGTGATTGGCTCTATGTTGAGGATCATTGCAAGGCGATAGACGCTGTGCTCTCACGTGGCGTGGCAGGTGAGGTCTACAACGTCGGTGGTCATAATGAGCACCCGAACATCTTTATTGTGAAAAAGATCATAGAGCAGTGTGCTGAGGCAGTGGGAGACTCGGAAATAACTGATGCTCTTATTACCTATGTAACCGATCGCAAAGGTCATGACAGGCGCTATGGTATTGCGCCAGATAAGATTCGCGAGCATTTAGGCTGGCAGCCAGAAACCACTTTTGATGTGGGAATAGTCAAGACTATTCAGTGGTATTTGGAAAATCCAGAATGGATGGAGCATGCCACAAGTGGCGCATATCGCGACTACTATGAGAAGTTCTACAAGGACAGATAAGCGCTTGCTGATCGGTCGGTCATTGCTAAATTGCCATTACTCTGAGTTTTCCATGACTTTGCAAAACAATGAACAATATTAGCCAATAGCAGAAGTGCATGCTTGGTATTTTCTTGCTTATCGTAATAGGCCATATCTTTGCTTAAACAATTATGGATTCGTTGAAGTTTATGTGAACTACCATCTTTGGATTCTCCCATGGGCACAATTAGGTCGTAACATATCAGCAATGCCGCAAAATCGTGAACTACGGGTGTTTTCCAAGCTTTCTCTAGCAGCGTTTTATCTATATCGTCAATTTCGCTTAAATTCACAAATATAGACTTAATTGGTTTTTTCATGCGGTCATTTAATGTATTAAGTAAGCAGTCATTATGAGCGGCGGCATTGCGAAGAGTCTTTGCTGGAAACAATAAGTTCTTGATCTGTTTAGCCTTGCTGGCGTCCGCTGTAGTTGAAGGGTTGGATTTTAGCTCGGATTCCCTATTCGAATCAAAGAAGATGTATTTATAGAAGCTGATGAAATCACCGAAGGAAGACATTTCCATAAAATGCCAAGGCTCCATGTTGTCTATATTGCCGTACTTATCAAAAAGTCTTCTTGAGTAGTATGATGACCCTAGATGCTCTAATGACTTTATGACATGTTTAGAATCATATCCGTTGCACATCTTGTTAGAGTTTGAATATATCTCGGAAACTAGGGTTCCTATTATGTCGTCCTGAGTATTGTCCTCTTTGATGGTCGAATCCAATTTCTCCAAAGATACACGAATACTAGATATTTCGGCCTTTATAGAACTTTTAGCAGCGTGTACTCCGATTTCTTGCAAGGTTTTTTGTTCAGAGAAAGTGAAGAACGATTGTAGCAGTGTTGGAGTGTCAACTTGCGCATTCATAAGAACGCGATTTACAGCCACTTTAAGGTAGTGTTCTAAGTCAAGGGCAAGGTCGAGAATCAACTCTCTCAAGCTTGCATCTTTACGGGAAAGATCCACTAAGTATTCAAAGTCAAGATTTATGTATTTCCCAAAACACGGAGATTTTTCGTCTTTATACTTGTCAAAGTTTTTATCGAATGCTTTTACTTTAAAAAAGAAATTGCTATAAGTAAGAAAGCGCTCGGCATCTGATTTTGACATTAGCTTGAATTCGACGCCATTCTCTACCATGCAAGATACTTGGTCTTGTGGTGTGGGGACTTGGTTGTGTATGCATAACTTTACCAATAGTACACTCTTTAGATAATAAAAAAACGGCCTCGAGTGCGGGCACTCGAGGCCGATAAACCCGTTAAGGTTTTCACATCGCGAAATATAATACACCATGCCGTTCTAGTATTTTCCAATTGCCTAGATTGACTGAGGAAGTTACACTCCCTGCTTAAGCAGGGAGTGTAACTTCCTCAGTCAATCTACAGGATTAGGATGTCGTCTATAGACGACATCCTAATCCTGATAAAACACGTTTTGCAAGAATTCATAAATTAAACATATAAAAACCATAAAGATTGATGTCTAGTTAAGTGCCTTCGCAATACCTTGATGAGATAAACAATATCTTTGCAATAAGATTACAAAGATATTGAGCACGCCACAAGTCAAGTGGCGCATATCGCGACTACTATGAGAAGTTTTATAAGGGTAGATAGCCAATCTTTATGACTTTTTGATTCACTTCTAATAAGGCTAAAAGGCATACATGTCCATCGCTAAAAAAGTTAAAAGGTGCTAAAAGAGTTAAAGCGTGCTAAAAAAGTTAAAGGACGCTAAAATTATTAAAGAAAAAGTATCGTCAAAACTGAGATATCTCAGTTTTGTTGCAGTTTGAATTGTCGAAAAGAGGAGTTATGCCTGATAAGACAATTAGAAATAATCAGCGTAAGAAAAATCCGTTCACTCCGGAGTTTGGAAAAATACCGGCATATTTTGCTGGTCGTGATGATATTCTTTCAGATCTTTTAGAAGTCCTCGACGATAAGTCGTTGAATGTGTGTTCTGTTTTTATCGGGACAAGAGGCACAGGAAAGACGGCTTTGCTTTCGTATATAGGCAATGAAGCTGAACAATTAGGATGGATCAAAGCTGACGTTACTGCTATTCCTGGCATGCTTGATGATATTTATCAACGAGCAGAGGAATCAGCCGCACATTTGATAGATACTGAAAAAAAGAAATATGTAGATGGGTTAAGTATTGCAGGAATCGGCAGCGTTCACTGGAAGAATGAATCTGGTAACCAGCCAAATTGGCGCACACAAATGAACGCCTTATTAGAAGATCTGAAAAAAATTAATGTAGGTTTATTAATTACGGTTGATGAAGTTGATGTCGATCTAGCCGAGATGACAGAACTTATATCCACTTTTCAGCATTTCGTGCGCGAGGGGAAGGTTGTGGGTTTGCTTATGGCAGGGCTACCTTATAACATATCTTCTCTACTTTCTGGGAAAAGCACCTCTTTTTTGCGAAGAGCCCAAAGATTTGATCTCGGATTATTATCGGATTATGAGGTTGAAGAAGCATTCAAGTTAACTATTGAGAATGGTGGGCGAAGTATAGTGCCAGAAGCTTTGAAGAAAGCTGTTGAAATCATTGGCGGCTTCCCTTTTCTTTTTCAGCTTCTAGGATACAGAGCGTGGAGAATGCATCCTGATTCTGCCGTAATTACCATAGACGACATTGAAGCGGGAGCGGAGATTGCTAGGGCAGAGATGGCTGATCGGATATTTGACTTAACTTATTCCGAACTCTCTCGGGCAGATAGGAATTTTTTGCTGGCCATGATTCCTGATATTAACGAAAGCCGAAGATCAGATCTTATGAAGAGACTTGATAAACCTTCGGCGCATATCTCAATTTATAAAAAGCGCTTGATCCAAGCAGGTTTGATTGAAGAGACTATTGAAGGTGGTCTCAAATTCGCAATGCCAGGGTTTAAGGAATATCTTTCACAGCGACAAAATTTTTGAGTTATATAGTCTTTAAACAATACTTGATTGTTTTGAATTTACAATCAAGAAATCAAGTGTATTTAAAGTACGAAACTTGAGGAATTATCTAATTCCCGCGGAGTTTGCGTGGAATGCAAGTGACGGCACGTCCGATCTTAAAGGAAAGCGAATTGGCTACGCAATCGCGCTGGTGGATCAAATCTGCGGACTTTCTTTTTTCGAGTCCTAGATCAATTGCTAAATCCGCAATTTTCATCAAGATTGCAGGTTCTATGCCTAAAGGAATACCTGGCGCCGATGCACTTGGCTCACAATTTAAAGCCAGTGTCTGAAAGGCCTCTAGCACCCATTCTTCCTCTTCGTCGTGGTAGCAGAAGTTGGGTATTGCTTGGGTTTCAGAAAGTAGTTCCAAGTAGTCCTTGAAGGCCTCAATTCTAGCTTCGTCTTCTAAAGTTCTATAGTTCCAGCGAAGATGATTAAGTCCCCAATTGGTGATAGCGGTGTCAAGCATGGCGTACGCTTTGGGGTGCTCCCGCAACTTTTCCTTGATGCCTAAATATGCAGCTTTTGCGTTGTGGGGCGCGGCATTTCGAGAGGCAGTTGAAACCGAGCCTGTCCGCATCCTGTGGTCTACCAAATAGTCCTCGATAAATACAATTCTTTCCGCAAGGGCAAGTCCCACAAATACGAACAGCGCATCATTTGTGGACGTAAGATCTTGAAATTTCAAAGCCATCTTGCGGATAAAAGAAGTCTTAAAGAGTTTGTCCCAAGACCACCCAATAGTGGTAAAGAAAGGGGATTCTGGAAGCTCTATTCCTTTGTAAGGTGTCAGGAAGTCGACCCCGTGAGGCCCCCAGTTTGAGTCTTCAAAAATCTTTTGGTTGGAAGCACCGTCGCTGTTTTCTGAGTGGAAGGTCCTGGCTCTGCAAACAAGCGCGTCAGCATTGAATTTGTGAGCTGCATTGACCATCGTTTCAAGCATGTCAGTATGCATTACATCATCGGAATCGAAGAAGAGCAGGTATTCGCCATTGGCTTCTGCTAGCCCTACATTTCGAGCTATTCCGGCACCTTTGTTGTCTTGTTTAATTAATTTGAATCGCGAATCGCCTTCGGCGAATTGCGAAGCAATGTCTCCAGTTTTATCAGTAGAACCATCATTAACAACAATAACTTCGAAGTTCTCCATGGTTTGCTGCTGAATGCTCAAAAGCGTCTCTTGAAGATACTTTTCGCCATTGAAAACAGGAATGATCACTGAAATTGCTGGGAGGCCAGCTGCTGACGAGATGGAAGACCCTGAAGGCTCAAGCATTGTGTATGCCGCTCGATTTCCCATATCGCTCCTACCAGTAGAATCTAATCATTACGGCGCAAATGCTAGCTAATGCCAATAGCATTCCTACCATCGCGAATATCCAGGGCTGAATGCATTCAAGGCGTTTGCTTATTGCCACGTGTTTAGTGGGCATAAGTGCGAATGCTCCACAGAATGCTGGCATGAGCAAATACCTTGATTGGAACCATTTGATAGCTCCGGCAGTTCCGCCGCTGATGGCAGAGTAAGCGGCAATGCCGATGAAGATGCTAATCACTATCAGCACTATACGACTTGCCACTGGTAATACTTTTTCGTTGTCGCTGCAAGCGAAAAATGCCAGGACGTACAGGATTGTATAGAGAATCCAAACGAAGGGAATCATGGCGGTTGCTGCAGTTCCCACATCGTTCATATAAGGCCAGCCTAAGTTTCCACCCATGAACTGTAGCAAGTGGAAGACTCCGGTTACTTGAAGAGTTGCTATCGCAGACGGGAATGCATTTAGTAACTGAGCGCCTAATACGCTCGATGCTGCTTTTTGCAACGCTGGTACTGTTGCTATTAAGACAGGCAGCGCTATACAGATGAGTACAACGCAAACGATCGCGGTTATGCGCAATTCACGTCTTTTTATAACAGGAATCAATAATGCGCAAAATATTGCAAATGGCACATACGCAATCTTTGTCGTCGCAATTAGGAATATGAAGAATAGCAGCAGCGCAACATCTATTACAGGAAGTCCGCTGTTCTTCGGTTTAGCCTTCACATACAAGAATTCCGAGATAAAGCATATGCAGGCAATATTGTTTAGCGAATCGTAAGAAGGGGCAATCTCTTGCTGTATGAGTAAAGGGTTCAGCAAAAATACGAGAGCAAAGGTTTTACCAAAAGGCAGTCTATTCAAAGCCCACCAGCCTGCAACAAGGAAGATGCTGCCATTTACTAGCCTGCAGACATAAAGCATGACAAAGCCGTTGATGCCCAAAGCTTTCCCTATATCCATGATGGCCGCAGGTAGCAAGAAGGGGATTACACTTGTTCCAGAGATTGCAAAATCGGTTTGACGGGTAGTGTCGTAGTCGAAAGGTTCACTGAACCATCCATGTATAAACGAATATCCCATGTCAAACGAATAAACTTCAGGAAGCTGGGCGGGTACATCTAAAAGCCCAGTTGTTCTATTGTCGAAGATTCTATGTATGAATGTGTATTCATCCGGTGTTGAGAAAAGCATGATGAAGAATGCATATGAAATAACCAGGGGAATTCCAGCTGTAAGGAACAGCTTTGCATGATCTTTTCGAATGTTTGGAACCAACCCTATAACCACAGCCAAGGCAGCAAGGATGAACACGAAGGCTATAGCCAAAAGCACCGGGTTCCATGAGCCTGCAAATCTCCAAATTACAGCATTAAAGAGAGCGGCGACGCCGATTAGGCATATTGCAAAGTAGATCAAGAATGCCGGAAGTGTGGAAGGTATACGAAAACGCCCGAGTAAAGAGGTGCTTTCTGATGCGTGTAAGGCATTGCGTGTTGCATTCATTAAAACGTGCTGTCTCCCGTCGAAATAATGCTTGTCTACTGCGTAAAGAATATACGGATACTATAATAAAGCATTATCGAACCCTACAAATGAAGCAGAAAAAGGATGGGGCATGGAGGGTTTAGTAGAGGTTTCTATAGTCATTCCTGTTTACAACATGTCGAAGTGTCTGTCGCAAACGCTCGACAGCCTTATTTCGCAAACATATAAGAACATTGATTTGATTTGCATTAATGATGGATCTACTGATGATTCTCTTGCAATATTGAACTCTTATGCTGAGCGTGATGGTCGAATCCGTGTTTATAGTCAAAAAAACGCAGGGCAGGGGCAGGCTCGAAATTATGGATTGAGCCTAGCTCAGGGCGATTATGTGATGTTGTTAGATGCAGATGATCTATATGATGCGCAATTCGTTGAGAAGATGGTCAAGCGTGCGGATGAAACTGAAGCAGATATTGTCGTTTGCCGTTGTAATGAGCTTGATGATTCTACAGGGCGTATGAGACGCGCTCTTTGGACAGCGAAAGCAGAGCAAATTCCCGTTAAGGATCCATTTAATGTAAACGATATGGCAGACTACATCTTCACGGCTTTTGTTGGTTGGCCGTGGGACAAGCTCTACAAACGAAGCTTTCTAGAAGCGCACGACCTACGTTTTCCTGATTTGGAAAACAGCGAAGATCTTCATTTTGTGTTTTTGGCGCTTGTGAAGGCCTCTAGAATTAGCTTTTTAGATGAAGTGCTCATAACTCATCGTATAGGGCGAGCAGGTTCGGTTTCCAATTCACGCAAGAAGGCTCCACTTGCTTTCTATGATGCAATCTGTCTTTTGAAGAGTGAGCTTAGAAAAGACGAAGCGCTATACCAGAAGCTCCAGTGGGGCTTTTTGAACTGGGCGTTTGATTATGCCATTTGGAATATAGAGTCCATGGCAGACCAAGAAGCTAAGGCTCAAGTACTTCGCGAGATGGCTTATGGGCGTCTTGAGGAGCTCGAGTTGAATGTTCATGGAACGAAGTTTTTTAGTTTGGAGCCCGATCGAATCCAACGATTTGCACTTTTGTGTGAGGCGCTAGGAATTGGCACTTTGGAGTCTCCCGATTTGAATGAGAAGCATCCATGGCTTGCGAATCCGATTCTGTTCTTAAATGAATGCAAGATGCGTGGATTTCGAAGTGCTTGGAGAAAAGTCGCTGGTCGCCTGACGGCGGATGGAAGAATGGGATCTGCGAAGGGGGCATCTCGCGGAGCATCCTTTTTCTTTGATGACACCAACGAGGGGAAATAAATGGAAAACGCCAACATATCTGCAGGTACATCTACGACTACACCTGCAACCGCACCTGTGATCACATCCGCAAATGCACCTGTGAACGCATCTGAGGTCGTACCTGCGGTTAGCATCGTTGTCCCTTGCTATAACGTAGAGAACTATGTTCGCCAAACACTCGACAGCCTAAGTGCACAAACGCTTGCAAACATCGAGATCATTTGCATAAATGATGGTTCGACTGACTCCACATTAGAAGTGCTCAAAGAATACCAGTCGCAGGATTCGCGCTTTGTGATTATCGATAAGCCCAATGGGGGCTATGGGTGCGCCATGAATGTTGGCATGGCAGCCGCGACAGGCGAATACATTGGTATTGTGGAGTCTGATGATTTCGTAGATGAGAAGATGTTCGAAACGCTTTACTCAGCGGCAACGAAAAACAATCTTGAGTTTGTGAAATCCGACTTCATAAAGTTCTGGACTGAAAAAGATGGAAGTCTTTTAACGAAATACGAAAAGCTGACTCCAAAATCCGCTTATTACAACGTCGTGTTGAACCCTTCTGAAAACTTGGATTTATTCAATGCCCAGATGCTCAACTGGGCTGGAATATATAAAGCCGAATTTCTGCGCGAACATAACATTCGCCACAATGAGAGTCCGGGAGCGTCTTACCAGGACAATGGGTTTTGGTTCCAGGTTTTCTGCTTCGCGCATCGTGGAATGTTCTTACCAGAAGCGTTCTACCATTACAGGCAAGATAATTCTGCCTCGTCTATCAACCAGAACAACAAAGTCTTTTGTATGCCTGACGAATATGCTTTTATCAGGCAGTTCTTGCGCGATAACCCAGATTTGGAAAAGCAGTTCATAGGCATTTACCATTACAAAAAGATGCATAATCTGGGTTTCGCTTTCTCGCTTTTGGCTGATCAATTCCAGATGCCGTTTCTTGAAAGATACGCATCCGAATACAAGGAAGCAAAAGAGCGTGGAGAGCTGGATGAGTCGCTTTTTTATCCCGATGAGTGGAAACACATTCATGAGATTATGGATGATCCACAAGGTTTTAGGGATGAATATAACAAGACCAAGAAATCTCCCGAGTACAAGCGCGACTATGAACTTGCCCGCGCCAAAGGAAAAGGTGCTGCAGCTATGTTTGTTTTGAGGCACGATGGTTTAAAGGCAATGCTTGGGAAAACAGTGAGGTCGCTCAAGCACTAGTTATTTCATGCGTTGCCTTGTATGTGGCATACAGACAGCATATTCAAGCTCTAAAAGTCCAGCTACCAAAAGTATAAAAACGTGAGAAATATCACGAATTTATACATAAAAGTGTGATAAATATCACGTTTTTATATATAAAACTCTTAGACGACACTCAACTCAGTTTGGTTGCGTTTATAACTGCTTGAGCAGTTTTTTCCCATGTGAAGTTTTGCTCTGCGTGTGACTGTATCTTTTCGGCCATTGCGGAAGTTCTATCTGGGTTTTCGTAAAGAGAAAGCACGGCATCAGCAATTGTTTGGGGTTGTTTGTCACGAAGCATAACTCCATAGCTTTCATCAGGAATCAACTCTTGAACACCGCCGACATTTGTTATTACGGGGGCGCATCCGCAAACAGCGGCTTCCAAAAGTGAGGTTGAGAATCCTTCGGATCGAGTTGGCATGCAAAAAGCATCCGCTTGCATGAACAATGCGGCAATGTCTTTGCGGCTTGTTTTGCCAACAAGGTGTGCGTGAGTTGAAATGTCCCGAATCTCGTCTTTTAGAAAACCGTCTCCTGCAAGAATGAAGTGAATGTCCCTATTTTTACCCGAGCTAACTTTACCCGCGCCAACATCTTCTAGCAATCGTGCCGCTTCTGCTAACTCTTTGACGCCTTTTTCAGGCGTCAGCCTTCCCGCATAGGCAACCAGAAAGGTATTCTCAGAAAGTCCTAATTCTTTTCTGAAATCCCTGTCAGATGCACTTTCGCGAAACTTTGCTGCATCTATCGCATTGTTAATGGAGCCTTGAGCCTTGATCCCAAAATTGGACAGCCACCTTACGCTTGCATCTGAGATTCCATAGAAGTCAATATCAAACTGCTTGATCCGATTAGTCATGTGATGTTCATAGCGCCTTAAAACTGCATCTGTCAATGCATTTCCAAGCGTGAGATAAGCAGAGCCGTGATCAAGCAAGATAGCCCTTACCCCTTTTTGCTTCGCAAGCTCAGCGCCTATACGTGAATGAGGGTAGAACCGGGTATTGATAAGCACTGCATCAATTTGTGTGTCTTTAAGTTCGCACATGAGCCTCTTGAAATCCGCATTACGTTTTGGAAGCGGAAGGCGAGCATTCATTAAAGCATTGCAAGGAAGGCGAACTATTAAAACTCCGTTAACGTCCTCTTTTTCTGCCAGGTTATGTGTATTTGACGTCACAATGATTACGCGATATCCCATGTGAGCCAGTTGGTTTGCAAGGTTTTCTGTAAATATTTCTACGCCCCCTGTGCTTGGTGCATATAACGCAGAAAAGATGCAAATACAGGGATTGTTATCCAATGAGTTTAACGAGGTGCCATTAAATATGTCATGAGGTATATCCATGGTTTAGAATTGTAATATACAAACAGTTTGTGAATTGGGTTTACTAAGTTCGATTCAAATTGATTAAATATTGAGCCACGTATAAAGAAGAGATTCGTAAAACATATGAGCAAAAGGATACTCGCAATAATTCCCGCATATAACGAAGCTGAAAATATTGTCAGTACAGTTAAGGATCTCGAGAAAAACGCCCCGGGTGTTGACTATATTGTTATCAATGATGGCTCAAAAGATGAAACGCTAAACATTTGCGAACATCTTGGATATCGCGTGGCTTCACTTCCTGTCAATCTTGGTCTTGCCGGCGGATTTCAAACTGGTATGAAATACGCAAAGCAGATGGGTTATGACTATGCTGTTCAATTTGATGCAGATGGTCAGCATTCCGCATGCTATATAGATGAACTGGTTAAAGCAGCGGAAGAGTCAAATGCAGACATAGTGGTTGGTTCTCGTTTCGTTAACCAAAAACGTCCGTTTTCTGCAAGGATGATAGGCTCTGCACTTATAACCTGCATGATCTTTTTAACAACAGGAAAGCGCATAAAAGATCCTACTTCTGGAATGCGCTTATTCAACAAATCAATGATTCCGATATTTGCAGATGAACTTGACTATGGACCTGAACCCGACACGCTTGCACTTGTGATGCGTCGAGGTGCAAAAGTTGAAGAGGTTCAGGTCGAAATGCGTGATCGTGTTGCTGGAACCAGCTACTTCAATTTCACAAAGTCAGTAACCTATATGCTGCGTATGGGTGTCTCAATTCTTTTCGTGCAATGGTTCAGGAGGAAAAAGTGACAATTTCATACAGCATTCTCTTGGTTATTGGCGCGATAGTTATTCTTGCGGTGATGTTGCGAAAGATTCGCAAGTCGGAGATGAAGATATCGGATTCGCTATTCTGGTTATTTTTCGTAGTGTCGCTGATTATTCTTGCCGTATTTCCACCAATTGCTTACTTTTTTTCAAGCTTATTTGGGTTCCAATCGCCTGCAAACTTGGTATTCATCTATGTGATAGCTGTTCTTCTTCTTCGCGAATTTGCAACGACAGTTGAACTTTCTAAGCTCAGGAGCAAGGTGGCTTTACTTACACAGCAGATAGCACTCGATAATCTTGCGGCAAAAGATAAGCTTCAAGAAATTGAGAACAAATCGGAAATCGAAAAAGATAGGGGATGAAACAAGCTTCTGTCATCCCTATTTAAAGACAACCTTGCAAGCTACTAGCGCAGGAATGGCGCATAAAATAGCTATACCCTTATATGGAGCCTCTTTGATACCTTGAGTGAATTTACCGGCCATGCTGCATCCAGCTAAGTAGAGAATAGAGTTATAGAACTTAGACGATAACTTCTTAGACATTTCTATTGCAAGTTTTTTGTTTAGCGCATAGCCATTTGGGTTGTTCTTCGCCAAATCTCTTGCATGATTCGAGTAACCATCCGGAAGGTATCCGCCAACATATACAACCTCATCAAGAAGCCCCATATCATATTGTTGTGCGATCTTATGGATATAGTAGCCTTCTGAGATAAATTTCTCGCCATCTGCGACAACCGATGGATTATCTCGCATTATGTCGGTTCGGTATACATGCAACAGATCGCCCTTAAATCCGTATATCTCATAAAGATCCCAAGCATTTACAGTAGTGATTCCCGAAGGAAAATAATCGTATAGCGGGGATTGAGGGTCGACGCCACGTAAGGCTAGTAAACCGGCGATTTTGGCATTATGCTCATACTCTTTCCATTTTGAGTTGATATCAGCCAATGCATTGTCGGTGAGATAATCATCTGAGTCGACACACATGAAGAGATCATCCTCACTGCGCGTTGCAGCAAGGTTCATCGCTCTTTGCTTTCCTCCATTATCTGTTTTTAAATACGTTATATTTAGGTTGTCTTCGCTTATAAAACTTGAAACGAGTTCTTCTGTATCATCGGTAGATCCGTCATCAATGATGAGCCAATGAAAATCATGGAATGTTTGCCTCACAAGGCTCTCGTACAAACGTCGCAGAGTGTATGCTCGATTATAAGTTGGGGTGAAAACACAAAAACGCGCCATTTCTGACTTCCTCTTCTTGATTAAGTCTCCAATAGACCTTTGCGAAGAAGTGCGATCGCATAAAGTCAAACTAATAACATAGATGCTATCATGCCATAGTATTGTTAGGCATGCATATGCAAATACATTGTCAAAGAACGATGATGAGCAAGGAGTGGCGCTCCAATTGTTTTTATCTGTAATCATTCCTGTATATAATTGCGAAAAATATATCGAAGCATGTCTTGATTCTTTGCGTCGCCAATCATCTCGTGATTTTGAAGTCATAATCGTGGACGATGGGTCGCAAGATTCTTCTGTGGAAATATGTTCGGAATTCGAATCCGATGATGATCGTTTTCGTCTGTTTGTCCAAGATGAAAACAGGGGTGTCTCAGCTGCGAGAAATGTGGGAATAAAAAACGCAAAGGGCGATTACATCACGTTTATGGATAGCGATGATTTATGGGATGGTAGTGACAGCGTCGAGGCTTTAAAGGCGCATATCATCGATAGCGATTTTCCTGATGCCGTTTGTTATAACATCGGAGAATACTGGAGTGCCACTGGTTATAAAGAATATCCTCAAGAAGATGCAAATATGCAAAGTCATATGGATGTCAATTCGTTTGAGACATCCATTGAACACATGATCAAGAGAGGGTTGTATTTCTCTTCAGCTTGCGCCAAGACCGTAAGGCGCAAGATAGTAATCGAAAACGATCTCTATTTCCTTGAAGGGTGCGCCCACAATGAGGATAGCGACTGGTCCTGTCGTCTTCTCAGAAGTATAAACAGCATTTCATGGATGTCGAAGCCGTTCTATCTATGGAGAAGGCGTTCAGAAACTTCTCAGAGCAGCAAGCCCGTTTCATCAAAAACGCTTGATGACATCTCCTACATACTGGATCGCAACATTTCAGAATCTGAAGTGTTGGATGATTTCAGAAAACATATCTCTTTATCTTTCCTTGCTTACATATACGTTCTTTTTATGGGGTGGGCATTCTATGAGAACCAAGATTCGTTCAAGGAGGCTCGTAGACATCAAAAAGAGCATGCTTGGATTCTTGATTATGATTTAAACCCGCGAGTATCGTATGCAAAGAAGGCATATGATCTGCTTGGTTACAACCTGACCGGGAAATTGCTCGCTTTGGTTTTAAGGGCGGAGAATCGTCGGGTATCCAAAAATGCATTAAAGGTAAAAACTCCAATGAGTAAAATGAATCCTTTATCATGAAAATAGAACAGGTGCTGATTCTCGGGGTGATCTTTGATTCAAGCGCGCATGATCACGCTTGACCATAGAAGATATGGATGACCTATATGGGTGTCGATATGCGAAGTTTTAGATAGGTGGAACACTCTATGCAATACAACGATGAGGATCTAAAGTGCCTGCAATCAACTCTTTTAGTGATGCTCCAAGATATTGACAGAGTATGCAAGAAGCTGCAGATCGAATATTTCATTGATTCGGGTACTGTGCTTGGGGCAAAGCGTCATGGCGGCTTTATTCCATGGGATGACGATATTGATATTGGCATGATGCGCCCCGAATATGAACGTTTTATCTCAGAGGCAAAAGACGAATTGCCTGAAAACTATGAGTTGTGTTTGCCAGATTCTAATTTGCATGGGTATGCGCCAATGTTTGTGAAGATCATGCGAACGGACACGAAGTTCTATACACAAGAAACCATAGACGCCGGGTTTAACCAAGGTGTTTTCATAGATGTATTTCCCTACGATGTGATTTCGGCTGATGAGAATGTCGCAAATCAACAGCTAAAGATTTGCCAAACTTCGCAAAGAACTTCGTATTTGCGTTGCTCGCCACATGTTAATGTTCCGCATACGGGAGTGTTGGGTGTATTTGAAAAAACAGTGTGCAGGGTCGCACATGCAGTGGCAAAGACGGTTATTTCTCCCGCTAAGCTGTTTGATCGATTTAACGAATGGGCTCAGAAGGGTTTAGAAGATCCAAGTGATAAATATATTGTATATGCATACCCCCAAGGTGGGATATTTCCAAAGGATGTGCTTGTTCCAACAAGTACGCTAGAGTTCGAAGGTATTGAGTTTCCCGCACCAGCGCAACCCGAAAGATATCTAGAGATTATGTACGGGGATTGGCGAGAGCTTCCACCTGTTGAGAAGCGAAGAACCCATGCACCAGTTGAGCTTTATTGCGGCGAATGACCTACTTCTAGTCGCATTCATCTTCTATGGCTCTTGGACGCTTGCAATGCCAAATGAGAAAAGCAATCAATATGACTATTCCTACGACAAACGCAGCCATGGTTGTAAAGCTGACTCCATTCATGTCCCAAAGCGAGATAAAAGGAACCGATGCGGCAATTGAGGCAATAAGGGTTGCAAAGTTGCTAACGAAGTTGCCGCGGAAGCATCTGACTGCGGTTGAAGCATCGTTCAAGAACCATATATAAGCCGATAAGAATGTAGAGATAATCACGGGCATCAACAAGTAGGTGTATGGGAGAATGCTGTCTCCATATAGAAGGCCAAGCAACCATCCTCCAAAGAATTCAAGTAGTATGGCACAAGCGATGCCTAGGGTAGCGATCAATAGCGTTATCTTTACCATCAATTTGGCAAAGCTCTTATTGGTGTCACCATAAAACACTTTCGCTATAGATGTGAGTAACGGATTGTAAACATAGCTTGCACCCATTTGTATTATCGCTACGGGGGCGGCCACTGAAGCGTAAATCCCCAGCGCGGCATCGCCATTCATGGCTGCGAGAATTTGCCTCGGGATGGATGGGGTTGCAGAAGCAGCAACTGCAGCGATAACGATTGGGAAGCAATAGATAAGTAAGTGGATTGCCTTTTTTCGTGTGATTCCAATCTTGATTCGTTCGAATTGCTTAGCGCGAGGATAATCATAGAATATCCCGATTAGAGCAGTAACGATTGCCATCCCCAGGATGCTGAGTTCGAGGTTTTGTGTAAACCAATATATTGCAACGAACGCGCCAAACGTAAAAACCCCCTGCATAGCAAGTGATTTGCCAATGTAGTCCATGCGTCCGTTTAATTGATCGAGCCCATGAAGCACGTCAATCAGCAATGCGCATAGCTTGAGTAAAGCATACAGAAATATGGTCAGGATCGCTGAGGTAGCGCATGTGATAAATGCGTAGATCATGCAAGCTGCGAGCGAAATTCCCGAAGTGATAAGTCTTAGCGCAAAGTATTCCCCGGTTGAGTTTTCGTGTTTAACATCTGATACCTGATAGGTGTACATACGATACAGGGCGATGGGGGAGAATATCGAATAAACGGTCATTGCAAGCGATAGCGCGCCTGCTGCATCGTAAGTACCATCTGACATTCGTACGATCACTATTGAGATCAGCCATTGGAATCCCAAAAATATCAAAGATCCCGCTGAATTCCAGAGCATGTTTTTGCCCATAGAAAGAGCTTCGGGCTTTTTTTCTGCTCCATCGTGGCTCATTGAGACATCCTCTGTTGCGTTAGGCATTAGTCTTTCCAAAATGCTTTGCAGTAATGGGGTACTCTGTCTTTTTCTGGAGGCAGTTGCATGTAATCGCCGTAAATCTTAGTCAGGTATGTGTCATAATCCTTTGGTCCAGGGAATTTATATCCTTCGAAATCATATAGCTCGGTGTCTAAAATCGAGGCATCAAACGAATCCTTCGGTCCTTCTCCGCCGCATATCACAGAGATGAGTCCTTCTTGCCCGACTTCCGGAATGGGGGTCTTCATGGCTTCTTCGTTAATTTCCCTTGCAATTTCGAAGAGATCATATTTTTTGTAGAAAGGCGACAGAATTTTCTTGATAAGTTTGCGAAATGCAGTCGTGGCGGCATTTGGATTTGCTGCTAAAACATTGCGGAGCTTGTCGTTCTTTGCCTTCTTCTCATATATTGGATCGTCAATTGATGAGACTCCATCAATGGGAAATATATCAATCCATGCACCTGAAAGATATTCTGGATTAACGTATGTTTCCTCGACAATAGTGCGATTGTCTATGAGCTTATAAAATGGATAAATACTGCTCTTATCTTTGTATGTGATTATCGAGTATGGAGAGTTTGTTTCGACGTCTTCTTTGAAGCATTCGAAGAGTCTTTCATAGTTGTCGCGCTTCATTATTAGATCGATATCGTCATCCCACGGAATGTATCCCTTATGGCGAACGGCTCCTAAAAGCGTTCCATAAGCAAGCCAGTATTCGAAATTGTGCTCGCGACAATATTCATCGAAGAACCTAAGCGTGTTTAATTGGATCTGTTTTCGTTCTTCATTTGGTATTTCTTTCAAAACATGCTCCCATGCTCGGCCTAGTTGCGCATATATAGTATCCCAAAAACTGATTGCGAAGCCTTTAAACATTGTTGTTGTAATGCGTTGCATCACTTGAACGAAAATCATTGATTTAGGCCTAATATTGTTCACTTTGCTGTAACATATCCTATTAAATGAACAGATTAATGACTAAGATACTCTCTCCCTTTGGCAAGCTAGTGCGAATTTCATGTGTGATCTTTGCGATGCTATGTCTATGTGCTGTGTCTCTTTTTGGTTGCTCGTCTGTTAATGAAAACACGGTAGTGATTTATTCGAGTGGCGAAGGTGTTCGCAACGAAATGTTGCTAAAAGCACTTCATGAGGAATTTCCTCAATACGATATTCGCCTTCACTATCTATCAACTGGCAATAATGCCGCGAAGATAAAAACAGAAGGCGTTGATTCGGAAGCAGATATTGTTCTCTATTTAGAGGGCGGATATATGCGCCAAGTGCTAGATTCTATGGCAATGCTTGATGATATAGATTTTTCAAACTATGCCGAAGATCTGCTTGACGGTAGTAATAAGTCTGTACCCTTTACGCGTGAGAGCGCTTGTATTGCCATCAATGAGGAAATGCTTGCTGAGAAGAACTTGCCAATTCCACAAAGTTACGAGGATTTGCTGGATCCTATGTATGAAGGATTGATTTGCATGGCAAATCCTAAAACTTCTGGTACTGGTTATAACTTCCTGCGCAACCTGGTGAATGTTTATGGGGAAGACGAAGCGTTTGAATATTTTGATAAGCTTTCGAACAACGTGTACCAATTCACGTCATCAGGATCTGGGCCTGTGAATGCGCTCGTTCAAGGCGAGGCAGCAATTGGTCTAGGGCTTACTTTTCAAGCAGTGTCAGAGATAAATCAGGGTGTGCCAATCACGATTCATTGGTTTGATGAAGGCGCTCCTTGGGATGTTTATTCTTCAGGAATTATTGAAGGAAAGCAAGATAAACAAGCAGTTCGCGAAGTATTTAGATGGCTCGCAACAGAAGGGGTGCGCCTTGACAATGCAAACTATGGATGCGAACTGGTTCTCAATGATTTTCAGGGCAGGATAGATAACTATCCCACCGATATTAAATATGCGGATATGGAAGGCATAACTGATATCGATGAGAAAAATAGGCTTTTGAAGAAGTGGAAGTATTGATGACTAATATTTATAGCAAGGTTGATTCTACAAACGAAACATCTGGCAAAGTGAAGCTGGAGGTTCGAAATCTCACTAAAGAACTCGGTGGTAGGGAGGTCTTACATTCCCTTAATTTTGATGTTCTAGATGGCGAGTTTCTGTCAATTTTGGGTCCTTCGGGATGCGGCAAGACTACCACTTTGCGCATTTTGATCGGATTGCTTGAGCCAGATCAGGGCACTATTTTATTGGATGGTACAGATATTACGAATGCCGAGCCAGACAGCAGAGGCATGGGGATAGTGTTTCAGAATTATGCGCTATTCGAGAATATGACTGCTCGTCAAAATGTGGAATACCCATTGAAATTTAATCCTTCAAAAAAGGTAAATCGTAAAGCGATTGCTGAAGCTGCGCTTGAGCAGTTGGGGTTAGCAGATCAAATGGATAAGCGAATTGGTCAGCTATCCGGAGGTCAGCAACAGCGCGTTGCGATAGCTCGAACTCTTGTGCTGGATCCGGATATTATTCTCTTTGATGAGCCTATGAGTGCCCTTGATGTAGAAACGCGCCTTGCGATGCGTGCGGTTTTGAAGGACATTCAGAAAGGTTCCGGTACTGCCATGGTCTACATCACGCATGATCAAGAAGAGGCATTCGCTATGTCTGACAGGATCATGGTAATGGGAGAGGGAAGAATTCATCAGCTAGATACTCCAGAAGGGATCATCTCTGATCCTGCAGATGAATATGTAAACGATTTTGTGATCAAAAACCTGCGAATAAAGATGGACTCGTTTAAGCGCTTTATGAAAGATTCTGAGGCGCTCGTATGAGCAATCGGGCAAGCAGAAGCAACACTGGCTCGGGTGTTGGCGCGGGCATTAGCTTGATCAGGGTCGTATTGATCCTATTCTTTTTGTTTGCTGCGGTTCTTCCGCTGCTTGGAATCTTTGCTCGTCTTTTTAATCCTGAGGCGCAAGAAGTCTTTTCGTCATCTCAGTTTGGAACAGCGTGCTTCAACTCTCTAACAATAGCGCTTATAACAACGGTTATCTCTTTAGCGATTGCGCTTTTAACCTCTTGGGTTTTATGCCGTACGAATATTCGTGGTAAAGGTGCATTTGCGGTCTTGATGACCTTACCTATGCTTATTCCGTCTCTTGCAATTGGCATGGGTCTTGTCTTTCTTTATGGCTCTAATGGGCTTCTAACGAACTTTTTCGGATTAGATGGCTCAATTTACGGATATTGGGGAATTGTTGCTGGAGCAACGCTTTATGCGTTTCCCTCGGCTTTTTTGCTTGTCTATGATGTTATGCGCAATGAAGATGGTTTGGCCTACGAAGCCGCTGATGTGCTGGGAATCCCAAAGAGCGGACAATTCATAGGTATTACCATTCCATATTTGAAGAAGCCCTTGATTTCTGCGGCTTTCGCTACTTTCACATTAGTAATTACAGACTATGGTGTTCCGCTCATGGTTGGCGGGAAGACGATGACATTGCCTGTGCTTATGTATCAAGAAGTGATCGGTCTTTTAAACTTTAATACTGGTGCGGTCATCGGTTTTATTTTATTGATTCCTGCTATTGTGGCATTTGTAGTCGATGTGCTTAATCAGGAAAATGCTAGGCTTTCTTTTGTTACCAAGGCACGTTTAATTACTCGCAATATTAAAAGAGATGTTTTTGGATACGTCGCTATGATTGCGGCTTCAATTCTTATCCTGCTCCCAATCTGCGTGTTTTTGATCGTAGCTTTTGTGAAGAAGTATCCATTGGATATGACATTTACTTTGGAAAACATTGGTCGGGCATTCAATTTGAACGTTGGTGAGTATTGGGTTAATTCACTCACTATGGCATTTTGTGTGTCCGTTATTGGCGTGATCCTTGCATACTTTGCAAGCTATATAACTGTGAGAATTGGTGGTAAGTCGGCGCGCGTTTTGCATCTCGCATGCATTACGACCATTGCTATACCTGGAATTGTTTTGGGCTTATCTTATGTATTTGCATTCAAAGGAACATTTATTTATGGCACTTTGGCAATTTTGGTCTTTGTAAACATCATTCATTTTTTCGCTTCTCCATATTTGCTTGCGTATAACACTCTTGGAAAGGTGAACAAAGATCTTGAATCCGTAGGAGCAACTATAGGGGTATCTAGGATTCGCATTTTAAAAGATGTTATAGTGCCGCAAACACTGGGCACTATTCTCGAAATGTTTTCCTATTTCTTTGTGAATTGTATGGTCACTATCTCGGCCGTTGCTTTTTTGGCGACCACTCTAGATATGCCACTAGCTCTTTTAATTACTGATTTGGATGCTCAGCGCCTTGTTGAGTGCACTGCATTTGTTTCTCTTCTAATACTTCTTACAAATATTGTTATGAAAATTGTTATTGCAGGTGTGAAAAGGTTGTTGTGCAGGGTACAGAGTGCCTGAATTATTGTTGGAGGATACATAGGTGGCGTATCAGCTTAACGAAAAAGAATTTAATCTATTAGCTGAAATCGAAAAGTCGGATAGGCCATTAACCCAAAGGGATTTATCCGAGTCAATGGGCTTTTCGGTTGGTACGGTTAACAAACTTTTGGGAAAACTTGTTACCGAAGGCCTTGTTCAGGACTCGCGAATTACTGAGTTAGGGTTAGAGACACTTGAGCCATACCGTGTTCAGCGAGCTATTTTCATTGCAGCTGGATTTGGTGAACGCATGGTGCCTATTACATTGAACACACCAAAACCCTTGGTTCGTGTTAAAGGAGCTCGCATAATAGACAGCCTTCTCGATGCCGTAATCAACGTGGGAATTGAGGAGATTTATATAGTTCGAGGATATCTTGGAGAACAATTCGATCAACTGTTATACAAGTATCCAAGTATTAAATTCATTGAGAACCCAATGTTTAATCAAGCGAACAACATCTCATCGATATATTTCGCGCGTGAATTTTTGGATAACGCTTATGTTCTTGAGTCTGACTGTTTGCTTAAAAATCCAAATTTGATTACTAAGTATCAATATCGTTCGAATTATTTGGCGATCCCAGTAAAACGTACTGATGATTGGTGCTTTCACATGAAGCATGGATTTATAAATGAAGTGTCTATAGGTGGCGAAGACTGTTATCAAATGTGCGGTATTTCTTACTGGACTAATGAAGATGGCGAGAAACTTAAGAGGGATGTTCCTTTGGTTATGGATAGGCCAGGCGGACATGAGCGCTATTGGGATGAAGTGCCTCTTCGTTATTGTAAAGACAACTATAACGTCGCGGTAAGAGATTGCCGCCTTGAAGACATTGTCGAGATAGATACCTTCAAAGAGTTACAAAAAATAGATCCCGATTATGCTTGAGCTAGCGGGATCTATTAGCAAACTAGGCAGGATAGTAAAACTAAACGATCTCTAAATCATCACGGTCACGAAGCATTAACTCATTAAGAGATGGCACCTTAGATGCTGCCCAATAAAGGAATCCTCCAAGAATTGCTGTAAATCCAGATCCTGTAGTGAAGCAGAAGATTGGGCTCATTACCTCTCCAGTAATTGGGTTGTACACAAATACAAGGGCGATCACCAATGTAACGATGATGACCATGATACCGATCCAGTTGAATCCACCTTTGAAGTCATAAGCATTGTGCCCCTCGATGTTGTAAAGACTCTTAAGGGAGAACTTCCTTTTACGCATAATCAAGTAATCAACAAAAACAATGCCGATGATTGGCCCTTGAATATATGCAGCAATGGAAATGAATTGACCGAAGTTTGCTGTAACTTCTCCTGTATATGTAAGTACTGCAACATATATACCAGATAGTAAAACAAGAATTTTATAGTCAACCTTTGGCCATGCAGCTTTGAGTACCATATCGTTCACATAACCGCCAACTGCCTGTGTTCCAATATTTGCAAAAGCAACTAACATCAAAGATAAAAGTGCTACTTGAGGTCCAAGGGTTGCAAGCATGACAGTTGGATCATCAACATAAACGCCAGTTGAAATGAACATTACGATAGCCATGACGCCACCAATGAACACAAAGAATGGAGCCACGATTGCATATCCTGCAAATGTTCCCCAATAGCCGCCACGTTCGGATTTAGAAAGACGAGGCAACACGATAGCTTGAGTTGACCAGCTGAATGAGAATGCAACCATGCCTTCTGCAGCCATTGCATATGCTTCCATATTATTGTTATTGATTTCTGATAAATCAGGCTTATATGCAAGGATTTGATCGAATGGAACAACTGTGAAGCAAAGGATAAATACGATAGCTCCAATAACGATCAAAAGCGTTACAAGGATTCTACTTGTCCATTTAATTGCGGAGGGTCCAGCTATTGCAAGCAACGATCCAAGAACTACACTGATGATCGAAATCCACTGAACAGCCATTTCGGGCAATTCGTATCCAAAGCCGGCACAGATTTGTGCGATTGCTGACCCAAACATATTTGCCGCAACCGCATACCAAAACCAGTTTCCAAGTATTACCAGTGTTGCAAATATCTTGACGCCATTTTGTCCAAGGACTGCACGCAGGTATACCCAAAGATCTACACCATATCTAACAGCGAAAATAACAGGCAAGCATTCAATGATTAGAAAAACGCCACCCATTGCAAAGGTGATAATAAGAGTCTGCCAAAAATCGCAGAAACTTGCAGTTAACGCACCTTGTGAGTAACACCATGTAGCAATGGCAAAACCGCTTGTTACAAGCAGGGTATCCCAGAATCCATATGTACGCTCGCTTTTTTTAACTGGAACAAGTCCGAAAATGGTTTCTTTACGAACGTATTCCTCCATAGTTTGTTTCGACATCTAAAATCCCCCTTATAAGAATTCGCCAAGAACGAGTAGCCCTAAACAGACGATTGGGCAAGCGGTGATCAAAATCCAATCGATTTTTCCGAGAGCTTTTGGATACTCATAATGAGGATCTTCCATGATGGCGAGACGCTCTGAAACTTCCGCCTCTAGTTCCTTTTCAAATTCATCATCCTGATGAGACATATACATTCCTTTCTTCGTGTGCATGTACGTATATAGTCTCTAAGTGTTTGACCAGTGTTCATAATAAACTAATAAAGCACAAAAAATGAACATAATAAAGTTTAAGTGTTGTAAATTATGAACTAAATGGTTATTTAGTAGTCTAATAATGAAAGTTGATATACTTAATTCCATACACTATTGAAAGCGTTTGATTGGGTTGAAATGTTGACTGAACCGCAGTTTAAAGTACTTCTTGCATGTTTGAGCGATTGCTCTCATTCACAGCGATACTTAAATGCTGAAACCGAAATCTCACTTGGTGCAATAAATTCGATTGTTACAGATTTGCGCAAAGACGGATTTATAGATGAGCAAAACATAATCACCTCTGTAGGAAAAGATGAGCTTGAACAGTACAAAGTGCAAAATGCTGTCATTATGGCGGCGGGTCTTTCGTCTCGTTTTGCACCAATTTCATACGAAAAACCAAAAGGTCTTTTGCTTGTTAAGGGTGAAATCATCATCGAACGACAGATTCGCCAGCTTAAAGAAGCTGGGATCGATGACATTACCGTTGTTGTTGGATACAAAAAAGAGGAGTTCTTTTATCTTGAGGAGCTTTTTGGGGTAAAAATTGTAATAAATGCTGACTATGCCAAGCGCAACAATAACTCAACTATTAAATGTGTTGAGGATAGATTAGGCAACACATATATATGTTCATCTGACGATTACTTTATGACGAACCCTTTTGAGCAATATGTTTATTCTTCTTATTATTCTTCTGTGTTCATGGAAGGGGAGACAGAAGAATATTGCTTGCGCTTTAAAGGTAAGCGCAAGGTTATAACCGATGTAACTATTGGCGGAAATGATGCATGGGCAATGTTGGGTCACGTTTATTGGAACAAGGAATTCTCTCGTGAATTTCTTAAAGTCTTAAATGAAATCTACGATGACCCCACAACTTATGGAAAGCTTTGGGAAGATATTTATAGCGATAATATAAATCGTCTTCCACAGATGGTTATTCGTCAATATGAGCCTGGCATCATTTGGGAATTTGATTCGCTAAATGAACTTCGCGACTTTGATTCAGAGTTCATCAATAATGTTGATTCTAAAATCATGGATAACATTTGCAAGGTATTAAATTGCAATAGAGTAGATATTAGAAACGTGGCGCCAATTAGCCAGGGTCTTACGAATTTGTCTTGCAGATTTGAAGTAAACGGAAGTTTATATGTATACAGACATCCAGGAAATGGCACAGATGAGATTATAAATAGGAAAAGTGAGACGTTTAGTCAGGGAGTTGCTAGGAACTTAGGACTAGACGATACATTTATTTATGAAGATGAAAAAACTGGTTGGAAGATTTCTAAATTCATCGAAGACTGCAAAGAGTTTGATTATCACAATCAAGCACATGTAGATAAAGCCATGATGCTGATTCGTACGCTTCATGATTCCGGTATTAAGTCTGATTTTGAGTTTAACCTTATAGACAATATTGAAAGTACAATTGATCTATTGCGTAAAAACAAAAAACTTAGTATCCGTGACTTTGATGAGCTTCATGATCTTGCAAAACAGGCTGCAAAGATATTGGGTGAAACGAGCGATAAAAAGGTGTTATGTCACAACGATTTTTACGCTCCGAATCTTTTAGTTGATGGCGATGATATCCAGCTTATTGACTGGGAATATTCCGGCATGGCTGATTATGCAAGCGATCTTGGTACATTTATTTGTTGTAGCGAAGAATACACATATGAAGACTCTCTTTCTGTGCTGGAAAAATATTTTGGGCGAAAACTTATGCGTGATGAACTGCGCCATTGCATAGCTGCAATTGTGCTTGCAAGTTTTTATTGGTATGTTTGGGCGCTTTATAAAGACGCCAATGATGAACCTGTCGGCGAGTGGATTTACATTTGGTACAAAAAGACCAAGGAATACGGGGCAAGGTTATTAACTGAAGAGTAATAATATAATCCCAATGTATATCAACCGTAGTTTCAGTTCTGCTTAAAAGAAGAAAAGCTGGTAAATAATGCTTGAGGTACTCGCTACACTTTTTTCATACATCACGAACCCTCTTTATGCGTTAACAGGTAATTGGTGGATTACGATTTTCCTGTTCACCCTGATCACTAAAATTATCTTGATGCCACTTGCACTTTGGTGTCAGAAAAATTCAATTCTGATGGTTCGACTTATGCCCGATCTAAGCAGAATGAAGATCAAATATTTCGGTGATAAAGAAACAATTGGGGAAAAACAAGCTGCGCTTTATAAAGAGAATCACTATCATCCACTTTTAAGTCTTATTCCGCTTGCTATTCAAATTCTTATCTTGTTTGGTCTTGTTGAAGTAATACGCGATATAGCAGAATCAGGTACCCCGGGAACTGAGTTTTTAGGCATGGTTCCTATGACTGATGGTGGAATATCATGGGTGATGCCTATACTTGCAGGTATTTCTGCATTCATTATGGGTGAGGCTCAAAACCGCATTCATCCTCTGCAAAAAGAACAGTCAAAACTTGAAAAGAACACCACCAACTGGTTGTCGATTGCGCTGTCTTTATTTCTAGGCGTGATGGTTTCTGCTGGTATGGCGTTTTACTGGATTTGTTCTAATTTGTTGTCAATTGCAGTGCAGGCTCTATGTAATGTGATTATCAAACCCGCAAAAAGCATTGATTACGCAGATCTTAAAGAAACATCTGAGGAACTCGAAAAGTTAAATCAGTTATCAAAGACGGACGCGAGTTTCCGCGAACGTAGACGTCTTGCTACGCGCGAGTGTGAAGATATCGAACGCTTCAATGATGTACTGAACAAGCACGTGGTTTTCTTCTCAGAAGGAAGCGGGTTTTATAAGTATTTCAAAGGTGCAATTGAGTGGTTGTTGGAAAACTCCACAATTAGAATTCACTATCTTACAGAAGACCCAAATGATCAGGTTTTTGAGCTTCATAAGGACAATCCACGTCTTATTCCTTACTACGTTTCTGAGAAGCGTTTGATTACGGTTTTAATGAAGCTTGAGTGTATGGTATGTGTCATGACACAGGAAGATCTTGATAATTTCTATATGAAACGCTCATACATTGACTCTGATATCGAATACATATTTATTCCTCACCACATGACCTCAGTTTTCTTGACAGCTACAGAGGATGCTTTTAAGAATTACGACACGGTGCTTTGTGTGGGGCCTCATCAGCGCGATGAGCTGAAACACTTAGACCATATGCCTAATGGACACACACAAAAGTTGGTTGAATGTGGCTCGGCGTTACTTGATACACAGATTGCAGAATACAGAACTCGTCCTAAGGCCGAAAACAAAAAACCTACAGTGCTGATTGCGCCTTCATGGCAGGACGATTGTATTTTGGATATCTGTATTGACCAGATGTTGGATTCTTTAATTGGGCATGGGTATCGTGTAATCGTGCGACCGCATCCTGAATATACAAAGCGCTATAAAGCAAGATGGGAAGCGCTACAGGAGAAATATGCAGACATATCTGAAAGTGAGCTCTATTTCGAGCATGATTTCTCAACATCGGATGCAATATTTGATTCAGATGTAATTATTACTGACTGGTCATCTGTAAATTGCGAGTTCTCGTTTGCAACGCTAAGGCCTGGGATTTTCGTTGATACGCCAATGAAGGTGCATAATCCAAACTGGCAAAATTTTGGAATGGATCCAACAGATATCACATTACGAAATCAAATAGGCACTTCTCTTGCACCAGATGAAATGGATAAGTTGCCGTCAATTATTGATTCCATGATTGAGAATTCTGCAGAATGGAAAAAGCGAATCCAGGATATACGAGATGGGTTCATCTTCAATTTAGGATGTGGTAAAGATCGCGCTGGCGAATATATTTTAGATGCAGTGCTTAGAAAACAATCAAAACTTGCGGAATCTTCAGAAAATGATAAACAACGTGATAGTGATAAAAATGTTGCCTAAATCAAAAGCGTTCTTAGCTCTTTATTTGATCGATGCGATCTTTGTGGTCGCGTTTGCACTGATTGTGATGACAGCGCTTCCTGAAGTTGCATTTGCGTATGTTGATCCATCAATTATGACGTACACAATTCAGGCACTTGCAGGAGTTGCTGTTGCTCTTTCTGCTGTGCTTGGAGTCGTTTGGAGGCGTGTTAGGAAAGTCGTTTACAAGAAGCTTCATATTGATGAGAACTCAGGAAAGCTTGTTGAAGAAGATGTTGCAAGGATTGATCTGGGTAAAAATAATATGCACGATCTTCTCAAAGAGGCTGATGTGAAATGCACTGACGAGATGTCGTTAGTAGGTTCTAATAAGCCTCAAAACGTAAAGTGGGTGCCACGTCTTGTGCTATCAATTCTTGCATGTGGTTTTCTGGTTTACACGATAGGCATTGTGGCTCCGCTTGAAATAATTGCAACAGGTTATGAAAGTCTTGTTTTTGGAATAAATAATATATTTGCGCCCTTAGTGTGGTTTGCAGTAATTCTTCTTATTGTTATGGGATTTGCAATGTCTTCCGTGCGTGGACGCGCGTTTAATTATATTCTGTCAGCTGTCGTTGCCCTGGGTATTTGTTTTTATATTCAAGGTACTTTTATGAATTCAAGTCTGCCTATAGCAGATGGAACCACAGTTGATTGGTCTAACTATAAAACGATTACATGCTTAAGTTTGCTCGTTTGGGTGATCGTATTCTTTGCATTCATATATCTTGCAAAAGCTAAACCCTCAGTGCTCAAGACTACAACTGCAATTGTCACGGTTGTACTTGTGTTAATTCAATCTGTTGGACTTGTTAGCATTTTCACAAATCCAAATTCATCAAGGAATGGGTTTGATGCTTTAACTGGTAAACCGTTTGTTACTCAAGAAAATTTAATGGAAGTCACCGATGGTAATGATATAACCGTGTTCATTTTGGATATGTTTGACAATGACTATCTTGATGCAGTGTTAGAACGGTATCCAGATGCGCTTGAGCCCTTTACGGGATTTACATGGTTTAAAGATTCAAGCGGCCTCATGATTCCTACACGGTATTCGGTTGCAAGTATGCTAACGGGCAATATGCTCAATGAAAATGATGAAGCGTTCAGTAACGAGCTTCTTCGTAGCTGGTATAAAGACAGAAACTTACTTGATGCTTTAGCTGATGCAGGATATGCAGTGGATGTTTATTCGACTGAAATTAATAATGGGATTATGCCCCTTGTAGAGAAAACAAATAATGTTCGACATGTTGATTTTGTCGCTCCTATGACGACTGTTGTGCCCGAGCTTTGGAAATGCGCTTTATATAGAGATATGCCCTGGATTTTAAAATGGCCATTTTGGTTTTATACAGATGATTTAAACACTGCAATTGCGATGCAGGCTTTTGATGGGGATACAGAAGCGGTGCCATATGTTATGGACGACGCTGAATATTTTGATCGACTATGCAATGAAGGACTTGAACTTACAAATCTTGATACAGACAAGGGTACGTTTCGGTTTATTCATATGATGGGCTCACATTATCCGATCACAATGAATGAAAAGGCCGAACGTGTAGACGGGTCTGAAACCGACATGGTGAACCAATCAGCTGGATCTTTGCTTATTGTTGAGAAGTATATCGAAGAGTTGAAACGCTTAGGTGTGTACGATCAAACGACAATAATTATTACAGCCGACCATGGTAAATGGTATCTAGCTGATGAAATAGATAAACCATCAAGCCCAATTCTTCTTGTGAAGCCTTATGAAAATGCAGAAGAAGCCCAAGCTCCTTTGAGTGTATCCTATGCGCCCGTAGGTCACTGGGACTTGCCGTCTACAATCCTAAACGCTGCAGATGCCGATAAAACAGAATTTGGTTCAGGCATGGATGTATTTGAGGTGCCCTTAGGCGATCGTGTGCGCTTATACGACGCAACAGCTGTTATTGATAACCATGATTACACATACATCAAAGAATGGGCGATAAATGGCAATGTACAAGATTGGGAGTCGTGGGAGAAAACTGGTCGTAAGTGGCCAATAGTTGATGACTGATCTGTATTGCGAGTTCTATTGGGTAGTTACAACATTGTGGTTTCTATTGGGCGACTACAGTATTTAGCCACGATAGCGTTTCATATCTGACAAGGTAGCTTTGATGCCATTAGTACGTAGGCGATGAAGTCCTTCTTTTATAAGATATGTCTTATGTGTAAAATCATTTATATCATCAGCAGGGACGCGTTGCATTTTCGCAAATATGCGACGAAGCGCAGGCGAAATCGAACTATCGTTCATTACAAGGGTGACATCCATTCTTGTAAACATATGCTTTATAGCTTCATTAATTTTTGGATCTTCAATATCTGTAGTGGCTGCAACATCTGAAAGGTATCGAAATCCACGCTTTATATGTGCGCTTAAAATCTTTGGGTCGCTAACACCTTCTCGATCGAGTACATCTTGCATTTCTTCCCAACGTGCAAGGGGAAGGGTTGGGTTTGCTTTTGCAAATGACGCCTCATCATCAGCTGAATCAGCCACGTAATTATAGAAAGCCTTATCCAGGTATATGATCGCATCTGTTTGTATGAGACTGTCGGCTAAAAAACGGTTGTCTGCCCACCCTGATCCAGGATGTTCAGGGAATCTAATGTTTTTTTCATCTAGATATGTCTTGCTATAAAGAGCAGACCAAATAGATGGATGGTGTGAAAATAGATCGGGCGCATCGGCCAGGCAGAAAGGTTGATGTGTTGGGTGTACCTTGCCTTTATATGTGCATGCAAACTTGCGTATGGCATATCCAGGATCCTTAGAGGTGCTGTCTTCGTAGACTCTCCAATAAGGCGTTTTAATTATGTCTACATTGCAATCAAATGTATTTCTATATGCAAGCATTTGCTCAAACATGCAAGGGTCAATCCAGTCATCTGGTTCAAGAATTGAAATCCATTCGCCGGTTGCAATACCAAGACCTTGATTGCACGCTGCACCATACCCAGCGTTTTCTTTGTCAACGATCCTAAACCGCGCGTCATCGTTCACTAGAGTTTTGAGCACGCATAATGAATTGTCGGTTGAACCATCGTTTATACAAATTGCCTCAAAATTGGACATTGTTTGCGAGGTCAAGGATTCAATGGCTCGCACCAAGGTACCTTCTGCGTTATATATTGGAATGATTACAGAAACTTGTGGGCACTTATTTTTTTCTATATTTGCATCAGGAATCATTTTCTACGATCCTTGTTGCGGATGTCGTTATTGCGATTCTCTGGGAGTCTTTCCGAATGCTGTTCCGAATGCCTGTCTGGGCGTTGTTCTGAATGCGAATATCTATCTGAGTGTCTATCCAAAGATCCGCTTTTGCTTAGATGTCTACTTTTTATGGCTTCATATTTTTCGGTGATCATTTCGCGGCGAGATTTTCTTGGTACATAATGATGCCTGAGTACTGGCTCAAGTAGGTGCAACTTAAATATTGCAAATCCTGTAACAACTGCGGCAACAACAATTGCAGCTATACGGAATACTCCGTCTGATTCTGCCAACACAATACTGCACACAGAAAGCACCGCTGTCCATCCACACATAATCAAAACTGTGGTTTCTTGAGAAAACCCTTCGTTCATAAGTCTGTGGTGAATGTGTCCTGCGTCTGCCTGATCAACTCTTTGATGCGCACGTGTGCGACGAATGATTGCAACTGCTGTGTCTGTGATTGGAACACCAGCCGTAAGGATTGGAACTAGAAGTGAGATGAAAAGAGTTGAGCGCGCAATGGCCAAAAGTGATACCACACCAAGCGATATTCCGAGTAAAAGTGCACCTGAGTCTCCCATGAAAATAGACGCAGGATGATGGTTTGACTTTAAGAAACCGATACAAACACCTACAACAATAATTGAGAGAAAAGCTGCATCAAAGCGCATTGAAATCATTGCGAAAGCAAAAATAGTGGCACCAGATATAGCGCTTATTCCGGATGCTAAGCCATCAAGGCCATCGATTAAGTTGATGATGTTTGCAAAAGCAACTAGATAAAAAATCGTAATCGGATATGACCACCAACCAAACTCAATGAAATGCCCTTCCTCAAATGGGTTTTGTATAGAGGAAAGCAGTAGGCCTGACATGGCAACAATAGTGGCTGCAACTATTTGCCAGAAGAATTTAACCGGCGCACGGAGGTCTTTTATGTCATCTACAATCCCCACAACAAACATCGCAGTAACACCAAGAAATAGCAGGGGATAGTTAACTGGCAAATCAACATATGAAACAAATGGATTTACCCATCCGAATAACTCGGTGCAAGCCATCATTACAAGAACACTTACAACCATGCCTCCGTAAATCGCAATACCGCCCATGCGTGGGATAGGTTTTTTATTGACTCTACGATTATCGGGATAGTCGATTGCATTAAGTTTGATAGCAATGCGTTTTGCAAGAGGAGTAAGTGCGATGGTAGATAAGATTGCCACAATCGCAAGGACGCAGCACTCAATCCATAACATCTTATCTATTCCAGCCTCTCAACAATGACGGCGATAAAACTAACTAACTAACTAACTAACTTAAGTGAATAACTAACTTAAGTGAACAACTTAAGTGAACAATGCAGTTCTTCAAGTATTATAGCTTGCACATAAGCCTTTATATTAAGGCTCACAGGACACGGGTTCAATGTCTCGGTTAGAATGTGCGCATGGATAGACTCGCAATAGTCATAGTTACCTACAAACGCCAGGAACTTCTCGGCGTATTACTTAATTCTTTGTTTGAATTGGATACGCCGCCTTGGCGCGTTTATGTGGTAGACAATGAAGATTCTAAAGATTCAAAAGAGATAGTCGAAGAGTTTTCGAAGCGTATGCCCGCAGGATGGGAAAAAGATGCTGTGGTTTACGCACCACAAGCAACAAACACAGGTGGCGCTGGTGGGTTCTCTGAGGGAGTGCGACTGGCTTATTTAGACGGTGCTGAGTGGTTTTGGCTTATGGATGACGATGTTAAAGTGATGCCTGATGTCATAGACAAGCTTTCTAAATGGGCAGATGAATTTGATTGTATACAGGGGTCTCGTCTTGATTTTGATGGCGGTTCTTTTTTCTGGCAATATCGGTTCATCGAAAAACTCGGCATATATAATCCTCTTGCAAAGCCTGGATTTGATGAATCAGGATGGAAACCGACTAACGCCTTATGTTTTGAAGGCGGATTATTTAGTCGCAAAGTGGTTGAGAAAATCGGGTTTCCTGATGCAAGATTTTTTATCTATTGGGATGACTGCGTTTATGGCTATTTAGCCAGCAAGCACTTCCGCTCAGCAGTTGTTGAAGATGTTATATTGCAGCGCACCCGTAATCTAAAGAATTGGGAGGTAACCGGTGCGAAGCAGTTGAATTCATCTTCTGATATGACTCGATACCATGTCATGAGGAATCGGGGTCATATGGCTCGATATATGAAGATTACGCATAATTATTCACGAATCGGGTTTGCACTTGGTACACTTCTGAGCTTCGCAAAGGAATTTATAAGGCTTATAAGTGTTGATCGTAAAAATATCGGTTCCGGAGTGAAGAGTTTGTTTTCGGGCTGGAAAGATTCAAGAGCGATTCTTAAAGATAAAAACTGGCTACCTTATTGGGAAGAAATGCCGGTAGAAAGTTGTACAGATGAATGCAAGGCGTAGTAGAGCTCCAATGAATGCAAGGCGTAGCAAAACCCCAATAATAATTGCCGTCTTAGTTATAGTTTTGGCAATTTTGAGCATATCTTTGATTGCAATAAGCATACAGGCTACAAATGCGGCGAAACAAACAATGACCAGTGGTGATACCGCTGGCAAGGAAGATGCTTCATTTACTGCTATCGAGGAGACGTCAAATGTCGCTGATGACTTAATCATCAATGTGCTTGGAGATCGCGATACTTATGTATTGGTTAATGAAGAGTACCTTGAGGCGGGTTGTGACGTTTATGATTCAACCAGAGATACTGCATTGACTGATGATGTTGTGATTGAAGGGGAGGTCGACACTTCAACACCTGGAGATTATGAAATTGTTTACACGGCCACAAACTCAACAGGTGGAAAAGCAACTGCAAGTCGCACTGTACATGTTGTTTCCGATATGGAAACTGCAAGCAGTGTTCCAGTTTTGATGTATCACTATGTTTATACTCCGGACGATATGCCAGATGAGGTCACAGGCAATCATATTCTGCAAAGTGATCTGGAAGAGCAACTCAAGTATCTAACTGACCAAGATTATTATTACCCCTCTTATCAAGAATTGCGGGCATTTGTTGATGGAGACCGTTCACTGCCTGCAAAAAGTGTAATTTTGACTTTCGACGATGCGGATACAGGCTTTTTAAAATATGGAGTTCCTTTGTTTGAGGAATACAAAATTCCTGCGACTTCGTTTGCTGTTGGCAAAGATGCTCCATATACCTATCAAGCAATTGTAGGTGGAAGTGAATATGTAACCTTCCAATCTCATTCCTACGATTTGCATCGCGCAGGTTCAAATGTAGGTAGAGGTGGCCGGATACACGCTTTAACTAAAGAGGAGCTTATAGAGGATGCACGTCTTGCAAAAGACATGCTTAAAACCAATGATGCGATGGCTTATCCGTTTGGTGATAATAACGAAAACGCTTGGGAAGCTCTTTCTGATGAAGGCTATTTGTGTGCCTTTACGATTGTCGATGATCGAGTCAGACCCAACGACAATCCCATGGCATTAAATAGAGTTCGAATATCAGGCGGGAATTCGCTTGATAGCTTTGCAACTCGTGTAGCTCCAAGCAGCTGATAGCGGTAACAAGCTTACATTATCTTAAGTTTTATTAAGAGCTGTGTCGCTTTATTGTAGAATTCCCATTCAAAAAAATTGATACTATAATGTTTAGTTCGAATGCAATAGGCTACGCATGCAAGAAAGAGAGTAGCGAATGCCACATAAACGGAAGACGAACCAGGGCTATACCATGCAAGGAAATGTGTCGCCCGTTCGTCCAGTTTCTTCTAGACCAAATATGAGTTCTTCGAACATGAGACCTGCAGTGTCTGGATATGGTCAATCAAAAGCAAATCCATATGCAAGAAATGCTCAGGCCTATCATGAAGTTGCCAAAAAGCAGATGGGTAAAGGCAAAAAAGCTGCAATTATTACTATTTGCGCGGTATTAGCTATATTAATTGGAGCAGGGACAGCCTTTGGTTTATATATGAACTACATTGGCAATCAATTAAACCGCGGCAACAAAACTGACCAAGAGTTAATGGATATTTCTGATGCGCTTGGGTATTCATCAGGTTTGGATAAGCCGTTTTATATGCTTTTGCTTGGTGCGGATAATCGTGCAGAAGACAAAGATCCAGGTAGGTCGGATACAAACATTGTCGTGCGTGTAGATCCAATCGAAGATGTTGTGACCATGATTTCAATTCCTCGTGATACAAAGATTGAAATTGATGGTTATGGGACACAAAAATTCAATGCTGCATATGCATTTAATGGTGCCGCAGGGGCAATCAAGGCAGCTGAAAAGCTTCTGGATATCAAAATTTCTCATTATGCCGAAGTGACATTTGCTGACCTTGCGGGATTAGTTGATGCGGTTGGTGGCATTACAGTAGAAAATGAATCACGCATTGATAATCATAAGTGTGATGATGGTGATGGTAATCACTATGTAATTGAAAAAGGTACTCAGCACCTAAATGGCGGAGAAGCCTTAACTTTCGCTCGCAATAGAGACTACCCCGACGGTGACTTTACCCGTTCTAAGCATCAGCGTGCTGTAGTTGAAGCGGTAGTTGAGCAGGTCACAACGATGCCTATCACATCAATTCCTGGTGTTATTGATGCTGCAGTGAAGTGTGTAACAACTGATTTATCTGTCACAGACATAATTGGTCTTGCACAGCAATTTGCCGATCACGATGACATCACCATGTATTCTGCGCTTTTGCCTTCATTTACTCAAAATATCAAAGGCATTTCTTTCGTAATTAATGATGCGGAAAAAACTAAAGAGATGATGGCTATTGTTGAGGCCGGTGAAGATCCAAGTGAGATAGTTTCCAACCTATCTGCAGGTGATATTGATGTTGGAACTGTGGATACATCGAATACGCTTCTATTTGATGATGACGATGCTGTCGTAAATGGCACAGCGAACAATAATTACTCTGGAGGTACTTCGGGTGGAGGATCTGGGAGTGTGAATCCTATAGAGCCTGAGAATCCAGATATAGGTGAGGGAAATACATCTGAGGGGAACACTTCAGGTGGTGGTTCATCAGGCGGAGATTCCGGAGGAAATACCTCAACTGGCGGAGGGTCTGAGTCAGGTGGAGGAGATTCTGGTGGGGGAGATCCATCCCAAGAAAACTTGTAACTGATGTATTAGCTGGGTAATTGTAAATTATTAAGGGCGAATGGACTTACGGTTCATTCGCCCTTAGCTTTATAGAACACAACCTTGCCTATAGAACGCTATCTTGTCTATAGAGCATCATCTTGCCATTTAACGAGGCCGTCTAAAACCTTCTCATGTTCTTTTTTAACATCTGCCATCATGCCTTCGGCTGCTTGATATTCGCCTTGATAAAGGGCATTTGAAATAGCGGCTGCAATCTTAAAAAGGTCTGTAAATGAAAGGTTTCCCGAAACGCCTTTAAGCGTATGTGCCGCTTCGTAAGCATCATCGTAATTCTTGGCCTCCATTGCAGCGACTAAATCAACATAATTTGTGTTGTTTAGATATTTCATAGCAAGCTTTTTATAGATTGCTTCATCTCCGCCCATGCGATCCATCGCGTCGACGTAATCTATGCCGTAAGGTGCAAGCTTTGCAGTTAGTTCGTCATTCATATTTATCAGCCTCCTTTGCCTGTAATGAGTTTACGCAACCAAATGCATTTGTGGGTAAGCTTGAACCATTGCGTTACCTATTCGAAGCAAACGCATCCGCATACCTGTGATATACAACCGAACAGCTTTAAAGAAGATTATTTGTAGAATACTTTTATTGAATATATTTGCCTTTGCGCTTGAAGCGCTAGTCGTATACCTTATATATTTAATGTGAGTTAAGGCGATGTAAGTTTTAATCAGGTAAATTTATAGGTAGATTTTTGGGTAAATTGTCAGATAAGTGTTAGTAAGTAAGAGTTTTAACTTCGACTACTAGGAGCATAAATGCAAGTTGAACTTCTCTATCATACTCCAGACCCTGAACGTGCAATTGCAACAGCTGCAAGGCTTTGCTATGCGCCAGTGGGCGCTTCTGAACTCATGGAAACAATGCCCGAGGAAAGAGTGCACTCTGTTTTATCGACGATTATGGAGTCAGGCCATTACTCAACACTTGAGCATGCAAGCTACACTTTTGCGATTGACGGTGTCTCTCGTGCATTGACACATCAATTGGTAAGGCATCGTATCGCCAGTTTTAACCAACAATCGCAAAGGTATGTAAAGTTTAAAAACGGGGTTCCGTATATCACGCCTCATTCAATAGAGGAAAATCCAGAGGCTAAGCAAACCTTTGATAGCCTGATGGCTTGCGCATCAGATGCATATGCTGAGCTGATAGAGATGGGTATTCCAGCAGAGGATGCTCGCTTTGTTCTTCCGAATGCTGTTGAGACAAAAATAGTTGTTACGATGAATGTTCGTGAGCTTCTCCATTTCTTTGAGTTGCGCTGTTGTAATCGTGCTCAATGGGAAATCCGTGAACTTGCGCTTGCTATGCTTGAGTTGGCTCGTCCAACAGCGCCGTTTATTTTTATGGATGCAGGCGCTCCTTGCGTACATGGGACGTGTCCGGAAGGCAAAATGACTTGCGGATCTCCTTATGAGAGAGTGAACAGGTAAGAAGTGACAAAAGAGAAAAGCGATCTTAAACGCGCCTTCGCAGAAGATGGTGAGCGCAAGACCCATGTTGGAGGTCAAGCGCTGATCGAGGGGATAATGATGCGCGGCAAGTACAACTGGGCAGTTGCTGTGCGTGAACCCGAAGGCGGCATTTATATAGAAGAACATGATCTTGTATCTGGTAAGCAAAAACATAGGTGGATGGGTGCACCTTTTATACGTGGATGCGTTGCACTTGTTGAATCTTTAGCGCTCGGGTTTAAGGCTTTAGAAATTGCAGCCGATCACGCATTTGATGAGGACGGCGAAACTGCGAAAAAACTTAATAAAGAAGCAGTTGAACTTGTGGATAAGTTTGATACGACCTTAACACCTGATGATGCTGCATATATTGAAACTGATGACGTGAATTTAAAAGATGCTATTGAGGAATTAGAAACAAATCCTGAAATTTGTGAGGTTTCATCTGATAGTGAAAACGATGACAACCTAAAAGATAAAGAATTTCCAGAGGCGCATGATGCTAAAGACGAGGAAGGCGGCCTTGGCAAGGGGGTTATGACCGTTTCCATGATTATGGGAATCGTGCTTGGCGTTGTGCTCTTTATAGTAGCTCCTGCTGCTATAACTAATCTAATTGTTGGTGAATATGATCAAAACACAATTCTTTGGAATGTTGTAGATGGCATACTTCGGGTTGCTATTTTTATTTTCTATATTTGGCTAATTGGACGCATGCAGGATATAAAGCGCATGTTTATGTATCACGGGGCAGAACATAAAACCATACATTGTTATGAGCATAAACTGCCACTTACTGCCGAGAATGCCAGATCATTCCCAAGACTACATGTAAGGTGTGGCACAGCGTTTTTAATCATGGTTTTGATTCTTGCGATCATTATTTATACGGTGCTTCCGATAAATGCGATCATTGGCGCTTTTGGTATTCCAGAAGGGCTTCCGAAGCTTTTACTTGTTATAGCTATACGAATTCTGTTCCTGCCTTTAATTGCTGGAATTTCTTATGAGATTACGGTTAAATGGGCAGGCTCACATCCAGATAATCCACTTGTAAAGATAATTCTTTGGCCTGGCATGCAGATGCAGTATTTAACAACCAATGAACCCGATGATGAGCATCTTGAGTGCGCGATAGCCGCTATGAAAAAAGTGTTAGAACGAGAGGACGCTGAGGCTAATAAGCAAGCGGCTCAAGCATGATGCAACACTTAACATTAAGCATAATGTAACACTCAACATTAAGCATAATGTAACACTCAACATAAAAATCGTGTATGCTATCGCATCGCATCAACATATAAGCTATGTGGAGGAATTTGAAGTTGAAGCTTGTTGTAACAGAGAAAAATGACGCAGCTAAGCAGATAGCAAATCTGCTTTCGGCAAAAAAACCAAGTGCTGATAAGGTGTACAACACACCTGTTTATAGATTTGAAGTCGATGGGGATGAATGGGTGACCATCGGACTTCGTGGCCATATCCTTGAACCTGATTTCACGCCAAAACTTGTTTATAAAAAGCGTGGTGGATGGCATGGCGTTACAGAAGATGGTGAGGCCATCATTGCAACCCTTCCGACCGATTTGCCGAAACCTCCATTTAAGAAGAAAAAGCCTTTTACAGAAGACGGAGTGGATCTTAAAGGCTGGAAGCTTGAGGCTCTTCCATATCTTGCTTATGCGCCAATTGAGAAGCTTCCAAAAGAAAAAGACATCATTCGATCATTAAAAAATCTTGCCAAGAAAGCTGACTCTATAGTTATTGCAACAGACTTTGATCGTGAGGGTGAACTTATTGGTTCGGATGCTCTAACTTGTTGTAGAGAAGTTAATGAGACGGCTCCTGTGTCACGTGCGAGATATTCTTCGTTTACGAAACCGGAAATTGAACACGCATTTGCAAATTTAGTTTCTATGGATGACGATCTTGCCCAAGCAGGAGAAACCCGGCAAGACATCGATCTTATTTGGGGTGCGGCACTTACGCGCTATCTCACGCTTGTAAAGTTTGCAGGATATGGAAATGTCCGCTCTTCTGGACGTGTGCAGACTCCAACGCTTGCTTTGATAGTGGCAAGAGAGCGCGAGCGCATGGCATTTGTTCCTGAAGACTTTTGGGTTATAAAGGGCGCATTTGATGCGTCTGCAGAACAGGGCAAGACCAAAGGTGACGGAGACGAGGCGTTTGAGGGAACACATGCAACTGCTAAGTTTAAAGATGAGGCAGCTGCTAAATCTGTTATGGCGGCAATTGAGGGCGCCAATTTCGCAACTGTTTCTGAAATAGATAAGAAAAAGCGTACACAACCTGCCCCAGTTCCATTCAATACTACATCTTTGATGGCTGCCGCATCGGCTGAGGGTATTACGCCATCAAGATGCATGCGTATGGCTGAAAGCCTTTATATGGATGGGTATATTTCTTATCCGAGGGTTGATAACACGGTTTATCCGTCCACTCTTGATCTTGCAGATGTGGTGCGAACAATTTCGAAAAACCCTGCATATACATCTTATTGCAATGCGCTTCTTTCTAAAGGCAGCATTCATGCAACTCGCGGAAAAAAAGAAACGACAGATCACCCACCAATTTATCCAACAGCTGCAGCAACTCCCGATGATTTACCTGTAAGCGAATACAAGCTGTATAACCTAATCGCTAGACGATTCCTTGCAACGCTTTCTGAGAGTGCCGTAATTGAAGGCACAAAAGTTTCCCTTGATGTGTCAGGTGAGCCTTTTATTGCCAAAGGGGATGTCTTAGTTAAGAAAGGCTATCGTGAGATCTATCCATTTGGTCTTAAGAAAGATGAAATTTTGCCGCCTTTAGAGGTGGGACAAATTGTTGCCTTTAATGGTGTAACCTGTACACATGATCAGACAAAGCCTCCAGCTAGATATAGCCAGGGAAAGCTTATCCAAGAGATGGAAAAGCTTGGACTTGGTACGAAGTCTACGCGCCATGCCATCATTGATAGGTTATACGCAGTCAAATATATTCAAAATGATCCAATAGAGCCTTCTCAACTTGGTATTGCTGTTATTAACGCACTCGATAAGTTTGCACCACATATTACACACCCTGAAATGACAGCTGAGCTTGAAGCCGAGATGGATAGAATTGCAGAAGGCCATACCACTAAGATTGATGTTGTAATGGAGTCAAGAAAGCTTTTAGCTGATGAGCTTTCTGAACTTATTCCACATTCCGAAGAAGTGGGAGATGCCCTGTCTAATGCGGTTGCTGCGGATGCCTATGTTGGCAAATGTCCTAAATGTGGAAAGGATTTGCAACTTAGGGCTTCCCATAAAACAAAGTCTATGTTTATAGGGTGTTCTGGATGGCCTGAGTGTGATGTAACTTTCCCGCTTCCAAAAGGCAAAATAGAAGCGCTTGAAGAGCCGTGTCCTGAATGCGGAATGCCACAAGTGAAAGTAACAGCCTTTAGACAAAAGCCTATTACGCAATGTATCGATCCTAACTGTAAGTCGAATTTTGAGGCTGATGTAATCGTTGGAAAGTGCCCAACGTGTGCTCGTGGGGGCAAAGTTTCAAACATGGTTGCAAAGCGCAATCCGAAGACACTTAAGCGCTCTGTTACATGCGAGAACTTCGATGAATGTCAGACACGCTATCCGCTTCCACAATATGGTCAGGTTGTTGCAACTGATGAGACTTGTCCTGATTGTGGGGCTCCTATGGTGATCATTCAATCAGGTGGGAAGAGTAAGCCTTGGAAGTTGTGTCCGAACTATGACTGTCCGACTAAGGCACAAGAAAAAGCAACTGCCAAGAAGTCATCTTCGCGAAAAACCTCAAAAGGAAAGAAGACAGCTTCAAAATCTAAAAAATAACGATATCAACTGTTTTCTTAACTATTTTCCACCATAAGATACAGATCGCATCCTTTGGTGTCTATTCCAACGTATGCAGGTAGGTCACAAACCTCAATTTTTCGCAGTGCTTCAGTGCCCAGATCATCCCAGGCAATGATCTCTTCAGAGGTGGTGCATTTTGCAAGAAGGGCGGCAATACCTCCTACGGTAACTAAATAAACGCATCCATACTTGCGACATGCATCACGAACTTCATCGGAGCGTTTTCCTTTACCAATTGTTGCAACAATGCCTGCTTTATACATATCAGGTGCTGCGAAATCCATTCGAGATGATGTGGTAGGTCCAATTGCTCCAAATGGGCGTCCTGCAGATGCGGGGCTAGGCCCTGCGTAAAAAATCGTTTGTCCTTCAAGGTCAAAAGGCAGCATGCCATCTTTTTCTAAAGCTTCCATACAACGTGCATGCCCAGCATCTCGCAATGTATAAATTGTGCCCGTTATCAAAACCTCATCGCCAGAATTAAGTTCTTTTAAGCGTGGGGCATCCTCAGGAAGGTTTATTTTAATCGCCATTATCAACCTCTTGCCAAGTGTTTCCAGAAACCAATTCAGTTGTTTTAGAGCGCATCGCAGAGCAGCCCATATTGATTGCAAGTGGAAGTGCCGCGATGTGACAAGGTGCGGTCTCGACAAAAACTCTATATGCAGTTACATTTCCGCCAAGTGCGCCCGCTCCAATCATTGTGGAATTCACGCGATCCAAAATTTTGTCTTCTAGGGCTTTTGCACAAGGGTTGCAGGTTGGCTCATTTACATCCCTTAAAAGCGCATGTTTGGCAAGGGATGCCACTTTGTCAAATGTCGCTCCAATCCCAACTCCTATAGTTAGAGGAGGACATGCGTTTGCAGCTTTTTCTCTTACGCATTTCTCCACTTCATCAATTATTCCATCAAGGCCAGCAGAAGGAGATAGCATTACTACGCGTGATGCGTTATCGGATCCACCCCCTTTAAGCATTACAGAAATTCTGCATCCTGGGGTTTCTGTAAGCTTGACTTCACAAAAAGCGGGAGTATTGTCGTTTGTATTTGTGCGATCAAATGCTGCATCGCACACGATGCTCTTGCGTAGATTTCCTTTTGTATATGCTTTTGCGACAGCATCGTTTACTTTAGAAAAAACGTCTCCTGGAATAAGCACATCAGGCCCTGCTTCAAGTAAAACCCATGCATATCCGGTGTCTTGACAAAGTGGAACTCTGTCAAGTTGTGCGATATGGTTGTTGTCAACCATTGATTGCAACACCGCGTGTTCGCGTGAATCCGCGTCTGCGGCCTTTAGAGCTATATCCAGCGCATCTGCACAATCGGGTCGAAGCGAAGTTGCACAATCTAATATAGACACATACACAATATCTGCGACTAGATCTGCATTGATTACAGGCATCGCGGAGATCTTGGACATGCTGGAATCTGTCAAAAAATCACCTCACAAAAGTTGCTTTGCATTAAGCAATAAGACTATATACATACGGCGTATTGTCTATTTCTTTAGGTATACAATAATAACCTCGTATGAAAATGACGCATATATTGCGATTGTATAAACTGTATGTTTGTTGAAAATTGTTTGTTGGAAATTTTGGTTAGTGATTTTATTTGCAATTAACAGGCCAAGTATTTGGGGGATAAAGTTATGGATACAGAAGCTATGGATATAAATACTGAAGCAATAGAAGCACATAAAACATGGCATGGAAAACTTAATACGGTGCCAAAGATGGACATTAAAACACGCCATGATTTAGCTGTTGCATATACCCCAGGAGTGGCAGCACCTTGTGTTGAAATCAATAAAGATCCAGATAAAGCATATGATTTCACAATTAAGGGAAATACGGTTGCTGTGGTTAGTGATGGAAGTGCAGTGCTTGGTCTTGGAAATATTGGGGCAGCAGCAGCGCTTCCTGTTATGGAAGGTAAATGCGCTCTTTTTAAGACATTTGGCGATGTGAATGCTTTTCCGATTTGCTTGGACACGCAAGATACAGATGAAATTATCAAAGCATGCATTCAGTTAGCGCCTGTATTTGGAGGAATCAATCTAGAAGATATCGCATCTCCTAGGTGCTTTGAGATAGAGCGTAGGTTAAACGATGCGCTGGATATTCCGGTGTTCCACGACGATCAACATGGAACTGCAATAGTTGTTCTCTCTGCGCTTATAAACTCGTTAAAACTTGTAAATAAGCGTGCAGAAGATGTTCGTGTGGTTATGAATGGTGCAGGCGCTGCGGGCATTGCAATTGCAAAGCTGCTTTTGTCATATGGGTTTACAGACATTGTTATATGTGACAGTCACGGCGTAATAGAGGCCGGAAGAGACGATTTAAACGATGCAAAACGCGAGATGGTTGCAATAACCAACAAGCAAGGCATCAAAGGTACACTATCCGATGCAATAGTTGGCGCAGATATATTCGTTGGAGTTTCTGCTCCAGGTGCTCTTACAAAAGCGATGGTGTCTCAAATGGCACCTGATGCAATTGTGTTCGCAATGGCAAATCCGATTCCTGAAATATATCCCGATGAAGCCAAAGAGGCAGGAGCTAGGGTCGTCGGTACTGGACGATCTGACTTCCCAAATCAGGTAAATAACGTCATTGCTTTTCCTGGAATCTTTAAAGGCGCACTTGCATCTCGCGCTGAGCGTATTACAGAGGATATGAAGCTTGCAGCGGCGCGCGCACTTGCATCTCTTGTAGATGATGCAGAGTTATCACCTGATTTTGTTATGCCAGATCCTTTTGATCCACGTGTTGCGGATACTGTAGCTAAGGCTGTAGCGGAGTGCGTGAATGGGTAAAGGGGTATTCATAACGTTTGAAGGCGGAGATGGATCGGGGAAATCCACTCATATAAAGTTTTTAGCGAAAGTATTAAAAGCTGCCGGATATGACGTTGTTTTAATACGAGAGCCAGGGGGAACTTCGATAGGAGAGAAGCTTCGCGATATTTTGCTTGACCCGAAAAACACAGAGCTTACTCCGGAAGCAGAGCTTTTAATATACGAAGCATCTAGGGCACAAATTACAGAAGAGGTTATAAAGCCAGCCATTTTGGCGGGAAAAATTGTTTTGTGTGATAGATTTTTTGACTCTTCGGTTGTCTATCAAGGGCATGGACGCGGGCTTGATATTGGGTTTATAGATAAAGCCAACCACTTTGCAACTTCTGGTCTTGCGCCTGATAGAACGATATTGCTTCGAGTAGATAGTGGACTTACGCGAAAGAATCGTGTTAGAAGACGCGAGAATTCAGACAGGCTCGATCTTGAAAGCGATGAATTCCATAAAAACATTGCGCTTGCTTTTGACGAGATTGCAAAAGATCACCCGGAAAGAATAAGGGTGGTAGAAACCGGTGGAAGGCATTCAGATACCGCGCGTGCCATCATAGACGAGATAGATGATCTGTTTGATGGCCTGGCAAATAAGGTTTGCGATCTTGATAAAATGCTTGCCACTCTTGACTCACAGCACACATCAACATCTGATGCTGCGTCAAGAACATTTTCAAAAACATTGTCAAAGACGCATGCTGCGTCTTGTGAGCACAAAAGTTCTAAAGAGGATAAATAGGCTATGACCGATGCATTTGATTCCATACTTGGTCAGCCACAGGTGCGAGATTATTTAAGAGCTTGTGTAAGCAATGATCTTGTAACGCATGCTTACTTATTTACAGGTCCTGCAGGTTCCAACAAAACACAGGCAGCTTTTGCTTTCGCGCAGGCTTTGCTTTGTCCTAAAGGGTCAAAAGGCCCTCGCGGTGGTGGTTGTGGGGAATGTGAAAACTGCTCTAGAACCAGAAAACGCACTCATCCTGATGTTCGTTATTTTGCTCCAGAGGGTGCTAAGGGCTATCTAATTGAGCAGATACGTGAAATAGTTACAGATGTAACACTTGCACCTATTCAAGCGAACAAGAAGGTTTACATAATTGATCGTGCAGATCTACTTGGAGTATCTTCTGCAAATGCATTTTTGAAAACGCTTGAAGAGCCCCCTGATAACGTTGTTATCATCCTTTTAGGCAGGACACGTGAAAGCGTACTTCCAACTATCGTATCAAGATGTCAGATCGTTCCATTTCGCCACATTCCACCATTAGAAGCAGCAGGAATTGTTGCGCAAAATACAGGTGCAGATATAGAGCGGGCAAGGTTTGCTATAGAGGCTTGCTCTGGATCAATTACCAGGGCTATTTCGTTTTTACGTGACGAAAAGGGAGAGAGTCTCCACTTCAGAGCAGATATATTTAGAATGCTCGGATCAATTGCTGCATTTGATGATCGCAGAATTATTGAAGAGGTTAAGTCGCTTTTACAGCGTCTAAAAGCCCCAAACGATGAGATGCGCGCAAAGATGGAAGAAGAGATTGCGAAAAATGCGGATTTCCTTGCAAAATCTGCGATTAGACAACTTGAGGTTAAAAACAAACGCACACTGACTGCGCAATCAACACAAAGACTTCATCAAGTTGTTGCGCTAATTGAGTCATGGCTAAGAGATGTATCAGTTGTTTGTGCGGGGGCGCCTGAGCTTGTGATAAATACCGATTTTCTGCCTGATATCAAAAATGCTGCTTCTATGACAGATATATCTAAAGTATCTGAGAGTCTTAGGCGTATCGATGAGACTACCAATATGCTGAACTATAATGTTTCGTCAGAAACTTTTCTTGATGTGATACTTATGGAAGTTAGAGAGGCTTTGAATGACTAAGGTTCTCCCTGTGAACCTCCCTTACAATATAAAAACCTTATGGTTTGATCCCGGGGATCTAGATGTTAAAGCTGCAGATGATGTAGTTGTACAAACCGCACGAGGACTTGAACTAGGATGTGCAGCAAGCGACATCATTGAGGTTGACTATGAGCAGATAAAGAAGCTCAAAAGCCCACTTAAGCCAGTTGAGCGTATAGCTACCTCTGAAGACATCGCCAAAGCCAAGGAGATGGAAAGGCTTTCTCGTGAGGCTATGCCGTACTTTAGAGAAATGGCTCGCGAAACTAGCGAAGATATGCACCCAGTATCTGTTGAATATCTTCTCGATGGCGACAAAGCGGTGTTTTACTTTGAAGCAGAAGAGCGCATAGACTTTAGAGATCTTGTTCGTAAGCTGGCTGCGCATTTTCATATTCGTATTGATATGCGCCAAATTGGCGTTCGCGATGAGGCCAGGATAATTGGTGGCCTGGGGCACTGTGGTCAGGTTATATGTTGCAAGCGTCTCGGTGGAGAGTTTAATCCAGTCTCCATCAGGATGGCAAAAGACCAAGACCTCTCTTTGAATCCTCAAAAAATTTCAGGCCTTTGCGGGCGTTTGATGTGCTGTCTTCGTTATGAAAGCGAAGCGTATAAGGATTTCAAATCGCGTGCACCAAAAATTGGCGCTACAGTCAATACGCCTGAAGGGCAAGCAAAGGTTGAAGGGCTTGATGCGCTTTTAGAAACCGTAACTTTAAGAACAGATCGTGAGAAACCGATCAAGGTTCCTATATCGTGCTTTGAAACTCCTGAAGAGGGTGCTCGTCCAAACACGGTAATCCCAGAGTGTTGGGATGATGTTATGCGAGAAGAAGAGCTTGAGATCAGCACAGGCTCTAGTATCTTTTCTACATCTCAGTTTACTGGTACCGATAAGCTTGGATCGGGCTTAGTTATTCATAACGAGACTTCAAGTTCACGTGCAAGTGATCCATTGGCGGGGTCGGTGTCTAAACGCCATCAACATTCTGAATTTGCTCAAGAGTCATCTATAGACGAAAGCGAAGGTACGCGTAGATCACGTCGTCGCTCAACGAAAATCAAAGGTGGCAAAGCAGAGCGTGTTGAAAGCGCTAATGATAATGAAAAGCCCAGTCAAGGCCATGTACATGATGATCTAAAAAGAACTCATCAAAAACCAAGGCGCCGTAAGTCACACACATTGAATCAGTCAGCAAATCAATCTGACAAAAATAAAAATGTCCGAGTTGTGTCTAAGGGCAATGGTGGAAATTCAGGTAATTCTGGAAATGATAGAAGATCAGCCTCTGGTATTAAGCAAGGCACAATGAGGCCAGGACATAAGTCATCTGGACTTGCCCATGACAACAATTCGAATGATGCGAGTAATACGAATAGAAATAATCAGCACAGGCGTTTCCGTAAATCTCGCAGCAAAACACAAGGATCAGACCATAATCGCCAAGGTGACAATTCACGTGATCAAGGCAATCACTCAACTTCGGAGGCATAACGATGTCCATAGATTGGGCGCTTTATACTGATTTATACCAACTTACAATGACCCAAAGCTATTGGAAGGCAGGCCGAGAGGAAGAGCAGGCCGCCTTCAATATGTATTTCAGGGATTATCCCTTTAATGGTGGATTTGCTATTGCTTGTGGAATATCCCAGCTCAAAGACGTGCTTTCTGAATATCGTTTCTCAGAGGAAGATATAGATTATCTTGCATCGCTAAAGGCTCCTCTTGGGGGCGATTTATTTGATGCAGAGTTTCTTGATTATTTGCGTGACTTTAAGTTTAGTATTGAGGTGTCAAGCGTATCTGAAGGAACAGTCGTTTTTCCAAATGAGCCAATAGTTCGTGTAACTGGACCTTTGATGCAGTGTCAGATGATAGAGACTGCGCTTCTAAATGTTGTCAGTTTTCAAACTCTGATCGCAACAAAGGCTGCACGAATTTGTTTAGCATCAGGAGACCATCCTGTTACGGAATTCGGCTTGCGTAGGGCACAAGGCCTAGGTGGTATCTGGGCATCACGTGCGGCCTATATCGGCGGATGTGCAGGGACGTCTAATGTTCTTGCGGGTCGTATGTTCGATATTCCGGTATCGGGAACGCATTCTCATTCATGGGTTATGTCTTTTGATAGCGAACTTGAAGCGTTTAGAGAATATGCACGGGTGTTTCCGAATAACTGCAGTCTACTTGTCGATACATATGATGTAGAGGCAGGGATCGACAACGCAATTACCGTGGCTCAAGAGATGCAAAAGCGAGGGGAGAGCCTCTCTTCTATTCGTATAGATTCGGGCGACTTGTCGTGGCTTGCAAAACGTGCGCGTGAAAAGCTCGATGCTGCAGGATTATTTAATGTGAAGATCATGCTTACAAATGATCTTGATGAATTCACTATGATGTCTATCCTAAATGAAGGTGCTCCTGTTGATATTTGGGGTGTCGGCACAAAGCTTGCAACAGCTTATGACCAGCCAACTTTAGGTGGCGTTTATAAGCTTTCTGCCATTAAACAACCTGGTGGCGTGTGGGAAGACAGGCTTAAGATATCTGAGTCACAAACAAAGCTAACAACACCGGGTGTTCTTGATATCCGTAGGTATTACGATAATGCCGGTATGATCGCAGGGGATATGGTCTTTGATGTGAATTCCTGCATTAATTCAGAGGAAATCATAGTTGATCCATTTGACCCGCTTCGCCAAAAAAAGCTTTCAGGAAAGACGTTTGAAACTCTTTTGCATCCTATTTTTGAAGACGGCAAGGTTGTTTCGCAAGATGGCAAAGACGCAGCCAAAATTGCACGTGATCGTGCCAAAGAAGGGTTATCGAAATTGGATGAAACCCAGCTGCGTTTACTGAATCCACACACATATCCGGTGGGCCTTGAAAAAGGCCTTCATGATAGACGTCAAGATTTGATTGCTAAGCTGCGCTCGGTGGATAGATGATTAGGATAATTTCAGACTCGGTTGCCTCGATACCAAAAGAGGTGGCGCGTGCAAAAGGCATTGAGGTTATCTCACTGTTTATGCACTTTGATGATGCGGATCACAAAGAGACTGAAATGGATCTGCCTGGATTCTATGCAACCATTCGTGAAAGAATTGACAATATCCCCAAATCAAGCCAGCCATCTCAGGCCGAGCTTGAAGATCTTTTTGAAGACGCTGCAAAAGCAGGTGATATTGTAGTTGGTGTGTTTTTATCATCGAAGCTTTCTGGCACATATGAGGGCGCTATTCGGGCCGCGCGTGTGGTTCAGTCAAGGAATTTAGGTTTTACAGCAGCGCTGATTGATTCAACTAGTGCAGGATACGATGAGGCGTTTGCTGCATTTGATGCAGCAGCTGCACGGGATGAAGGCTGTGATTTGGCTGAAGTAGTGGCAGCAGCTGAGAATTCAATCATGAGCTCTCGTATTCTTTTTGTACCGGAATCCCTTGATTTTCTAAGTGCTGGTGGACGTATTGGGGGTGCGGCAGCACTGCTTGGAAACCTGATAAAGATAGTTCCGATCATTACGGTAAAAGACGGAATTCCACAGCCGATTGCTAAAGTGCGCACTATGAAAAAGGCAATTCAGGCAATGGTGGATGCTTTTGAACAAGACGTTTCTAATTGTGGTCTTAAGCGTGTATGCGTTCATTACATGGGCGAAAAAACAGACGCACTCAACGAGCTTATTAAAAAAGTCGAAAATATTGCAGGAGAACCTGTTGAATGTATGCCAGTCAGTCCTGTTTTAGGTGTGCATGTAGGGCCTGCGATCGGTATGGCATATGAATGTCAAAGCTATGTCCCGGATAAATTCACCGGTGACGCGAATGATCTTATCTTCACCATATGATTAGGGTTTAATAGTTCTAGATCTAGTCAACCAAGTGCAATAGATGTCATTTGCTTTAGGCGTGGCATATAAATGAACAGTTAATTACTGATTAGTTGCAAACATCGTTGGGAGGCAAGATGCCTGAGTGCAATCTAATTGTGGATTCATGCTGTGATTTGCCAGCAGAGCTCATAGAGCGAGAAGGTATTACTCTTTTAAAGTTTCCATACATCATTGGAAATGGTACATATGATGATGATCTTTTCAAAACGATTACTCCTGCGGAGTTTTATGGAGGCATGCGAAAAGGGGCAACACCTTCAACGGCGCAGCTTTCAGTTCCTTTGCTCACTGAAACTTTTGAAGCGGCAGCTGGGTCGGGTAGACCAACTGTGTACCTATCGTTTTCAAGTGGGCTTTCTGGAAGTTTCGATGTAGCTGAACTGGTTGCTGATCAAGTTCGAGCTAATCATCCAGAAATGGAGCTTTACCTGGTAGATACTTTGCTTGCGTCTGCAGCAGAAGGTGTGCTAATTGCTGAGGCAATCAATCAGTGGAGTAAAGGTCTTACCGCAAAAGAGCTAGCGGCATGGGCAGAGGAAGCCAAGTACTTTGTGGACTGCGAATTCATGGTGGAAGATCTTGAAACTTTGCGTCGTGGTGGCAGAATTCCGGGCTCTGTAGCTGTTGCAGGAGCTGCACTTGATGTAAAACCCCTTCTAACAATTGATGTAGATGGAAAACTCCAGCTAATTGGAGTGTCTCGCGGGCGTAAAAAAGGCATTAAGCAGCTGGTTGAGTACTATGTGAAAAATTCTTCTCATGAAGGCCAAGGCAGATATGTTGTGCTTTCAAATGCAGATTGTCCAAAAGATGCTGAACGTCTAAAGGAAGCGCTACTTAAAGCAGATGATGATGTCTTAATCATTGAGTCTCCAATAGGCCCCGTAATTGGATCGCATGTAGGTCCTGGAATGCTGGCACTTGCTTTTTGGGGATCAGATAAAAGAGAGAATCTTTCAGTTGCAGACAAAATTGCCAGAAAGGTAAAGGGAGGGCGCAATAAATGACAACATTTGCCTATAAAGGAAATACCTCATTTCTAGATTCTGTAAAAGGAAGGCTTTCTGACGCTGGGTTTTCTTATGTTGAGGATGTTAAAACCGCTGATGTTGTTATGACGTTTTGCACCAATATGTCCAATCTGGAAGATTTGTATTTTGGTGATAAAGGTCTTGTTCAAGTTATGAAAACAGGGGCGTTGCTAATAGATTTTTCTGCAACTTGCCCAAATTTTGCACATGAGATGAACGCAATTGCAACACTTAGCGAGTTGAAAATCGTAGAAGCACCGCTTGTTGTTCATAATATGGCAAAGGCGGATGCATTTTCTAAGGATAATCTTTACTGTTATGCATCAGGCGAGGATGATTCTTTAGATATTGCAAAGCCTATTCTTGATGCAATATTTTCAGAGGTTAGGTCTTTAAATAGTGCGGGCGCTACACAACTTGCACGATGTGGTGAGACGCTAAATAGGATTAGTAGGTTTATCTCTGGAATAGAGACTAACGCAATTTTCCGTGGATCAAAGCGCACGGTTACTTTCCATGAATTGTCCGGTTTGAATTTGGGTTCGCTAGATGAGGATACACAAGCGTTGTTAGACGCTGCGAAGTCATCTTCGTTTGAGGGAACCTTCACAGTTGAAATGGTGCTTTCTGAACTGTCGGCTGTAATGATGGCGGCAGATGATTTTGAGGTTATTGTGCCGCAAGCAGAATCAGCATTTAGTATGTTTGAGCTTTTAGCTGTTATAGGTGGCGCTGAACTTAATCCAGCCGCGCTTATTCTTTTATATGATAACGATAACGACAATGCAGCTGAAAAGTATGGTCTTAATTGGGATCGCGCAGAAAGCCTATATCCGGATAGCGACACTGGCGAGGCCTTGGGTGTTAGATTTATGTCATCAGATGATGACGATGATTACGATTGGGACGACGATGATGACGATGACGACGATCGACTATTTGATGACCCAAGATTTGACGATCCATATGACGAGACTAATTTCGAGGAATTCGGGCATAGGTTCGACTATTCATCTAACTGAGGAATTACCTGATGGGGGCTGCGCAAGTGGTAGACCAGCTTGCTGAGTGCCGAATTTGCCCGAGAGAATGTGGAGTTAATCGCACTTCAGGTGCAATAGGGGTTTGTGGTTGTACAAACGATATGCGCATCTCGCGGGTGTCGCTTCATCATTGGGAAGAGCCTCCAATTAGTGGAGACACAGGCAGCGGGACTATATTTTTCGCAGGATGCAATCTTAGATGTTGCTATTGCCAAAATAGACAAATATCTCTTGGTGCGATGGATGAAGTAGGGAGAGTTTATTCTGTTGATGATTTAGCGTCTGCGATGCTTTCGCTTGAAAGAGAACAGGCGATGAATATCAATTTTGTAACCCCTACACATTTTGCGCCGCAAATCCGTAAAGCCATAGTTTTAGCGCAAACACAAGGGCTTTCGATTCCTGTTGTTTGGAACACTTCTGGGTATGAACTTGCATCTCAGATAGCTTTAAATAAGCAGTTAGTAGATGTTTACCTAACTGATTTTAAGTATGCTTCAAACGAATTAGCTAAAGCGCTATCTAGTGCTTCAGAGTATCCGGATGTTGCTATGGATGCGCTTCGAGAGATGGTTTTGACAACAGGAAATTGTGAGTTTGATGAATACTATGGATGTGAACGTTTGATTTCTGGTGTGGTTGTTCGTCATATGTTATTGCCAGGTCATTTAGATGATTCTAAGGCAGTGATCGCAAAGCTTTGGAGTGAGTTTGGAAATTCGATTAGGCTTTCTTTGATGAATCAATATACTCCGGTACTTACAACCGATGCTGAGATGGGGATTCATCGTGCTCAAGTAGCACTCAAGGCGCATCCCGAACTTGCGGATGTAGTGCTTTCTGAAGATTACGAGCGTATGTTAGATTTTGCAGATAGTTTAGGTGTTGAAAACTATTATTGGCAGGAAGGCGAAGCCTGCAAGGAGAGCTTTATTCCTGATTTTGAATGAAGTTTTGATTTCTAAGGTTTTGGCCTCATAAGTGAAGTCTAGTAGAAACAAGACGAACACCCGAAGGTGTTCGTCTAATTCTTTTATGGTGGAGGCGCGGAGGATCGAACTCCGGTCCATGCCAAATCCCAAACAAGGCGCTACAGGCTTAGTTTACATTCTTGATCTGAAAGGTGCTGGGTCTGCAAACTAACGTTGCACCTTCGAGTCGGTTCAGCCTTTGTTACACCCATACCGACCACGTGATGTAACGCATTCCCCTTAAGATGACGCCTTACTTGGATCGGGGAAGTTCCAAGGTTGGCGGATGGCGCTTAATTAAGCAGCCATAGCGAGCGCAGGAGCGCTCTGTGTTTTAGTTTTGCCAATTAAATTTGACATTACCCCTGTTTAACGTGGCGAGGAGACCACGACCTGCTCCTCATTTCGAACTTACCATGTCGAAACCAGTCGCCCCCAAAGGCTAGATTGATGATATTGCCTTATGTTGTCTTGTCAAGTTACAGCTACTCGATTAACGCTTCTTCTTCAAAAAACCCATACCTTCTGAGATGTCTTGCATAGCATCTTTGAGTTCTTCGTATACCTCTTTACCATCGCGAAAAACCGCGTTTGCATCTTCGGTTGCTTCTCTGATGCCTTCACGAGTTATGCCAAGATCAAATTCTTCACCATCTTCTGCTCTGATAACCTTGGTGTCTGGCTCAGATTCCTCATCTACGATCTCATATTCATCCATATCAACGTAGTAATACTCTTGCTCGTCGCCATTTTCATCAATCAGAATAAAACCGAGTTCGTTATCGTCTTCATCAACGATATATGCGTATATATCGCCCTCTTCAATCTCCATTTCGATGGCTTCAATCTCAAGATCCTCAGTGTCTTCGACATGATAGCCCTCAGAGTGCAGCGTATTAGCTTCTTCGATTTCAGCTTCAGATTCCAGAATTTCATCTGGATCATAGCCATCATAGTCTGATTCATTGTCTGTCTCAAAGCTTGCGTAGGCATGCTCTGCGTCTGTCTCTAAGGCGTCTTCGCCTAAGTATTCATCAATGTTATCTTCGACGTCTTGGATTTCAGATTCTTCATCAATTTGCTCGGCTTCAGTTTGACCAGTTTCTTCCATGATCTCTAATTCGTCATCAAGGCTCATGGTTTTCTCCTTACTTCAGATGTCCAGCACTGAATTAGTACTGAAGCGCCCGCCTGTTATAAAAGGGTATATCACAATATGGACAGCTTTTAGAATCGCAAGATCATAGATAGGTCATATGGTTACTTTACGTAAGCTTAAATAGATTGTTTGCTACTAAATTGATAGATTGTTTGTTACTAATTAGCGGCTTACTAATTAGCGGCTGCGTTCTTTAAGTGCGCGATCGATTTCGCGTTTGGTGTCACGTTCTTTTAATGAGTTGCGCTTGTCATAGAGCTTCTTTCCTCTAGCAAGAGCGATTTCGACTTTTACTCTATTTTTGTCGTTGAAATAAATTTTAAGCGGAACAACCGCAAGACCTTTTTCCTGGATTTTTTCAGTTAAGTATCTGATTTGATTTTTGTGAAGCAGTAGTTTTCGCTTGCGGTCAGGATCTGAATTGCAAATGTTGCCGTGGGCAAATGGAGGGATGTGTAGGTTATTTAGCCACACCTCTCCATTTCTAACCATTGCAAAGCTATCTGTAAGCTGAGCGTTGTTGTCCCTAAGTGATCGTACCTCACAACCTGAAAGCTCTATACCAGCTTCGAACGTTTCAAGAATCTCGTAGTCGTGAAACGCACGTCTATTTTTAGCGATCAGTTTGTCTTTGTCTTGCTTTTTACCCACTTTATACTGCTTTTCTCTTACTCATCTTCTGATTCTTGTGATATTCCAAGCTCACTTACATCATCTGGTGGAATCTGTAGGGCTCCGTTTAGTGTACGAAGCTTAGAAAAAGGTCCTCTACGATTGCGGCTTTTTTGATCTGTTTGGTTTAATTTTTCTTCTTCTTTTGCAGTTTCCTCTAACGCCTCTTCAACTGAGTTGTATGGCGAAAGGTTGGTATCTGCGCTATCAGTCTTGAAAGTTTGGTTTGCGTAAGCTTCTGTCATTGAGCCAGTCATTGGATTTGTGGTTTGGCTTGCAGTCGCATTTGCCATTTGATTTGCCATTGAGTTGAGTTCAGGCTTTTGCTCTGGACTGTTGTATTGCTGCATACCGGGGACTTGCTTAATGTTATTTATTTGACTAAAAGGCTCTATGCGACTTATCTGACCCATACTTTTAGGCGTTACTGTCTGAAAAGGAGTTCTTGTAAAGCTGCTGTTCTGGCCACCATTTATTGAATGTGCATTGAACCCTTGTTGGTATGCATTGCCGTATAACTTATTAGTTTCACCTGCGCTGCCATATGCGCTGCCGTCATTTTGAGATTTTGCTGCATCAAGACTTTCATTATTGTTTTGTGAGCCAGAAGTCTCTGTGTTTTGTGCGTCTTGCGTGTCCGTTGCATGAGCACTCGATGTCTCAGTTGCAGACTCCTCAACTTCAATTCTCGTGTCACCTTTGTTTGTCGAGGGCAGAATATATCCCTCACGCTCAAGGGTAGCCATTTTCTTACGTAGTTTTTTCATCTGCTTTTTGAGTTGCTTAACTTCACGTTTTGCAATTTCTTCCGGCGTGAGTTCTTCTGGAATCTGACTTTCAGGATGCTCGATATCAGGGGATACTCCAGGAATGAAGCTCACATCTTCATCTAAATCAAGAGCAAATCTTGTCAGTAATTTAACGGCGCCTTCTAGGTCATCTAAGTTAATGGCCTCAGTTGGAGTATGCATATAGCGAAGCGGAATTGATATAAGACCCGTTGGGATGCCTTCTTGAGCTACTTGAATAGCTCGTGCATCAGTGCCCGTAACCCCTGGTTCTGCCTCTAGTTGATAAGGAATGCCTTCAGCTTCTGCAGCAGCGACGAGGCGTTCAAATACAAGAGGATTAATATTTGGACCTCGCGCAATAACAGGTCCTTTGCCACAACGGATATCCCCATATTTGGATTTATCAATTCCGGGGTAATCGGTTGCATGCGTTACATCGAAGGCAATAGCAACATCTGGATGGATTGCATACGCACTCGTTATAGCACCACGTGTACCAATTTCTTCCTGTACCGTGATGGCTGCAACAAACGATCCTTTTAGTTTTTTGTCGTTTGCGAGGTTTTCCATAACGCGGCAAGCAACAAATACTCCTGCTTTATCATCAAACGATTTAGAGACCGCCATGTTTTTGCCATACCGCTCAAACCCAACGCCGTATGTGATTGAGTCTCCAATGCGAACCATTTCTTTTACATCGGATGCAGGAAGGCCTAGATCTATTACAAGCTTATCTAAAGGAGTTACATTTTTTCTTTCGTCAGCTTCAATTAGATGGATCGGCTTTCTTCCTACTACTCCGCGCAGTACGCCATCTTTTGTATGTACATCCATGCGCATACCTGGAAGAATTGCAGGATCTACGCCACCAATTGCAGACACAGATAAAAAGCCATCAGGAGAAATATATGTAACCATCAATCCGACTTCGTCCATGTGTGCAGAAAGCATCATCACAGGAGCTTGGATCTCTAATGTATCGGGCTCTGCGGGTTCCGCATCTTCGTCAAGTTCTTCCTCGTAGTATTCGTACTCATCTTCATCTTCATATTCATATTCGAGTTCGTAGTCGGTCTCGTTTTCAGAGTTTCCAGTGTTTTCAGAGTATGCGTCTTCAGAGGATGTAAGTTTGAGCTCACTTGATAGGATTGCATGTACAGATCCCATGGTGTCTGTTTGAATCTCGTCAGCAACTCCTGAGAAAATGTCGCGTACGATTGCGGCAACATCTTGTTCGGATCCCGTTGGAGATGGTGTTTCTACAAGCTGTTTTAGAAACTTGATATGTTTTTTCTTCATTTCGTCTCCTACCAGTATTCTCTTTTTGGCTTACGCTTACGCTTTTTAACTGGATCTCTAAAATCAAGCTCTAGTTGTCCATCGGATTGGGTTTTACCAACTTTTGATTGTGCTTTCCGTTCAATTTTATAGATATCCCAACACAAAGCATCGTTTCCATAAAGCTCCAACATTTTAATTCGTGCATCTGTCGCATTTGTTTTAGAACCCATGCGTGCCTGACTTTCGAATTCAAATTGTCCAAGCGCACGTTCAGATGAGGCGTTAGGAGATTTGTAATGAGCAAGAAAAATGGTCAAACTAAGGTTATCCTCTCTTTAAATCTGTGGGGTCAATATTATCAAAAAGTGCCTTATGATTTGGTTGTCTTTACTCGAGCGTATATATAATTAATCATTGTTTATTGGTAGTGGTTATTAAACAGTCAACTTGTTGGTGTCGATAGCTAGAAATTTTTGAAAGGAGAGACCTGTGCAGTCTTATAAACGCGAATTCATAAATTTTATGGTTGATTGCGATGTGCTTAAATTTGGAGATTTCACGCTTAAAAGTGGGCGAAAATCACCGTTTTTTATGAACGCTGGTGCTTATGTAACAGGAAGCCAGTTGCATAAGCTTGGAATGTATTATGCACAGGCAATCAATGAGGTTTTTGGCTTGGATTTTGATGTAGTGTTTGGGCCTGCTTATAAAGGAATTCCACTTTCGGTTGTTACCTGTATGGCACTAGATGAGTTGTATGGAAAACAAGCAAAATATTGCAGTAATCGCAAAGAGCTGAAAGATCACGGAGATACAGGAATGTTTCTCGGGCACGTTTTGCAGCCCGGGGATAGGGTGTTGATGGTTGAAGATGTAACAACATCTGGAAAATCAATTGAGGAAACTTATCCGCTTATCATGCAGGCAAAAGATGTGGAAGTTGTCGGACTTATGGTTTCTTTGGATCGCGGAGAAGTTGGTCTTGGTGGAGAAATGAGCGCACTTGATGAGGTGTCGAGTCGCTATGGGTTTAAAACTGCAGCTATCGTATCGATGCAAGAAGTGGTTTCTGCACTTCATAACACCTCTATAGAAGGGGTTGTTGTTATAGATGATGATCGCAAGCGTGCGATAGATGACTATTACGCTGAATATGGAGTCAAGGCTTAAAGGCTGAAAGGCTTCAAGGTATAAAGGCTGAAAGGCGCCAGGGCGCTAATTTACCTTGCCAAGTTATTCATATTGGCTTACACTATCGAACAAATATTCGTACAAACAAATGTTTGCTTTTGCTGAGGTGTATAGCCATGGAACTCCTAAAAAAATTAGAGATACTTGCAGATGCTGCAAAATATGATGTAGCCTGCACGTCTTCTGGAATTGATCGAGCAGGAGTAAAGGGGCAACTTGGAGCTGCTGGGGTAAGTGGATGTTGTCATAGCTTTACAGCTGATGGTAGATGCGTGTCTCTTCTTAAGGTGTTGATGACAAACTCCTGTGTGTTTGACTGCGCCTATTGCTCCAGCAGAGTAAGCAATACTGACACTCCACGTGCTTGTTTTTCTCCAAGAGAATTGGCTGATCTCACCATTGAGTTTTACAGACGAAACTATATAGAGGGTCTGTTCTTGAGTTCTGGGGTTTTAAAGAGTCCAGACAATACAACTGAACTCATGATAAAGGCGCTCTCAATTCTTAGAAACGAATATGGTTTCAGAGGGTATATTCACGCAAAAGCTGTTCCGGGCACATCTCCTGAACTTATTCATCAGCTTGGGCTTCTTGCAGACAGGCTTTCTGTAAATTTGGAAATGCCTTCTGAGGAAAGTCTTAAATTGATGTGCCCTCAAAAAACACGTCAAAGTGTTATGTCTCCAATGCATCAAATAAGCGAGACAATTCAAGAGCACGCAGAGATGAAACAGCTTGCAAAGAAGAGAAGAACTGTTTATATGTCTTCTGATCGTGCGTTTACGAAGATTGAACCCTTCGCGCCAGCCGGTCAGTCTACTCAAATGATTGTTGGTGCAACACCAGAAAGCGATTATCAAATACTTGCTTTAGCTGCATCTTTGTATGAGCACTTTTTGATGAAGCGCGTATTTTTTAGTGCTTATATCCCCGTAGTGGATGATGTTCGTTTGCCAAGAACTGATCATATTCAACTGAATCGAGAACACAGGCTTTATCAGGCAGATTGGCTATTGCGTTTTTATGGTTTCAATGTTGGGGAAATAATTGATGAAGATCATCCTTTTTTAGAAACGGGCGTTGACCCGAAAGCTAATTGGGCATTGAATCATTTAGATTTATTCCCGGTGGACGTTAATACATGCACATATGAAATGCTTTTACGTGTGCCAGGCATTGGGGTTAGGGGAGCAAAGTTAATTATTCGTGCGCGTAGACAGTCCACTCTTGGCGAATTAGAACTCAAAAAGATGGGAATTGCATACAAAAGGGCGCGCTATTTCATAACCTGTAAGGGAAAGTATATGGGGTGTGGCATCAACTTTAATAGAGAGACTTTGCTTGCAAAGCTTGCCTCTTCTATAGATGGTGGATCACATGGAAGACGAGCAGACAAGCCCATGGAAGGACAAATGAGTCTTTTTGAGACCACTGATGACTCTGGTAGGCTCTTGAGTGATTCTAGGAGCTTATTAAACGATTCCGGTAGGCTATTAAATTCGTCGGATTCCTTAAGTTCTAAAGAAACCCTTGGATCTGAAAGCCTCTTTGGTCTTAAGCCTGCAACTGATAACGTCTTTGCGTTGGCAGGATAAATGAATTTATGGTTGATGGTAGTGAATACATAGAAGAAATTGCATATACCTATGATGGCTCGCCCGAAGGGTTGATGTGCGCAATATTTCGTTCTTATGTTGATCGAATCATACCTGCAGATATTTTGTTAGATGATTTCAAGCAACCTAGACTTGGACAGATGGCGTCTTTTGTTCAAACAGATGAAAACATTGCCGAGCGAGTACGCCAAGGTATTATCAAGCGTCATGGCAAATATGTTTTTCGATGCGTACTCAAAGCATCTCTTTCTTCGAGCCCACGAGCACCGAAGATTACTTTTGACTTCGTTCGCTATGCCATGGATGAATACAAAAATAAAAAAACATCTGTGATTTCAAATCTTGCTAATAAAAAGGTTAAGGATTTTCATGACATCGTTGTAGCGGTGAATGGTGAATGTGAAAAGATTAGACAGTTTGCAAGGTTTGAGCATCACAAAGATAAAGGGCGTGATATCTGGTTTTCAAAAATTTCTCCAAGAGATTCAGTTGTGCCACTTGTACTTGGACATTTTATTGAACGCTTCAATGTGCAGCCTTTTATTCTTTTTGACGAAGCTCATAAGATTGCAGGTGTTTGGACGGGTGGTGAACGTGCCCTTGTTTCAACAGATGGCATAGATCTTCTCGAGAATATTCCAAGCAAGACGCCTAATGAAGAGCTTATGCAGGCCGCTTGGAAACGTTTTTACGAAGTTCTTTCAGTGGATGCACGATATAACCCAGAGCTAAGACGCCAAATGATGCCTAAAAGATTTTGGAACAACTTAACAGAGATGCAAAGGGATGCTTCAGATTTAAAAGCAATTGAAACAAGTTTATGGGAATAGCTATGTTTTTGAGCTTTGCCACCTTAGATATTGCCGGTTTTTCAGTATTTACTTGTGAATACTTAAGTTTTCGAATAGAATACGCATTCGCACATATGATTTGCCAGCGTGGCTCAACGGTAGAGCAACTGATTTGTAATCAGTGGGTTGCGGGTTCGATTCCTGTCGCTGGCTCCACTAAAAGCGACAGGCCAGATTTATTGTCTGGCCTGTTTTTTACAAACTTATATCCAAGGCGAAAGCGGTATTTGACGTGAGTGCTTTGGTAGACAATCAATCAATTCCTCTTAGAGAATGGGATGGCAAGGCCATTATTCTTGTCGATTTAGATGCGTTTTTTGCATCAGTTGAGCAACTTGATCATCCTGAGTGGCGTGGAAAACCTGTAATCGTAGGAGGAGACCCCGATAAGCACGGTGTTGTTTCAACATGCTCATATGAAGCTAGAAAATTTGGTGTTCGAAGCGCTATGCCGTCTTCTACCGCAAATAAGCTTTGTCCTCATGCAATTTGGACTGGTGGTAATTTTGCTAGATATCGTGAAGTGTCTGATGAGGTTATGCAGATTATCAGAGATGAAACTCCATATGTGCAACAGGTTTCTATCGATGAGGCTTTCGCAGACATAACGCCTACTCGAATTAATAGTGAGCATCCTTTCGATATTGCTTCAAGGATTCAGGAAAGGGTTTCTGCCCTTGGGGTTACATGCTCAATTGGTGTGGGGATTAGTAAATCAGTTGCAAAAATAGCCTCTGAAAGAGATAAACCAAATGGACTTACGATTGTATATCCAGGAAGCGAAGATGCTTTCTTGAAGGATTTGCCTATCGAAGATTTAAGTGGAGTAGGGCCTGCGGCAAAGCGAAAGCTGAATGAAAATGGTATAGAAACCCTTGGAGATATGGGGCAAGCATCTGATGTATTAATGAATGCAGTATTTGGCAAGAATGCAGAAATGATGCGAGCTCGTGCGCAAGGGAAAGATATTTCTTCAATAACACCTGAGCGTGAGGTGAAGTCCATCTCTCATGAGATCACTTTTTCTGAAAGCTTAGTGACACGCATAGAAATGGAAGCTGCGTTAAAGACGCTTTTAACTAAAGTGATGAGGCGTGTTAGAAGAAAACACCTGCTTGCGTCAACGCTTTCAATTAAAGTGCGATTTAAAGATCGTTCTGTTCGCAATGCCCAAATAAAACTGTCGAGTCCAAGCGATGATGATCTGCTTTTGATGACACATCTTCCTAAATTGCTTGACAAGGTTATATCACCAGGCTCTCACGTAATTTTGCTTGGTGTGGGCGTCAGTGGATTTTTTGAATCAAGATCAATCCAGACGCCTCTTTTTGAGCTTGAAGATGACTTGAATGCAGGTACCTCGGATGAGGAGCGCCCGCTTGTTGAGGATGAAACAAAACGGAAGAATCTCATAGCAGCCACTGACGTTTTGAAAGATAAGTTTGGTGAAGAAGCAGTTGTTTTGGGAAGCGAGTTTCGAAATAGAGGAAACAATACGGGTTCTAGTTCAAAAAATCCTGCAGATATGCGATGAACGCATACAAGTTTTCTATCGATTTTTGCTTGCGATTTGATAAGAATCGCGTAAGAATAGTGGATTATCCTCCACACAATAAATATGCCGTAATATATCTAAGAAAAGCCTGTAAAATTTGAAAAACGAAACATAAGTCCAGTAGGTTTATAAGGCAGTAGATGACTAAGCACGTCAAAGGTAAGCACGAAGCTAAAAAAGCTGTATTCAAGAAGAGCTCCAGCAATGGAGTGTATAAGCGTGTTTCAAAGTCAGAAGAAAAAATGGACAGTTCACATTCAGAGGATGAGAAAACTGCCACCACTGATTTAGAAGATGTCGCAGAAAAAGAAAAACACACACAAAAAGATTTAGTCAGCATCGATGGTTCAATCGATAAATCAGATGATGAAAAGCTGTCGGTTGAAAACGATATTGAAAAACAATCAGAGCAGTCAGATGTATCCGATTCGCCAGATGAAGCTGATTCCAACAATTCAGATTCTGGCAATGCTGATATCGGCAAAGCATCCAAGCATAAAAAGGATGAATCTAATTCTGATACAGAAACACAAACGTCATCTTCCAGTAAAAAGCAAAAAAAAGGCAAAGGCGCACATGCTGTAAAAGGTGGTAAACAGTCTAAGAAATCTGATAAGCCAAAAACATTCGCTGATGCCATTGCTATATCTGAATCACGAGCTCGAAAGCGCCGTAAGCTTGCAAAACGCATTGCTATATCAATTGCGGCAGTAGTTTGCGTCCTTGGGGTTGTTTATTTGGGCGGAGCTGCTCTATTTACAATGCGATATTTTCCAAACACAACGATTTCAAGTATAGATATTTCCTTTAATACGCCAGATGAGGTTCAAGAGGCGATCTCTAACAAGATTGATGATTACACCATTAAGGTCAGCGGCCAAGGATTAAATACAACGGTTACATCTGAAAAGGCAAAAATTGCGATCGATTCGCAGGCTGCAACAGACAACATTATGGAAACTCAGAATATATGGGCATGGCCTATTGAAGTTTTCAAATCTCGTGATGTGCTTTCTTCGGTTGCGTCTGCCATGAGTGCTACTGGGCTAGGAGATGCCTTATCTGAGGAAATTGAGAAGGTTAATGCAGATGGCACAGATCCAGAAAATGCAAAAGTTGGCTTCAATGATGTTTTAAATGTTTTTGAAATTATTCCCGAAAAAGCAGGCACTAAACTTGATCTCAATAGTGTTGTTGAGCAGGTTGCAGAAAGTGCAATCAATCTCGAAAGCAATGTCGTACTTACAAAAGAAGCTTTGGTTCAGCCGACAGTATTTAAGGACGACGAGCGACTTGCGACTGCCAAAAATGCTGCCAACGACCTTATTAAAGCCAAGGTACAAATTGTTATGGATGGCAACCAGATCGAGGAAGTGAACGCGAGCGTTATTGGCCCTTGGGTAAGCGTGGGGGAAGACTTCGCTGTATCGCTTGATTCCGATTCGCTTTCTACTTGGGCTGACGAGCTTGCATCAGCCTGCAACACTGTAGGATCAAAGCGCGTATATACTCGTCCAGATGGTAAAGTCATAGAGGTTTCAGGTGGCAGCTATGGTTGGTCTATTGATAATTCGGCGTTAGTCGATCAAATAATAGAAGCGGTCGAAAGCGGAACCCAGGGGCAAATCGATGTACCTGTTCTTCAAAGTGGGAATGGTTTTACAGAGCTCGGTAGCCAAGATTGGGGAGCTAGATATATAGATGTTGATATAACGGAACAGCATGCTCGTTTTTATGACACAGATGGTGAGTTGGTCTGGGAGTCGGATATAGTTTCAGGTTCTAAAGGTCGCTCAACTCCTGCAGGGGTGTTTTATATAAATCATAAACAGAGCCCAACAACTCTTATTGGGGCTATGACCAGCGAAGGTACTCCGGAATACGAAAGTTTTGTTAATTACTGGATGCCTTTTAAAGGAAACTCAGTGGGGCTGCATGATGCCACTTGGCAGTCAGCATTTGGTGGAAGTCGCTATCTCCAGGGGTTTGGCTCACATGGATGTGTCAACTTGCCGCTAGATAAAGCCAAAGAACTCTACGGGATGGTGGAACCGGGAGATGTAGTTGTCGTCCATTACTAAGTCAAAAGAGCCTAATTCAACAGCTGGAAAACCAACTGAGCATTCTGCAATTGGAGTATTTGACTCAGGTTTTGGTGGTCTTACTGTTCTGAAAGCACTAATTGATGAAATGCCCTTTGAAGATATGGTGTTCGTTGGAGATTCAGCTAGATGTCCTTATGGTCCTCGTGATCTTTCGGAAGTTGAAAACTTCGTTTTACAAATTTGCTCGTATTTAGAAAAAGAGGATTGCAAGCTTTTAATTGTTGCATGCAATACGGCAACAGCGGCCGGCCTTTCTGCTGCTCAACGTGAGTTTAATATTCCAATAATTGGGGTTGTGGAACCGGGTGCTCGTGCAGCTGTGGGTATGACAAAGACACGTCGGGTTGGTGTTATCGCAACCGAAGGCACGGTTTCATCAGGTGCTTATGAAAAGGCTATTCAGCACAATGATGCTGGAATTAAGGTGATCCAGAAAGCTGTTCCCGAATTCGTGTGGATGGTTGAAAAAGGGTTGTCTTTGCAATCGGATGGTCGGTTTTCGCTAACAAAGGAAGACTTTGAGCTAGTTAAAGAAAAGCTCGCACCATTTCTGAGCGCAGAGATTGATACGCTTGTTTTAGGTTGTACGCATTTTCCCCTTATACAAAATATTATCGGGCAGTGTTTGGGCTCAGGAATATCCCTTGTTTCATCTGCGGAAGAGACAGCAAAAGAAGCTAAGCATATTCTTAAAAGACGTAATGAACTAAACACTTCGAATCGGTTGGGTAGTATCAATATCAAAACAACGGGAAATAACATGCAGGAATTTTCAGATATTGCAAAAAGTGTTTTAGGCGAGGATCGTGCATGTGTATCTGAAATAGTTTTACCGGAATACAGTAGGAGAGTTTTTTAGGTATGGGTACAGAGCTAGGCACATCCAATAGGCGCACCATAGTTATAGCAACAAACAATCAGGGCAAAGCAAAAGAGATTGCCCAGGTTATGGATATCGCAAATATTGATTTCATTACATTAAAGGAAGCAGGAATAGTTTCTGATCCAGAAGAAAATGCATCCGATTTTGTTGGTAATGCTCGAATAAAAGCACGTGCCGCATTTGAGAAATCCCAAGGTTTAGCTGTGCTTGCTGATGATTCTGGACTTGAGGTTTTTGCTTTAGATGGCAGACCTGGGGTTTATTCTGCAAGATACGCAGGAGATAATGCTGATGATGCTGCTAACAATGCAAAGCTCTTAGAGGAACTTGATGGATATGAATGGCCTAACCGTGGTGCCCAGTTCGTATGTACACTTGTTTTTATAGATGAGAATGGCGATGAAATCGTAACCACTGGGGAAGTGAAGGGAAAAATAGGGTTTGAGCCTAAAGGGGATGAAGGCTTTGGATATGATCCGCTGTTTTACCCCGATGAATTAGGGGGAGACATCACCTTCGCTGAAGCTGGTCTAGAAGAAAAAAATCAAATTTCGCATAGAGCTCGTGCGGTTTTGGCTCTAAAAAAGCAACTCGAAACAAAATTGTCGTAAGTCATACGCATGTCTGTGCTAGAATATCTGCTCGTGCGTCGGGACGTGGCGCAGTCTGGTAGCGCGCTTGCTTTGGGAGCAAGATGTCGAAGGTTCGAATCCTTTCGTCCCGACCAGAAAAAATTTAAGACCAGAAGGAAGTCCTTCTGGTCTTTTTATTCTTGGCGCAATAGATTAAGCAAGATTAGCGCATTATTTTGGTGGCATAAATAGTTTTAATATCTTCATTTTCTTTTCGTCAAACGGTGGGTTTCTAATAGGCATTTCTATTAAGTTGGATTTTTTCATAGTTGATCTGTAGTGAGTGAAAGCATCAAAGCCGGCTTTCCCATGGTATGAGCCAATGCCGGAATTCTGTAATCCTCCAAATGGTAAATGTGAGCTACTTGCCCATATAACAACATCATTTACGGTAACGCCGCCACTTGGAACTTTGTCCATTACATATTTTTGGAATGCATAGTTTTTCGTAAAAATATAGCAAGACAAAGGATGTCCAAAGTTTTTAGTTACAGCTATTGCATCATCAAGGTTCTCCCACTCAATTATTGGAAGAACAGGTCCAAATATTTCTTGTTTCATAACTGGATCAGTTAATTTGACGTCCTTTATGATGGTGGGTTCAATCTGTAATGTGTCAGGGTTGCGTTTTCCTCCAAATACAATTTCTGCATCTTTACTAGTGCCATCAATTAGTGAGCAGACCATGTCATAGTGTTTTTGGTTGATCATGTGTGGATAATCTGGGCTTTCAAGTGGGTTTTTGCCATAGTATTTTTGGATGGATGTGACAAGTTGTTCAACAAACTTATCAGTTACGCTTTTGTGAACTAAGGCATAATCTGGCGCAACACAAGTCTGTCCAGAGTTTAAGCATTTACCCCATGCGACGCGCTCACCAGCTCTTTTGATGTCAGCATCAGGAGCTATAAACAATGGACTTTTGCCTCCAAGTTCCAGAGTGACACTCGTCAGGCTTTTTGCAGCGTGACTCATTATTTCGCGCCCTACACGAGGACTTCCCGTAAACATGATTTTGTCAAATGTGACCTGTAAAAGCCAATCATTCATATTGTTGCTTCCGTGCAAACAAACAACGTGTCTTGGGTCAAAAACCTCTTCACATAGCTTTATTAAAAACTGTGATGTTGCGCTAGATTGTTGAGAAGGTTTGAGCACGACGCAATTGCCTGCACCAATTGCATCAACTAGTGGAATTAGCGATAGTTGCAATGGGTAGTTCCAAGGCGATAGTACAGCTGCAACGCCAAATGGATATGCATAAATTTTGGACGTTGTTGGGAAGTGTGCCAGTGGTGTTAACACATAACGTGGGTGTGCCCATTTTGCCACATGGGATATGACATATCTTATTTCATCATAGACAAGACCAAGCTCTGTTGCATAAGACTCAAAAGCGCTTTTACCCAGATCTTCGTGCAAAGCATCCAGTGCATCTTGCTCGTGCTGTAATAGATAAGCTTGCATTTGTCGAAGCTGACGAATACGGAAGTCAACTGGAAGCGTTATACCTGTTTCAAAATAATCTCTCATGTCGTCGATCATCGTTTGTAAATCATCAGCAGAATCGATTGGCTTTATGTATGGATTTAGCATATGCACTCCTTTTCATTGGCATACCTTAGATAGATATCAACAGCGCAGATTTTTGACTTGCATTAAACTCGGCGGATTATTTCCCATCCAGCCATAGATATGCAGCTAGGTACAATTTTTCCTATGAGCCGAAGCAAAAGTGACTGTGGGCTTGCGCACGCTACAGCAAAATGAGCTTTATTCGCACAGAGTGCTGCTTTAACTACGCTGTGTGCACTTTGAGTGCCAAGCAGATGTCGCACATCGCCTGCGCCGCCTGACTCTCTAGCAACTTTTTCAAATCCAGTTTTTACCCATGTTGGACAAAGTGCTGTTGCGGTGATCCCGGTTCCGTGAAGTTCCCATCTGAGCGCACGTGTGTAACGCAGTACGAACGCTTTAGAAGCTGCATAGACATTCATATGCGGAAGAGGCACAAAGGCAGCTGCAGATGCCACTTCTATTAGATGACTACCGCGCTGCATGTAGGGAAGACATACGCGCGTCATCATAACAACAGCTTTGCAATTTAGTTCAATCATAGACTCAATAGCTTCATCTGATATTGTCTGCCAATCTCCAAATTTGCCAAATCCAGCTGCATTTACTAGATATGCAACAATTGGTTTTTCAGTCTTAAGTTCATCTCGGATTTTTTGGATATCTTCTTCTTTGGTTAGATCTCCAACCAATAGTTTTGCAGGTGTATCTAATGTATCTGCGACCTCTTTTAGATCTTCTTCTTTTCTTGCGTTGATCCAAATTTCATCAACCTTTTGTAGTTGGTCAATCTGCACAGCAAACTCGCGTCCAATCCCAGACGATGCACCTGTTATTAGTGCAATTCGTTTGATTGGCGTTAGGGGGACGGTTTTATTCATGGCAAATTCTCCTTGGTCTTATGGACAGCTAAAAGATTTACCCCAATGTTTGGATATATTGGTGATGTGTAGCTGCTGTAGTTCTAAGAAGAACTTAATAGTTGAGAGTGATCTATATGTGATTAACCGAAAACTGTTACAAAGGTGCGATTTGTTTTTAATATCGGCAGATGTTTTTGCTATGCTGTATAATCCAATCTCGATGCGGGCGTAGTTCATCGGTAGAACCCGAGCCTTCCAAGCTCGTGAGGTGGGTTCGATTCCCATCGCCCGCTCCATAGAATTCAAAAGATGCCAGGAAATTAGTTTTCTGGCATCTTCTTTTTTCTTGACTTCTTCATCTCATCTTCACTTTAGATTGATACCATAATCAAACAACTAGTTAACGATTTGGTATCAAGTATCAATAAGGGGTAGATGTATATCAAAGCATGCATTGCAAAAATCAATTTTTTTAGCGTCTCTGTGGATTCTAATGATGTATCGCATGGATTTTTAAACATGAGCCAGAAAGGCTTTGTGAATTATTTACGTACAGCCATTGCTCTTGTTTTATCCTTTGCGCTTATTTTTGCTTTTCCTTATTTGGCGCATGCAGATGAGGATGAAATATCAACTCAATCCCAAGAAGAAATTGATGCTTTAAAAGCAAAAGCAGATTCGATTCTTGGTTCTATAGATGCGTTGCAAAATGATCTCAACGAAGCTTCTGCTGACTACGGAGAGGCCGTAGCGGAACACAACGAAGCCATGAAAGCAATGGTTGATGCTGAGAACACGATGAAAGCGGCCGAGGCGAAAATGGCCGATTTGAAAGTTAAATTGGCTGACTTGGCAAGAAAGCAATACAAAACCGAAAAGGTAGGTACCGGATCGGCGTTTATGAACGTTTTGCTTGGGTCAACATCTTTTAGCGATTTTGTGACTGGGTGGGACATGCTGCAGCGCGTAACGGGTCATAATTCAGGCCTTTTAGACGAAGCGAAAGCTGTGCGAGAAGAAGCTGGTGCTGCTGCTATTACTTACCAAGAACAAAAGATGATCGCAGAAGATCGTATGCAGCAGGCCCAGGCGAGACAGTTGGAAATTGCTGTTAAACAGTCGGAATTAACGGCGCAGGCTACACAAATTAGTGGTGAAATAGAAGAAGTTGAAGCCCAGGCTGAACTGGAGGCTGAAGCTGCGCGAAAGGCAGAAGAGGCTGCAAAGGCAGCTGCTGCAGCCTTTGCGGAATCCATGAGTGCCGGAGGCAATGTTGATGTAGGTTCAGGATATTTTGCTAATCCGTGTCCTGGTGCCACTGAATCGAGTGGTTGGGGATATCGATCATTCGATAATAAATTCCATAAAGGAACTGATATGGCCGCTCCTATGGGCACTCCGTTTTACGCAGCGGAATCCGGGACGGTGATCGCGACAACAACTGATGGTGGGTATCACGGTGGTGCTGGGAACTGGATTGTAATTTCGCATGGCAATGGCCTTGTGACTAAATACATGCATGCATCTGCTGTGTTTGTTTCAGTTGGTGATACTGTTGAACGGGGTCAAAATATTGGTGCTGTTGGGTCTACTGGAAAATCCACTGGGCCTCATTTACATTTTCAAGTTGAGGTAAATGGAACAGCGGTTTGCCCCTATGCCTATTTGTAAGTCATGGTTAGTTTGCTCGCAAAAGACTGACTTAGTTCGCTTAATAAGACTGACATGGTGTCATGGGGTGAGTCTGAAGCCCACTTTAGTTCCTACGGTTCAACCCTAATTCCAGGATAGCTTCAGGATAGTTTCAGGAGAACTTCAGGAAAACTCACTCAATAAGATGACTCATAAGAAAAGCCAAGTCATATTTGACTTGGCTTTAATTTTTGTGGTGCGCCCAGCAGGACTCGAACCTGCAACCGCCGGATTAGAAGTCCGATGCTCTATCCATTGAGCCATGGGCGCATAGCTTGCTTGCATGAATAATTCATTTAAGCGCGATTATTATAGCGCAGGGGAGCAAAAAGAATGCAATCTTGTGGGATGGATTTATATACAAAACATTATTTGATCGTATATGGATGAGTATATGGTGAAAGACCATGCGTAAATTTGGAAACCTTGGAGTCAACGTTTTGGTACCACGTTATCAACTTGTCATCTATATGCTGGCCATCAATAACCTCTAATTTGTTCCTAGTGGTAGCGTGAAGTAACAAAGAGATGAATGCTGAAATAAATCGAATTAAGCCTTTGTCTCATTTATCCATATTGTCAAGCTTGATTGGAGGTCTCAAATGGCTGGTGTGAATGTCAAGAGTGAGATCGCCCCGTTAAAAAAGGTGCTTTTGCATCGACCGGGAGACGAGTTGTTGAACCTTACTCCTAACACGCTTGAAGAGCTGCTCTTTGATGACATTCCGTTTCTGCAGGTAGCTCAGCAGGAACATGACGCCTTCGCAAAAATTCTTGAGGATGAAGGTGTTGAAGTTGTCTATCTAGAAGAACTTATGGCAGAGGTTTTAGATCAAAACCCTGAGCTTCGACCAAAGTTTATGAAAGAGTGGATTTTCGAAGCAGGAATACGTACTGAACGTTGGCAGAAAATTTTGACTGACTATATCAATGAAAAGTATGAGTCAAATATTGATATGGTTAAAAAGACTATGGCAGGGGTTAATCTTCAAGAAATTAATGTTGAATTCACTAATTCACTTGTTGATCTTGTAAGTGATGCGGCGAAGTTGATATGTGCACCAATGCCGAATTTGTACTTTACGCGTGATCCATTTGCAATGATTGGAAACGGTATCTCAATCAACCGTATGTATTCTCAAACGCGTAACCGTGAGACCATTTATGGCGATTATATCTTCAGGTATCACCCGGATTATAAAGATGTACCAAGATATTACGAGCGAGATAACACCTTCCATATTGAGGGTGGAGACATTCTTAACATTAATGAGAATACGCTCGCAATCGGTATCTCACAACGTACAGAGCCTGATGCAATCGACCAGATTGCAAAGAATATTTTTAAGTCTGATTCACCTATTGAGGCGATTCTCGCGTTTAATATTCCTAATTCACGTGCGTTCATGCATCTAGATACCGTATTTACTCAAATCGATTACGACAAATTCACTATCCATCCAGGCATCATGGGACCGCTTACAGTCTTTGAGATCAAACCTGATGGGAAGGGTGGCATTCATGTGCGTGAAGTAAACGAAACCTTAGAAGAGGTCTTATCTGAGCATGTAGGCCGTGCTGTAAAGCTAATTCCTTGTGGTGGTGGAGACAGAATTGCAGCTGAACGTGAGCAATGGAACGACGGATCAAATACCTTATGTATACGACCAGGCACAGTTGTTGTTTATCAGAGAAATGACGTAACCAACGCTGTACTTCGTAGAGAAGGAGTCAATGTTCTTGAGATGCCATCAGCTGAGCTTTCACGTGGCCGTGGTGGTCCACGTTGTATGTCAATGCCACTTTGGCGTGAAGATCTATAGCGACATTATCAAGACATAAAAGGATTTATCACTGAAGGTTTATCACTGATAAAGGTTTATACATACTGAAACACATACTGAAAGGAAAGAACAATGCCTGTTAATTTAAGCGGCAGGAGCTTTTTGAAACTCCTTGATTTCACTCCAGAAGAAATCAACTATCTAATTCAATTGTCATCCGATTTCAAAGATCTTAAGCGAGCTGGAGTTCCTCATAAGTATCTAGAAGGCAAAAACATTGTCCTTTTGTTTGAGAAGACCTCAACCCGTACTCGTTGCTCTTTTGAGGTTGCAGGAAACGACCTTGGCATGGGTGTAACCTACCTTGATCCTGGCTCATCTCAAATGGGTAAAAAAGAATCAATTGCTGATACGGGGCGCGTGCTCGGTCGTTTCTACGACGGCATTGAGTATCGTGGATTTTCTCAAGACCTCGTTGAAGAGCTCGCAAGCGTTGCAGGCGTTCCTGTTTGGAATGGACTCACTGACATGTTCCATCCAACACAGATGATCGCAGATATGCTTACTGTGAAAGAGAACTTCCCAATGGGAATTAAAGGACTTAAGTTCGTCTTCTTTGGGGACTGCAGAAACAATATGGGAAATTCTTTGATGGTAGCTTGCGCAAAGTTGGGACTTAACTTTGTAGGATGCGGACCTAAGGATCTTATGCCTGATGAGAATCTTGTAAAAACATGTAAAGAGCTTGCAAAAGAAAGTGGCGGCTCGGTCACACTTACTGAAGATGTTAAGGAAGCTGCGACAGATGCAAATGTTATCTATACAGACATCTGGGTTTCAATGGGTGAGTCATCAGATCTTTGGGAAGAGAGAATTAAGCTTCTAAAGCCTTATCAGGTAAATAGTGCTGTTATGGATATGGCTTCAGACAATGCGATCTTTATGCATTGCTTACCTTCTTTCCATGACAGAAATACAACAATTGGCGAAGACGTTTACGAGAAGTTTGGACTTGCCGAGATGGAAGTGACAAATGAGGTATTTGAGTCGTCTCGTTCTAGGGTATTTGATGAAGCAGAAAATCGTATGCACTCCATTAAAGCAATTATGTATGCAACACTCCGTTAATAGGAGCTGAGTGAAATGGCTTATCAAAAAGGTGAAGGTAAAAGCGTTGTAATTGCTCTGGGCGGTAATGCCTTAGGTGATACTCCAGAAGAGCAGCTAGACCTTGTGGAAAATACTGCTATCCATATTGTCGACATGATTGAAGAGGGGATCAATGTTGTTGTAAGCCATGGAAACGGTCCTCAAGTTGGGATGATTTCAAATGCTTTTGCTGAGGCCAGCAAAAATGACAAATCAATTCCTGAAATGCCTTTTCCTGAATGTGGTGCAATGAGTCAAGGATATATTGGATATCAGCTATCCCAAGCGTTGCTAGGCGAACTTAAGAGGCGCTCGATCTTGAGGTCTACAGCATGCGTTATAACGCAGACTGTTGTATATCCAGAAGACCCAGCTTTTCAGCATCCAACAAAACCGGTAGGGCCATTTCTTACCGAAGAGGAAGCAAAGAAACGCGCTGAAGAAACCGGTATGACCTTTGCTGAAGATGCGGGACGTGGTTGGAGAATGATGGTTGCAAGTCCTCGTCCGCAAAGAATTGTTGAGCTTGATGCTATCAAGGACTTAATGGATGACGGATATATCGTAATTGCTGCTGGTGGTGGCGGGGTTCCTGTATTTGAATATGACGATTCATATCACGGAGTGCCTGCTGTTATAGACAAAGATAGAACTAGCGCAAAATTGGCCGCTGATTTCAAGGCTGACATGCTTGTAATTTTGACAGCTGTGGAAAAAGTTGCCATTAATTTCGGGAAACCGAATCAAGAAGAAATTGACACTATGAATCTATCTCAAGCAAGGGAATACATAGAGGAAGGGCAGTTTGCACCGGGTTCTATGCTTCCTAAGATTCAAGCATGCATTGAATATCTAACCGAATATCCCCAAGGTAAGGCGTTGATTACGTCGCTTGAAAAAGCAGCTGAGGGTCTTAACGGCACAACAGGAACTATTATTACTGCAGAGTAATAATAGATGTCAAGATTGTGTAAGTTGTACTGCGGGCGCACTTTGAGCAAAGTGCGCCCGTTTCAGTGATACAATTTGCGGAATCGAGACAGTGGAAGGAACCATTAAATGGATATTCGCGAATCACTTGAAAAAGTAATGGACGCCGCTATTAAATCAGCTACTGATGATGGGTCGCTTAAGCTTGAAGAAATTCCTTCAGCATTTTTGGAACGTCCGCGTGATGAGGCAAATGGAGATTGGGCATCTACAGTTGCAATGCGTCTAGCAAAGCAAGCACATATGGCTCCTCGAGATATCGCGCAGATAGTCATAGATCATATTCCTGAAAATGACATGATTGCATCTGTTGAGATAGCAGGGCCTGGATTTATTAATATTCGCCTGAAAGATGCGGTTCTTCAGTCAGTTGTACGTGTCATCAGAGAAGAAGGCGATGATTACGGAAAAGGCCAAATTCCTGAAGGCGAGCGCAAGATAAATCTTGAGTATGTATCAGCGAATCCTACAGGTCCTCTTCATGTAGGTCACGGAAGATGGGCTGCGCTAGGAGATTCAATGGCGCGCGTTATGCGACATGCCGGATATGACGTATATGAAGAGTTTTACATAAATGACCATGGAACCCAAATGGATGTTTTTGGGAATTCAGTTGCAGTTCGATATATGCAATTACTTGGACATGATGTTGAAATGCCAGAGCAATGCTATGGCGGATCATATGTTGCAGATATTGCGCAAAGCATTATAGATACCGATGGAAATAAATATGAATCTATGACAGACGAAGAGCGCATGGAAGCTTTCAGAGAGATCGCATACAACATGATGCTTGACGATCAACGTAATATTTTGGATCGTCTTGGCACTACATTTGATAGGTGGTTTTCTGAGCGCAGTCTTTATGTTGAAGATGAAAATGGAGAAAGCCCTGTATCAAAGTCTCTTAAAGCGATGGAAGATAAGGGCTATGTCAAAGAGGATGAAGGAGCCATCTGGTTTCGCTCGTCTGCTCTTGGAGATGAAAAAGACCGCGTGATGATCAAAGCAAATGGTGAGATGACATACTTCATGTCTGATGTTGCCTATCACTATGACAAAAAGATGCGTGGATTTGATCATCTAATTAATATTTGGGGCGCTGACCATCATGGGTATGTTAAGCGTTGCGAGTGCATGTTAGAGGCATGGGGTTGGCCAGGAGATTTGGAGATTGTGCTTGGACAACTTGTTAATCTTTTCCGTAATGGAGAAGCTGTTCGTATGTCAAAGCGTACAGGGGAGATGGTTACCCTTGAGGAATTGGTTGATGAGGTGGGTGTGGACGCTACACGTTATCTGATGCTTTCTCGATCATCTGATCAACCGATCGATTTTGATATCGAAGTGGCTAAGAAAAAAGACTCATCGAATCCTGTTTATTATGTACAGTATGCGCACGCTCGTATTTGTTCAATTTTGCGCAAGGCTGCTCCATCGGAAATTGCATTGCAAGAAGAATCAGGTCAGATCACTATGGGTGAGTTAGCGGAAAAGACTGTACCTGAGACGTGTGATCTGTCTGTACTTACTCATGAATCAGAGCTTGCTTTGATGCGTAAGATGGCTGATTTTGGAGACTTCATCACACTTGCGGCACGAGATCGTGCTCCGTTTAGATTGACGCATTTCTCTCAAGATTTAGCATCTCTGTTCCATGCGTTCTATACGGATTGTCGCGTTCTGACAGATGAGAATAATGATCCTCGTCCGGCGGATGATCCAGTAAGGCAAGCAAGGTTGGCTTTATGCGATGCAACTCGTATACTTTTGGCTCTTTGTCTTGGCCTTTTGGGAGTTAGTGCTCCTGAGAAGATGTAGCTTGGCGCTACTAAATTAAGTCAAGGCTTGTTTATTTGATTGAGACTGGCCTTGACTTTCGTACTCTTAGGCTTCTTCATTGTTGACATTAGTCGGAAGCCATAAGTATAATTTCGCATTGCGCCTTTATGCGATGTGGTGGCTGTAGTTCAGTTGGCTAGAATGCCAGATTGTGGCTCTGGAGGTCGTGGGTTCAAGTCCCATCAGCCA
>CAZVWE010000005.1:0-165396 GCA_964631345.1 uncultured Eggerthellaceae bacterium | reverse complement strand
ATGCGCATTTCGCGCGTTTCGCAATGCTTCACCGTGATACCAGCTTGGGAAGCTGAAATTCTACCATTGAATCACGCCCGCAGTGGGACATTATTATAACCCTGCCACTACACATTCCACCGCTCAATTCATAAGAAACGGCTACCGTTGGTATACGGCAGCCGTTTCTAGAATAGTGCATTTTAAGCGATGCGAGCTTCCTTACAGATCACTCTGCTCGTCGCCTTTGAGCCAATGCGCTACTTCAGATACTTCTTAGTTGCGAAGGTTAGAATGATAGCAATGATGATAGCTGGGAAGAACAGGATATAAGACGCTGTTGCCCAGCCCATTCCCACATACATATAACCAATAGCTATACCACCGATGAATTGACCGATATTTTGCATGAAGCCGATGATAGCCATGCCAAGACCATTTGCCTTTGGACCCATGATCTCAGGGGATGCAGCGAAGGTGCAAGGCGTAACGAATGTACCAATGAAACCACCGATGATGATAGCGACCCAAAGTTGCCACGTTGTCTCGAAGTTGAAGTACCAAACAGCAGCGATCAAAACACCGATGAAGCCGATGATAATGACCCAGCGCTTTGAGTGGATTTTATCGGAAAGCCAGCCAGCAAAGATGCAACCAGGAATAGCAAGAATCGTAATAGCGCTTGTGATGAATGCTGCATCACCTTCGGTGAAGCCATGAACCTCGCCCAGATAAGTGGGGTAGAACGTGTTGAGAGTTGCGTTCTGCGTAATGTTGAAAAGGCAGAAAGCGATGGCGATGAGCCAGATCCCTGCATTGGCAATAGCAGGTTTGCTCTTCGCGTTCTTTTCCTGGACTTCCTCAGGAAGGTTTTCGACCATCTCATCAGGATCCAGCAAGGGAGCATCTGGTTCCTTGTAGCAGATAACCATCAAAATGAGCAAGATAAGCGCGTAGATGCCACCCACATACCAAACGGATTGCCAGCTGCCGCCAAATGCGCTTGCAATAGGATTGCAGGCATTCAGCATGATGATGTTTCCAAGGGGCACCCAGGGAGACCAGATGCCGAGCGCCAAGCCACGGCTATGTCCTGGGAACCATTTGGAAATAGCTGCAGGAGCAGCAACGGCGATCAAACCCATGGACACACCTTCAAGGAAGCGTCCAACGAGTAGAACCGTATAATTCGGAGCCAGTGCACCAACAAGACATCCCAGCACAGTGAATCCCAACGAGATGACAATGGTCATCTTATCGCCTATCTTCGCGATGATACCAGCTGCTGGGAAAGCTAGGATTATGCCCATGACTGTATAGATAGACATAAGCCAACCAAAGTCCGACCCATTGATACCGAAGTATCCGATTATTGTGGGAGCCAAACCAGGAGCCTTGAACATATTGAGAGGCACTGCGATACCTGCCAGCAAGACAAGTATGAGCGTCCCCCATGACTTCCCGGGTACAGGCGTGAGTGCCTGTGCCTCAGCTTTTGCATTTGCCATTTTTACTCCTTTCGTTCAGGGTCTTTTCCTTCCCTGAACATCCCAATCCTTACTGCCTTTATCAGGCATTGACGATATGCGCGCTTGCTATCTGCCCCGCCTCTTCGTCGTATGCACGACCGAAGGCTTCGGGGTACTGTTTGGCAAGCTCGAGCACATCCACTTTTTCAATCCCTACCAAAAAACCGTTTGTGACCTCTCCTGGACAATTAGGGGAAGTCGTCGCACTAGGAGCGATCAAGTTGTTCGCCCCTCCACGATCGAACCCTGTTCCATAACCGAGCGTTATCGCATCCACGCGCGCACCGTGATCCTGATACAGAGCGCCTTCCATAACACGCTCGGTGACCTTGATGCCACCAAGAACACGGCCGCGTTCGTTATAGAGGGCAACAATGTCGCCATCCTGTATGTTTTCCCGAGCGGCATCCTTCGGGTTTATCCAGAGCGGCTCGTACTTATACCCATCAGGACCGGTCACCTTGCATGTTGCAATCTCACGCAACCATGAGATGTCATCGTGGTTGGCGTGAACGCGCCAACGCGGATGGTTCGAGACCAACAAGTAGGGGTATTCCTGAGCGCGCTCAGAACTCCTGCGTTCTTTATGCTCGTCAGATTCTTCAACCCACTTGGGATAGGGACCACGGATATCATCATCGGGCCAGGCTTCTGCTATACGCGATGAATAGATCTCTATCAACCCTGAAGGAGAATCCACTGGATTCGCTTTGGGGTCTTCAGCGAATCCCGAAAGCCCTGCGGGAGAGTCCTCCCACACTTGCTTGGTAGGGATGACATAGATCTTCTTCTGCTCAAATTCCTCGAATGGATGCGCCTGTGCATCTATGCCGCACTGTTCATAGCCTGCCTTGGCATCCTCTTGAAGCGTGCGACCTTTCGTGTACTTCTCATAGAGACCTTCGTAGCGCCCGCCCTTCTTTTCGAGCGCTCTGGCAACCTCCCCCACGCATTCGTAGTCGGTCTTGGCCTCACCCACAGGTTCAATAGCAGGCTCTTCAAGGTAGAGTGCACAGAACTGACCAGAGAACACATCTGCTGAGAAGTCATAACTTTCGAAGATGGTCGAAACCGGCAAGATGATATCTGCGAAGAGCGTGTCATTTTCCATCCAGGGGTGCTGAACCACAAAGCACTCTATGGAGGGGTCGCGAAGAGCATCCTGCATCTTATTTCCGCCATTCCAGCATGTAGTCCAGCAGGGATTATCTGCCCAGATCATATGGATAGGCTCAGTGTCCTTAAGCGGGTATTGGAATTGCATGAATTGGTCCGTAGTGGGCATTGCGGCAACAACATGGCTATACCACGTAAGCGGATCATCGCTGGTGTAGCCACCTAAGATGGCCTCAGGGATGAGCGTCTTAGGGATGAAGGTCTTGGGTGCCTGCATTTCCCACCCGTGATAGCAGCCCATCGTATGAGGAACGAATTCTGTTTCGGGAAGGGGGTTATTATGCGGCATCCCAAAGAGATTCCATTCGATCATCTTGAATTGCTGCCGCCCTGGAAGACCTATTCCCTGCATAGCGAGCAGGCTTACCTCCAAACGTGCAGGTTCATGAGCGAAAACGCTCCTGATGTAGCCACCGCCATTGCTGTGAGTGATCGAAACGTTATGCGTCGCCCAATAACGCGCGAGCGCCTTTATCTGCCGCGAAGGAACTCCGCATTTCTCTTCGGCCCAAGTAGGGGTCTTTTCAATGCCATCGATATAACCGAACACATAAGAACGGAGCCAATCCCACCCAACGGTGTGGCTTTTCAGGTACTCTTCCTCGTATGTCCCCTCTTTGAACCACACATAGGCAATGGCAAGCTGTAAGGCTGCATCGGTGTTAGGAAGAACCGGAATCCACTTATCGGCATGGATCGCATTGGTGTAATTTACATCGGGGGCAATATGGATATGCTTGATCCCCAACTCGCTAAACCAATAGCAAAGCCTACTCGCCTGCTGTCCGCTCCATCCCCACGGAGTGGTTTCGGCATCGCATCCCCAAAAAAGGATGGCATCGGCATGCTCGCTTACGTCTTTAATGATGTTCGTTTGAGAAGTGTTCTGGCCAACAGGATCCATGCCCCACATGTGCTTAGCGCCCCAGTACCATCCCTCCCAGCTGTCTGGCTGACGTGCCTGGCACATATAGCCACCCAAATGATCGAACATCATGGTATGGCACCCATGGCCGCCTGCAATGGACTTGGTCTCGCCATGGCCATCGCCCTGGCAAAGGATCGATAACGGGCCATATTCGCTATGGATACGGTCAACTTCATCAGCTATGAGCTGAGCTGCTTCGTCCCAACTGATGCGTACGTATTTGCTCGTGCCACGGTTCTGCGGATTCCTCTCACCTTTAGGATCCCAATCAACGCGTTTGAGCGGATATGGCACGCGATTCGGCGAGTACGCGCGCTTTTTATACGCCAACGAGAACGGAGGAAGCAGCGTTTTGCACAAAGGCTCGAACTCGTGTCCACGCGCCTTGATGGTCCAGTAGTTCATCTCTTCCTTGGTGAAGTAATCGTCGTAGTGTACTGGTCTGATGCGGCAGACCTTGCCATCCTTCACATCGACTTCAGCCACATTGGCTCCATTGCCGAAACCAGAGAATCCGATGTTTTGAAAGACTGTCTTATCTTTAGTATTCATTCATTCACCACCTTAATTAGCTCGACAACAACGCTAGGCTTGAGCGCTCTGGTCGGGACAAGCGCCTATATCTTGTCCGCATTCAGCATCTTCTGTCTTGAACGCCTTAGGGGTGATGAGACACGAGGCGATGATCGCGATTACAAGCAGCGGCATGATGGTGATATAGCCCGCATTCGCCCAGCCAAACGTTTCGAATGCCCAGCCGAAGACAGGCGCACCAATGGTCGCGCCGAAGTTCTGACAGAGTTGAAGAACCGACATGGCCATGGTGGCTCCCATGGCAGATCCACCCAGAAGGATAGGAGCCAAAGGACGAATGGAGCCGCCCCCCATGCCGCCAGCAACACCCGCAACCGCGATGAAGATGACAAGGGCGACCATCCCCATGGATGGCACATTGAAAGCGAAAATGAACGCAACGATGAACAGCGCGTAGGTGAGCACGATCCAAATGCGCTTCTTTGCAGGTTTGAAGCGGTCGGTGATGGCTCCCACCACTGGCTGTAAGAAAATGGCCATGATGGTCAAGATGGACGTGATGGAGCCGGCAGTGATGGCATCGAAGCCACATTCCGCTTCAAGATAGGTGTTATAGAAGGAATTGATAACCCCAAGTTGGATGAAGTTGAAGACAATGAAGCCAATCCCCAGAAACCAAATGTACTTGTTCTTGAGGTATTTGAACGAATCGCGCAAGCTTCCCTCGACGCCCATGTCAACAGAAACGCCTTCAGGATCCTTATAGACGCACACGAAGAGGATCAAAGCGATCAGGCTCAAGAGAGCAACGATCCAGAAAACGACGGTATAGTCAGAAACCGTTGCGATAGCAGGTGCAAGGTTGAACATCAAAGTGATGCCCACAGGCATCCACGTTGCCCATATGCCCAGCGCAAGACCGCGTGTCTTCTCAGGGAACCAGATGGATATGCAGGTAGGAGCCGATACGCCGATGAGACCAATGCCAATGCCTTCAATAAGGCGGCTTATATAGAGCACTGCGATCGAAGTGGTTAACGCTGCCATAACCGCACCTATGACGAAACAAACGCCTGCCAATGCAGTGACTTTCTTCAAGCCCATCTTCTTGCAGATGAAAGCAGCGGGGATGGCTAAAATGAAGCCGATGATGGACAGTGCGCTCATGAGATAGCCAAAAGTGACGCCATCCAGCCCATAAGCCGGGATAATCCAAGAAGCAAGAGGTGGCACCTTGAATTGACATACGGGAGCCATGAAGCTCAAAAAATAGACGACCACCAAGATAAGCCACGCCTTTGCGGGTGTCTTCCCAGAAGTGGGCGTTTGTTGAACAGCGTGTTGAACGGTGGATGGATTCTCCATAGATCCAACCTCCTTTAGTATTGGGGCAGGCGCTTTGCGCCCGGTCATTTAAATAGAAACATCACGAATGCCGTATCATTCCCCTTTGTGCGATACGACTTTTCGATCTGGTTCAAGCTGTTTTCTTGCCAGGAGGAGGGGGCATGCGGTGCCCACACTTCGGACAGACCGCATCCCCCTTCTTCAGAATGTTTCCGCATTTACAGCAACGAACGGTCAGGGTCTTGTTAGACACTCGTCCGCATTTGTTGCAGAGGTTGCAGAACTTGCACCACATTGATATCCCTATGCCATCGCTGAAGCCTTCGGTGCATAAAGGACTTGCTTGGGACGCCCCGACATTTGCCGTGCAAGGTCTTCGATCTCGCCGTAGGTCATAACGTCCGCTAAGCAATGCTTCACACATGTTGGGAGTTCACCCTTATCTGTGCGCTCTTTGCAAAGGTCGCATTCGTCTGTGAATGTAGGGATGAAATCGTATTGCCACTCGTTTTTGTCCTTGTCGATGGGCCATATGCCTATGGTCTGGATCGTCACGCCCTGATGTCCCTCAGGAAGGTCGTGTTCCACCTGGCAGGCCATCATGCAAGTTTGGCAATCGGTGCAAAAACCATAATCTATAAGTATGCCCTTTGCCATTTTTAGGCCTCCTCTTCTTCCACTTTTCTGATGTTGCAGATCATCGACTTGTAATTCGCGCCAAATCCTGCTTTACCTGGGTTATACGGAATGAGCTGGTTCACTGACATATCGAACAGCCCATACAAACCCTCATCTTCTTCAGCGGGAGCTTCAGGAAGCCACCACGCATGATCGGTCGAAACGATGCGTGGGTCAGAAAGCGTATTGACGACTTGCACGCGCCTCTTGCAGCGACCACGATGGTTTTCTACCCACACCCAATCGCCTGTTTGCAGGTCGCGCTCTTCCGCTAACTGCTCATGAATGTAGATGGTCGCATCGGGATGCATAGCGCGCAGACGTGGGATCTGTCGATGCTCGGAATGGAAGGATGCCCATTGACGCGCTCCCGTGGTCAAAATCAGCGGATACTCCTTCGCCAGATCCTCCGAAACGGAATAAGGTGACTCTGGTTCTTCGAAATAAGGAAGCGGATCTAAGCCGATATTCGAGTAATAGCTCGACCACAGCTCAATGCGTCCTGTTGGAGTGTTGAAACCGGGCTTGCCATCAGGGCGCAGGAGTCCTTTCTTATGGCGCTCATATTCGAAGGGGATGAACACCGGAGCAGCCTGTTGCATCTCAGAGAAGGTGATGCCCGTCTGGTTCAAGACCGTGTTGTACATGTCAATGTCGTCTTCCCAAGGCCAACACGTTGGATCAAGTGCCAAGCGCTTGCCAAGCTCAAGGTTGATCTCCATATCAGATTTGCATTCACCAACCTGTGTGACCTTTGTCATAACTTCACCGCGCTGGATGCCTTCGCCCACACGAACGCCATTACGCTCAGGATACGTTGCTGCCGGTAAAACAACATCGGCCAAACCCATGATGGTAGGCGTCATGAAGATATCCACCACCACGATGAAATCGAGCGTCTTGAACGCTTCGAGCGTACGTTTCGAATCGGGTGCTGCATTCACGACCATGTTCGATGTTTGGAAGTAAGCGCCATGCATCTTATAGGACTGACCTGTCTCTAAGGTCTTGATCAATTCATCTGTTGAGCAGTTCTGGAAGCCTGCTTTAAGAAGACCATATTTATCGAGACCAATGCGCTTTTCATCCTGACCAGCAGGCAAATATTCTTGACCCCAGCCTCCTGGATAGAAGAGAACCGTCACAGGAACGATCATAGAGCCAGGCTTTTCAATGTTGCCGGTTATCTCGAAGAGCGCCATGATGGCCTGTGAAGCCGGAATTGTTTCCTTTGTCATGTCCACCGAAACGCCCCATTGCAAGATGAAGTTCTTTGCATTAGCGAGCTTTCGTGCTGCTTGACGGATGCGTTCAGCTGGGATCCAGGTGATCTCTTCGGCACGCTCGGGCGTCCACTCTTCCACGTTTTCGGCGAGCTGTTCGAAGCCATAGCACCATGCATCAACAAATTCATGATCGTAGATGTCCTCCTCGATCATCACATGGAGCATGGCCATAGCAAGGACGACGTCGGTACCGGGTCTTACCGGCAACCAGATCTCCGATTTCGCCGCCAACCATGTGAGGTTAGGATCCACCGTGATCAGTTTCGTCCCTCGCTTCATAAGATCTGTTACCCAGTGTCCAAAAAGACCATCTGAACTTGACGTTATTGGATTATTCCCCCAAAGGAGGATATATTCAGGGTCTTCATAGCGTGGATCGTCATAGCGCTCAGCGAATTGCTGCGAGTAGTCGCCTAGCCAAAACGACCCCGTAGTTGCAAAGCAACCTGCAACACGTGGTGCGAAGCAAGCCATACCTGACATGCCAAAGCAGTAATTCGGGGAGCCATATGACCAGCAAAGACGCGTGAGCCAAAGCGTGGAGTCACGCGCAGTGCCGTCGACGAAGACAACGGTCTCGGCACCGTACTTATCACGGATCTCTTTGAACTTCTCTTCGACAAGGTCAAAGGCCTCATCCCAAGAGATGCGCACGAACTTGTCTTTGCCGCGATCCTTAGGATCGCGCTTCATGGGATATTGAAGGCGGTCTGGGTGGTACACGACTTCTGGCAGATCCAAGCAGCGCATGCATAGACGTCCATTGTTGAATGGATGGTCGGGGTCGCCCTCAACTTTAACGAGCGTGCCATTATCGTCAGTATATAAGCAAACGCCGCACCCTTCATGACACCCTGGACCTGACCAGGCAACAGTGCGTGTTACGTTTAAGTCCCCTTCTTTCCATTGGAAAGGTTTATCGCGCACGATTTCTGTATAACCAGGGCGTATCTCTCTTAATTCCATGGTTACCTCTCCCTCTCTTTTTTAGCTAACCCATAAGTGCCTAAGCACTTGATAAGCAGTTACTTGTTTTGTGGTGTAGAAGGTGCAGGTGCATTGATGACCTTCGGACCTGTTGCAGCCTTTGGAGCGCCAGGAGCCTTTGGTGCACCGGGCACTTTGGGAGCACTAGGGATATTCGGTACGCCCGCAGGTGGAACAGAAGGAACATTGATATCCGGCTTTTCAGCCTTTGCTCCACAATTGGGGCACACATCAACTGACGATGACACCATCTGGCCACATTTCGGGCAGGCTACCTCTTCGCTATCAAGTGCTGGCGGTCTAAAACACATTTGAACTCTCCTTACTTTTCCTTAGGTGGAAAGAATGCGTCGTGCAAAACGCTGATACGCCTAAGAAGCCTTGTTGCTCCTGTTCGTGTGCACAACGCATTCATGCAATGGATAGATACAGGAGTGATCTTCACCCTTAAGCTGTCTCATACAGAGCGATCGGTCCCACATTCAGATCGAGCTCTGTTGCATCAGCAGGGATCGTGCGCGGCAGATAGCCGTCAACAGCGACGCTGACGGTGTAATCTGCTGGCTCCACTTGGTTGAACCAGAAATCACCGAACTCGTCAGTGGTTGTGGTGGCAACTACTTCATCCCCTTTGCAAAGGCTCACGGGTGCACCGATCAGAACCTCGTCAGCTACTTCGTCATAGACTTCACCGGCGACGAAGCGCTTTGGCATATTGAGGTAGTAGAAATTAGGCTCAGGTGCGGTGATTCCCAGATAAGCCTCGGCATCTTTAATCTCATCAGCAAACTCTTCGATGTCGCCGAAACGGAGCGCACCGGTGCAACACGCTTCAACGCAGCGCGGAACCTCCCAACCATCGTCGAGTAAATGAGCGCATCCTGTGCACTTCTGCGGGATCTGGAGCTCCTCATTCCAATAGACGGCACCATATGGGCATGAATCAACGATATCGCGGCGTCCTTGGGACTTCTCTGGGTCAATTATCACCAAACCATCGGAGCGCTTATAGACAATCTCGGGAGCAACTTCCATGCAAGGAGCATTGTCGCAATGCGAGCAACCATGCGCCCAGTAGCTAATCTTCACCTTAGGAACGCTTCCGCGCTCTTTCTCGTCAACCTTCATCCAGAACTGACCCGTCTCTGGCTGAGCTGCTGAATACGGAGGCCATGCCTGTTCGCAGTTCTCATCCTTGCAGGCTAACTGGCAGCAATGGCAGCCATTGCACTTGGCAGAATCGAAAACGAATACCTTTTTCCCCATCTTATTCACCCTCCTTGATGATGCGATCAGTACCCTGCAGGCCATCTGCGGGGTTGTATGCACGACCGAATTCCTCTGGATAATCCTCGGCAAGCTTGAAAACATCCACTTTCTCGATGTTCACAAGGAAGCCGTTAGTGACCTCGCCCACTGCATTCTTAGAAGTGGTGTGGCTCGGGCAGATGAGGTTGTTCGCACCGCCACGGTCCAAACCGCCCTGACCGCGGACGATGGTGTCAACACGAGCGCCGTGATCCTGCGAAAGCGAATGGGGCATGATGCGCTCGGTGACGATAGCGCCACCCAAAACGCTACCACGTTCGTTATAGATACGGCAGATATCGCCAGTCTTGATGCCACGCGCACGAGCATCCACTGGGTTGATCCAAACAGGCTCGTACTTATACCCATCAGGACCATCCACCTTGCACATCTCGATCTCGCGCAACCACACGCAATCATCATGCTGTGCATGAACACGGAAGTGAGGATGGTTGGAGACCAACAGGAAGGGATAATCCTTGCCACGGTCGTTGGAGAGGCGCTCGTGATGATAGTCGTCTTCTTCGATCCAATGAGGGATAGGACCACGGATCTTGTCGTCGGGCCAATGCTCCGCAATACCCGTGCAATAGAATTCGATAAGACCAGAAGGAGTGTCCAGCTTGCACGAAGAAGGATCGTTGTAGAAGTTGATCATTCCCGCAGGCAGATCTTCCCAGCCTTCATACGTCGGGATTACGTAATAGCCGTTCTTCTCGAACTCATCGTAGTCGTAATGTTCCTCCATGCCGCCGGCTTTCCAAGCAAGGCGTTTCATGAAGTCCATGGTGATAGGCTCTGTATATCCCGTCTCATCTTCTACGCCCACGCCCTTTTCAGACTGGTCGTAATGCATCGTTCCTTTATCAGCCAGGTCGGCGTCTTCAAGGCCGCATACATAGCGCAGCACGTTCTCGCGCATGCCGAACTTCTCAGCGATAGCAAGTGCGCAATCGAAGTCACCTTTAGCCTCGCCAACGGGTTCGATCGCCTGTTCCTCATTCAAGACCATCTCATGCTGTCCACAGAGGGTGGAGGTAATGATGTCCTCCTCTTCGTATTTGGTAGCAATAGGCAAGATGATGTCGGCGAAGAAGACCTCGTTTTCCATCCAAATATGGTTCACGATGACGGTCTCGATGGATTCGTCACGAAGAGCGTCTTGCAGCTTGAAGCCACCATTCCAACAGGTCTCCCAGCAAGGGGTGTCTGTCCAGAAAAGGTGGATGCGTGATGCGTCATCAGCAGGGTATTCGAAGTGAAGGAATTGATCTGCGCGGGGAAGACCCGAAACAACATGACCATACCACTCTACAGGCGGATTCATGATGGCTTCAGGGACAAGGGTCTGCGGGATGAAGTATTTCTTCAGATGGGAGCCCGGAGTATGACCAGTGAAAACCGCGCCCATGAAAGTGTTGTACTGAGCAGGAGGCATCGGATTGAGTTCTTGGATACCGAATAGACCCCATTCGAGCATCTGCATCTGATTACGACCAGGATGTCCCAATGCTTGCATGGCGAGCAGGCACACTTCAAGGCGTGCGGGTTCGTGTGCGTAAGCAGAACGGATATAGCCGCCGCCATTGCAGTGAACTGTGGAAACATTGTTCGAAGCCCAATAACGAGCGAGCGCTTTGATCTGACGTGATGGAACGCCGCATTTCTCCTCGGCCCACTTAGGAGTCTTGGGAACGCCATCTTCGCCACCCATGACGTAGTAAGCGAAATTGTCAAAACCCACTGAGTGTGTATCGACATATTCACGATCAAAGGTGCCTTCAGTGATCCAAGTGTAAGCGATAGCCAGCTGAAGAGCAGCATCAGTGTTCGGAAGAACCGGTATCCACTTATCAGCGTGGACTGCGCATGCATAGTTCACATCAGGGCAGATGTAAATCTGTTTTATGCCGAGCTCAGTCCAGTAATAGCACATACGGCTTGCCGTTTGGCCGCCCCATCCCCAAGGAGTGGTCTCAACATCGCACCCCCAGAACAAAGTAGCTTGAGAATTCTCAGAAATATCCTTGAAGAGGTTGCCCTGATAGGATTGCTTGCCTACAGGATCCATGCCCCACGCATGCTTAGCACCCCAGTACCAGCCCTCCCAAGAGTCTGGCTGACGAGCTTGGAGAGTGAAGTTGCCACCAAGGAGGTCCAGAAGACGGGTCATGCAGCCATGACCACCGCCAATGTTCTTCTCCTCGCCATGGCCATCGCCCTGGACAAAAATAGCGGTTGAGCCATACGTGTCATACATACGGCGCAACTCGGATGCCACGATATCGGTGGCTTCGTCCCAGCTGATCCTCACATACTTGCTCTTGCCGCGGTTTTGCGGATTACGCTCACCATTAGGATCCCAGTCAACGCGTTTTAACGGATAAGGGATGCGGTTCCTTGAATAGATGCGCTTTTTATAAGCGTAGCTCAGTGGCGATAACATCGATTTATCGCCGGGGTCGAACACGTGGCCGCGAACGTTCAGCTGCCAATGACGTGTCTCCTCCTTAGTGTATTTGTCATAGAAACGAAATGGTCTGATGCGACAGATCTTGCCATCTTTCACATCGATGGTCGCTGGCGTTGTACCTGTGCCCACGCCAAGCCAGCCCATGGCCTTATGTACTGACTTGTCGGCAGTCTTTTCGCCCATATTGCCTCCCTTTCACAACTCTCATGCGCATCTTCTGCACATCCTCGTGCGTTCCCAGAAAAGATCCGGAAACGCACCCAATGCGGTCATCTTAAGAAGCGAAAAGGGGATTGTCTGTGAGCCAAAACTCTTAATTAGGGTGTCTGATGGTGTTTATCCAGTCTTAGTGGGTTCGACTGACTTGTAGGCCATAAGGCTTACAATGCCTGTACAGAGCGGGTATGAGGCGTAGCCTTCCGAAAAAGTTGTTGCATCCTTTTAAGCAATGGATTTGCTAATATGAGACCACTGCTTTGTCCTTGCTCGTTTAGGACAAGCGCTACCAAAGAAAGAATCGATTTTATAGGTCGTGAATATGGTGGGAGGCAAAGCGGTTTGACTTCATCCGAATCGATCTTCGGCTTAGGCAAGACCAACGACACTGCAACTGTCCCGGAATTCAACAACCGAACTATCGCGGGCGTTGTGGGCGCAGGTGTTTATTTCGCGTGGTTCTATCTGACCTTTTTCAGTAATGTGGTCTTGTTTGAGATGCCCGCCAACCTGAGCATTGAGCCCCTCTTCAGGGCAGCAGGATTCTTGGCGTTCGCTTTGGCTCTCCTCTTTGCCTTGGTCTTCAATAAATGGATGATCAAATATTCATCACGGGTATTCAATACGGCGATCGCGCCGTTTTTGCCACTTCCCTTATACGTTGTCTACTTCTTGCAGAATGCAACAACCTTGAGCTTGCCGTGGATACCGCTTGCATTGATAGGGTGGATCCTCTTTGGGTTCGCTTGCTTGAGTTTTGCATTGAACACGTCGGTGTTCCTCTCGTCACTCGACTCTAAGACGACCCCTTTCATCCTGACCATCTCAATCCTTTTGGCAGCGCTCATCTATTTCGTCGTGGATCTCGCACAGAAGCCCGCGAACACCCTGGTGATGATCGCGCTACCTTTCGTGCTAACGCTTTGCAATTATTTCACCGATGCGCCTTCCATCAAGAAGAAGATAGACCTCTCCCTGGAAGAGGAGGTGCGTCCCCTACGAGCTTTGCGCATGAACAGCTCGGTCATCCCTTTGCAGTTCATATTCGGCATGGTCTTCGGCTTTGCCATTGCCATTGCCATCAACACGAGCATCGACTATACAGGGAGCTGGGAAACAGTGGGCGGTTCCATATTCCCATCCTGGCTTTCGGTGTTCCTTTGGCTTCCTGGCCCCTTTCTTTTGATCTTCTACCTCACTCGGCATACCGTGGACAACTATCAGAATACCTTCATCTTCCTAATGGCTATAGCTATGTGCGCACTCCTATTCATGCCGCTCAACATTCCCCCGATAACTATCATCTGTTGCTGTTTGCTGGTGCTCTGTTTCTCGCTCTTCGATTATCTGCACATACAAGCCATCGCATCGCTTGCTCAAGAGCTCACAGGAGAAGGCCTGATTCTTTTCTGCACGAACCGTTTCTTCGTCATCATCGGCATGTTCGTGGGGTACTTAGTGGTGGCATGCTTTCAGATCTCGTCGGATTACCAAGAACCCCTTTTCCCACTGTTCATTGCCATCGTCACCGCCCTCTACATTCTGTTCATTACCACTCAGGCTGCGAAGAATACTAAAAAGGTGATCAGCATCATGCCCGAAAAGAAGCTTTCGGGTAAATGGAATTCGATCTGCAAGCAGATATGTGCCGAGGCTAAACTGTCTGCTCGTCAGCAAGAGGTCTTCATGATGCTCGCAAAAGGACGCAACACTACCTATATCGAAAAGGAACTCGTCATATCAAACCATACGGTGAAGGCTCATATCTATAGAATCTATCAGAAGCTTGATGTGCACTCCCAACAACAACTCATCGATATGATCGAAGCCAGAATCTCAAAAAGCGCTGAATTCAAAAACGCTAAATAGTGCCGAGACGAAGGAGATCATCCACCTTCGGGCAATTTTGACAACACAGAGGCTCTTAAGCGTATAATCGGCGATGTTACTGTTTCAGGGCGAGGTGAAATTCCTCACTGGCGGTAGCCGACGCTTCGAGCGTGCAACTGCACATAGAAGACGTCGGAAGCCCGCGAGCCCATCAGCTTGTCAGCTTGCGCTGCTGGCGGCTTATGGGTTGACCCGGTCGAATTCCGGGGCCAACGGTCAAAGTCCGGATGAAAGAGACAGGAGGTCTCACTATGTCTATCGACGCGCGCGCAAATACCCCTACCCTTCAGAACGAGAACCGTTGGAGCACGAAGCAACTCGTGGTCATGGCGCTGATGTGTGCTATCGCGCTTTTGCTCAGCTTCATCGAGTTCCCCTTGTTCCCGGCAGCATCGTTTCTAAAGCTCGACTTCTCGCTGGTTCCCACGACAGTGGTCGGATTCGCCTACGGTGCAGGACCTGGACTTGTGGTTGGTTTGGCATGTGCGGTTGCGCATGCTGCCATCACCGGCAATTGGGTCGGGTGTCTCATGAGCTGCATTGTAGCGATCGTCTACATTGTGCCCGCCGCCATCATCTATAGGCGCATGCATACCTTAAAGGGAGGTATCGTGGGTCTGGTGGTTTCCACCGTATGCCTAGTCGTGGGCATCATCGTCGCGAACTTAATAATCGACCCGCTGTTCTACGGCATGCCTTTCGACGCGGTGGCCGCACTGGTCGTGCCCGCCATACTTCCATTCAACGTCATCAAGGGCGTGCTCGTAAGCGCGCTCACCTTACTTGTCTATAAGAGCATATCCAACCTGATAACGCCGACGAAGAAGCAGGCGAAAGCCTAGCGCCGCTAAGATCGGCGTACGAAGGATCAACACACGAAGATCGGCGCATTACCATGGGAATAGTCGACTTCCAAGACGTAAGCTTCAGCTACGACGAGCACGCAAATGCGCTCGATGGCGTAACCCTGTCCATCGAGCGCGGATCGTTCGTTTGTGTGTTGGGCGGAAATGGCAGCGGCAAGTCGACGCTGGCCAAGCACGTCGACGCACTACTCCTGCCCGATTCGGGGAAGGTTCTAGTGTTGGGACATGACACCGCCAACGGTGAAAACCTGCTTGAGGTGCGCAGCAACGCTGGTCTCGTGTTTCAGAACCCCGACGACCAGATGGTGGCCACCGTGGTGGAAGACGACGTTGCCTTTGGACCCGAGAACCTGGGCATGCCTTCCGAGCAACTTCCGGCTATTGTCCAGGATGCCTTGGACACAGTGGGACTCGGAAGCTTCGGCAAGCGCGAAACCTTCACCCTTTCAGGGGGTCAGAAGCAGCGCGTTGCCATCGCCGGCATCTGCACTATGAACCCCAAGGTCATCGTATTCGACGAGGCCGGCTCCATGTTGGATCCGCGCGGTCGCAAAAGTCTTATGCGCCTGTGCCGCAAACTCAACGAAGCGGGGATCACGATCATGCTGATTACACATTCCATGGAAGAGGCTTCTCTGTCCGACAGGGTAATCGTGCTGAAGTCCGGCACAGTGGCCATGGACGGAGCGCCGCACGACATTCTATCCAAAGCGCGCGAGCTTCAGGAGCTCGACTTGGAGTCACCCTTTGCGACGCAGATGAGCCTAGCTCTACAGGACGCCGGCGTGCCGATTCCCACGTTCGTAGACGAACAGCAGTTGGAAGAGCACCTGGAAGGGATGCTTCCGCCTTTGCGGAAAGAGCCAGGTGAGTTTGCGCGCATGTCTTCATGCGAAGCCTCACGCGAGGCTCCATGCGCGTCCACATGCGAAGCGCCCGACTCCGAAAACGAGCCTGTGATAACCCTGAAGGACGTCAGTTTCTCCTATGCACCCAAACAGAGGCGGAAGGCACGCAAGGCCGGCAGGTTTGGTAAGTCTTCCCAGACCGGGGGTAAAACCAACAAAAACGGCAAGATCAACGAAGTTAACCAGGCCGACGACATCCGATGGGCACTGCGCGACGTGTCCTTCTCACTGAACGAAGGAGACTTCCTAGGGATAGCGGGCCATACGGGTTCGGGAAAGAGCACGCTAGCGCAAGTGCTGACGGGCGTGCTGAAACCCACGGAAGGACAAGTGTTCGTGCATGGTGGCGACTTATCCGACAAACACAGCATCGCCGAAACTCGACGCTCGGTGGGGTTCGTGTTCCAATATCCCGAACATCAGCTGTTCGCGCCCACCGTCTTCGAGGACGTGGCGTTCGGCCCTCGCAACTTAGGTCTTTCATCGGAAGAGGTGGAATGTAAGGTGCGCAAGGCTTTAGAGCTGGTGCATCTTTCGCCCGACAAAGTGGGAGAGCGCAGCCCCTTTGAACTTTCCGGCGGCCAACAGCGGCGTGTGGCTCTTGCAGGGGTGCTTTCCATGGAACCCGAGGTGCTTGTGTTGGACGAGCCAACGGCCGGTCTCGATCCGAAGGCGCACGAACTGTTCTTGAAGCTCATCTCAGAGCTGCACCGCACCAGTAACGTGGCTACCATCATCGTGTCACACGACATGGATGATCTGGCTGTGCTCTGCAACCGCGTGATGCTGATGAACGAGGGGCGTGTCGTGGCCGACGGATCCCCTAGTCTCATCTTCTCCGACGAGGAGGCTATCGCGCGCATAGGCCTGGGCGTTCCTCACACCATGCATCTTGCTAACCGGCTGGGGATGGCGGGGCTTTTCTGCGCCGTACCTACTGTACGCGAACTTGCCGAACAGATGGCTTTGCGCTTTAGTGAAGCAACCGATTCAGAAGGAGGCCAGACATGAGCGGAAACGCATTGTTTGGCCGCTACTGGCCAGCTGACAGCGTGATGCACAAACTCGATCCCAGAACCAAGGTACTGGGCACTCTGTTCATGATGGTCACAATCTTCTGCGCCGCGAATGCTGCCGGGTTAGCCCTTGTGGCAGCCTTCGTTGTAGCGGTGGTGCTGGTTTCGTATATCCCACTTACTCAGGCGCTGCGCTCCATAGCGCCGTTGCTATTCATCGTGGTGCTCACCGGACTATTCAATCTGTTGTTCGTACAAGGCGGCCAAGTATATCTTGACTGGGGATGGCTGCGCATAAGCGAGGAAGGCGTGATGCAGGCCGTTTTCATATCCGCACGACTGCTGCTTCTACTTCTGACTGGAAGCCTGCTAACGCTCACGACCACTTCCATGGATATAACCGAAGCAGTGGAAAGGCTTCTGCGACCGCTGGCATCCGTCGGTGTTCCCGCTCACGAGTTCGCCTTCGTCATGGGTACGGCGCTACGGTTTCTTCCGCAGTTCGCAGAGGAATTCCGCCAGATACGGATGGCGCAGCTTGCCAGAGGCGCGAAACTTTCCACCAGCCCCATTCGAGCCGGCTTATCATCTGTCACCAGCCTTGTGGTACCGCTGTTTGCTAGCGTATTCCGTCATGCCGACACGTTGTCCGACGCCATGGAGGCGCGCTGCTACCACGGAATGAAGGGACGCACGCGCTTGCATCCGCTAGTGTTTGGAGGACGTGACGTGGTGGCTGCGGCAGTGCTCGTGGCCGTGTTCTCCGCGGTGTTGGTGATCAACGTGGCAATCGGATTGTAAGAATCATTGAGGAAAATCCCAGGGCTAGTGCACGAGTATCCACAATGCAGATGTTTCATGGCCTATAAGCGCAGAGACCATCTTGGAGTGGTTATACTTACTTGGACAATCTGAAGATTACATACGAAAGACTTTGACTCTAGAAATCGGGGGTGGAACTAGGATGAAGGACAATAGCCCTATCAATAAGCTCGGCCAATCACTCAAGAAGATTACAGATGATCGCAATTCGCTGACACACATAGACGAGCACCGAGCCAATATGAAAAACCACATGATGACTCGACTGGCCACAGACGAGACATTCTTAGCAATGGTTAAACGCAATGCAGCGCCCTTCCGACAACTCATGGTTTATTACGAATGCGCCATGATGGAAGTCGAAACGAAATTTCGTGTACTGGATGCTGAATACGGTTTGCAGCACGACCGCAATCCCATCGAATCGATAAAAACGAGGTTGAAAAGCACAGATAGTCTGGCTAAAAAGCTGGTGCGCAAGGGATTTCCGATATCAGTTGAATCAATAAAAGAGAACATTTTCGATGTGGCAGGAGTTCGCGTAGTATGCGCTTTTCCGGAAGACATATTCACCTTGGCCGACGCATTTCTCACACAAGACGATGTCGCACTCATAGAAAAAAGAGACTATATCGCAAACCCCAAACCTAGCGGCTACAGAAGCCTTCACTTGATCATAGAAATCCCCATCTTCTTGGAATCTGAGAAGCGTCCCGTGAAAGTAGAAGTCCAGCTACGAACCATCTCGATGAACTTCTGGGCATCGCTGGAACATCAGCTTCGCTACAAGAAAAATCTCTCCGACGAAGACGCTGTCGCAGTAGCTGAGGAACTCGAGCAACTGGCGAAAGACGCCTCCGAGCTGGACTCTCGCATGCAGAACCTGAGGAGTTATCTAGATCGCCTGGAAGTTGACTAGCTGCTAGAAATAAGCAATGCTATTCGACTATTCGATGGGCTCAATCTCAAATCGATAACATTGGTATTTTTCTAAAGAGCCAATATGAGCAAGAGCGAGCGCGTACTCACGCTGATTATCCCCTGTCTCTATACCTAAACTACCAGGCATGACCCAAGCCGTCTTTTTCAACTTGCCATACCTTCCATTAGTCACATAGAGACCATATTTCTTAGGATCTGTACATTCTTCGGGTTTTATTTCGTAGATCTTAGAAAGAATGTCTATATGAATAACAACCGCATCGAGTTCATCATCGCGCAAGGGAATGAACCGCGGATCCGTTTCTGCAGCTGCACAAGCATTGAGGATGACCTCTTCGGCTGTGGAATGTCTCTTTGCCTCAAGGTCGCCCGCACGTCCGCGAAGCAGCCCATCCTTATAAAGAGAAACAATGCAAGGGTGTCTAGTCGAGGTGTACACAGCAGGCATCCTTTTAGGAATGGACAATCTTTTTCCCGTAGAACGCTTATATTTGATAGCACGTCTGGCTACATCAATCAGAGAATGTTTACTGGATTGCCGATTTATCGCAGCATAAGCCGGTGACTGCTTATATTCCGCTAGTGCACTGGGAACAGTTTCGCCTGTCTCCAAAGAAGCAACCATCATCCCTGTTCTATCATAAATCCCGGAAGTGCACAGAGGCACCTTTACCTCGCGCCCATCCGCACTCCCCAAAAGGGCGTATATACCACTAAGGCCGCGAGATCCCGAACTATTCCGCATCTTGTGATCCATTTCTAGAAGACCGAGCACATCTCCTTTGCATACCTTTTCCAACAATTCAGCGTTAAAGGCTCCACCGATGGAACTATACGGCTGTCGACTTCCTTCCCCCAACTTATCGGATAGCTCCATTACTGCCACCACTGCCGCTTTAAGCTCCGTCTTCTCTACTGCGCTTTGAATGGCTTTCCCCAATTCGTAATACTGCACATCAGGCATAAGTGAAGGCGAAATTAGCACCAACTGGTTCTTTTCAAAACCGTGTTGTAAGTAATACATGGGCGTCATGGCACCTATGTCCAATGGCTCGTAAGAAAGGTATGCTTCTAATTTTGAAGAAACTCTTTCTGCATAGAGATTTCGCTGTCGAAGTTCCTCTTCTAACGCTTGGGTCAATAACGCGCACCTGCTATAGGAAAGACTGCATTTTGTCTTCGTATACTTGTTAAAGGATCCTTTGAATGCCTCTTTACTGCCAAGAGAAAAACCTTCTTTGCAACCTGCACGCAAAGGATCTAGCAAAATGATGACATCTGGTTTCTTTTGTTCCATGTCTTCCGTAAGCGCTACAAGAGCGGAGAAAATAGCCTGCTCATCAACCCGAGCAATTGCATGAGGATTATCTGATGCGTCACCCATTAACACATCGCCAGCAGGAGCGTTGGCCTTTATAGGATCTATTACTGCTGCAGTTTTTTTGATCTTCTGCTTGCGCGCATCCTTTGCCTTACGATTGCGCAAGACCTCCTCACGTATAAAAGGAATCAACATGAGTGAATAAGGCATGATATAGCGTGCAACAATAGATCCCATAATCAGTTTTCCCTTTTCCTTGAATATTTATTCTGTAGATAAGAGACTAGAGCCTTTGACTCTAGTCTCTACTTCGAAGGCAGCACTTATAGTGCTGGTAAATCGCAGGGATACCACAGTACCTGCTTGGGCTTCTTCGTCATCTCGAACATAAGCTCTTCCAATGAGCCAAATGTAATGCAATTGGCTAGGCAATGATGAGCGCATGTCGGATCCTTGCCCGCCATGACACGATCCTTGCAAAGATCACACAAATCCGTGGGAACAGCAATCCTGTTCCAATTGAAATTTTGCCCCGAATCTGACGCATCATCCTTTTGCCAAGGCCCATCGTCAAATACGCGGATACCCCATTTTCCTACAGGGAAATCGTGCTCTTCTTTACACGCAATGACACATGAATTGCATCCTGTGCAGAATTCATAGTCTATGAGCAATCCATATTCGCTCATCTATCGCTCACCTGCTCTCCGAATTTCTCCCAGACAAGATTCATGTCTGTGTCGTAGCTCTCGTTTAATGGAACAACTTTGCAATTCATGCTCTTATAAGGCGCCGTATAGCCCATAGGATTGTTGTGATGGACAGGGATGAGCGTATTAATGTTGGATTTCCACACACCAAATAAGTGCGGCTCTTCGCCGTCTTCTTCAGGGAACCACCAACCATGCTGAGCCATCACCGTGCCACTGCGAACAATTGGCGTAACCTTCGCCTTGAGCTTCGCATTCCCGTAAAGATTGGAGATTTCTACCCACTGACCATCTGTAATGCCAAGTTTCCGTGCATCGTCAGGATTGATTTCAAGCAGCGGATCAGGATTGAGTTCGCGCAAGCGTGCGATTTGGCGATGCTCCGAATGGAAGAACTCCAACCTACGTGCACCTGTGGTCAGTATGAAAGGATATTCCTCTACAAGATCAGGACGAGCAATTGGGGAATATGGAGGCTCCTTATAATAAGGAAGCGGATCTTCACTAGCTTGTACATACATATTCGACCATAACTCAACGCGCCCGGTCGGTGTGTTGAATCCAGTCTCCCCGTCGGGACGAAGCATTCCTTTTTCGTACTTCTTATAGTACTTATGCTCACAAGTCTTAACTGCCTCGCGCATCTCTTCAAAGGATCGTTCTCCATGTAGGCGCACAGCCTCAAACCATTCAATGTCCTTATCGAAAAACTTCTCAGCGCCGTGACCAATAGTCTTCGCAAGAAGCACCTCTATCTCTTGGTCGGATTTGGCTTCTCCTACGGTGATGGCTTTGCTAGAAGCACCCCAATTCATGGTGGCAGAACCGTAATGGGTCTGATTGATGCAATCCATTTCCGCTACAGTAGCTAAGGGAAGAAACACGTCGCAAACTGCCTGAATAGTAGGCGTAATGAAACAATCTGTTCCAAAGGCAAACTCAATGGACTTGCAAAGTGCTGCATGCCACCTATCTGTCTCAGCAGAGTTGGTAGGCGCCAAGAAATTTGAGGACTGAATCCATGCCATACGAAGCGGATAAGGTTCATCTGTTTCAAGGGTGTCCAAAACGCAATCAGCATTAGGTCCTGATGAGCGACAGAAGAAAGGATACTTGTCCATGCCGATACACTTATTGCGCGTCTCTTCGTCCATGGCATACCAGCCCATCTTTGCTGCCTTGGTCCCACGAGAAAGGCCACCTGTTTGAGCTCCGTCATGCCCCTCTTCATCAGAAGCGTCTTCATCTACTTCAACGTTGGCCTCGGATTCTGTCTCATCCTTTTTCTTGAGGCTCATAGTGGTATTAAGCTGACCAACTACATTGCCGCCGGGAACGTCCAAATTTCCTGTTAGCGCCATGCAAGCCACTACACCATGGGCTGCTTGGGCTCCATTCCAGTTCTGATCGAAGGCAAGACCCCAGGCTATAGCCGCAGGTTTGGCAGTAGCATAGGTGCGCACAGCTAGTAGGATATCCTCAGAATCAACCTCGCATATCTCTGCCGCCTTCTCAGGTGTCATCTCCGCTACTCGCTCAGCGTATTCATCAAAGCCATAACACCATTTCTCTACGAAATCATGATCGTAGAGGTTCTCCTTGATGATAATGTTAGACCAACACATGGCCATGGCAGCATCAGTGCCGGGACGAACACGTAGATGCACGAGAGCTCGTGTCGAAAGCCAATTCACACGCGGATCCACCATAATGAGTTTCGTTCCGCGTTTCATAAGATCGATGACCGAATGGCCAAAGAATCCATCAGGATTGGACTGCAGAGGATCCTTGCCCCAAAGCACGACTACTTTGGGTAAAACGTAATCGGGATTGTCCATGCCACCCTCTAAGCCGCAACCTGTATCCACCTCAGGGTAGAAGGTGCCCGCTACGAATTGAGCTGTAAAGCTGCGCGGCTGATAGCAAGCATAGCCCGATTGAGTATAGACCACGTTAGGAGTCTTGAAGATGGTCTGAATATAATTGGCTGTTAGCATGCCATTGCGACCTGTACCCTGGAATACAACCATGGACTCATTGCCGTATTTCTCAGTGTAATATTCATACTTCTCTTTGATGATTGCAAGTGCTTCGTCCCAGCTAATACGCTTCCACTTGTCTTTGCCTCTATCCTCAGGATTTCGATACATCGGATATATCACTCGAGAGGGGTTGTAGATGTAATCCTTGAGTGCAAGGCATCTTGGACATAGACGCCCATGAGTCACAGGATCGTTCTCATCACCTTCCACGTGATCCAATCGACCATCTTTATCAACATATAGTTTCAAGCTACATCCCACAGGATGACAACCTGGAGGCGACCACACCGATGAGCGCGTCACGGTAAATTCACCGTCTTGATAGCGCCATGGCTTTCCTAAATCATTTTTGAATTCCACGGTATTCTCCTCCCTGGAAAGCACGGTTTTCAATGAATTACTGCAAGAGCGAAACTTTCATCTTCGCTCTTGTCTTCACTTTTATATTCACTCTCTCCACCCTAGGATTTGATATCTGCTTCACCAGGGGTTCCTGGAGCTTTTGGTACACCTGGCGCACCTGGAGCAATTGGCATTCCTGGTGCACCAGGTGCCGCAGGAGCTCCAGGGGCACCTGGCACTGATGGCATGGATGGTGCTGTTGGTAGATCAGCGCCGCATTCCTTACAGACGCTAGCTGTCATGTCGTTACTGGTTCCACACTGTGGACACTTTTTGTCATTAGAGACTTCTGCTGGTCTAAAGCACATATTTCCTCATTCTCTTTTTGTTTTGAATTCTATTAAGGTGTTGCGGATAGTCTTTACATGTGTTCATTGGTTTGAGCCGCATGTTTGCCCTGTCGCCTATCTATCAACCGTTCTTTCGGTTACGCTTCTCTCGAGATTGGCGCCGCAACTTTTACAAACAGTGGAGCTGGGTCCGTTCAGTGCCTTACACGCAGAGCAATAGCCAGGCAGGCTCTCAAAAGAAACTGTGCGCTTTAATCTGTCTGCTCCGCACTTCCCGCATCCATTACACGAATAACACATATCTTTCGAACCTTCTTACCACATCCATTGGAAGCGTGTTCTTGAAATTCTCATCTTAGACAGAGCCCCAGGACATCCTCTTTCGCAGGGCTTTCGCCACTTAAAGCAGCATTGATACCTGCACCATTAAAGGTACAAGTGTGATGCACACTATGAAGAGAGCCAACGTGGGTAGCCATCCAAATTTGAGGAGATCCTTAACCGAGTAATATCTATATCCGAACGTCATCAAATAGATGCCGTCTATAGGCAGCATGAACTGCACGCCACCCCCTACCGCAGCAACGAATGCAACGATTAGAGGATTGATCCCACAGGACACTGCCAACGCAACAAGAGGAGGAATGCATAATGTTACGATGACAGGTCCTGACTGAATCAACACGTGCGCAATGATAGGTATAGCGGCTATCATCGAAAGAACCAGAAGATAAGGCCATTGATCGGAACCTGCAAAGATCATATTCATAATCCACGAGGTTGCATCGGTTTGCATAAAACCACTCATGAATGCCATGGTGCATCCCAGGAACATGATAATATCGATGGGTATAGCACTTAAAAGGTCTCTTTCGTTCAATACGCGTATACCTGGCAAAAACATAACGATCAATCCTGCACATGCCACGATATTCGTATTCAAAAAACTTACCCATGTGCTGGCTATCCAAAATACGATCATAAGCCCAACGATGATCAGTACCTTGATTTCTTCAGGTTTGAGTGAACCTACTTCTTGCGCTGTTCTCTTCAATTCCTCTGCCGCTCTTTCCTGCAGCGGCTCAGGTTTGAACACTACACAAAGCCACCATGCGATGATGAGCGACATCACAATAGCGGTGGGAAATCCCACGATCATCCATTGCAGATAGGAAACTTCAACGCCAATCGACTGATGCATGATATCGGCTGCAAGAACATTGCAGGAGTTCCCGGTAAGCGTTGATATGCCACCAATGACTGAACAAGCAGGGATGCACACAAACAGCGCCCGACCAAGAGCTGATTCTCCTGGCCTATTGCTCCCGTTCGCTACAAGGAGCGACAATGCTAAGCTCATATAGATCAAACACGCTGTAATATTCGACATAAACGCCGAGGTCACGGAAGTGGCCAGCGCAAACCCTAGCACAAGCTTGCGCGAATCCGTACCGGACCACTTCACAATAGCTCCGATAATTCTTTGTGGAAGCGATGTTTTAGTTAAAGCGGCACACAAACCGAACATAGCAATAACCAAAAAGATGATGTAGTTACCAAACGCTTTCCACGTTTCATCATAGGTAAGAATGCCGAGGGAGAACGTAGCCATCATCAAAAGCACTGCAACAATAATCAGAGGAAGCGCCTCACTGATAACAAGACATATGAGTGCCGCCATCACACCCAATGACACCCTGCCTTGATAGGATAGGCTCGATTCAGGTATCAAATATATGAACCCAGCACAAACAGCAATTGCTGCGAGAATTCCAATAATGGAACGTCTTGAAGATATCGCTGTCTTATCCATATTCCCCCCTCGGTTTGACGCCTTTTGCTTGGAGCTGCCTTATTCCCACACTTGATCGGCGATAGGATCACCATACTTGCCACCCGTTTTCGGTATGACGAAGATACCGATGATGGCACAGCAAAGACTCATAAGTGCTGCCCAAATAAATGCGAATGTCGTGTCACCACCACCGATGGTGTTAATCATCAATCCTGCAAGGATGGGACCAAAGAAGCGTCCCACTAATGTAATAGTGGTAACCATACCAGGTCCAGTTCCACGCAAATTCTTCGGGAAAGACTCACCTAATGATGACTGCATGATAGGGGCTTGTGCATCAAAAACGCCTGCCAAGAACCCAATAATGTAGATGATGATGTCGTTGCCAGAGCCTACTACTAAGAACAAAATAGCGAAGAGAACGCAGTCGCCTAACATCAAGAACAAGAACACAGGTTTGCGCCCTAATTTGTCGCTGATGCCAGGACATATTAGCTGACTGCAGAACATACCTGCAGTCTTCAATGTTGATACTAGACCTGCCACTGCCAAAGAAACGCCACCTGCAAGGATGCCTGCAGTCAGGTAAGTCGAGACCGTAGTCAAGCACAGCTGCCATACGATGAGCATGATCCCGAGCTTCCATGTCATGGAATGCTTCAGCACCGTAATGAGGCGCTTGTGGTCTTCCGCTTTCTTTTCAGCAAGCTCTTCAGCTGTCATTTCCTTGGCAGCTTTAACGGGAACATAAGTCTCGATATCCGCGCCAAAGGGAATAGTGCCTATGGATTCAGGTGTATCGCGTACCAAAATGAAAGCGAGAATACCAAGACATACATTGACGCCGCCAAAGATAAGGAACACCATTTGCCATCCACCAAATCCCGCAATTGGAGGAATGAGAATGCCAACGAGCATTCCTGCAACCGTACCGCCAATGGACACCACAGTAATTCCCTTGCCGCGCCAATCAGTACTAAACCAAGAGGTCACAACCTTTGGCACAACACCTGTTGAAATACCTGCGCAGAAGGCTCCCGTTAAGCCCCAAATGATTGCGGCACTCACAACGTCTTTGGCAAACAAACCGAACACCATAGCCCAAACACCTGCGCCAATGCCCGCAATACTTAACTCGGCTCTAATACCTATCCTGTCTGCGAGATTCCCCCACACCACTCCAAATCCACCATAGGTTAATCCAAAAATCGATGAACAAATCGCGAGCGAGGTAACCGCCACTCCGAATGACTCCGCAATGAGAGCGATGGATATGCCAAACATCGCCAATGAGAACGTCACGATCATCTGAGTGCCGAAGCCCGCAGTGGCAACCGCCCATGCCCACCCTGACTTCTTCTTTGTCAACTCAGTCATTCTTTCCTCCTTTTCTTTTATCTCTGACAAGACCTAAGCGCAAGCTTCGATCAAGTTCGAACATGTTTTGGAACACACCCCTCCCTTCCCTTACTCATATCTGAACTTCATGACTGAAAATGCATAGGCTTTGCTCTTCGACTGTTGTACATGGAGGGCATCACAGTCGAAAAGCAAAACTGCGCTTTCATTCTGGAAGGCCTCAGGGTTTTCCACATCAAGCAAAAGGGTTGTTTTGAGACGAATTTCTTCTCGTCTGTCTCTTTTGGATACGATCCAAGAAATGTCCTATCACCTATGATTTTGCTAAAAATACGCAGGTCAAACGATATCGGCCAAAAAGGATGAGGACGAAAGAGGACATAACATGCATTATGAGAACAGCGGTTTCTGAATGAGAGCAGAATGGTAGCCAAGCATTTTGCTACCATGGTTACAACCATCTAACCAACAAACCAAAGACCACAAAAGGGGTTATATGTTTTCGTCTGAAGATGAAAAAGCTGGTGTTGTTGCTACGGATGATTCAAGACTAAATTCATCCCTTGCTCCTGTAGTTTTAACGATTCTTTCTGTAAGTGTTGTCTCATGGATTCTATTGGTGTTCGTTACTCCACTGTCAGGCAATAGTTCCGAAATTTGCCTTGTGACACGTATTGCTCTTATTGCTTCTTCGTTTGCGGCCATTCTTTTATTTGGCAAACGCAAAGAACCCCTCTCACCGAATATATTGATAGGATTCTCTTTTATTACACTGGCCTTTCCCTTTGGCATATTGATAAGTCAAGCAATGGGAACAACGAATATAGCTTTTGTAATTTTGATGTATGCCCTAGCAGGTTTCGGTCAGATAGCGCTGACCTTAACTTGGACTACCTGTTTAGGCATGTATTTGAACAATAGGGAAACCGGAGATGTAGTTGCTACTTCAGGCATTATTACTACGTTGCTCATGATAGTGTGGCCCTATTTACTAAACAATAATGCAAGCGTTATCTTAATGATCGTCTTTGCGGCTTTCGCTATTTTGTTCTTTTTCTTTCTGCTGAGAGATCGCCTCCGTGAACAGAGCGCCCAAACCTCCTCAACAAATAACGAGAGCCTGTCGCTTGGTGGAGGAGTTTTCGCAAGCGTATCAAGTCAAACAGAAATTTACGGAGCGTTCGCAGCCATTCTTCTTTCGCTCTATGGAGAACATCTTGCGTTCTTCTTGTTCTCAGCAGCTCTTGGATTCTGTGTGACATTATGGGCCAATCACGTGAAACCGACCTTGGTAGTTGCTCCGAGTTTTAGCCAACGCTTACTCGCCATTGGACTCATAATTGCCCTTGTAATATGTAATATCGGTACCGTTCTTGGCTTCTTAGAGTTTGGGGCAGTCATTTGTATTTGCATTCTCTGCATTATGGGGTTCTACTTCGCCGCCACCAGCTTATCTTTATTCGTTATAGAAGCACGTGAACTGGGCTATTGTTTCACAAAGCATGTTGCGTTATCACGCATTCCTGCATGGTTTGGGTTCTTCACAGGATTCACCATTGTAGGTATATGCCTTTTATTACAAGTTTTTCCTGATACATTGGTAGCTATTGTGGCTGATATCCTCATTATCAGCGTAGCTATCTCTACCACTTTGCATAAAACTGTTGATCCCGATTTCCTTATTGAAAAAGATGCAGTAGAGGAACGTCCGTCTCTTGAAACCACCATGCCTCCCATCTCAGCAAAGCCTTTCAAGCTTTATGCCGATCAGTTTGCCGATGAGAGTGGTCTTACTCCACGCGAAAAAGATGTCTTCGCTTTGCTCCTGAAAGGAAGGAGTACCCGCGCCATTCAAGAAACTCTCTTCATTTCTGTATCCACGGTGAAAACCCATATTGCTAGCATCTATCGCAAGACCTGCGTATCTTCCAAGCAAGATCTGATAAGTAAAGTCGAACAAGGCGCAAAGACCGTGGATGACCCAGCACTTCATGCGCCTATCTATGCTCCCCCAGGAAAACATCTCAACGACTATCGTAGCTAAACACTAGACCAGGCTGTACCTGGACAGTCATCCTGAATGGCCGAAGGATGAATCCCTAAAAACGCCCATCTCGACCGATGTAGAGAAGGCTCCTCGTCCTCTTTAATGAGGAAAGTGTTCGCAAAAGAACTACCGAGAGGAAGGAGCACGCTATGGGCGAATGGAAAGAATCCAAAGACATTAGCGAACTCACCAGTATCGAAGACATTAACTGGGTGGAAGAGAAAGGCGATGGCGAGTATTTAGTAAAAACCTGTGCCTGGTCTCCTCCAGGAGATCATCCTATTGGATGCGGCCTGATCCTGACCGTTAAGGATGGCAAACTTGTGCACGTAGAAGGCGATCCGGATCATCCGATCACCCACGGTCGTCTGTGCCCAAGATGCCTTGCGTTAACCGAGGCCGTTTACAATCCTGATCGCGTTCTCTACCCCATGAAGCGTGCACGAGAAGAACGCGGAAATCATGATGCATGGGAGCGCATCACATGGGATGAAGCACTTGATATCGTAGAAGAAAAAGTACGAGCTATTTGGGCTCTTCCGCATGGACACGAGTCTATCGTGTTGGTTACAGGCACAGGGCGCGAAGCTTGCATGTATGCCTATTCTATGGCAGAGGCAGTGCTTTGCACTGTTAACTGGGGATTGATGCTCGGAGGCAATTCTTGCTATGCTCCTCGCGGCTTAGCCGCAGGTCTTGCTATGGGTATTGGATACCCCGAGATCGACTATGCAGGCTTTTCACCTCTTCGTTATGATGACCCTGAGTTCGAAATTCCAAAGTACATCATGGTATGGGGTAAAATGCCTCTCTATTCAAGTCCAGATGGTATCTTTGGTCATGTCGTGGTTGATCTCATGCAACGCGGCGCAAAAATCATAAACGTTGACCCTCGTATCAATTGGCTCGGAGCTCGAGCAGAATACGCTTTACAACTTCGTCCCGGTACCGATGCTGCTTTAGCGTTAGGCATGCTCAATATCATCATTCAAGAAGACCTCTACGATCACGATTTTGTTGATCAATGGTGCTACGGTTTTGACGAACTTGCAGAACGTGCTGCTGAATACCCTCTTGAAAAAGTAGCAGAGATCACAGGTATCGAGGCTAAGACCATTTTGGCTGCTACGCGCGCCTTCGCTACCAGCACACCTTGTTCAGGCATGTGGGGTTTGGCCATTGACGAACATGCCAATGGCAACTCTGCTGCTCATGCATTCCTCTGCATCATGGCTATTACAGGCAACTTCGACATACCTGGTGGTATCACATTAGCACCTCTGAATGACTTCAACTCTGTGTCTCTATATGCTCCTTGGCGCCAGATGTATCGCGCTTCTGTACCAGAGGAAGCATGGCAATGGCTTCTTTACGACAACCCTCTTTGGAAAGATAATCGTAACGGCATATTGGCTGACACCGTTATCGAAACCATGGAAACAGGAGATCCCTACCCCATCCGTATGATGTGGCTCTATGGAACCAATTTAACAAACTGTCCTTGTGCTGAACCATCCCGCTGGGAAGCCGCTGTTTCGAAATTGGAATTCAATGTTTGCCAAGACTTCTATCTAACCCCTTCAGCAGACAAGTTCTGTGATCTTTTCCTTCCTGTGAGCTCGTTTGTTGAACATGAAGGAATCGTGGTGCCACACTTCGGACGTAACACTCCTTTTATTGGCGCTATTAATAAAGTTATTTCTGTAGGAGATACCAAGTCCGACATCGAGATCAATTTCTTGTTCGGCAAGCGATTAAATCCTGATCTGTGGCCCTGGGACTCTATAGAGGAATTCTTCTCATTTATGACGGAGCAGCCTCCATATAATATGTCCTTCAAAGACTTCCAAAATGCTTCTCCTTTGCAGATTGGATATGAATACAAAAAGTACGAGAAGGGCAAGCTTCGTCCTGACGGAAAACCTGGATTCAATACCTCAACAGGACGTATCGAACTTTGGCGTACAGCTCTTGTACCCTATAACAACGACCCTCTACCTTATTACGAAGAGCCGCCTCACAGCCCAGTAAGCACACCAGAACAAGCTAAAGAATATCCTCTGGTATTAACCACTGGACAGCGCAATATTCTTTATTTCCATTCTGAAGGAAGGCAAGTTCCCGCACTCCGCACACTATGTCCTGATCCTACTGCTGAGATACACCCCTTAACAGCGGAAAAATACAACATCGAAAACGGTGGTTGGATGTGTATCGAGAACTGGCTTGGCAAAGCTGTTTATAAAGCTGTGGTCACCCCTACGGTTCGCGAGGACACCATTGCTGCGACTCACGGTTGGTGGTTCCCTGAAGAAGGACCCGAAAATGACTACGGCATGTATAAATCCAACATCAATGAATTGATCAGTCATGGCGAATATGGGCCTGTAGGTTGCGGTACCGACTACAAGTCTACATTGTGCAAAGTGTATCCCGTAGATTCACAGGATTATTTGACCCGCCAAGGATATCCCATCAATCGTCTTAATGATTAGAAATACCGATCAAAGAAAGGAGTGTGAAGCATGTCAAAGTTAGGACTTCTCATAGATTACAAGTGGTGTACAAATTGCCACAGTTGCGAAGTCGCATGTCGTATGGAGCATGACACACCTATTGGACAGTGGGGAATCAAAGTATATGAAAACGGTTCCTTTCAAACCGATGATGGTCAATGGCAACTAGATTACATGCCTTTGCCAACCATCCTATGCGACATGTGTGCTGACCGCCTTGCCGAAGGCAAAGACCCAACCTGTGTTCATCATTGCTGCGCTACGTGTCTGTTCTATGGCACCCCCGAAGAACTTGAGGCGCTTGCCGAAGAAAAAGGGGAACGTTGCGCTATCTTTTATCCCTCTGATTTATAAGGCAGTACAACTTATAGACAAAAGCTAGTTGATAGCGAACATGGACTAAGAAAGGGGCTGTAACAGAAGTTGCAGCCCCTTCCAAATGCGCATGCACCTCAACAGGGCGGTCAAGAGCAAAACCACCATGCCTTAAAGTCTGTCACGGCAGAGGATCATTATCTGTTATAATGTATTACATGTAATACGAGAAAGGATCACCATGGAAGCTATGCTCACAGTTCGTTTGGATGCAGATATCAAGCAACGGGGCGCCGAAGCCATGGAAGGCCTTGGTGTTACACCGTCCCAAGCGGTTCGACAGCTTTTCGACTACGTCACTTCTCACGATGCGCTCCCCTTTGACACCGCGTCTTTCGTTTCCAAAGAAGAAGCGCACAAGCGCATCGCGGCGTTCGACCGTTGCCATACCAAAGTGCCGTTGACCATGACTGATGATGAGCTAAGAGAAGAGCGCTTGAGGAATCGCTATGAAACTAATGCTTGATAGCAACATCCTCCTAGATCATATCGGCATGCGTCAACCTTTCTATGAGCTCTCCCGGCGTGTTTGTCTTTTGGGCATCACTGGAGAAGTAGATGCATTCATCTCATCGAACATGATCACGGATATCTTCTATCTCCTTCGCAAGGATTTTGGAAGTGCCGAGGCACAGCGCATGATCCAAGAGGATCTTGGATTTCTGCAGATCGTGGGTGTGTCGTCTTCAGTCATCTCTGAAGCCCTCTCACAAAGATGGCCTGATTTGGAGGATTGCCTGGTTTCCATCTGCGCAAAGAAAGCTCAGACGGACTACATCATCACGCGCAACATCAAAGATTTCGGTCGGTCGTCCATCCAAGCCATCACACCCGAAGATCTCTTTAAGGAGTTGGATGCCCGCGGCCTGCACTACGAAGAGATTGATTGGTAGAGGCAAAGTGAAGGCACGTGCTCACTGTTCCGTGTATCTCAATGGGTCGTGCATTCCTAACAACGTCTTCTCGTCACATTCCCCACACATCCTTTCTGAAAGTCTAGCGTATGACGTATGCTAGAAGCGTTTGAAAGGATGGAGGGAAGCGCGATGCGAAAGAAGATTCTCACAGGGGCGGGTGTCATCATCGACATCATCCTGCTGGCATTGCTTGCCTATGTGATCTATGTCGTGGTCAGCTACTACCGACTGGATGACAGGCTTGCCCTTGAGGTGGAAGCGCCTGCGGACGGGAGCGTTTCTCCTGTACTTGATGTAAGCGCCGAAGGAGAACTCACCTTGGTGGCAGCGAATCTGGGTTTCGGCGCATACGATACCGACTTCGATTTCTTCATGGACGGCGGCTCGGGGTCTATAGCAAAGAGTGCCGATGTCGTGTGCACAAATATCCAAGGATCAGCCGAAGCCATAGAAGACCTGAACCCGGACTTCATCCTGTTCCAGGAAGTGGATATTGATGGCACGCGCAGCCATCACGTGGATGAGTACGCGCTCTTGCGGGACGACTTCCCAAACCTTTGTTCACTCTTCGCCCAAAACTACGACTCTCCTTTCTTGGCATGGCCTCTCTACGCGCCCCATGGTGCGAACCGATCAGGCATGATCACCTTCTCCCGCTTCGATGTTGCAGAGGGTGTGCGCCGCAGTCTTCCTATCTCCGAAGGCCTAAGCAAGTTCTTGGATCTTGACCGATGCTATTCAGTGAGCCGCATCCCTATTGAGAATGGACCGGAACTCGTGCTGTTCAACGTGCATCTTTCTGCTTATGGTGCTGATGCTGAGGTCATGGAGGGTCAACGCCAAATGCTCTTCCAAGACATGGCAGCTGAACGTGATGCGGGAAACTTCGTGATCGCCGGGGGTGATTTTAATCATGACATGATCGGCATCTCGAACAAACTCTATGGTAACGTGACGGATACCGAGGCAAGTTGGGCGAAGCCTTTCGATTTTACCAGCGTGCCAGAAGGGTTTACCGTAGCCGCCAAAGCGGAACTGGACGCAGGTACGTTCGATTCAGCAGCAACCTGCCGCGATGCAGGCAGACCCTACGACGGCACGAATGATCGCTGGGTGATGGATGCATTCATCTACTCAGATAATGTAGACTGTCTGGAGCAGCGCACTCTGGATCTTGATTTCGCCTACTCCGATCACAATCCCGTCTATCTCCGGTTTGCTCTATCCTCTGAATCGGATCACTGATCCTGTGCACCCTTTCAGTGTTAGTATGTCAAACTCATATCGAAAACTTCAAAGGAAATCTTCTTGACCGAACTATCTTCAAAAAAGTCAGAACAACACGACGACACCACCGCTCTCTTGAGTGCGGTAGGTCTTCCTCTGCCAAAGAACTGGTTTGCAATTATTGCTTTTATTTGGGCTGGTCAAGCAGTATCTATGGTAACAAGTTATGCTGCTGGTTATGCGGTAGTGTGGTATGTAACTGAAAGCACAGGTAGTGCCCTTGTTCTGGCAGCTATGAACATAGCAGTAATGCTTCCCGTGGGACTCATTTCTCCTTTTGGAGGCGTCATAGCCGATAAACACAACCGCAAACTCATCATGATTGCAGCTGACGGAGCTGTAGGTGTCGTTTCACTAGTGGCAGCACTGCTCATTCTTGTTGGTGATGTATCCATTCCTTTGTTGTTGGTTGTCTGTATTGCACGTGCTATAGGTCAGGCTTTCCATAGTCCGGCCATGATGGCCGCTATGCCTATGCTTGTACCTGACAAGCATCTTCTGCGTATCAACACTTTGGATCAACTATTGGCGTCGGTAGCCTCCATTGGAGCACCTGCTTTCGGTATTTTTCTGTATACCACGCTTGGATTCTCATCGGTGATGTTTCTCGATTTCGCTGGCGCCTGTGTGGCTATTTTAGGTCTCGTTCTAGCAAGGATTCCAACGGTAGTAGATACTTCAGCAGAAAATCAACATGTCTTTGCGAACTTACGTGATGGTTGGCGTGCCATTGCAAAGACTCGTGGACTGGTACTGCTAATCGGTGGCGTTACCATCGGCATGATGATCTTTGGTCCTCTGTCAGCAGTATTTCCGCTTATGACTTATGATCACTTTAATGGCGACGGATATGCAGCATCTATAGTCGAAGCTGCCTTCGGAATAGGCATGCTCGTAGGCTCAGGTATCCTTATTGCTTGGGGCGGCGGCAAGCGACTTGCAGGACTCATAGCTTTTGCCGCTGTTGTTGTGGGCATAACAACAGCTGTCTGCGGACTTTTACCACAAGACGGGTTTCCAGCTTTCATTGTGCTTGTAGCCATAATGGCTATAGCATGCGCTTGGTTCAATGGCCCTACTATGACACTCACTCAGCGCAATGTACCCGACGACAAAATGGGTCGTGCCATGGGTTTACTCACTGCTGCCATGGGGCTTGCCACTCCTGTTGGCATAGCCATAGGTGGTGTGCTTGCTGAAACGATGGGTATCGCACCATTCTTTGTTGTAGATGGCCTTGCCTGCTTGATTCTTGGACTTGTGTTTTACCTTCCCAAGTCAGTGCGTTCTTTGGACAAATCATAATTAATAGTCATAGCAGTGTCTTCACATTGTCAGATGATTTAAGGCTTTATTGCTAAGCAATATATAACTTACTTTTAACAAGTGTTAAGAGTGAGTTTTTCGCAACAGTGTCCCACTATTTTTTAACGAGGTGGCGAAAATAATCCAACATAAATCGTTGGCATACAAGAGGATTCTTGAAAGATATATCGAATCGTTCTTCTACTCGCGCAATGTGATAGAGAACCGTATTACGATGTGCATGCACGGTAGCCGATGCTCGCGTTCCATTATGGTTGTTCCCTATAAAGGCAAGTATAAGAGTAGCAATCTCAGTTCCTCTTTCCTTATCCTCTTGGATCAATTGGCTCAATATCGTATTCTTAAAGGAGAAGGCAACCAAATCTTGATCAATCTCTTTCTCTAAAAGATAGTATTTAAGAAGATAATCGAATGGTAAGCAGCCCAAAGGAAGCGATTCATCAAAAAGTGCACACTCACTTTCATATGCATGTCTATATGACAATGCCGTCTCAGCCTGTAAATAAGCTTCTCGCAACTCAAAACAAGATGCCACGAGAGATGACAATCCAGCAATGATTCCAAATTCAGAATGAATAATCTCCTCTGCTGAGTTCGTAAGCTTATGAATAGAAAGCGCTGTGTCATCTTCTTTCGGATCGGCGTAACACACAATCACCAATTCACCATAATGCATGAAAGGTAATGCGTTGCCATTGTTTATTGCTTTTGAAGCATTAACTATGCGCGATCGCTCTACGAAAGATATTGAATCGTCAAAACGATATAGTAATAAACGTAATCGGTTCATTTTTGGCAACGCGCTTGCTTTAATTTGAGTTTCATAATATGTCGGCTCTATCACTCCTCCATCAATAATCGCATTGAATAGTCTGTGCCATGGCGCACTTATATCCACATAAGAACACCAATACTCTTTAACCGCTTTTTCAAAACGATCAATAAATTTCGAAAACAGGTCTTTCATTGCTTCAACTGACCCATGTTCACAAACCATAACGACATGGAAAATACGCTGCCCGTCTATATAAATTGGATAGTGAAATGTTGTAAACGGATGAGACTCATCAGGAGGACAGATTGCAAGAGGAGCATTGACTCTTACAAGAGGGATTACTTCTTCTTCGATGAAAGCTATTTCACTAGTATCGAAACATCCATCTTTTTGATAATTGTGATAAGGCAATCCTTCTTGGGGATCCATACCATCAGAACTAACTATGAAGTTATAAGCATTCTCTGTGATGCATACATAGTTCTGTAAATACTCCTGACTTATCGCAACCAATTTGCCAAATTGACTACGACCTCCCGATATAAGAAAACGATCCATTTTATTTTCCCAAATCAGAATTTGGTTGAAGTACTGTTGGATAGCTGTGCTAATAGAATAAAAACGTTTAGATTGTTGCACTACAACAACACGACCAGCATAAGGTTCAGATTTTACCCATGACCAGTCTTGGTTTTCTCCGACTAGAATGATGCATGAAGAGGATTGATCAAGATCTAAAAGGTCTCTACCTAATTCCTCGTGACAAAGATAAAGAGTACGCTTATTGATATCTTGATTCTTGATCTCTTTTAAATGTGTTCGTCCTATAACTGGAACGAACCAGGCAAATGATCTATTAGTGGTGGGCTTATATAGAATCTCTTGTCCATCAAGCACTTCAAGCAGCATTGCTAGAGTGATCTCTCCAAGAAACGATCTCTTTGGTCGACAAGAACATACAGTTACAGAACTTTTATCACGACCCATCTATAGTCGCCCCCTTCCTATTTCAGCGATAACCTCTAGCAAAAAGCGCTAGAAGTTATCGCGTCTTTAGACTATGGAATCCCAAGGTCAAATAGGTAAGATGCTATGGAACCAAACACATAACGCCGTTGTCGTATCTTTCAATAGCTGCAGAGATCTCAGAAAACGGAACGGCCTCTAAACATTGAGCAAGGCAGTGATGTGCACACGCGGGCTTTAACCCTTCAGCCAACCTTTCTTCGCAAAGGTTGCAAGCTTTTGAAAGCATGGGAGCGTAATTCCACATGTAGGAACCTTCAATTTTTTCAGGTCCATATTCTGTAATTTTGATACCCCACTCAGGTAGAGGAAGTCCTTTTTCATTACGGCAAGCTATTTCGCACGAATGACAGCCTGTGCAGTATTTATAATCGCAAATAAGTGCATACTTTTCCATCGCATTTTCTCCTATTCTTCTTCAAACGCATCAAGGCTGTCTACTTTGTAGATCTTGCAAATCATGTTTTTATAAGGAGCACCATAACCTAGGCCGCCAACGTACCCCATTGGGATTAGCTTATTTATGTTTGATTTCCAAATTCCAGAAAGGTTTGGATATTCTGCCTCTTGTTCCGGATACCAGAATCCATGCGTAGCATGCACAACTCGCGGATCAACCTCACAAGTCACACGTGCTTTTTGAATGCACTTGCCATACATGTTCTCAATACCAACCCAATCGCCATCTTCAATCCCATATTTCTCAGCTGTTTCTGGATTGATTGTTACCTCAGGCCAAGGAACCACTTGACGCAATGATGGAATTTGACGATGCTCTGAATGGAATGACACAAATGTGCGGCCACCTGTTGTAAGTACAAGTGGATATTCTTCTGCTAGATCTGGAGTACTTACAGGACTGAAAGGTGGTTCTTTGTAATAAGGAAGAGCATCTTCGTTGAAATCAGGATACATTGAGCTTTCAAGCTCAAGTAAGCCAGTAGGTGTATTAAAACCAGGTTCTCCATCAGACCTTAGTTGACCAGTTTTATAGCGGTAGTACTCAAGTTTCTGCGGAAAATAATACATATCCTGCAAATCCTTGTAATCAAAATCATACATAGTATGCAATTGATCTGTGAAGAAATCTGCAACTGAATCCCATGGCCATGCTTCAGGATTAAGCCTCTTCCCAAGAAGCAGATCAAGCTCAATATCAGATTTGCATTCACCAGGATCCAGGGCTGGATTGATTGCACCCAAGAAATGACTATTACGGCCAAAGTGAGGCATAACAAAACCCTCATGTGCGGCAAAACCTGAACAAGGAAATACGAGATCGCATAGCTCCATGATCGTCGGTGTCATAAAGACATCGTTGGCCGCATTAAAGTCGTTCTCTTTAAGAACTTTAACCCAACGTTCTGGTTCTGCCCAACAGGTTACATATGGATTAGTCGCGTAGAACCAAGCCATATGGAATTTGAACGGATCCCCGGATTCCATAACCTCTAAGACAGTATCAGGATGAGCAATTGGACCTGCTGCAAATCCAGGATATTTGTCAGCAGCATTGAGTCTGTATTTCATTGTCTCATCATCAATCCATTTGAGACAATCCCAACGCCACTTTCCCATAAATGATGCACCTGTACCAAGAATGACCCCGCCAGGAACATCGATATAACCGCAAAGAGCAATGATCGCAAGCATGCAATGACCTGCTTGAACACCGTTCTGTTGAGTGTCAGTAGCAAGACCCCACATGAGTGAAGACGGTTTGCTGGTGGCAAAAGCACGTGTCGCGGCACGAATGTCTTCTGCTTTCACCCAGGTAATCTCTTCCGCCCATTCGGGGGTAGTATCCTTTACGCGCTCTGCAAGAGCGTCAAAACCATAGCACCAGTTATCAACAAACTCATGATCATAAAGATCTTCAGCAATGATCACATTGAGCATGGCCATACCTAAAGCAGCATCAGTACCTGGGCGCAATTGCAAATGCCATGCCGCACGAACACCCATCCATGTCAGACGTGGATCAATAACGATAAATTGTGAGCCGCGTTTAAGAAGATCAACAAGTGCGTGGCCATAAAAACCATCAGGGTTCGATTTCAGTGGTTCCTTCCCCCAAAGAATGATGTACTTCGGTACAACGTAATCAGGATTGTCATAACGATCCAAGAAGTACTGCGCATAATCTAGTTCAGGATACCCGCACCCTAAAAGAAAATCTGCCACAGCGGCACGCGGGCCATAACAAGATGAACCACTCATTGAAAATGCATAGTTTGGAGTTCCAAGAACAGCCTGTGCAAATGCAGGGTAATAAAGAGTGGCCTCACGTCCCGTGCCACTAAAGAGAAAGATGGCATGCTTTCCATATTTCTCCCAAATTTTACGCGTTTCAGTCTCTGCTATATCGAGAGCTTCATCCCATGTAATACGTTCCCACTTGTCTTTACCACGATCTTCTCTAGCGCGTTTCATGGGATAGCGTAAACGATCGGGGTGCTCTTCGAATTCTTTTAGAGCAAGACATCTTGGACAGAGACGACCTTGATTTATTGGATGCTCAGGGTCGCCTTCGATTTTGTCAATCTTGCCATCTTTGACCGTGATATACATACCACATCCTACAGGATGATCGCCAGGAGGAGACCATCCGCACGTGCGAACTTTCACAGTACCGTCTGGCAACTCCGACTTCCATTGGCTCATATTGAAATCCTTTCTTACACATAACTTCTTTATGTGAGGATTGTTCGACCCAAACTAAACAAGACCAAACAATCCCCTCAAGTTAATTGCTAGATTGTCCTGGAGGTGCTGGTGGTGCAGGTGCTGATGGTGCACCAGGAACAGCCGGTGCCCCAGGGGCTCCCGGAGGAGCTGGCATATCGGGCATCATTGGCGTATTAAGCTCATCTGGTAATACTGCTCCGCATTCTTTACACACAGTCGCATCTTTATCGTTCATCGTTTTACATTCAGGACATATCTTAGGAATATCTAATTCCCCTGGTCTAAAGCACATATATACCTCCTATTGGGTCTTCTTTTCTGAAGAGGAAACAGTATTGGTCACTCCCGGAATCAATTTCAGAGAATGTCCACACTCTTCACATGTTTCTATGCCTAGAGGGTTCAAGTGATCACACCACGGACAAAGCGGCACAACAATAGGAGGACGTTCTTCATCACGACATCGCCCGCATCCGAAGCAGTTATAACATCCAGGCACTATCGAAATTCCAATCTAATCAACGAACATAGATGGTTATTCTGTCCTTCTCTGCAGCCTTTGCTTTCTGTGCAAGTTCTTCGACAGACCCATACACCATGACTCCAGCTTGGCAGTGATGAACACATGTAGGTAATTTGCCAGCTGCTACTCGATCTGCACACAGATCACAGAGATGAGTTGGAACGGGAAGATAGTAGAAATCCCAAACACCATCAGAACTTTGTCGTGGACCATCCTGGAGAAGCGTAATTCCAAAATCTCCCTCAGGCATAGCATGCTCCATCTTGCAAGCAGTCACACAAGCTTTGCAGCCCGTACAATATTGATAATCAATAAAGAGGCCGTATTCGCCTTTCTTTGCCATTTCCATCCCCTTCTCTATTTGATGCCATCGTAGAAACTTGGCTGATCGGTTTCATGGGTCTCGCCATGAGTCCAACCAGTGGCAGAAACCTGATGACTTGGCTGATCGTCATAACCGTCATTTTCTGGTGTGCATGGATAAACTGTGCACAAGGCACATTTGATTGGTGCCCCTAAACCAACACGCCCGCATTCTTCCTGTGGAAGTAAGTTATTTGGATTGCAATCAAATACGCCAAAGAGCTCAGGTTCTTCACCCATACGCTCTGGGAACCACCAACCATGTTCTGTAGAAATAATGCGTGGGTCGATCGTGGAATCAAGATGTGCGGTTTGCTTCATCTTGCCCATTTGATTTTCAATCCAACACCATTGCCCTTCGCAAATTCCTAATTCGGCTGCCTTATCAGGATGAATCCAGAACTGTGGAACAGGATGCAGTTCGCGGCTGATCGTTTCAGGTTGACGCCACTCGCTATGGAAGAACTCATACGAACGCGCCCCAGTTGTAAGAATGAAAGGATATTTCTCGTAAAGCTCTGGCGTGCTGATAGGAGATGTAGGTGGCTCTTCGTAATATGGCAAAGGATCTTCGCCTACTGATGCAAGAGTTGTGCAATATAGTTCATAACGGCCAGTTGGTGTGGCGAACCCAGGTTGACCATCCTTGCGAAGAAGACCCTTTTCATGTTTGTGATAACGGAAGGGCTGATACCACATGCCATGGTAGTGATTCTCGAGAATGTCCATGGTGACCAATTCGCCGTCTTCGGTACGAACATCATCGCGTTGTAAACGCCAATTCATATAATCGCGATCATCGTTTACCCATTCTGGCCATTTGTCAGGTGCTAAATATTTTCCAAGCTCAACCATAATGGTTGGGTCTGATTTCGCCTCATAGAATTGTGAGCACTTAGTAATTGAACGTGCTGGGTCAAACCAAACACGAACACTGTTCCGCTCAGGACTCATTGCACAAGGAAGCACCATGTCTGCACTTGCCATGATCGTTGGGGTCATGAATAGGTCAACGACAACGAAGAAATCCAACTTGCGGAAAGCGCGATATAAGCGCGGTGCATCCTGACCCATATTGGCAAGAGAGTTACCACCGTACATCCAAAGCATGCGAATAGGTCTTGGTTTACCAGTCTCGATGCACTTTAGAACTGTATCCGGGTTAGATTCTGGCGAGAAGCCAACGCGTGTCATGATGTATTCTTCACGACCAAGACGCTTTTCGAGCATTTCTTGAGTAAGTTCCCAGTCACCAGAACGTGAACTAAAATTCAGACCGCATGATTCATCCATGAAAATATTGCCACCAGGCACTTCAATATTGCCTGTAATACCTACCAAGCAAGAAATAGCCAATGCAGCTGGCACACCGGCCTGCGCACAGTCTATCGCCAAACCCCATTGCATAGATGCAGGTTTAGAGGTGGCATAGAATCGAGCTGATTCTATGATGAGATCTTTATCCAACCAACAAATCTCAGCAACACGTTCAGGTGTGTATTCCTGTACGCGCTCTTTTAATTGCTCAAAACCATAGGTCCACTTATCAACAAATTCATGATCGTAAAGATCCTCATTAATAATGACATTCAACCATCCAAGAGCAAGCGCGCCATCAGTGCCAGGACGAAGACGTAGCCAATATTTGGATTGTGCAGCAATCCAAGTTAAACGAGGATCAATGGTAATAAGCTGCGTTCCGCGTTTCATAGACTCAATAATCCAATGTCCAAGAAAAGCATCAGCATTAGCAACCGTAGGATTATGACCCCATATAACACAACACTCTGGCGCAACCCATTCAGGATTGTCGTCATAGCGTTGTTCACTGAACTGAGAAAAATCAGCAACCCAAATATTGCCACCAGAGACATAACATGCAGCAGTACGCGGAATATAACAAGAATTACCTGACAAAAATGCCAAACACATATCAGGTCCACCAAAATTTGCATATTGATTATGCGCCGTGAATGTAGAAGTATTACGACCTGTACCTACAATGGAACAGATAGCCTCAGGTCCATCTTCTGCTTGAATTTTACGAACCTCATCTGTGATGATTTGATAGGCCTCATCCCAGGTTATACGTTCCCATTTGTCTTTACCGCGATCCTCTTTAGCGCGTTTCATGGGATAGCGCAAACGGCGTTCACTGTTAATGAGCTGAGGCATTTCAAGACAACGCATGCACAAGCGTCCTTGATTGTAAGGACTATTTGGGTCACCCTCGACTTTTACAATTTTGCCGTCTTTGTCAGTGTAGAAAATCACCTGACAACCATCATGACAACCTGGGCCTGACCATTGCGTCGTTCGTGTTGCTGTAAGATCCCCTTCCTGCCAATGTAGCTGTTTTGGATACAAGTCAAAATTGTATTCATTGTTGTACTGCATGTACCTTCCCTCCTTCTTCTGATCTTCTGATTTTGGGGAAACGATACTTCCCGAATACTTCGGTTGATCTATGGATCAACCTTCTTAATGCCTACTCTAATTAACTGCTTTACTCGCTTCTTCGTTAGCGAAACCAATTCTTACCTTGCCGTTTGGCATTATTACCAACCGCTGCAAAGAAACATCGTCGATAGACTCAAACCGAGAAGATTTGTAAGCTGAGCCTCTGGTTAAACCTCTAGTTGAGCCTCTGCTGCTACATATGTTTGACTCACATATTTTTTGTTCATAAAAAAGAGAGAGGCCGCAAGAACCCCTCTCTTTCTTTTATATAAACTGCGTTCAAATTCTAAAGAGAACGACTATCTCTCTTTCAAAAGATCATCAGATTTCGTCACGTGCCTCTTCTTCTGCCATTTCTTCTTCGATCTTCTTTTCGCCACCAGCAGCAAGTAGTTTCTTTGCTTGGTCAGGAATTATGAACAAACATATAGAACCGACTATGCAGAATATGGCAGCAATTGTAAACATTGCCCCAAAGTTGGTGGCGCCACCAGCTAATGGAATGGTTACATTTGTCAAGAACAACGATGCTCCGATAAGCACAAACGTCTGCACTAAACCACCAGCCGTAGCAGCAAAACGACGTCCTACCAATAAAACTGGGAACGTGAAGATGATTGCAAGAAGAGCGCCTAGGCAAAAGCCCAAAATGAAATAAATGATGTACTGTGCAGCACCAACTGGCATCTGCCATGCAAAGTAAATGCATATAGCCGTGATGATTGCATAAATCGCAATGATAGGACGATATGCCTTGATAACCTTAATGATAAATGGTGTAACAACAGAACCTACACCCATGCCAATAGTGATTGCAGTTGCCATAAGACCAGCTGCAACAGGCGTCATTCCGTTTGCATTAACCAAGGCTACCGTAGTGAAAGCCATAACTGGAACTTGTGATGCCATAAGAAACATCGCTGCAATGGCCAAAAGATAAACCCATGGGCAGGTAAACACTGTCTTTAGGGATTCTTTAAGGCTTGGCTTCTCGCCGGCCGCTTCCTCTTGTGCAGCAATTTCGCGAGAACGCTCTTGCCCAAAAAGGAACCAAAGAACAACGAATACAACTGCTACCACAGCTGTAACCGTGAATGCAAACTCAACGGATGGCATCATGGCAGTAAGGCCAACGCCAAGTGTGTTAGCGATAGGAGTCGTTGTAGTGGCAATACCAACAGCAATACCAACAGTCGCTGGCGGGAACCAACCACCAAGCAGTTTTGATCGATTTACTCCCAAGAATGTTGCCAAAAAGCAAGGTGCTGCATTTGCAATGAACTGTCCCATATAGTCTGTAGTAACAATACGATAAACAAGACCTAAAGCAGCAAGTATCGCACACACAAGGATGATCCAACGAACACTAATATTATCCGAAAGCACGCCAGCAATAAATGCAATCCAAATTCCCATGAATGTCGAAGCGGTATATAGACCCGCATATTCTTCGGCGGTAAAGCCATAATGCTCCATGAACATAGTCGACATACCTGAGAGCTGGTTTTGTGCATACGACGTAATAAATACGCCGAGCCAGACGCAAAGTAAAACTATACACGCCTGGATCTTAGAGTTTTTCAATGTGATCATTCAAAACCCCTTCCTCTCCGATTGATTGCTTGAATTTGAACGCAAAGGCAAACCATGTTTCTCGAAATAATCAAATGGTTTACACACCTTGCTAGATACTCTATGGAAGCCAAAAACTTATTGCATTGTCAGAATTGCTCAAATCAGATTGGTGTATTTGCATTTATGACGAGGGATTAAAAAGAGCTCTAAGCAGAGAATCTATTGAGAACCGTATCCTTTTGTAAATCATCGGCAAAGAATCTAATGCTAAAAATTGGAGGACAATCGATGGACTTTCCTTACGTTTTTCAACCTCTAAAAATAGGTTCTAAGATAGCTAAAAATCGCATCGAAATTGGACCTGCAGCTCCCTTTCTTGCTGGACATGATGGTTCATTAACTCCCGAACTTTATGAATACGAACGCCAGCTTGCAGCAAGTGGTGCCGCTATTGTGAATATAGGGGTAACAGATGTTGACCCTGACATACATTTCAGTTCACGAATTCTAAATGCCGGAACCGACGAGAATCAGCCAGATTTCAACGATCTTGCCGAACTCTTCCATAGCTACGACACCCTTGCTGGAGTAGAACTTATATATCTCAAATATATGTTGTCAGATCCAAATCAACTCGTAAATGAAATGACCACCGCTGAAGTTGAAGCAATGATCGAGGCTTTTGCAGCTGCAGCTAAAAGAGTCGCAATAGCAGGGTTTGATGTCGTTTTCGTCCATGGTGGTCATGGCAATGTGCCAGCAATGTTCTTTAGTCAAAAATACAACAAACGCACCGATAGATTCGGTGGCTCATTTGAGGGTCGTTGCCAATTTGCAGTCGAACTACTTACGGCTATTCGAACAGCGATAGGATCCAAAGTAGCCATAGAATATCGCATAAGCGCAGAAGAGATGTTGCCCGGTTATACAACCTTTGAGGAAACTCTTGAATTCGCAAAAGTGATCGAACCATATATAGATATGCTCCATGTTTCTCGAGGTATTCTAGAAGTCGATGATCTCCTCCACTATGTGCATCCTCCTTTTTATTTGGAACGTGCTCTCAATCTTCCTTTTGCAAAGAAGTTCAAAGAGGAGTTACATATTCCGGTAACTTGTGTCGGTTCGTTCAATCTAGAGTTAGCAGAAAAAGCAATCGAAGCCGGCGATGTCGACATGATTAGCATGGTGCGCGCATTTCTTGCAGACAATAGAATGATGGAAAAAGCACGCCATGGAGATGCGGATAATATCAGACCGTGTTTGCGTTGTAACACTTGTATTGATCGCACACATTCATACCATCAGGGAATACGCTGTGCAGTAAACCCGCTTCTCACACGTGAAACTCGCTTTGATATAGACCGCAATACGGCATTGCCTCTCCCGACTCTTACTCCTTATCGCGTAGCAGTTGTTGGAGGCGGCCCGGCCGGAATGCAAGCCGCCATGACACTTAAACAACGTGGCCATGAACCAGTTTTATTTGAACGTTCTGATCATCTTGGAGGATTACTTGCTGTGGCTTCTCAAAACAAAGGGAAAGAGGAAATCAAAGCCTATATGCAATGGCTTATTAAGCAGATGGAATGCGAAAACATTGAAGTCCGCCTAGGTGTAGAAGCAACCCCTGAATTACTCTTAGCCGAAGATAAACCATTTGATGCTGTCTTTCTTGCCCAAGGCAGCGAACCCGTGAAGCCAAACTTCGCAGAATCACAGGCTTTGCCGGTTAAATGGGTGGGCGACTTTGATCTATATGAACGTTTGAATGATTTAGGCGAGAACGTTCTTGTTGCTGGAGCCGGCCTCACAGGATTAGAATGTGCGCTTTCTTTGGCGCACGAAGGAAAAAATGTGACCATCGCTGACGGTTCATTTTCTTCCGAACCTGTTCGCGGAGGAACCGTCATCAACCTACGTTGCATATATGAATTACTTGAACAAGCAGGTGCTGTAATCATTCGAAAAGCTCGCGTGATTGATGCCACTCCTGCTGGAGCAATTCTGCAATCTCCCGATGGCACAACTGTCGTTCATCCATGTGATTCTGTTGTCTATTCACTCGGATTTAAAGTCAATACAGATAAATTAAAGGCTTTCGAAAATACGTTTACTGAATGCCATCGTATTGGAGATTGCCGACAGGGACCATGCACGATCTTTAATGCCACACAGAGCGCCTTTGATGCAGCGATGCATCTTTAATTAATTGGTTTTGTGAGAAAGGAGACACCACAAAATAAGGCAGGATTTCGCTTAGATAAAGTTAAGGAGAACATTGTTATGACAACAACAGAAGAAAAGTATTTTTCGTATCACAAGCGCCCAAATGGTATTGAATACAACGAAGATGGTTCAAAATTCTGCAGCAGCGCCCAACTTATCAGCAGCGAAGTTCACCCCGGAGCTTTGCATTGTTCAGCAGTATGGTATTTAAGCCCTGGGCGCCACGAGATTGATACCCATACTCATGATGTCACCGAAATCGTTGGTTTTATAGGTACTGATCCCGAGAACACAGAAGACCTCGGTGGTGTAATGCGTTTTTATATCGATGGGGAATGGGTTGAATTCGATAAGAGTTGCTTTATTTGTATCCCCGCTGGAGTTGAGCATTGTCCTTATGAAATTGTTTCCTGCGAGCGTCCCATATTGCATATCTCTTCTTTGCCGGTTACATATTATGGCGGAAAGAAGCTTGATGGCGAAGTTATTGACTTCCCCTTAAAAGGTTAAGTTATTGTCCCCTCCCCTTTTTAAATGCCTTTCTCATAGACAAATGGAAAAGGTTTTAATAAGGGGTACAAATAGGCCAAGCCTCTAGAACCTCCGGGCTTGGCCTTGTCTTTTATCTATAACTAAAGTGAAAAAACTAAAAGTGTTAATCTACGTACTATTGATTTCCAATATATGGCAACAACCATGCACTTTTATTGCCACACAGAGCATGCACACAGAGCGCCTTTGATGCAACCGCATCTTTAATTACTGGTTTTGCGAGAAAGGAGACACCACAAAACAAAGCAGGATTTTACTAATTGCAATTAGACACAATTAAGGGGGAAATTGTTATGGCCACAGCAGAAGAAAAGTACTTTTCGTATCATAAGCGTCCAAATGGTATTGAATACAACGAAGATGGTTCAAAATTCTGCACCAGCGCCCAACTGATCAGCAGCGACGTGCATCCTGGAGCTTTGCATTGTTCAGCGGTATGGTACCTAAGTCCTGGACTCCATGATATTGAAACCCATACTCATGACGTTACTGAGATTGTTGGTTTTATAGGCAATGATCCCGAGAACACAGAAGACCTCGGTGGTGTAATGCGTTTTTATATCGATGGGGAATGGGTTGAATTCGATAAGAGTTGCTTTATTTGCATCCCCGCTGGAGTCGAACATTGTCCTTATGAAATTGTTTCCTGCGAGCGCCCGATATTACATATCTCGTCTTTACCAACTACTTCTTATGACAGAAAGAAAGCGGAAGACTAAATTATCAATATCCGCCTAAAAGGTTAATTGCTGTCCCTTCCTTTTTAAATGCCTTTCTTTTAGACAAACGGGAAGGACAATTTCATTAAAGGTTAAAAGGCCAAGTTTCTGGAACTTCCGGGCTTGGCCTTATCTTTTATCCATAACAAAACTGCTTCGCGATTGGGTTTATTGAGATTCATGTTGGGGTTACGTTAAACTTGGTTAGGTTACACTTGGTTAAGTTACACTCGAGTAAGCTACACGCGGGTAATTCAATTAGACCTATTCAGACTCATACGCATGATAACGTCAAACGAGCAAAATAACCTTCTTTCCTCATCGGATCACTCTGACTTGCGACCTGGTTCACATTCTAGTTCACACCTTGTTCCACGCCCTAGCTCACACTCCAGTTCGCGCCTTGGTTCCAAGCGCTTTGTTTCACGTCGTGAAGCCTTGCAAATATTCGGCAAAGCAGCTGCCGGTACAGTGCTCGCCGCAACAGGAGTCACATCTGCCCTAGCACTTTCGGGCTGTGGCACACGCCCTCAAGCAGAACCAGAATATGTAAGTCCCTATGATTGGACAGGGTTATTTCGCGATGGAGAAAAGCTGACCTATTATGAAGACGGTATCCTCAAATCTAAATGGGGCATTGATGTCTCCGAGCACCAACATTGGATTGATTGGGATGCTGTTTCAACAGCAGGACTTGACTTCGCTTTTATTCGCATTGGATATAGGGGCGCCACTGAAGGCAAACTCACACGCGATGACTATTTCACTGCAAATTATCGCTGGGCAGCAAAGACCAAACTTGAAATTTCAGGATACTTTTTCTCTCAAGCAACCACTGCTGCAGAGGCTAAAGAAGAGGCTGCTTTCACTCTTGAACTTGTTAAAGAAGCAGAAGCCGCGGGTTGCAAGTTCCATGCGATTGCATACGATCATGAAACTGTAGATGTTGAAGGAGCACGCGCAAACGAACTTGAAAACGAGCAACTGTCCTCAAACGTTCTAGCGTTTTGTGATGAAATCGCAAAGGCAGGATATGTCGATTTGCTATACGGAAACCAACGCGACCTGATGCGAGTGGACAAACGCGTTCGAGACACCGTGCCAATATGGCTTGCAGAATACGATGTCTCTGTTCCGACTGCTCCGATTGACTTTGTCATTTGGCAATATTCAAATTCAGGCACAATCCCAGGAATATCTACACCTGTCGATCTAAATCTCTGGATCGAACAAGATAGTGCGAATTAACACAATAAACGAGGAACCAAGTAGTATAAAATTGATGTTTATTCAGGCAATTTAATTAAACGTACTACACATACTTAATTACATGCACTACATATACGGAAGGCGTTTATGGTTTTTCAACAGCCACCTCAACAGCCAATTCAAGGGATGTATCAAAATCCATACAGACAGACTTCCCAAATCCCTGTTGGAGGAACCATCGCTTTTGGCAATACACAGCAAAACCGGCAACAAAACCAACAGCAAAACCCACCGCAAAATACGCCGTACAATACCATGCATTTCTTTGGTATTAAGACACCTAAATCAGGATGGGAATCTTTTGCAAATTTCTCTGGTTCCCCACTGTCTCCTCAAAGCTCATTGCTTTATCAACCAGTAATACAATCCAATAAACAAGCGTCTGCTCAGAACACTTCTGCGCAAACAATGCAGCCAAACGGACAACTGGAACAAGGATGGCAACCAGAACAGCTGAACATACAGTCACCTATGCAAGTCCAGCAAGCCGCCCAGTTCCAGCAAGTTGTCCAACCTCAACAAGTTGCTCAACCTCAGCAACTTGCACAGTCCCAGCTTATACAACCTATCCCACAAGCTATCACTCAACAAGTTTTACCAACAATGCCTCTTGTTGAAGAACCCAACATTCCAATCCCAGGTGAAGGTAAATATGGACGTCCTGTTTGGACAGGCACAAAAGCGCATTTGGACTTGGTCACAAAATCACAGAATTTACTGCCCGTTTACCCACGAGCTTTGTTGACAACAACACAACCCCAGCTTATGCAACCTGTCCCACAAACAGCTGCTCAACAAACATTTATTCAACAACCTGGACAACCAGGCGCACAACAGCAATTTGCACAACCGTCTGCACCGCAGGCCACCATGAACCAAATACAGCAACCTGGACAACCAGTGCAATTCGTGCAGCCCACATCAGCAGGGCAGCCGGGACAGATAGGGCAGCCATTTTCTCAACAAGCCATTCCACAAACTGTGCAATACCCAGCTTCACAGCAAAAAGACATTTCAACTGATTTATCTGATGGCCAGCCCGAAAGACTATCGGAAAGATCTTCGAAAAAGAAGAATTCTTTGATGGACTCAGATTCAAATGACCATAAAACCCTTGGCAACTCCTTGGGAAATCCGCTTTCGTTGGGACTTGGTGTTGCAGCCATTATTTGTGGTGCAGTCGCTTTCATCTTGTCACTAATTCCAACACTTAGCCTAGCTGCTCTAGTCTTTGGAGTCGTCGGGGTACTTGCGGGCATAGCTGCTGTAGTTATTGCTTTCGTAATGAAGTCAGCTTTTAAAGGCTTAGCAATTGCAGGTCTTGTAATAAGCGTTATCGCTTGCGTAGTGGTGTTCGTGTTGCAGCCATATTATTCAAATGCCATTGCCGAAATCACCAATAACGCAACTGCTAACAACTCAGATCAAACGTCATCCGTTCTGCCAGGTGGCACCACTGACACTCAAAATACAAATAACTCATCACCCGCGGCTCCTTCTGTAACCCCTACGCCTTCGGGTAATGTTAGCAACACTACAGATCTTACTATTGGCGAATCTGCCTCACTCAACAATGGACTTGTTGTCACAGTCAATTCAGTACAAACAGGACTTACCAACTACGACGGCGCAAGCCTTATCGGAGTGAACGTAATCTATCGAAACGATTCAACAAACACCATGTCATACAACGTCTACAGCTGGAAAGGCGAAGATACAAACGGTGCTCAGCGTGACCGCGTTTATTATTCGGAAGGCTCCGACGATTTAACATATGGAGATATCCCGCCCGGAGGAACTGCAAGCGGAAATATCTATTTCGAAAACAATGTCGTCAAAATAATTTTTGACGAAGATGCCCTGTCGAATGTTTCCAGTGTCTCTTGGTTACTATAGGTGCGTTGAGTTACGCTTAAAGCCTTTGGGTTGCTTTGGGTACAACTGAGCTAAATCAAGTTAATTTGAGCTAGCTCGAGATTCTTTCCCTACAATTCCAACAAGATGGTAAACGGACCTTGGTTAACGAGTGAAACGTTCATGTCTGCGCCAAATTCACCAGTTTGCACCACGCCATTCCAAGAACATACTCCATCGCGGGCATAACCAACAAACTGTTCGTATAGAGAATTCGCAATCTCAGGTTTTGCCGCATCGGTAAATGAAGGACGGTTCCCGCGCGAGCAATCTGCATATAAAGTGAACTGGCTGACTACCAGTACATCTCCTCGCACATCTGCAAGAGACAGATTTGTTTTTCCGTCTTCGTCGTCAAAGATACGAAGCTTTGCAATTTTTTGCCATAGTTTTTCAGCAGTTTGGACATTGTCTTCATGTCCAACACCTAACAAGATTAGCAATCCGCATCCAATTTCTCCAACGGTCGCACCATTAATATCTACTTTAGCCTTTGAAACTCGCTGAATAACTGCTTTCATTGGGCTTCACCTACCCCGGCCAACTCACCGGCCGATCCCTCAGACAAGTCCTCTTCAGTTTCTTCTAGCTTCACAGAGGCTGTTACACTGCCTCGCTGCCGAGCTCTCTCTTCACGAATCTTCTTTGCAGCCTCTTCGCGTCTTCGTGAAGACTCCGCCCACTTTGGGAGCTTATCAATAGCAACCACAAGCTCAGAAAGAACTTCTGGGATATCAATTCCTTGCGGACACATCCTTTTGCACGCACGGCAATCAATACAATCACTTGCTCGTTTACCTTCAGGAACAGCATCAAGTTGCATACCAACAATCACCGATGGCTGAAATTGCACATCATTGTATGCAGCCATCATCATCGGAATGTCTATACCTTGCGGACAAGAATCAACGCAATACCTGCAAGCAGTACACGGAACGCCGCCCTTCATAAGTTCAGCGATATCCATCAAAACTGCTGTTTCTTTATACCCAAGCGGGCGTTCTGCCTCAAACAATTCGCAATTCTGACGAACCTGTTCTAGGCTAGACATACCGCTTAATATAACTTTCACATTCGGAATTTCCTGTAACCACCTAAAGGCCCACTCAATTGGCTCCATATCCGGATTTACGCTTTGGAGTTCAGCTTTCAGATTGTCTTCCAAGGTCACAAGTCTGCCACCACGCAAAGGCTCCATCACAACAACGGGGATTTCTAAATCTTCTAGAATCTCACATTTTTCTGCCGCATTTTGTAATGTCCAATCCAAATAATTGAGTTGAATCTGACAGAATTCCATAACGTTTTCGCCAGAAAACTTATTTGCTGTGTCTGGATCATCACGTACCAATGCTGCATATTTTTCAGCACCATAATCAAGAAAGCGTTTTAATAAATCCGGTCTTCCATGAGCAGAAAACCCAAGGTGATGAATGCGACCGTTGCGCTTTTGCTCAATAAAGTAGTCTAAAATTCCCCATTTTTCATCCGTATAAACATCTATCGAATTCTCATAAATATTATGAAGAAGATAGAAATCGAAATGCTCTACCCCGCATTTTTCAAGCTGATCTTCAAAAACTACCTTCGGATCATACTGATCAGATATTTGGTGTCCCGGATATTTCGTTGCCAAGAAAAAAGATTCTCGGGGATAACGCGAAAGAGCTTTTCCAAGTGCAATTTCAGACATCCCCTCATGATAAGGATAAGCTGTATCGAAATAATTCACTCCACCAGCAAATGCGGCATCAATCATTTCATCTACAGCAGCTTGATCCACATGTGCAGCATCGCCATCTATAATCGGAAGCCTCATTGCGCCGAAACCTAGCCGGCCAACGTTTTCTCCTAAAACCATATTCTTAATCATTGTCTCTCCTTGCTTCTGGATCAACTGTCAATGCTGTACCAACCATCACTGCTGCACCAACTCTTACTCACACTGTCAGCACAACATCTTTTATTGATTTACCGCTATCAATTAAATCCTTACTATCACTTAATGGAAACGCTGAATAAACAAATCTACATACAGTTATGCAATAAGTCCAATTAAAGTGCAAGATTCAATTAGATACAGTTGTTTTTATAGTTGTTTTTATAGCGATCTTGTGGCCGTCTTTATAGCTATGTTCGTGACTACAAACATATACAACGCAAAACGACATCAGGCTCGCATAGCAGTTCAAAACTCTAAGAGACGAAAGGAGAAGGCCGTGACAACTACCATAAAAACAAACATTGCGAATACCCACGTCTCAAAGACACACACTGCTCACATCTCAACGGCTGATACTCCAAAAACCAAAGTCTCAACCATTGACTCCGCATCTGAAACAGCAAACCCTGATCAAAAAACTGCAGCTGCAAATCGCGAAAAGAACAACCCTTTCAAACGTACCCTGTCTATATTTGACATGGTGGTTTGGGGACTTATTTGCATGGTTCCAATTTCTCCAATGGCCATATATGGTGGCGTTTTTGCCTCATCAAATGGAACGCCAACCCTTGCATTTCTAATCGGATTTTTAGCAGTTCTCTTCTCTGTATTTTCGTTTGGAATTATGATCAAGCACTTTCCATCATCTGGCTCAATATTTACCTACGTAAGTAACGTGATGGGAAAGGCTCTTGGTTTTATTGCTGGCTGGCTAATGCTGTTGCAATATCTTGTTTGCCCTGCACTCGTTTATATGATTGCAGCTATCGCCATAAATTCAATGTTTCCACAAATTCCTGTTCTTGCGCTTTGTTTTGTGTTCATTGCATTTGTAGCCATTGTCACGTTAATTGGTATGAAAACAGCTGTATTGGTTAACAAAATTGCTTTGATAGCACAGCTCGTAATTCTTGCACTATTTTTCGCATTTGGCGTTGCCTACATCATAAGCCATCCAGAAACTTCAAGCTTTGCACCAACAGCACTGTTCAATCCTGCAAAATTTGAACTTGGCGGAACCATGAACGCTGTAGCGTTAGCTGTTATGTCATATGTTGGTTTCGGCGCGATAGCAACACTTACTCAAGAAGCACAAGATCCTGATAATGGGCCTTCACGTGCAATGATGATTATGGCTGTTGTTTTGTGTGTGCTTTATGCACTGCAGTGCTACATTGCAACCTGTATTGATCCAACCGGTGCTAATTTTGAAACCGACACAAATAACGCATTTTATATCGTGGCAAAAATGATCACAGGTCCTTGGCTTTCAGTTCTCTGCGCAGTTGGTGTTGCTCTTTCGCAAGGCGTTTTCACAGCTATTGCTCAACAAACATCCATTTCGTTTGTGATGTTTACCATGTCTCGCGGTGGTGCGCTTCCAAAGGTTTTGGGACACATGAACAAACGTACAAATTCACCACTTCGTGCGATTATATTTACTATTCTCTTAGCATGCGTATTGGTTACTGTGTTTGATTTTGCAGGGGTTGACATGAATACCGTAGCTAAGATTTCTAACTTCGGAGCTCTTTCAACCTACACATTACTAAATGTAAACGTGATTGCTTTTTGTTGGTTCCAACTAAAAGAACGCAAAGGTTTGCACAACGTTTTTATGCATTTAATCTTTCCGGCAATTGGCGCGCTTATATGTTTTGCAATTCTTCTTTCCGTTCAGAGCTTTGTTATAACCATTGGTGTTATATGGATAGTCATTGGAGTCGTATACTACCTTGTATTAACAAAAGGACTTAAGCGTACGATCAATCTAACATGATCGTTTATCAATCAATTGATTGATGACCTAGCAGTTAACCCAATTGCTAACGCGATTGTTAACTTGACCGTGTGCAAATAAAGAACGCAGACATGGACACGATTAACCCACTTTTATTTGTAACAATAGTCACTCTGGTATCGGGAGTCGGTGGCACCGGTATAGGCGGACTTGTTGGCGCACTGTTTAACAGTGAATCTAACCGCGTAGTAAGTTTGCTTTTGGCGTTTGCTGGCGGCGTCATGACCGCAATTGTTTGCTTTAATCTCATACAAGAGGCTATCGAAGCAGCTTTTGTTGTAGGACCTGGCGGAATTTGGCTAGTTATATCAATGGTTGCAGTTGGGATCATCACTATAGGACTTTTGAACTACGTTATTGATAGAAAGACCCGCAACAAAGTAAAGCATGTTGAAAGTAGTGATCATCCAAAAACCCACGATGATATAGATGAGCTAATTCATGCAGACAACTTAATTGAGCGTCAGAAAAATCATGAGTCGAGGCTTTCTCTTGCAATCGCAGGCATAGTTATGGCCTGCGCAATTGCACTTCATAACTTACCAGAGGGTATGACTATAGGTGCAAGCTTTGCCATTTCAACCGAAAACCTCTATCTGGGCACAGGAATGATCATGGCTGTTCTTATCGGACTGCATAATATTCCTGAAGGAATGGCTGTGGCTGTTCCGTTGATTAGCGGCGGCATGAGCAAAATAAAAGCCATAATCATAACGGCATCATGTGGAATTCCAACATTGATAGGCGCTTGGCTTGGATTTATGCTTGGCGATGTAGGACCAGTTGGTCTTGCCTGTAGCTTGGGCTTTGCATCAGGGGCTATGCTTTATGTTGTTTATAGCGAAATTCTTCCAGAGGCATATCTTATATATAAGTCTAAAGCCCCAGCTTTTGCTTGCCTTGTGGGAATACTGCTCGGCATGGCAATTATTTTTTAAAATCCATAGAACCCATTCTCAAAGAAGGCACTTATATGCAAAAACATGACCACAAATTCGATACTTTTATTTTTGATTTGGATGGAACTTTGCTTGATACCCTACCGGACTTAGTTCTGTTAACTAACAACATTCTGGAAACCCTTGGATACCCCACCCGCTCAGAGGCGGAAATCCTTTCGTTTGTCGGCAATGGAGTTAGACGCTTAATACAACAAGCTCTTCCTGAAAACACACCGCCCGACATGGAAGAAAAGGCTATGTATCTTTGGAATGCTCAGTTCCATGAAGCCTATCACCATACATCTCCATATCCAGAGGTGATTGATACGCTTAAACAACTGCGAGCCGATGGATGCAAAATAGGCGTGGTGTCTAATAAGCTTCAGCCTGGTGTGGATGTAATTCTCAAAATATGCCTTCCTGGTCTTATCGATAAAGCGCTAGGTGAAAAACCAGGCATTCCCCGCAAACCTGATCCAACTGGCATAAACGAAGTGTTGCATGATCTTAATGCTGACAAACAAACAAGCGTATATATTGGAGATTCTCCGGGAGATATAAAAGCCGCACACAATGCAGGCCTTTTCGCCATAGCCGTAACTTGGGGATACCACAAACCCATTGATTTTGAAGAAAACAAGTCCACTCTTCCAGACATGTTCATCGATTCACCGACGGAGCTCTTAGCTTTTGTTAGCTGATGTAAAATGCGAACATGCTGAAACTCAAACGGCAAATACACGGAGATTTTAGATCTTCTCTTAGCGGAATTGCATTAATGGTAGTTTCTATCATTAGTTTTATCGCATTTCTCTGGATTGTGATTAGTGCGGTCAGATTGATCGCTGGACTTACAAACTTGGTTTCATAAACATGTGGCAGCGATTTACCTTTTACGACCTTAGGGTTATTGGACACTATCTTGGTGTTTTGATTCTATTTTCGGCAATACTTATGTTAGTGCCTCTTGCTACCGCGCTTATTTTTCAAGAGTGGGAACCTGCGTCTCGTTATCTTTTATCTATCGGAATTTCAATTGTCGTTGGTGCGGGTCTTCGATTTTGTCGTGTGCAACCTGGAAAACTCAATCAACGTCAAGCGTTTGCGGTTGTTGGATTCGCTTGGGTAGTACTCGGCGTTTTTTGTTCAATTCCGCTATTTCTCTCAGGGCATTATGTGTCATACCTAGATGCGCTGTTCGATGGAGTATCTGGACTTACCACGACAGGTGCATCTGTGATTGTAGATCTTGATCATTTGTCATATGCAGACAACATGTTCCGATTCATGATGCATTTACTAGGCGGCTTAGGTCTTATTGTTGTTGCGTTGTCCCTTGGGATTTTTGGAAAAGGTATCGGGTCTTCACTTTACACATCCGAAGCCCGCAATGAGCACGTTGTTCCAAACGTAATTCAAACAACTCGTTTTATTGCAAAAGTTACAGCCATAATCATAGTCACATGCACTGTTTTGCTCATGATTCTTCTTCTTATAGATGGCTTCGAACCAGCACGTGCATTTTTGCATGCTTTTTGGGTCTCAATTTCCGCCTTTGTAACTGGCGGATTTACTCCAATGCAACAGTCGATTTCCTATTATCATTCCATGCCAATAGAGTTTCTATTGGTGATCGTTATGATTATGGGCTCTATCAGCTTTATGATTTATTCCGAGGTCTGGAAAGGTCGCGCACAAGCGTTTTTTAAAGACATCGAAACTCGAACAATGATCATTTGGATCACTGTAATGACGATCGTGTTTACCGCTTCGCTCTCTGCATCCACATTGTTCTTCGATTTGCCAACCCTTTTGCGGCGAGGCTTGTTTATGGTCGTGTCTGCTTTTACGACGACCGGTTTTTCGGTTATCACACAAAACCAATTAACTGCGGTTCTCACATCTGGTGCTTTCATAACGATAGCTCTCGTGATGGCAGTCGGCGGAAGCGCGGGTTCAACTTCTGGAGGAATTAAGTTCTACAGAATTGGGATGATCGGTAAATCAATTCTTGCCACAATAAAAGAAGCAGTATCTCCAGATTCAGCGCGCGTGGTTGTGTCATACACACACGCTGGACGGCGTATTTTAACACCAAGTATTGTTCGAGAAGCAATGACTGTGTTTATCCTTTATGTAATTACTTACGCAATCGGTACGGTTGTTGGAATCGCACATGGCTATGATGCTACACAGGCTATCTTCGAATCAGTCGCAATGACTTCAAACGGTGGGATCATCACCGGCCTTGCGACTCTTGGAATGCCCCCTACCCTTGAGATCTTTTACATTTTCCAAATGTGGGCAGGACGTCTTGAGTTTATTGCCTTGTTAGCGCTAGCTGCAGAAATCTTGTTCAGCCTTATCCCAAGAACAAGAATGAAAAAGGTCGATCCTTTAAAGCATGGTGACCTAAGATGACGCGGAAAACAACACTTACCTTTGTGTCTACGTTGATGGTTGCTTTGTGCTTGGTTTTTTGTGCAGGTTGCACCCCGCTTCGCTCAAGTAGCACATCATCAGATACTTCTGCCAGCGGTGTGACCGGAGCTGATCTTCCTGAGAACATTGATATCGCAAATGAAACCTCTCAAGAGCAGGGAGAGCAGCAAGACGCCAACGAAAACGCGTCCGATACAAACGAATCATCAAGCACGCCGAACACAGCAGACACATCCGGTGACGCGTCCGACACACCAGACACACCAGATACACCTGATAGCACATCCGCAGAAGCTTCGAACACTTCCACTATTTCAGAAGATCTTGAAAACCTCGAAGACGATGTTCAACAAATAACAGTTGAACCTAGTAATTCAACTACACAAAATCGCGTAAACACGTCCCAACTTCCAGACGGATCATTTATATATGACGCATCTATTGCATCTCTAGCAAATGCCGATCCATACATGGATGGCGAAACTGTTCAAGTTACAGGTGAAGTTGTTGGAGATCGCGTAGGTGTTGAAGATGAACCCGATATGTGCTGGATAACTCTTCAGGCAAATGACAATTCTTTCGCTGAAGTCACAGTGTATATGTCTAAAGAATCATCAAAAAGTATAGACACTTACGGTTCATACGGAAAAACTGGCACTACCTTACAAGTACGAGGAACATTTAATCTAGCCTGCAAAGACCACACTGGACTTTCTGATCTACATGCAACAAATGTGACTATAGTTAACGAAGGTACTGTCACAAAACCTGGGTTCTCTATTGCAAATGCAACACCAGGTGGAATATTGATATTTGTAGGCATAGCGCTGTTGGTTGCGTACAGAAAACTTCGCGAAAGAGAACTTTAATGACTTGTTCTTCGCATAGCAACTCCACTGGGAAAAAATCAAAACAATCCCAGCGAGCAACTATTGCGAATGAATATATTGGAGAAGTCATAAAGCTAGATCGAGGGTTTCCTTTAGTTGAACTAGAAAACGGCAAACAACTTCGGTGTGAGCATGCAACAAGCATGGCAAAACAAAAAGACAAACACACTGAACACTCTGCAATCGCACATCCTGTAATTGGCGATCAAGTTAGTATTTCTATTCCTGACTCACATGAAATGGGAATAATCAAAAATATATTCCCTAGACACACAAGCCTTATTCGCAAAGATCCAAATGAACGAACAGCCTCGCAAGTCCTTGCCGCTAATTTTAATCAAGTAATAATCGTACAACCTATAAACAACCTCAATCTAAGAAGACTTGAACGCGAACTTGTTCTTGCATTTGAAACAGGAGCTTCTGTTTGCGTTCTTCTTACAAAATGGGATCTGACCAGCAAACTAGAAGGTGAGCAAAACCTTGAGGCTGTTCAAGCGTTGGTAGGAGACTCTGCACAGGTGTTAACTTCTGATAGAAACAACCCGCAGGATATAGCTGCAATAAAAGACCTACTTGCACCTAACACAACAACAATACTTATAGGACAATCTGGTGTTGGAAAATCTACTTTAATAAACAAACTTGTTGGCACTGATGTCAGAAAGACGCAAAGTGTTCGTGAGCACGATCAAAAAGGCAGACATACGACCGTTTCACGTGAAATACTTCAGATACCAGGAGCTGGAAGAATTGTCGATATGCCAGGAGTTCGCGGTCTAGGACTTTGGAATGCTGCTAATGGTATTGCAGCGGCATTTTCTGATCTTGAAGAACTAGCACAAAATTGTAAGTTCCGAGATTGCAGCCACAACAATGAGCCGGGTTGTGCAATTAAGCAAGCGGTTGAGGAAGGTCAGATATCCCAAGAACGCGTCAATTCGTACTTATCATTAAAAGAGGAGTTAGAGAACATCTTAAAGCGACGCGAACAATCCACTTGGAGATAGCAATGCTGAGCATAATTCGAACAGAATTGTTTGACTACATGAATTTCTTTACACTGACTACTTAGTCTTCTGTACTCTAAATCTTTAGTCTTCTGTACGGTTTAAATAAGATGCTGTATAAGGACAGGCTACCGTACAAATTCCGCAAAGGTTTTCGCTATGTCCAAATCGCTCAGTAGATAAGCGTTTACATTCTGCATGGCATTTATTCATATCAACGAGTGTGTGATTAATGTCTGGGCGCCAATCTAAGCCAGTAATAGCATCCGCCGGACACTGTTCAACACAACGAATACATCTACTACAACGTGATAACAAAGTTTGTTCGCAACATTCAAGTGGAACATCTGTAAGCACCACCCCAATACGAACAGCAGAGCCATATTTTTTGGTAACAACCAATCCGTTTTTACCCACCCAGCCAACACCAGCACTGGCAGAAAGCAAACAAAGTGAGAGATTTGATTTGTCGTCATCAGCAGACGAAAATTCATCAACGCTATTCCCTACTGCCTGCTTCTCGCTCTTGACATTAAGCGGAGCCGCTACAAAACCATGCGCATGAATAAAACCGACAAGAACTTCTGTTAGGTTTTCAATCATTCCGTTAATAGAGACTTTTTCATCTTGGAATTCTTTAGTAGGCCCATTGATCACACCAGCAAGAGATTCCCTTGAATAAGGAAAGGCAAACACTATGGCTTTATCGAATTGTTGTTCTTCGTCTGATCTGTTGTCGATGTCGGATATATCCGCAAACCCAATTTCCACACCAGGGCGTCCGTGGATTTCAGCAAATTGCTTAATGAAATTTATTATTGTCCCATTAAGGCAAAGCATTTCAACCACCGTGCAAAACATTCAAACAACACAAATAACTAACCTCGGCCATGTAAATAGACATATTCACATGGCCGTTAATGTTGAGCAATATGGTCATTATAAAACTTCAAATTATCGAATTCAACGATTTGGCAACATCAACTAGATGAGGGCATGTTTACTACGATCGTCTACTGATGACCAGTTAGACTGGCACTTTTTGCCTCAGTGAGTACCAGTCAACTGATCTTTCTGTTTATTGTCGGTCGTTTAAAACTAGTCTCTTAATAAATTGCCTTCTATTAATTTAGCTTTCTATTCAGTCGTTATAGCAACCGCTGTTACCTTGTCTCCATCCGCAATATTCATCACACGAACACCTTGCGTCGAACGACCAAGCTCACTGATTCCTTCAACTGGTGTTCTAACTATTACGCCTTCTTCGGAAATGATCATAAGCTCGTCTTCAGATGTGACAACTTGCATCGCAACCAGCAAGCCTTTCTTCTGTGTCATTGTGATGGTGTAGACACCTTGGCCTCCACGATGATGCTCAGGATATTCCGAAATCGCGGTTCGTTTGCCATAGCCTTTTTCGGTAATTACGAACAGATCAGTGCCTGGTTTCGCAATCTCCATTCCAAGCACATGAGCGTCAGCAGGAACATTCATTCCACGAACACCTTGTGTGCCTCGACCCATCGAACGCGCCTCGGATTCATCCCAAAGAATGGCTTTGCCGGCGCTCGATACCATGATGACTTTCTCACCTTTGGCAACTCGACGAACGGAAATCAACTCATCGTCGTCTTTCAAATTAATGGCAATAAGTCCATCGCGACGTGTTCTGTCGTATAGATCCATTGCGGTTTTCTTCACAATGCCATTTGCTGTTGCAAACATTAGGAACTCGTCTTTCGGGAATTCCTTAGTAGAAATAACCGCCGAGATGGTTTCGCCTTTTTCAAGAGGCAATAGATTCACAATTGCAGTTCCGCGTGCATGGCGCGAAGCCTCTGGAATATCGTAAACCTTTAGGCGATAGACCTTGCCTTTTGTTGAGAAGAACAGCATATATGAATGATTGGTCGCAACAAATAGGTGCTCCACAAAGTCAGATTCTTTCAGGTTTACACCTTGAAGTCCCTTGCCACCGCGCTTTTGCTGCTTATATACAGACACCGGCATGCGTTTAATATACCCGGCTTTTGTCATGGTGACCACCATATTGTCATCAGCAATAAGGTCTTCAACCTCTATATCTTTTGCAGCACCTGAAATCTTAGTTGCACGACGCGTTCCATACTTCTTGCGAATTTCACCCAACTCGTCTTTGATAATTCCACGAACCAAAGATTCATCGTTTAAAACACGCTTATAGTAAGCAATTTTCTCGCGAAGTTCTGCCAGTTCATTTTCAATCTTTGTGCGCTCAAGTCCCGTTAAACGACGAAGCTTCATTTCAAGAATTGCATCTGTCTGCTTCTTAGTCAGAGCAAACTGACTCATCAATCGCTCGGATGCTTCTTTATCGGTCTCACTTGATCGAATAATATGGATAACTTCGTCAATATTATCAAGCGCAATGATATAGCCCTCAAGAATATGAGCGCGTTCCTCGGCTTTTGCCAGCTCATATTTTGTGCGGCGAACAATAACTTCAATCTGATGTTGAATGTAATAGTGCAACATTTGGCGAAGCGACAACACCTTCGGCGTGTCGTCCACAAGCGCAAGCATGTTGATTCCAAAACCGGTTTGCAACTGAGTATGTTTAAACAGTTTATTCAACACAACTTGCGGAATGGCGTTCGCTTTCAGGTCAATGATGATGTCAATACCATGACGGTCAGCTGCGTCGTGAATGTTGGAAATTTCTGGAAGCTTCTTATCGCGAACTAGCTCACCTAACTTCTCAAGCAAACGCTTACGGTTTACCTGATAAGGAATTTCCTTCACAACAATCGAAGAACGACCATTCTTTTTCTCTTCAATTTCACATTTCGCACGAATCGTAATGTTGCCATGTCCAGTTTCGTACGCATCTAAAATTCCCTTTTTACCCATAATCAGACCACCCGTTGGGAAGTCAGGTCCGGGCAGAACCGTCATAAGTTCTTCGGTTGTCACATCAGGGTTATCGATCATCATGCAGGTTGCATCAATCGTTTCACTCAAATTGTGAGGCGGAATATTGGTGGCCATACCAACAGCAATACCATTTGACCCATTTACTAACAAGTTAGGAAATCTTGCAGGTAATACAACTGGTTCTTGCAGACTCTCGTCATAGTTTGGCTGGAAGTCAACGGTTTCTTTATCCAGGTCACGCAGAAGCTCCATCGCTGGTTTATCCAAGCGAGCCTCCGTATAACGCATAGCCGCTGCAGAGTCTCCGTCGATCGAACCAAAGTTTCCGTGTCCATCAATCAAAGGCAATCGCATACTGAATGGCTGCGCCAGACGAACCATCGTATCGTAGACTGCAGCGTCACCATGCGGGTGATATTTACCTATAACATCACCAACAGTACGCGCAGATTTCATATGTGGCTTGGTTGGTAGATAACCTGACTCATTCATCGCGTACAAAATTCTTCTATGTACAGGTTTGAGTCCATCACGAACATCCGGAAGCGCACGAGCAACAATTACACTCATTGAATATTCAAGGAATGATTGCTGCATTTCGCGTCCAAGCTCAGCTGGCTTAAAATCGACCAGTTCGCTATCTGCTTTCGCCTCCATCATATCAGCGGTTTCTTCGGCTTCTTCCTCATCGGTTAAACCATCATCAATAGCTGACTCATTAAGCTCAGACTCGTCGATTTCTTCGTCAATCGAATCTTCATAAGAGGAAGACTCATCATTAATAGATACATCTTCCATAGATTCATTTTCAATAAATTCGTTATCAGAAAATTCGTCGAATTCCTCGAATTCGTTTTCGTTGCGGTTGTCGTTTTCAGCCATGTTTTACCCTTCGTTTAAATATCAAGGAATCTGACGTCTTTTGCATGATCTTGGATGAAGCGCTTTCTAGGCTCAACTTGTTCACCCATAAGCTCGCTGACAACACGCTCGGCACGTGCCGCATCATCAATTTCCACACGCAACATCAATCTATTCGCAGGTTCCATAGTGGTTTCCCATAACTGATCGGGATCCATTTCGCCTAAACCCTTGTAGCGCTGAACGTCGAATTTTTCCGAACCACCCATCTCACTCAAGGTGGAGGAAAGCGCTTTTTCGTCATAAACATAGCGCTCAATTTTTGTTGATCTAGAATTCTTCTTCTTAATGCCAAAAATTGGTGGCTGCGCAATGTAAATGTATCCGCGAGAAATCAACTCAGGCATATAACGATAGAAGAAGGTAAGGAGCAGACATCGAATATGCGCACCGTCAACATCGGCATCGGTCATGATAATGATCTTATGGTAGCGTGCTTTGTCTGCATCAAAATCTTCGCCAATGTTTGTACCAATTGCTGTAATTAGCGATGAGATCGTGTCTGAGGAAAGTGACCGATGAAGTCCCGCGCGTTCAACATTTAGAATTTTTCCACGTAAAGGCAAGATCGCTTGGAACTTGCGATCACGAGCTTGTTTTGCAGAACCGCCTGCGGAATCGCCCTCTACAATAAATATTTCGGAAAGTGATGCATCACGCGAAGAGCAGTCAGCTAACTTTCCTGGCAACGCAAATGAATCCAAAACATTTTTACGTCTTGTTGCTTCGCGGGCCTTTCGCGCAGCTTCGCGAGCTTTAAGTGCGGCAGACGCTTTATTGATAATTCTCCTTGCAGGTGTTGGATTTTCCTCAAGATATTCTGCAAGCCCTTGAGTTACCGCCGTTTGAACAAGGCCTCTAATCTCAGTGTTTCCAAGTTTTGTCTTCGTCTGTCCTTCAAACTGAGGATTGCGAAGCTTAACAGAAATAACAGCTGCTAATCCTTCGCGTGTATCATCACCTGTAAGATTAGAATCCTTCTCTTTTAGAAGACCTTTACTTCTTGCATAATCATTCAACGTACGGGTAAGCGCATTCTTAAAACCATCAAGATGGGTGCCCCCTTCTGTCGTATGAATGTTGTTTGCGAAAGCCATAATGGAAGACGAATATGAAGAAGACCACTGAAGTGTAATTTCGACTTCACCTTCAGCATTTTCTGCCTCGAAATAAATTGGCTTATTAAGTGTCTCTTTGCCTTCGTTTAAATATTTGACAAAGTCAACAATTCCACCAGCTGCCTGAAAGACCTCTGATTTAGGCTGACCATCAATGATTGTGCGCTCATCAGTAAGCGTGATTTTTAAGCCCTTATTCAGAAATGCCATCTCACGGAATCTGTCTGCGAGCGTGTCATAGTCATATTCCGTGGTCTCAGTAAAAATCTCAGGGTCAGCCCAAAAAGTTACTTTTGTTCCTGTTCCTTTAGCACTGCCAAGTTTCTTTAACTTTGTTTTAGTTTTGCCACGCTCGAATTCCATCTCATATTCGAAACCATCACGTTTAACATCAACGCGAGTAAGAGTAGAAAGCGCGTTAACTACAGACACACCAACACCGTGAAGACCACCTGATGTTTTGTATCCACCATCACCAAATTTGCCACCAGCATGCAAAATGGTTAGAACAACTTCAACTGTTGGAATACCCTCTTTTGGGTGTTTTTCAACCGGAATTCCACGGCCGTTGTCAGTAACAGATACAGAATTATCTTCGTGAATTACCACATCAATACGATCGCAATATCCAGCAAGCGCCTCATCAACCGAGTTATCCACCACCTCATAAACTAAGTGATGAAGACCGCGAGGTCCTGTGGATCCAATATACATTCCAGGACGCATTCGAACGGCTTCAAGGCCTTCGAGCACGCGAATGTTTTCGGCACCATAATTGCCATTATCAGACGCCATGCGCACACTCCCTTACTTCGATAGTTGGTTGTTTAATCTTTAGGTTTGTTATTAATGGGAACGTATGATCACGTAAATTCGATTTTACCATACAAACATACGTCTTTTTGTAATACCAGGCCTTAAATCGGCTGATATTGACGCGTTTAAGCACGTGTTTTGTATTCGACAGCCATTTACCGGCTTTTTTCAATATTTATAATATTCGCGTGCTTAATTGTTTCTTCATCAAAATAATCTAAATTTGCCGTTGTAATAAAGGTTTGCCTATCTTTTAAAAGACTATTCACTAAAGCATGGCGTCTGTCAGCATCTAATTCACTCATGACATCATCTAGAAGTAATATTGGCTGAGTTCCTAACATGTCTTCTATTAAGTCTGCTTCTGCAAGCTTGATAGACAAAACGACACTACGCTGTTGTCCTTGACTTGCAAAATCAGAAACAGAGAGTCCGTCTATTTGGAAAATGATTTCGTCTCTATGAGCGCCTACTAAAGTTTGCTTTCTTCTAATCTCTTCGTCTGTATTAGATTCAACCCAATCTTCTAAACTTTCCGCCTGGCTATCTTTCACCCAAGATTCTATATATTGCGAAGAAAGCGATTCATCTGAACAAACGATGTCTGAATAAAGTTTGTTTACATAAGGCATAAGCTTATTTAATAGAGAAGCTCGATATTCAGAAAGCTTTGCAGATACTTTAGTAAAAGTTGTATTCATTGCGTCAATATAACTTTTTGGCACATCGTCTTTTAAAAGCTTGTTTTTATAGCGAAGAACTTTATCAAAATCACGCACTATTTGAGCATAATTTGAATTTAGCTGGGATCCTAATAGATCTATTTCTCTACGACGATGAGAGTGTCCGCCTTTTGCAAGTTCAAGATCATCAGGTGTAAATGTTACTGCTGGGACTATACCTTTTAGTTCTTTAGGTTGTTTTTTCTTACCATTTAAAATGTATTGACGCTTATTTTCGTCAATTAAGAGTACTAGCTCAAGGATTCGGTTTCCATCTGTAGTTTTAATAGTAATCTTTGCAAAGTCTGAGGTGTTTTCAAACGAGTTCATTAAATCTTTAATAGGATCACTAATTGAATCATGTTCCGTTATTAATTCATTTGTTGCTACATCTCGTATCTCTATTAAATCGTGTTTGCTCTTTTTTATTAATTCAGCCGAAGTTGCATTTCTAAAAGAAGACAACGCTGTTAATAACTGGATGGCCTCGATAATATTAGATTTACCAGCCGCATTTGGTCCCACGAAAATAGTAAGATCGCCCAACCCTGATAAATCCAAGGCTTCATAAGATCTGAAATTTAATAAGTGGATATCTGTTACTTTAAAACTCATACTTTCCTTAAAGTATGCGAACAGACACAACTATATTCTCACAGGCATAATTAAATAAAGAAAGTTTTCAGGTTCTTCTGCTCTAAATATTCCAGGCTTCATCGCAGTTTCTGTTTCAAAACTTACTTTTTCACTCTTAATTACTGAAAGCCCATCTAATACATATGTTGAGTTAAAGGCAATTTCAACATCTTCGCCTTCAATCTCTCCAACCACTGTTTCTTGAACTGACCCAACATCTGCGGAATTAACTGTAATTTGCATGGTGTTCGATGCAATATTTAAATCGAATTTTAATGGCGATGTTGATGTGCTTAATAAAGACGCTCTTTTAACGCACGAAGTCAGTGTATTTAAATCAACGACAGCTTTTGTTTTATAGCTTTCCGGAAGAAGTTGTTTGTAATTAGGATAATTCCCTTGAATTCTTCTATTGATAAAAACAATGCCGCCACATGTGATAACTATTTGATTTTCTGATAGAGCAAGAGTAATTTCACTTTCTACTGCTTGTATTCCTGCAACATCGTTTAAAAAGTTTCCGGATATAACAGCTTGAAAATCATCCTGTACTTCATTTTCTAAAACAGTTTCAGATAAAGCTAACCTATAAGAATCCGTACCAACCATTCTTAATGTGTTGCCTTCAGCAGCAACTAAAACACCTGTTAAAATCGCACGGCTTTCATCTTTAGAAACAACTTTTGATACTTTTTTAACCATTGATTGAAATTGTGAAACAGGGATCGTAATTGATTGAGAAGTTTCAACTGTTGGAAATCCTGGAAAATCCTCATAATTTAAAGTTTTTACAGAAAACGAAGTGTTGTCGCAAGAAATATGAGCTTCACTTTCAACTGTGGCTACATGTATTGCAGCTTCAGGCATACTTTTCACGATGTCAAAAAATAATTTTCCAGGAACAACTGTTTTGCCTTCTTCTTCAATCAAAGCAGTAACTTTATATTGAATTGAAAGGTTGAGATCTGTTGTTTGTAAAACAACAGAATCCCCTTTAGCATCTAAAAGTATTCCAGAAAGAACAGGTAGGCTTGAAGGAGTACCAAGACCTTTCATAACAATTGATACAGCATTTTGAAGTTCACTTTTATTAATACTAAATTTCACTTGATCCCCTTTTGATTGAAACCTAGTTAATTCCTGTTTCTATGATTGTAGCTTTTTATTCTATTGGAAAGTGATGGTTATTATTGATAGGGTACTTTTGGTGTTCTTAACGTAATTAAAGTTGATGATTAAATAGAAACTAATAACACTTTTCAGCTCACTGAAAAACTTGATGAAGTTTTTTGAAATGTTTTTCTAAATTATTGAAATACCCTGAAACGAAACATGTCAAGAATAAATTTTAGTGGTTTTGTTTAATTGTATTGTTCGAAATGTCAATAACTAGGGATAAAACACCTCAATTAATGTTCAAAACTCAAGTTTATGCAGTAAAACAGTGACTAAATAGACTTTTGAAATTGTGTATATCCTATGTATTAAAAATTCGAACTATTTATAAAACAACCTTTGAACTGGGGTTTTATAATTCTTTCAAAAAACACGAACAAATAGTCTAATGTTTTATAAATGAGTCATAGTCTATCAACATACTTATTGATAGAACTCTTTGTTTTACTGGGAACTCACTTATTTTCCAAAAGTCAAGGAAAAAATTAAAGAGTTTTTGACAGTCGGTTTGCGGTCTTTAATATTTTTCTCTCGATTTTTCAAAGTTTTATACATTTTCTGAATAAATTGTTCAAAACTCTGAAATTCGGTAATCAAGAGCATTCTTTTGTTAGTTTTTCACTATGATGTTTCAAAGAGAAATTTAATTGTTATTAAAACGAGATATTAAAAATAAGAAGTGCTGAAAATTTAAATTAAATATAGGTGACTAAAAATCAATGTCAGAAGCAATTGAAATACAAAATTCATCTATAACATCTACTGATATGGATTATTCATACGTGCCTAATTCTGCACGTATAGCTGTTTATGACGATTTATTAAGCTCGCCTAAAATCGTTGACGTTAATCCTGATACAACGACCTCTTTTTTAAGCGCGCTTGCTTCAAAGGTTTATGAATTAGCTAAATCCCTTGGTGGATCTATTCCTTTTTCAATCATTCTTCAGGTTGTTGAAAACTTTATACATGCACGCTTTACTGAAATGGTTATATCTATTTTTGATTCAGGCAATACTATTCGTTTTTCTGATCAAGGACCTGGTATCCCAGATAAAGAAAAAGCCCAGCGTCCAGGTTATTCTTCTGCAACAAAAGAAATGAAAGAATATATCAACGGGGTAGGTTCTGGACTTCCTATTGTTAAAGAATATTTAGAAATAAAGAATGGAACCATTGAGCTTGAAGATAATATGCAAAGTGGTGCTGTTGTCACAATAAGTCTTAACCCAAATCATGAAAATCTAGAATATCAGCGTGTAAATCCTGATATAAAAAATATAAATTCTTTTCAGTCTCCGATTGAAAACACAAATGCATTTATCCAGGATCAATCACTACAACCATCTAACCGTGATCAATTAGAAATATCTTTCCTTATTAAATCTATGTCATCTCGTTCTTTATCTATTGTGAAATTATTTGAAATCGAGTCTATTTGGGGTGTTAAAGATATATCCGAGTCAACAGGAATTCCACTTTCTAGCACCCATGGAGAATTAAAGAAGCTTGAGGATATGGGAATAGTAGGTAAAATTGGAAAGAAATGGGTATTAACTGATATTGGAAATAGTGTAATTAAGGCTCTTTGATTTGAAATTGAAAGAGTAAAGAATGCAAAACGCTGAATTAAACGATAATTGGAATGCGATATGTCAATGTATCTCTACTTATACGGATGTAGATCATCCTCAATTTGATGCATTTGCTAGTCGTATGCAAATCCAAGCAATGAGTCAGGGTTTTGCATTAATAACAACTGAAAATTCTTTTCTTAAAAATTGGGTAGAGAAAAATTTTAAAGACACTATTAGTAGAGCATTCAAAGATGTATTTGGGGTTGATTTTGTAATTGCTTTAGATGTTGATGAAGATCAATCGAGAGTTAATAATTCAGAACCATCATTAACTCCTCGAGTAACACAAGTGCAGTCACCGCAACCACAATCAGTAACAACGCAAGGAATAAATTCCCAACTTACTAACTATCAAGCACAAAGTTTTATAGATAGTGATGTTAATTCGGATTTCCATCGTTCCAAAAATATAACTCCTCAATCTCATTTTTCAGGTACTTATCCTGAAATGCCCGAGGATTCCGATTCAGATGATTTTGTTTCAGAGGAATATTTTAGAGAGTTACAAAATTTTGATGACAGTGGGCAAGTCTTTAGAAATTTAACGTTTGAGAATTATGTTATTGGAGAATCTAATCGTTTAGCTTATTCATCAGCATTAAAGGTTGCAGAATCTCCTGGAAGACCAGCTTTTAATCCTTTATTTATTTATGGAAAAAGTGGTCTTGGAAAAACTCATCTTATGCGAGCTATTCAAAACTATATCAATAAGACCCAACCACAACTTCGTGTTGTTTATGCTGATTCAGAAGAACTTCTCAGTGGATATACAAATGCTGTTGCTGAACATGACTCTGAAAAATTAAGTTATAAAAACTTTAAGACAAAATATGAATCTGCTGATGTTTTACTCATTGATGATATTCAATTTTTACAAGGGAAAATACAAACATTAGATATCGTATTTCAAATCTTTAATAAGTTAATTAATCAAGGAAAACAGATTGTACTTTCTGCAGATAGAGCTCCAAAAAATATCGACCTTGAAGAGAGATATTCATCTAGATTTATGCAAGGTGGAACTGTAGATATTCAAGCACCTGAAATAGAAACTAAACTTGCTATTGTTAAAAGCTATATTAAAGAATATATCGAAACTGAGCACGATAGCAGTCTTGTTATTCCTGAAGATATTCAAATGTATATCGCTGAAAATTCAGGCTCAAATGTACGAGAACTTAAGGGTGCTGTAAATATAGTTATTTATCACATGACTTATTCTAAAAATCATGAATTAACTATTACAGAAGTAAATCAATTACTTGAAAATCACTTCTCTGGAATGATCTCTAAAAATTTAACTATTGATGATATTCAAAAGGAAGTTGAAAATTTCTATAGGGTTAAGCATTCTGATCTAATAGGAACATCAAGACTTAAAGAAATTGCTTATCCAAGACATATCGCTATCTACTTATGTAGACAGCTTCTTGATTTACCTTATGACGTAATTGGGAAAAAATTCAATCGTAAACATACAACCGCTATGAACTCAGTTACTAAGGTTGATGAAATGTTACTTACTAATAGAAACGTACAAGAAGAAATTGAATCGTTAAAACAAATAATTAAAGATCTCTGATTATTTTTATAACTTAATTAGTCTTTAATCTTGTTTATTACTATCTAAATCTTTGAACTTTTTGAAAGTTTTTTAAACATTAATTTCTTAATTTATTGCTAATTACTAACCATTAATGTTTTTTAATTTATTAGTTTTCTCTTTAAAATGAATTTACTGTTCATATCACCATCATCTTTTAAACCAATAAAAGTTATTAAATTCTGATCTTTAAACTGGTTATTTTCTTATTTTCAACATTTCGACACTCTTTATTAAACTTATGTATCTTTATTTAAAAGATATTCCCTATTCACTAAAAAATTAAAATCTACTCCGTTCCTATAAATCTTTCCATTATTTTCCAAAACAACACGTTGACATGCTAATTCAGTGAGATATACTTTCAGTTCGCTTGTTTTTTACTAATTGATTAAAGGAATTTTTATGAAACGTACTTATCAGCCAAATAAGCGTAAACGCGCTAAATGTCATGGTTTTCGTTCTCGTATATCTACAAAAGGTGGACGTGCAGTTTTAGCTCGTCGCCGTGCTAAAGGCCGTAAGCGTATTTGCGTTTAGCTTTGATTTGGAAAAATTCCGTTGGTAACAATTAAATCCAACGATGATATTTCTAAAGCATTTGAAAAAGGTAAACGTTATTCAAACTGCTTTGCAACGTTCATAATCGTTGAGAGAAAACATAATTCAAACGATAAGAACTCCCAACACGACCAGATTGGTCGTGTTGCGTTTATTGCGGGTAAAAAACATGGAAACGCAGTTTGGAGAAATAAAGCTAAACGAAGAATGAGGGAAATTTATAGGGGTCTATCAGGTTCATGGAAGAGTAATGACGTGCTATTTATTGCAAAGTCTTCAATAATGAATGCATCTTATAGTAAAGTCTTTACTACATGTGAGAATACTCTAAAAAGCATTTCATCAAACCATAGGACTAATTCACATGACTAAACTTATAAATTATGTGAAACAAGTACCTTCTTTGATAGCTATTGGATTGATTATGTTTTATAGAGGATTGATCTCACCACTACTTCCTTCAAGTTGTAGGTTTCACCCGACTTGTTCGGAATATGGATTGATAGCTTTTAAGAGATTTGGTTTTCAAAAAGGCTTCATTCTGACAGCGAAAAGGATCTTAAGATGTAGACCAGGAGGGCCTTACGGATATGATCCAGTGCCGGAATTAGAAGATGAACTTACACATCTTCCTGATTCCAATAAGCAGGAAGGAAATTGTTGCTAGATGTGGGAGTGGTTTAAAGACTTTATTTTTGATGTCATATCCTTTTTCTACAACTTATGTGGAGACTGGGGTATGGCAATTATTATCGTAACGATAATTTTCCGTATTATTGTTAGTCCTCTTATGCATAAGCAGGCTAAATCTAATTATCAAATGCAAAAGATTCAGCCACAAATTGCAAAAATCCAAGAAAAATATGCTGATGATCGTATAAAGCTTGGGGAAGAAACTCAAAAATTATATGCTGAAGCGAAATTTAATCCTTTAGCTGGATGTTTACCAATGCTTCTTCAGATGCCAATCTTTATTGCTTTATTTCAAGTATTAAGGGAAATGGGCGACAGAATTGGAAATGTTGACTCTTTTAGATTTTATAACCTTGTTCCAAATTTAACTGAAACACCATCGGGAGCATTTGGACAAGGAATTGGAACATTTGTTCCATATTTAATTTTAATGCTCATCTTTGCATTGGCAACTTTTATGCCAATGATTTTACAGTCAATAAAGAATAAAAATAACCCTCAGCAGAGTCAGACTATGATCATGGGTGTTGTTATGACAGTCATGATGTTGTTTATTTCTTGGAGTTCTCCTGCAGGAGTACTTTTGTTCTGGGGTGCTTCATCTTTAATTGGTATTGGTCAAAATCAATTCACTTTATATAGATGTCGTAAAGCTGATGAAAAAATCAATGAGGAGAAAGAACTTATTGCAGCTCCTGTAGAAGTTGATGTAGTTCGTAAAGAAAAGAAAAAACGTCCCAAGAAAAAACATTAGTAATTTAGTCATCATTAAATGTTTCATGTGAAACATTTTTAATATAAGTTAGGGGTTTCAATGGAAGAAGAGACATTAACTAACGAAGAATTTAATGAAGAAGAAATTGAAGACTTTGATGAGATTATTGAAGACGAATCCAATGATATTGATGAGTCTCAATTAGATGAGATTGCAGACACTGCTATTGAAACATTACAAGATATACTTTCATATTTTGATATTGGTGATATCACTATTGATGAATATGAAGGTGATGAAGGCGAATTAATTCTTGATATAACTGGTAATGATCTTGCTATTCTCATTGGACGGTATGGAAAAACATTAGATGCTCTTCAATTTATCGTATCTTCTATTACTTCTAGAAAATTAGGATATAGATATCCTATTGTTGTTGATGTTGAAGGTTATAAAAATAGACAAAGGCAAAAACTAGAAGCTATTGCAAGAAATGCTGCAACTAAAGCAGTTAATCAACATAGAAATATAAAGCTTCGTCCAATGACTCCTTATGAAAGAAGATTAGTTCATATAGCTTTAAAGAGTGATAAGAGAGTTATTACAGAATCTGAAGACGAAGGCGTTAATAGACATATTGTTGTAAAGCCTGTTTAAATTTAATTTATATTTTAATAATCCATATATAACTTAAATACCTGCGACTCAGCAGGTATTTTTTATTAAACAATTATTAATATCTAGCTAATTAAAGATTCATACTTTTATAGGTAATTTATTAAGAATGTTTAACTTAATGGCTTTTTTTGTGCCATCCCAACTTTCCTTGGTAATTTAATACTTGGTTCTGAGATTTTTTCAAATACAAGCACTTCTCTATATGTTTCTTGATCGCTAAGAAAGAAATTTCGTTGAGAAACTAATTTCATACCGACTTTATTTTCAATTGATAAAGCCTGTGATAATTCATTTTCATCAACATGAGCTTTTAAACAAATTAGTTTTCCATATGTCTTTAATAAAGGTGATGCTAATTCTATTAATGAAGGTAAAGAAGAGAGTGCCCTTGCTGTTAAAGCTGAAAACTGTTTAGGCATTTCTTTAGCAAGATCTTCAATTCTTATAGCTTTAGTTGAAATATTTCCTTCAATGCCGGTATTTTGAATAGCTTGCTCTATTGCTTTTAATTTTTTCCCTACAGAATCTATTAAGAGTGTTTCTCTATTTGTAGTTATAGCTAATGGAACTCCAGGAAAACCTCCTCCAGTACCTAAATCACCATATAAACCCTCTGGGGAATTATTTAGTTCTTCTAAAACTGATAAAGAATCTTCTATATGTAAGACTTTTGCTTTTCTAAAATCTGTTATGCTTGTCAAATTGATACTTTTATTAATTTCTAGTATTTCTTTAAGATATATTTCAATCAATTGTTGTTGATTTTCCATATATAACTCCCTTAAGTTCAAAATATATTAGTCAAGATACATGATTTTAGATACCAATGTTTCACGTGAAACATTTTAAGTATATTGGTTTGCTATACTCACATAGCAATTTGAAAGGAGGCTCCGTGGGTATAATTAATGATAAAAAACGCAACCAAAATAATAGTATTAATGAAGAAGTTACCAAGAAGCCAAAAAATAATCAAATACAGGAGTTAGATATCGAAGAAGCAGAGGTAGTTTTGAGAGATAAAACTCCTGTTGTTGAAGATCAAATGGATGTAAAAGAATTAAAATCTTATAAAGACAAGAAACCTGTTAATCATGTTATTGGTCAAACTAAAGTTATTGCAATTATTAATCAAAAAGGGGGAGTTGGTAAAACAACAACCGCAATTAATTTAGCATCAACTTTAGGGGCTTTAGGTAAACAAGTACTTCTAATTGATCTTGATCCTCAAAGTAATACAACAAGTGGTTTAGGAGTTGAAAAATCACTTATTGAAAGTTGTATTTATGATGTTCTTGTTCATGACACTCCTATTGAAGATGTAATTATTCCTGATATATATCCAGATTTAGATCTTGTGCCTTCAAGTCTAGATTTAGCGGGAGCTGAAATAGCGTTAGTGAATGAAATAGCCAGAGAAAATAGGTTAAAAAATGCAGTAGGTTCAGTCAGAGGAAAATATGATTATATTTTTATTGATTGTCCTCCTTCTCTAGGTTTATTAACTACGAATGCTTTTGTTGCTGCAGACAAATTATTAATTCCTATTCAATGTGAGTTTTATGCATTGGAAGGTGTGACAAAACTTCTTGAATCAATGAAACTTGTCAAAAAACAAATAAATCCGACTTTAGATATCTTTGGAATAGTTTTAACAATGTATAACAGCAATACGAAGTTATCTAAACAAGTGGTGGATGAAGTTAAAGGTTATTTTGGAAAACTAGTCTTTAATACACTTATTCCTAGAGTTGTAAAAATATCCGAAGCACCTAGCTTTGGAATGCCTATTAATGAATATGATCCACATGGAGTAGGAGCTATTGCCTACGAAGAACTTGCAAAGGAAGTGATAGCTCGTGGCTAAACCTAAAACAGGCGGCCTTGGTAGAGGCTTAAATTCATTATTTGGAAATGGAACATCTGATAGCAATACAACTCGGTCTACAGATAGAGAGCGTATTGTTTATGATGCGAATGAGGATTTAGACTATTCAGATCAAGATGCTCAATTAAGTGGAAAGATAGGAACTGTTTCTCAAATTAGAAATGCTGGTAATACAAATAGTTCTCCTGTGAATTATTCTAATGAAACCCAAGAAACTCAACAGACTCATCATTCAAAACCTACAGCTGAAGAAATTGAGAAGCAAACTCGAGAAAACATATTAAAAGAGGCTAATGTTTCACGTGAAACATTAAACCAACCTGATCATCAAAACCAAGTTCAAAAGCCAGAAAACAATAACAAGTCAGAATTAAATGAAACACCTTCTTCAGTAAAAACTAAAGAGCAACCTGAAGAGGTAACTCCTAATAAAGAAGAAAAGAATAATAACTCAGGTGTAATGGAAGTTGATATTGAAGAAATATCTCCAAACCCTGATCAACCAAGAAGTAATTTCCAAGAAGACGAATTAGAAGAACTATCTCATTCAATTGAAAAAGATGGTCTTATCCAGCCAATTCTTGTACGTGAGACTGATGATGGTAAATATCAAATCATTGCAGGTGAAAGACGTTGGCAGGCTTCTAAGTTAGCTGGCATCAAAAAAATTCCAATTCAAATTAAAAATGTTGATGATGGTAAAGCGCTTGAATTAGCCTTGATTGAGAATATACAGCGATCTGATCTTAATCCTATAGAAGAGGCATATGGCTATAAAAGATTAATGGAAAGCCAAAAAATGTCTCAAGCTGATATTGCACAAGCTGTATCTAAAGGACGTTCAACAATTGCGAATGCTCTTAGATTACTTGAGTTACCCGAAGATACACAACAACTATTATTTGAAAATAAAATTACAGCAGGACATGCTCGAGCAATACTTTCAGTACCTACAAAGGAAGCAAAAGAAATTCTCACGAAGAAAATTGTTGAGAATAAGATGAATGTTCGTGAAACTGAGGCTTTAGCTCGTCTTATGGCAAATAAACCCAATAAAAACAATATAAAGAAAGAACCTGTGCCATCAAGTTATAAAGCTGTGGCTAAAACACTGAAAGAATTATTAGGCACTAATGTGAAGGTTAAATCTTCTAAAGGTAAGAATAAGATCGAAATTGAATTTAAAGACGAAAGAGATCTAGAAAGAATATTTGAAGAAATGACAGCGGGTATCGAAGAATAATAAGAATTTAAAAATAAACCTAAGCTAACTTATTACTTCTAGCTTTAAGCTGCCCACAAGCTCCAGATATATCAGCGCCTTTTGAGTGGCGTACACTTACAGGAATACTATTGAGTTCAAGTTCTTTAATCCAAAAATCCATCACCGTCTTAGGTGATGGATTTAATTTACTTCCATCAATGGAATTTAATGGAAGTAAATTAACATGACACTTTAATCCAACACAGAAATCAATTAAAGCTAATAATTCCTGTTTAGAGTCATTAATATCCTTGATTAACATATATTCCAACGTAACTCTACGCCCTTTAAATTGGTTATATTTCAGCAAAGCGTCCTTCAAATCATTTAAAGGTTGATTTACTAAATGTGGCATTAATTTATTACGAGTTTTTTGCACAGCTGAATGAAGTGACACAGCAAGCCGAAATTGCTCTGGTTCTTCTATAAATCTCAAAATTCCATCAATAATTCCACAGGTAGAAACAGTTATCTTCCGGGCTCCAATTTCAATACCTGGATCGGTGTTTAATCTTCTTAATGCAACTAGTAATTGATCATAATTTAAGAAAGGCTCTCCCTGACCCATAGCAACTACATTACTTACCCGGAGATTAGTGTCCTCAGAAGCAGTAATAATTTGTGAAACCATTTCTGATGCTGTTAAATTACGGGAAAACCCTTCTTTTCCCGTTGCGCAGAATTCACACGCCATTGGACATCCTGATTGGGTTGAAAAACACACAGTTAAACGCTCAGTTTCAGTTTCGTCTTTTAAATCTTTTAAATCCGTAGACGCTGAATAATTGTTGTTAAGATCTGGATGTTTTTCATCATGTGTTTCATTAGAAAGAATCGCTACGGTTTCAGCGGTGTTTCCATCACTAAACTCTAAAACATATTTTCGAGTGCCATCTTGTGAAACTTCTTTATCTATTACCGAAGCTTGTTCTAATGGAAAAGTTTCTGAAAGTTTATTTCGTAGAGTTTTTGGAAGATTCGTCATCTGGTTATACGATGACGCATTATGAACATGAAGCCATTCATAGAGTTGTTTAGCTCTAAACTTCGGCTCATTTAACTGAGTGATAAGTTCTGTTAATTCATTAATTGTTAAATCTCTAATATCTGACATAAATAAATTATAGTTCATTAAAATAAAGCACTTTTAAAGCCTAGAAATAGAAATATTAAGAAGAATAATAGTTTTACAACTAGAATTAATTAACTTAGAAAATTTGAGAAAAGCTTATAGAAAATGATTAACTATAAATAAGGAATGAAACAAATGTACGAAAAACACACTCCAAAAAACTGTAAGGTTGCCTTAATTGCTGGAGGCACTAGTGGTGAGCGAGAAATATCATTAGCTTCAAAAAAAGGAGCTCTTAGTGCATTAATAGCAGCTGGCTATAAGGTGACTGAATTAGATACATCAAACAAAGAAGATCTCAAAAATTTAATAGATGGAAACTTCGATGTTGCATTTTTATGTCTTCATGGCAAAGGTGGAGAAGACGGAACAATTCAAGGTTTTCTTGAGTTAATAAACCTTCCGTATACTGGTTCAGGTGTTTTATCAAGTGCAATAAGTATTAATAAATCTAAAGCAAAAGTGTTTTATAAAAATCATGGAATCCCAACACCTGATAGTGTGACTATTAAACAAGGTGAAACTTTTGATGTTGAAGAAATTACATCTAAATTGGGTGAAAAAGTTGTTGTTAAAGCAGTAACAGAGGGTAGTTCATTAGGTGTTTATATTGTTCAGGGAAAAACTGATATTACACAGGCTATATACGATGGATTAAATATTGATAAATCGGTTGTTGTTGAACAATATATAAAAGGAACTGAACTTACAGTGGTTGTTTTAGGTCAAGGTGAAAATGCATACGCATTACCAATAATTGAGATTATTCCAAAAGCCGAGACATATGATTTCGATTCAAAGTATCTACCAGGTGGGTCGGAGCATATTTGTCCAGCACGCCTTGATGATGAAATAACTCAAAAAATACAAGAAACAGCTGTTAAGACTCATAAAGTTTTAGAATGCCATGGAATGTCTAGAACAGATTTTATGCTTGAGGAAGATGGAACATTCTGGGTTTTAGAAACGAATACGATACCAGGAATGACAGAAACCTCGTTATTACCAGACGCTGCTCGCGCTGCAGGAATAGAATTTCCAGAACTATGTTCAATCTTAATTGACAGCGCTCTAGAGAAAGCTGCGTTGTAAATTACCCCATACACCCTTTAATCCAGAAGGCAATAGCAGCAATCGCAAGTAATAAAAATGCCCAACTAGCGACGTAGCACCCTTTATTTTTTGCTCGTCCCATCTCAGTCAATGTGTCTAGAGCACGTTTTCTGCGCTTTAAATATGCGGTGCCTTTTTCGTTTATTGGCAATGGAATATTTTTCTGAGGCATCCAAGATCCATCAGATTCTATAATTTTTTCTACACCTTCTTGTCCAAATTCCACATTAGGTCTTACGTCGTTTGATATACGTTTCGACACATTTTTTATGAAATTCTCAAAAGCCTGCGCATGGTCATCTTTAAAGCAAATAAGAGCAACTTGTCCCCAGTAACGTCCACCTTCTGGGTTTTCTGTATAAGCAACAAACGAAAGAATAGCCTTACATACTAACCCTTGCGCTTTAGCAAGGCTTATACGTTTAGATAATTTTGGATTCAAATAACCAATGCGTTCACCATATAAACTAACTATCCAAGCTATATGTTTTCCGCCTTCAATAACAACGTCAATGTTATAAACATCGCCAACAGCATTACTTGCACCGAGCAGCATCGACGCATCCTTTTTTGAAATTGTTTCAAAATCCGCATACGTTCCGAAATAATCGCTCATCTAGACCCCTAGTCCCTACTCGGTCGTCTCTTCTTTTTAATGACGCTTTAATATTAGAATAATCTAACCTCTAATGAATAAAGCGAATTAACTGATTACGGTGGTATGAATGGCAGATCAGCTGACAAATTTGATTAAATATATTACAGATGGAGCACCTGAAGATATTATCAAACGTTACGCAGCTCTTCCTCAAAAAGCACGTGAAAGTGATTTTGGAGAATACGATACCAATATTGTTGTGATTGATACGGAAACCACCGGTGTATCGCTAAAAAAAGATGAATTAACCCAAATCGCTGCTGCACGTCTTGAAAAAGGTGAAATTACTAGCTGGTATGTAACGTTTGTAAATCCCGGAAAACCTATTCCTGGCGAAATTGCGCACCTAACTAACATTCATGATGAAGATGTAGCGGATGCTCCAACTCCAGAAGAGGCACTCTTAGGCCTTGTGGAGTTTGCAGGAGACGCGAAAATGGTCGCGCACAACGCCGAATTTGATCGCAACTTCATAACAAAACATCCTGCAGGTTTTCCTCTTACACAAAATACATGGATTGACACTCTTGAGCTTGCAAGAATTGGTCTACCCAGAATGAAGGCTCATAGGTTGATTGATTTAGTAAAAGCGTTCGATGCGCCTTTATCAACTCATCGAGCAGATGAAGATGTGGCTGCAACATGCGCGTTATATAGGATTCTTCTTGCAGCGATTGATTCGATACCAAAATCATTACTTAGAGAAATTTCTTTACTCGCGCCTGTGGAGGAATGGCCACAGTCTGAATTGTTTGCTTATTTTGCAAATCGTGAAACATCCAAAAAATCATCCCAAGAGTCATTTTCACTCCGAACTATTCGAGCTCAAAGAGCAAAGGAACGCCCGCGTAAAGCCAAAAGAGATGCAGCAACTTTGATACCTGAATCCCTTCTCGAGGATTCAAATGTACGCATTGAAACATCGTCGGGTGAAGTGCTCCCAACTATGAAGTTTCCATCTCCCGATGACGTGGAAGAGGCTTTTAGTCCTGATGGAATAGTTGGATCGCTTTATCCTGATTTTGAGACCCGCGAAGAGCAGTTAGAGATGGCTTTAGCTGTACGTAACTCTTTTGAGGAATCAGTCAACTTAATGATCGAGGCTGGAACAGGTGTTGGAAAATCAATGGCCTATCTAGTGCCAGCCGCAATGTGTGCTATAGAAAATGGCATCACAATTGGAGTTGCAACAAAAACCAACGCACTTTTAGATCAGTTAGTTTATAAGGAATTACCAAAGCTTTCTGAATCCTTCAACAATGAACTAACCTTTGCTCCTCTTAAAGGGTTTTCACATTATTTATGTCTTCGTAAAGTTGAAAACCTGGTTCTTGAAGGTGCAAAGATGCGCGAGGTTGCAAATGTTAAGAAAACGCAAGCACCAGCTATTGCAACAGTCTTATCGTTTATTGAGCAAACAGCGTTCGATGATATAGATACTTTAAAAATTGACTTTCGTCTTTTACCAAAACGAGCAATAACCACTACAAGTCATGATTGTCTTCGCAGGAAATGTCCTTTCTATGGGGAGCAATGTTTTGTTCATGGCTCTAGGCGCATGGCTGAAGATGCCGACATTTTAGTCACGAACCAAAGCCTTCTTTTCTGCGATGTTGCAGCCGATGGGGGGCTTTTACCAAACGTTAGATATTGGATAGTAGACGAAGCTCATGGCGCAGAGTCTGAAGCTAGACGCGCGTTGTCCCTTGATATCTCTGTTGAAGATTTAAACAAACTTGTGGCAAGGGTAAGTGAAGGATCAGACACAAAAAATGTGTTCACTCGCGCAGAAAGCGCTGTGTCTTCAAAATCAAAGGATCCCGAATCAGCCCTTACACTTTTCTTTGCGTTAACTGCAAAAGCAAGAAAAGCGGGAATTGATTTTGCTGATGCTGAAAGAGAATTTGCGTTGCATGTTCCCGATCTTTTGTATTTTGATCCGCAAAAGAAATCATCATATGATGTAGTTGATATTTGGATGAACGATGAAGTCCAGCGATCAGAAATTTTCAAAAAACTGCAAGAATTAAATCAATCTATGACAGATCGGGCAGAAAAACTGATCAATTCTTGTCAGGAATTGGTTGGTTATCTCGAAGACATTGAAGGTGTTGCATATATCCAAAGAGAAATTGCCTCTATTGCGTTAGAACTCAAAGATCTTGTGAATGCGAGTGTTGTAATTTTTAAGGAAGGCAGCGATAGGTATGTCTATTCCGCATCTTTGTCTAAACGTAAAGACCGTGGTTCTAACACACTGTCAGCACAGCTTTACAATGTGGGATCAACACTAGATGAAACACTTTATGCTCAAACGCGATCAATAGTGTTTGCCTCAGCAACACTTACGGTTGACAATTCGTTTGAGGCTTTCGAAAACGCGATGGGTTTAAACACTTCGTCGCAATCTCGTGCAAATGAATTGCAATTAAACTCAAGCTTTGATTTTGATAAAAATATGGCGATTTATATCGTGAGCGATATTCCAGAGCCAAAGAATCCTCAATATCTTAAAGAACTAACCCGAATGCTTATTGGATTTCATTCGGCACAACATGGCTCAATGCTTACGTTATTTACAAATAAGTCCGAAATGGAAACCTGTTTTAGCGAAGTTGCTTCTGCGCTGAAACAAGAAGACCTAAGGGTGGTGTGCCAAAGATGGGGTGTTTCCGTTAAAGGATTACGCGATGAATTTATTGCCGATGAGACATTGTCGCTTTTTGCATTGAAAAGTTTCTGGGAAGGTTTTGATGCTCCAGGATCAACTCTCAAAGGTGTCATAATCCCAAAACTGCCATTTCAAAAACCAACAAACCCTCTTTCATGCGAACGCTCAACTCGTGATGATGCTGCTTGGAGACACTATGTTCTTCCACAAGCAGTGCTTGAAATTAAACAAGCAGCTGGAAGGCTTATTCGAAAAGCCAACGATACGGGTGTATTGATTCTTGCGGATTCGCGTCTCGTATCAAAAGGTTATAGACAGGTGTTTATAAATTCGCTTCCAAGCAACAATGTCCAAACTCTCACATTTGATGAAATTACTGCTGAGCTTGAACAAAAGCACAATGAGCGAACCATGAAAACAAACATCGCAGGGGAATCCAGCATTTCCGAGGAATCTAGCACCGCAGAACAAACCAGCCCCGCAGATAGCACAAGTTCATCTACCGCAAGCTAGGCATCATAATGGCGAAATCCACCAAAAAATCCAACAACGCTAATGGCTCTGGCCATATAAAACGACGTACCGCTGGAACCTCGAACGAAATTTCTTTTAGCGTTCTAGATTCCATCAAAGGAGATGATGAAGAGTTAGATGATCATCCGTTAGGTAAAATCTCACTTTTTACTTTAGGGGAAGGATCAAGTTCATCTGCCCGTTCAGGAAAATCCAAAAAGGGACGCTCATTAAAGCGTTTTAACGGAAGCGCTAATGCAAAGCATGCAAGTAGAGCATCGCATGCACATACATCATCAAATCTCAACTTACAAACAGCATGGGGTGGCTCGCCTGCTGAAATTGGGATTCGTAAACAGCGTCGAATTCAAACACGTCGCATTATCGTGTTCCTCATAATTGCAGCATGTGCAGTTGCTGTTTTTATAGGCGCCAACATGGCTATTGGCATGTTTCGGCAACATCAAGATGTGGTCAATGATTTGAATTCACAGATTGAATCTGTTGGCAACCTATATGAACAGACAGCTGATTTCCGGGCAGTTGTCGAATATGCCATCACAACACCACTTCCAGATATTGATCCGGATGATTTACAAAAACGATACGACGCATCAATTTCTGGTTTTGAAGGCACGCTTACAAAACTACGTGCAGCAAAAACTTCACTTGAAAACCTACAAGAGAATTTGAGTTTGCCAAATGATACTCAAGCTATGAACGATGCATTGCAGTCGGTCAATGCACAACTAAATACTGTGGAAATCGGTCGGGAACTGGTAAACGAATCTATCCAGGCCGCAAAAGAATACCGTACAGGCGCCGGCATAATCGACAAAATTCTCGCTGCTGATTCGAAGGCGCGTGATGCTGTCACAATCAAATCCGTTTTTGATGACACGCAAGCAGAAAACGCAAAAACTTTATCGGGGCAAGCTCGTGATGAGTTTGCTGTTGTGCGCGATGAAGTGCAATCGCTCATAGAACAAACCACACCGCTCTTTGAAGAAGAAGCCAAGCTGAATAATGAAGATATGACCTCGTTTCAAAACCCACTGCAAGTTTATGTTGACTATATCAATTTAAGAATTGATGCCCAAAATGCAGCAATACGAGCAGATGATGCATATCTTCGTCGTAATTCAGAAGAACTCTCAGAAGCAAATGAATCTTATAACGACTTGGAAACGCGAGCCGCTGATTTATATTTGACTATCCAGGCAACGCCTGAAAGTTTTATTCAGGTTGCATATGAGAAAGTTAAATCGGATGACGAAAACATTTCCCTTTGGAACGCTGAGGTGGCAAAAATAAGCGCACAAAAATAATGGCAAAATAATCCGTAATAATCAGTTCGCAAAATTTGCATTTACCCGGTACACACACATGCAATGATATACTGATTCTAACTATGCCAAAGAAAGGCAATAAATATGTCAGAAGCACAAGAATACGCAGGTCATCTATCAGAAGTGATCGGTCCTAGACCGGCCGGCACCGAGGAAGAACAACAAGCGGCATTCTTCATAGAAGAGATCCTTCGTGAACAGGCAAAGCTTTCGCCTGAAATTGAAGAATTCAATTGCAACCCAAATTATGAATTACCCCGGGTTGTATGTTGTATTGCAACTGTTGTGTTGGGAATCCTTTCAATTGTTTTGCCATTAATGGTTGTGCCGTCATTAATCATCACACTTATTACGGGAATCTTATTTATCCTAGACGCACTTCGCGTTCCGATATTTTCAAGCTTTAACAATCGGGGAATAAGCCAAAACGTAATTGCAAAATATGTGCCAACTCCAGCAAAAAACATTCCTGAACCGCAAAGTAATCGTTCACAGCGTAAGCGTAAGGTGATCGTTTTTGCTCATTATGACAACGGCAAGGTTCGCAAAGAAGTAAAAGGCGCACTGCTTAGTGCACTACCAATTATTTATTGGATAGAAATTGCTGGCATGATTTTAGTGCCCGTTGTGTTGCTCATCGAACTCGTTATGAATTTGCCAGTTAACACGGTGCTTCCGCTTACGGTTTTGCTCATCGTTGGCGTCGTTATCGATCTTTTACCTATTCTTGGATACATTATTCATCAAACCGCTCAATACAATAGAGGAGCAAATGTAAACGCATCCGGAACGGGTGTTCTTTTGGAGCTTGCACGTAGAATCAATGTCGAAATTCCTGCGATGGTTGCTGAAGAAGCAATTATGCATGGCGAAGACGCAATACTTGATTCGGGTCTTGTTCCAGAAGGTGCTGAGCTAATTTATGATTTGGATGGACAAGGCACCGGGGAAATTCCAGACGCCTTTGCTATGGCTGGTGCTGGCAATGCAACATTTGCAAGTGAAGCGGCAAATGGCGCTGCACCCAATCAAGCAGAATCAATTAAGCGAGCAACAAGACAGCTTGAAAACACTAATAACAATTATTTCTCCGGCGATCTTCCGCCGAAAGATTTGCAAACCCAACAAAACAACCAGACGTTTACTGCAGTTCCTACCGACAACAGCGCAGCTAACAACATTGGTGCAAGCCATAGTGCAAGTCTTGGCTCAACGATGGGCACAGCGGTTGGCTCGGCCATGGGTGTAGCAACTGGTCCAGCTATGGGCACAATGGCGGGTTCGGCGGTTGTGCAAGTTCCAACAAAAGATGAGGATGACGGGGCTCCCGAATGGTATAAGAAAGCTCGTCAAAAAGCTCATAAATCTGCAGTTGATGCAGCTCCAGCGCAGAGATCTAGGTTTGCAGATGCTCTTGATAACGCAACCATTCAGAGCGCGAATGCTATCGAGCAATTTGAAGCTGGCGAAGATGTGGCAGGCATGCAAGGTCAAACTGGGTCATCTGAAGCCGAGCAGCGTCTTCGCAAGATGCGCGAATCGATGATGGGATCAATGCCTGCGTCTGGCAGCGGCGTAGATGGGTACCTTTCGCAAACTACATTTGCTCAAGACTACGAACATTCCGCAAGTATAGACATTCAAACGCAGCGCGCTTTAGAAGAGCAAGCAGCACGTGTGGCACAAGCGCAAGCTCATGGTATACAGGTGGATATGCCATCTCAATCAGTTGAGGCTGCACAGACTATTGAGGCTACACAAAATGCTGCGCAACAGCAAGCCATCAATGAACGTACGCTTTCTTTCATTCCGGTTGAGGTTGATCAAACAGAAATCTTTGCAGAAAGCAATGCTGCAGCTTCAGGTGTATCTGGTGCACAGTATGCAGGTGATGATGCAGAAGCGACTCTCCAGTCAGGTGGTCAAAAGCTGGGTGCTGCAAAATCAATCGATCTTCCTGTTCGTAAGGATCGTCGCCGTCGTTCGATTTCACTTCCAAGCTTGACAGGCGCAATCGAAGGACTTGAAGGCGGAGTGCAGGACGCACCTTTGGCTTCGGATGAAGGTCTTGATGAGCAAACAAAAACAGAAAACCGTCAACGCAGACAAGAGAGACTTGCATCTTCACTTCCGCATGCAAACGCTGATGCCGATATGCAAGCAGCCCTCGATTCTCTTGATGTAGAAGAAGAGGAATCTAAGTCAAACGTAAGCATGGCAGGGTCATTTAGCGCAGGAGCTTCAACAGCTGCATTTGAACCTGTAGGCGACGAACTTTTAGATGGCGTTGATGAGGACGACATATATATAGAGGATGCAGACGATTCTGATTACGATTTGGACTTCACATCACAGGGGGCGCCAACAGGTCCTGGTTATGTAAGCATGCCAAAATCACGTGCGTCTAGAATGTTTGGACGTTTTCGTCGTAAGAAAAAAGAAGCGGAAGAAACTTCGCTGCAAGACGCCCTCGGACTTGATGATAATTTTGACGCAAGGTCTGTGGGAGCTGCTCGCGGTGGATGGGAAAGCTTCAGAAACGATGAGATGGACGTAGAAGATGAGTGGAATGGTGGTGCATTTTCGCTCGGGCGTAACAAAGGCGATGATTCAGAAAGTAGTCGTGGATCTGGTAGATCAGGACGTGGAAACAGTAGTAGAGGCGAAAGCGGTCGTAGTCAAAGCCGTAACAGTCAAAACAGAAGTAGACGCGGCAATCACGCCAGCACTTCTTTTGGCAACTACGATGAAGATCTTGAAGAGTTCGAGTTTATAGATCCAGATATAGACGCTACATATGAAGAGGATTTCGTAGGCAATGAGGGAGACGCTTACGAGGATACTGATCGCGAAGCCAATCGCGAGACAACTCGTGAATCTGGTCGTGAAGGTAGCAAACGCGGGGTTCGTGGCGAAACTCGCGGTGAATCCAGTAGTGAATCTCGTGGTGAAGCTCGCAGCAGCAGATCGTCTCGCGGGAAATCTCGTCGTCAAGGTGGAGCAACTGCTGCACGCAAGCATCCTGATCCTGCGGAAAGCGTGTTCGGAGACCTTCCGCTTTCTCTTGATGCAGAAAACAATGAACGAGAGATCATTCAAAAATTCACAACTGGAAACATAAATACAGAAATATGGTTTGTGGCTATCGGGTCTGAACTCGCGAACAATGCAGGTATGAAAAACTTTATTAAGCAGCATAAAGAAGAGCTTCGCGGTGCAATCTTCCTTGATCTGGATGGCTTAGGCGTGGGCGATCTTTCTGTAATTGAAGAAGAAGGATTATATTTGCCCGTAAAAATCAACTCTCGTCTTAAACGATATGTCACCAAAGCGTCAGCCTCACTTGGTTTGCATGTAAAGAATGCGAAGATGCGATGGCGTGATAGCGGTGCATTTATTGCATCAAAGGCTGGTCATCCAACGTTGCACATTGCACGAATGAAAGATGGAAAACCAGCTTATGCGGCACAAGCAGATGACGTATTTGCGAACCTAGATGAGGAGATGCTTAAAGAGAGCTCAGATTTCGCGCTGGAGATCTTGCGCAATATCTAAGTTTTCAAAGCTTGGGTGATGCCAGAAGAGGATACAGAAAAAGCGATTCAAGCCGCAATGGCTCTAGATACCGATCGTACAAGCTTTGCTGTTAGGCTATCGGCTGTACTAGTGTTTGTGTTGCTCACGGTTTCGTTCATCATCACCGTGAATAACATGTTCACCATTTCAACCAAAGCATCTGAAGTAAAAGATGGTGCGTATGGTAACTCTTTGGCTGCCGGACATATAGAAACATCTCTTTATAGTCTTGATATGTTAGTTGATGACATGATGGGGTTCAGTCGCATTGTTCCAAGGACAGACTTTGATCGCCTTGAGACTGGTCGAGGAACCCTGACAGATCGCTACAAAGAGATTGATTATGCAATTACGGCAAGTTTGGAATCCATGAATCCAACTGATGCCAACATGGAAGAATTAACTCATGTGTTGAGTTCTAACTATACACTACTGCAAGCAGACATGAACAACGCGTTCACTATGCTTTCATCTGAAGACTCCACATACGAGGATCTTTCTGATTATATAAGTCAATCCATTAGACCTGTGTTGGATGACATGATGGATGCAAACAATAAGGTTTTGCTTGAAACAACAACTCATGTAGATGACTTATATATATCTATTAGGGATGCTGCAACTCAAACAATCATTCTTACGTGTTTATTGATGGCTGCAATTATTGTGGTTGCGCTTCTATACATTCGCTTTATGAACAGAAAAGAAAAGAAGGAAAAAGCGCTGCGCGATCATCTTGAAGCTGCTATTCAAATGGCACAAAGTGCAAGTCATGCGAAGTCAGACTTTTTGTCGAACATGTCGCATGATATAAGAACTCCGATGAACGCCATCATGGGTTTAACGTCTATTGCAAATGACAACCTAGATGATCCTATTCGCGTAAAGCAATGTTTAACACGTATATCCACATCGTCCAATCATCTGTTAAGTTTGATCAATGACGTGCTTGATATGAACAAAATTGAAAGCGGGAAATCAATCATAAATGAAGAACGATTCTCGTTACCTCAACTTATCAATGAAATCATTACGATCATTCAACCGCAAGCTCAAGAAAAGCATCTTAAAGTTGAATTTGTAATTTCTAATGTTGTTCATGAGGATTTGATCAGTGACGTTATGCGCCTTCGTCAAGTTCTTTTGAACTTGCTTTCGAATGCGATTAAATACACCAATGAGGGTGACAGCATACGCGTAATTGTCATAGAAGATGATCAAACTAGTCCTGATGTTGCAAACGTGCGTTTTGTTGTTGAAGACACAGGCATAGGGATGGAAGAGTCCTTTATCAAATATATTTTTGAACCATTTGAACGTGAGCGCAATGACTTTACAGACTTCACCGAAGGTACCGGCCTTGGTATGGCCATTACGAAGCGCCTGGTAGAAATTATGCACGGAGAGATTTCCGTTACAAGTGAACTCGGGATAGGGTCAACATTTGTAGTAAGCGTTCCATTTAGAATAGCTGACGCTGCGGCTGTGTATGACAATGAACTGACAGCAGAACAACATGTGCTTCTAGTCGATGACAACTATTTGGTTTTGCAGAATACACATCCTATCCTTGAAAGCTTTGACATGGTTGTTGAAACCGCCATGGGTGGAGAAAATGCCATTGAGGCAGTAAGAAAAGCTATTTCAGTAGGCAACCCATTTGATTTGGTTTTTATCGACAAAGACATGCCCGATATGGATGGTATTAAAACCGCCATGGAAATCAAAGAGGCACTTCAACGTACTTCAACGGAAAAACCTGTTTTTATTCTTGAAACGTATGGATGGACAGAAAGCGAAGAGACTCTTGCAAAAGCGGGTATAGACCTCGTTATGCTAAAGCCTTTGTTCAGATCACGTTTGCATGATGCGATAAGAGATGCTCTTACCCACAACACAGAAGAACAAGCACCTATTTTGGTCGATGCAAATAAAGGAAAGCTTAGCGGACGCGTTCTTCTGGTTGATGATTCTGATATCAACATGGAAATAGGTATCGAACTGATCTCGCGACTAGGTCCTGAAGTTGAAGGGGCAAGTGATGGACTTCAGGCAATTGCAAAAGTTTCTGGTGCAAAAGATGGCTACTACGATCTCATTTATATGGACTGCCGCATGCCTCATATGGATGGATATGAGGCAGCGGAATCAATCATCCGATTCTGCAAAGAACGTGGTCGCAAGCCCATTCCGATAGTTGCACTTACTGCGAATGCTTTCGACTCAGATCGTGAGCACGCATTAGCTTCTGGTATGGAAGGCTTTATTGCGAAGCCTATCAACGTAAAAGATCTAGAAGATAGCCTGCGTAAATACTTACCAGCAGCTGATACTGACTGACCCGATTTGTTAGTGACCTATCTGCGCTAAGTTTGTTCTGAGCAACTCAGGTATAGGTCAGTCGCTCAAACAGTCCTGCTCGCAGAAAAGCACCACTGGCGCTTTTCGCTCGTGCGGAACTCGCTTTGTGACCTATACCTGAGTTGCTATCAAACTACCCTAATCCGAACCCAGTGTCGGAAACGATCTGCTTCAAGTTTTCAATATATCTGTCAAGCAACTTCGAGGGCTTACGCTCTGTGTGCATGATATATCCAATTTCCATCAATGAATCCACATCAAGCGGAATCGAAGCAATGCCAGCGAGCATTTCTTCTGAAAGAACACCTGTGGATAGTGTGTATCCGTTGTAGTGGGTAAGCAAGTTTGTAAGCGTTCCACGATCGGAGTAACGAATATTCTTTTTATGCGGAAGATATGCCAAAGGCTCTTCTGCATAGTAAAAAGAATTAGTGGTGCCCTGCTCAAACGAATATCTAGGATATGGCTCTAAGTCGTCAATGGAAAGGATTGAACGTTTCGCAAGCGGATGATGTTCTCCAACAAACACATGTGGCTTTGCTGTAAAAAGCGGAGTGAATACAAGATTTGCGTCTTCAAATGCATGCATCAATACGCGTTTGTTGAAATCGTCAACAAATAATATTCCAACATCACTTCGAAAAGTTTTTACATCCTCAATTATTTGCCCGGTTGCGCATTCACGAAGAATAAAGTCATACTCTTCGCCTTCAAATTCATCTACGGTCATAGTGAAAGCTTTGACAGAGAAGTGATAATGCTGCCCAGAAACCGCAAGACGAGCATGTCTAGATTCACCAGGCCCTGCATAGCGCTCTTCAAGCATATCAGCTTGTTCAATAACTTGGCGCGCATACCCTAAAAGTTCGGTGCCATCGTTGGTAAGGGTGACCCCTCGGTTTGACCTTGTGAAAATGGTTATTCCCAACTCATTTTCAAGATCTTGCACTGCGGTTGATAAGTTCGACTGCGAAGCATACATATTGTGCGCAGCAGCATTAATCGAGCCGTACTCGGCAATTGCTATCAGATATCTTAGTTGTTGAAGGGTCATGTGGTCTTACCTGCAAACTTACCTGTGAAATTGCTTGTGAGCTTACTTGAACTACTTAAACTATTTTTTGAGAAGTTCACTTATGCGTCCGAGCAAGACCTCAAAGCTCACACCTCTATCCATGAAATGTGGTTGATTGGCTGATACAAGCATAGAGTCGTGTACAAAGTCGCCCGCAAAAGCAACAGATTCTACAAGTGAGCGTCCAGCCATAAGTCCTGCCAACACGCATGATGCATAAACATCGCCAGTACCATGCAACATGTAAGGGACATATGCATTTTCGACTTCAATAATCTCGTCTACACCTTTGCTCCCAATGTAATTGCGAATTATATCGTCGCCTTCGCGTTTGATTCCTTTAACAACAACGTTCTTTGCGCCTTTGTCTAAAAGCGCACGAACAATACGCTTGGCTTCAGCATCGCTGATATTTTCGCCGCCCCATTCATCTCCAATAGGTTCGCCCAAAATGATGGCTGCTTCAGTAAGGTTTGGAGTTAGAATATCGGCCTCTTTTGCAAGCTCTGCCATTGCATCGCAAAGCTCAGGTGTATAGGTTGGATAAACTTTGCCATGGTCTGCCATAACAGGATCAACCATGCGAATTGCATTTGGGTATGTTTTATATAAGGAACGGATGATATCAACTTGTTCAGGAGCTCCAAGAAAACCTGAATACACTGCATCGATATCAACATCAATGCCCTGCCAAGCTTTCAGGTAGTCTTCCAAAATATCGGTAGTGTCATGCATATACCATCCAGGAAAAGCAGTGTGCGAAGAAAAAAGACCAGTTGGTACTGGGCAAACATCACAGCCTGCAGCAGAAAGCATAGGGATAGCTACTCCAAGAGAGCATTTTCCATATCCACACAAATCATGAACCGCAGCAATGCGGGGGATGTATTTTTCGTCACGTTTATAAAGGATTACAGGGTCAGGATCGCCGTGGATTTCCTGATCTAACATGTCGGCCTCTTCAAATTCAGCTGCTTCAGACATTTTGATTACCCCTTTTTCTTTTCCAGCTCTACTTCTTCTTCAGCTTCGCTTTCTACTACATCATCAATGAGTGACCATTCGTCTTCGTCTTCAGTAACTTCATGGTTGCTAAATCGTTTGCGAGTGCGTATTTCCATAATTACACAAACGATCAGACTCAAAACTAAGCCTGCTCCAACAAGTACAGCTATACCAGCATATGTTTCAAACAGAAAATGATAGATTTCCATTCCAGTAGTTCCTGTCGATCTGCGTCAACTAACAACATTGCTAATAACATTGGCAATTATAGTCGAACTCAGAAACAGCCTTAGACTAAGGTGGTCAGCCAGGGGTCTAGGTATAGGTCGCAAAACGAGTTCCGCACGAGCGGAAAGCTCCAGTGGAGTTTTCCTGTGAGCAGGATCGTTTGAATGACGAATCTACACCTAGACCCCTTTAATCCCTAACCTTATTTTGCATACAAGGTCTTAAGATTACGAATCAGCATTTGTAAATATGCGTTTACACCTTCACCAGGAGACAAATGCGTTCCATCTCCATCAAAGTAGGAATCTTTTCCTACGCTTTCCGAATACCAATCGATAAGCTCAACATTGTCGTGGTTGGCAGCCAGGGTTTGCAAAATGGAGTTTGAGGCATCCATTTTGTCGGTATCGTGCTCTTGTACGTTAATGAAGAAGATCATTTTGCCTTCTGGAACAGCAGAAACCAAACTTTCAGCTTCGCTGGTTGTAAGCTCAACATTTGTGCCAAGTTCATAAATAACAACAGGTCCGTTCCATCCATTACTTAAATAGTAGTCGAGCGCTTCAAGTCCACCCGGCACACTGCGGCTGATTGCTGAATCCAAAATTGCATTGGGGAAGGTGTCGGCAAAGCCGCCATATCCGTCGTTGTCATTAAGTCCTGCGATGGCTACTGTGACAGAGTCTCCTATCAAAATAAACTGTGTGTTTTCGGCCTTTTCAGTAACGTTATTGCCAGGAGTATCTACAAGTTGTTGCAAGGTTTCGTCGCTTAATGCAGAAAGCGCAGGGTTAGAACCCAGTTTTGCGAGCAAGTCTTCACGGGGTTCTCGAACTTCTATAACTTTCGCTTGACGCTGAGTTGCTCCATCATCATCGTTAGAGTTTCCAGAGTTCGCGCCGCCGTCCTCATCAGTGTTTCCATCACCCAGTCCGCCTTCACCTATATCAAGTGCGCCTTCAGGCACAACTGCAACATCTGTGTAGGACGTATCGTTTTGGGTGGATGTATCCGGCACAACGATCAATACAAAAGCTGCTCCAACAAACAAAACAACTGTAAGAACCACTTGTACGATATGAGACTTAATGACTTGCCCCCACGTTGAAAAGCCGTCTTGGATTTCCGCATACATTTGCCCAAGACGTCCGTGGCGAATGGGCTGTTCAACGAAGTGATATGAAATCGCAGCTGCACAAAAGGTGATTACAATTTGCAAAATACATATATACCAAGGAGTGCCGGTTGTTGAGTTGAAGTCTGTAAGCAACAATATAACCGGATAGTGCCAAAGATAAATTCCGTAAGAAATGCGTCCAATATAGACAAGAGGGCCTACTGAAAACACCTTTGCAACAACGTTTAGCGAATCCACAATCGCAAGCATCAATACACCGGTCAACACGGAAACAAGCAGGATTCCGCCGTAATACAAAAATGGCGAATAGGTGTCTACGAATATCATGAGCAAAATTATGGCGAACACTGATATAACACCAGCAAGGCCAAGAATCTTTCGCTGACCTAGACTAAGTCCTCGCTTGCCATGTCCGCAAACTCGCTGTACGGGGAAAACGAATGCAAGCCATGCTCCAATAAGTAGCGAAAACGCACGCGTATCGGTTCCGTAGTAAACACGGCTCGGATCGCCTTCCGGAATATAGAGAAACATCATGAGGAAGACCGACACTGCCGCTAAAACAACAATGCCTGCCTGAATGTTACGCTTGCGAACTCGTCTGCTGAACAGCAGCAATAAAACAGGTGGCCATACAAGATAGAATTGCTCTTCAATGGCAAGCGACCAAAAATGATTAACCGGGCTCGGTGCACCCATTGTCTCGAAGTAGCTTTCTTCTTGAAAGATGTACCACCAGTTAGAGAACCAAAAAAGTGCGGACACAACATCGCGGCGAAGTTTCGTCAATGCATCTGGAGCAAAAATGCCTGTAGCAATCGTAGACACAAGGATCACAACGACAATCGCTGGGAATAGTCTTCTTATGCGGTGTAACCAAAATCTTACTAAGTGGATTGTTTTTTCTGAGTGCCATTCGCGAATGAGAATGCCGGTGATCAAGTACCCTGAAAGCACAAAAAATAAAGTGACGCCTAAAAGTCCACAGGGCAAAATCGATGGTGCCATGTGATATAAAACAACTGCGATTACGGCGAAAGCACGTAATCCGTCCAACCCGGGTATGTATCTGCTGTGTGCGTTCATCTATATATGCATGCCTTGGGAAGTCCAAAATATGTGCAAGACATTAAGATATACCTAGTCAGCACAGAAACAACCGATGACCAACGCCAAAGGAATAACTAGCGGGCGAAGGTCAACAGCAAAACTGACATAATGCGACAGAGGGGGAAACGTGTCTAACACAGCTCATCTAGAATTCGACACGTCGGATAAAAAAATTGCGAACCGTATTCTCACCATGCGCTCTTCACCTGTGCGAGATTTGTTTTCCGCAGCAACTCGCGACGATGTGATATCGCTTTCGGGTGGTATGCCTGATGTTCGCTTGCTTCCAAAAGAGGATATTGACAAGGCAATGCATGCCGCAGTGGCAGACTCCCATGATCGTGCCGTTGCTTGCCAATATGGCTCTACCGATGGACGCCCTGAAACGCGTCAAGTTGTGTGTTCGCTTGTGCGTGATCTTGGCATTCGGGCAAAACCTGACAACGTCGTGCTTACATCTGGTGCGCAAGAGGCGCTGGATTTGCTCGCGAAAACATTTATCAATCCAGGCGACATAATTATTGCGGAAGGTCCAACATATCTCGGTGCCTTACAGGCGTTTTCTGCATACGAGCCAGATGTACATTGTGTGGAATGCGACTCCGACGGCATGCGCATGGATCTTCTTGAAGAAGAATTGAAGCGCATAGGAAAAGGAAATCCGCGTCTGAAATTTGCTTATGTTATTCCGAATTTTCAAAATCCCAGCGGCGTTACGATGAACCAAGAGCGTCGTGCACGTCTAATTGAACTTTCACATGAGTACGGATTTTTGATAATCGAAGACGATCCTTATGGACGCATCCGTTTTGAAGGCGGTCATCGTGTTCCGCTAAAAGCCATGGATGACCAGGTGATTTATCTTGGAACGATCTCTAAGATTTTCGCACCTGGCCTTAGAACTGGGTGGATTATTGCTCCAAGGCATGTGCTTTCAAAAGTCAATCTGGTAAAACAAGGAACAGATCTTTGTGGTAGCTCGCTCGATCAGGCAATTGTGCAGCACTATTTTGAAGACGTTAATTGGCAGCGCACACTGCAAAAGTTCCTTCAGGTGTATACGGAACGCCGTGATGCGATGTTGAAAGCCCTTGAGGAATACTTTCCGCCTGAAGCTAAGTGGACTCACCCTGAAGGTGGTTTGTTCATTTGGGTAACTCTTCCAGATTATGTAGACACAGGGTCAATGCTTGCAGAAGCATTGGAAGCGGGCGTGACATATGTTCCGGGAGATTCGTTTTATCCAGGTGGAAATGCTGGCAAGAATTGTATGCGCATAAACTTTAGTTATGAAAGTCCGGAAAACATTGATGAGGCGATTCATCGTTTGGCAGAGGTAATCGAGTCACGTCTTTCGCTATATCGCATATTCATTGAAGCTGGAGCAATAAAACCATAAATAGAAAGGAAGCAGCATGTCTTTGAAAGTCGCAGTGCTAATGGGGGGTCAATCATTTGAACGAACCTTCTCTCTTGAAAGCGGCAAGCTTGTATGTGATGCACTGTTAGAAGCCGGACATAAAGTTGTTCCTCTTGATACCAATTCTGATCTGGTTCCAACATTGCGCTCTGAAAAGCCAGACGTTGTTTACAACGCACTCCATGGTAAACATGGCGAAGATGGCACCATCCAAAGCCTGTTGGAGTTTCTTGGTGTTCCGTTTGTTGGATCTCCTGCAAGTGTTTGCCATCGTGCATACAACAAAGATGCTCTGCACTCAAGTGTGAATAAGTATCGCGAAATTACCGGAGATTCAGGCGATGCCTCATGGCCACAAGGCGTTTTTATTGCTAAGGATGCGTTTCAAAATATGGGTGCAGCAACGGCTCTTGATCTTGTTCCAGAACGCGTAGCTGGTGGTTTTCCGGTAGTCGTAAAGCCCGCTCACGGAGGCAGTGCCCTTGGTGTTCATAAGGTTGATAGTGCTGATGAATTGGGAGAAGCAGTTTTAGATGCGCTGTCATATGACTCGGCCGTAAATATTGAGCAATGGATTGAAGGCGTAGAGCTTTCGGTTGCAATTCTTGGAAGTGGTTGGGATGCTCATGCGTTGCCGCCGGTAGAAATCGTTTCGCATCGTGAGCTTTATGACTCAGAGGCTCGTCTTGATGAAAATCAGGTTGATTTCTATTGTCCGGTCAGGCCGGAATCTTTATCGGCTGATCCTATGCAAGCAGAGGCAATTCGTGCAGAAATCGAGCGCGCAGCACTTGAGGTTTACAGAGCCTATAGCGTGCGTGATCTCGGAAGGATTGACCTCATTTGGGATGGCGCGCAGGCGAAATGTTTTGAGGTGGACGTATCTCCAGGTATGACGCCGCACTCACTTTTCCCAACAGCATGCAAAGCTGCAGGATTAACTATGCCTGCGGTTTTAGATCAGTTGGTAAGCATCGCAGCTGGGCGTCCAGCTTTCGAACGCTAAGAAGACCGTTTATACGTTCGGCGTGCATGCCTAGCTGTGTCTGCCAACTAGCTGTGCCTGCCTAGCCGCGCACTGAGCTTATGCGCACACTACGCTTTCCGCCCAATCGAGCAATGCGTTGACCTCATCCTGCGTCTCCGCTTCTGCATAAACACGCACAAGCGGCTCGGTGCCAGATGGCCTCATCATTACCCACGCATCGCCTGCTAGCGAAAACTTCACTCCATCGCGTCTGTCGGTTGCAACAACTGCGCGCCCTAGCACCTCATTGGGCGCAAATTCGCCAATTGTGTGCTCACGAAAAGTCTGCATCTGCTCATCAGTTACGGTAAGCCCACGTCGCGCGAACTCAAGAGACCCTAGGTCGTCAAGCATTTCGGCAACCAAAGTGCCTAAATCTTTGCCAGATTGGGCCATCATTTCAGTAAGCAAAAGCGCCATAAGAAGCCCATCGCGCTCTTTCACATGTCCCGGAAGTCCAATGCCTCCGGACTCTTCGCCACCGATCATGACGTCGCCTTTTTCCATTTCGCCATAAATCCATTTGAATCCAACAGGCGTCTGCACGTAATCAAGTCCAAGTTTGCGGCACAGTCTATCAAGCATTGCACTTGCTGTGATGGTTGATACAACGCGCCCGGTTTCTCCACGATCAACCATATGCTGTGTTACAAGCGTAATTATGCGATGTGGATTTACAAAATTGCCTTGGCTATCGCCTGCGCCAATACGATCGGCATCGCCATCGTTGATGAATAGTGCGTCGTAACCAAGCTCGCGCACCTTTGCAAGACCTCTATCAACCCATGGCGGAATTGGCTCGGGATGCAGTCCGTCAAACGTTGGGTTTTCCTCGTTGTCAATCTCAATAACTTGAACACCCATATCGCGCAGAAGTTCCGCAAGATAAATGCGTCCTGCGCCGTACAGCGGATCAACCACAACGCGAAGACCCGCGCCTTTTATGACCTCAACATCAACTAGTTTGCGAAGAGCCTCCAGGTAGGCCGGCATTAAATTGCGAATTTCGTATGACTTTAATGCACCTTCTTCGTTGGTTTCTGCGGCCGAAGTTGCAGCTGCGTTCGCAGATGAATTTGCAGCTGCGTCTGCGGTTGCGCCTGCAGATGAATTCGCCAAATCAGAAAGCGACTCGTTGTTTGCAAGTGCAGCTTTTATATCTTCTACGGATAATTTCGATAGGTTTTCAATCGTGGGATTTGTGAAACCTTGTTGATTAATTTGATCGAGCTCAACTTCAACAATGTCAGTAAACTCTTTGGGACTTGCTCCACCATCAGCCATGCGAAGCTTGATTCCTAAATATTCAGCTGGATTGTGAGAGCTGGTCAACATGATTCCGCCGATAGCTGCATCATCATGTGCAACTGACCAGCAAAGAGTAGGTGTGGGGCAGTAATCCTCAGTAAGAACTACGTTAAATCCATGTTCAGCTGCTACCTGTGCAGCAAGTGCTGCGTAAGTATGTGCATCTTGGCGACAATCGTGTCCAATATATAAAGTGCCATTATTTGCTTGCTGCTTGAAAACTCGCGCAGCTGCATCTGCTACTTTAACTACATTTTCTGTCGTGAACCCTTCACCAATGATGGCTCGCCATCCGTCAGTACCAAAATGAATATCTGACACACCTGCTCCTTTCATATTGAATGCCTTGATTATAACCTTGGGGCACTTGGTTGCCTTCCAGGTAACAACAAGGTATCGCAATTCGGAATGTATCTGGATTAACAAATATATCTGAGGATAGTGAATATATAATTGCTATACGTTTCCGCAAATTTAACGGGATATATGAATGAATTTGTGGATGTTGTTAGGTAAATCAAGGTCGTTAGCAATGTCGGCCTAGGAGCAACACAGGAGGCAGTCATGAACAAATACGTGTCTTTTATTTTTGGTGGCATTGTTGGAGCAATTGGCGCGCTTCTTTTGGCACCACGTACGGGCGAAGAAACTCGCAACATGGTGGCAGAGCAAGCAAATGGCATTGCTCAGAAGGCTGAAACTTTGGGAAATCAAGCTATGGATAACATCCAGGATGGATTTTCAAAGGCGCAGAAAAAGGGTGCTGAGGTTGTCGACAATGTAAAGGCTGCCGCAAACCGTGGTGCTACAGTTGCTGCTGATAAAAATGACGAACTTCGTCAAAAGATTGAAGCTGCACGTGAGCGCATCGCAGCACAGGTTCAGAGCAATGTGGATGAAGCTTCTGAAAATGTTAAGGATGCAATTCCAAATGTTGCTGACCAGGCAGAACAAGCAGTTGATGAGGTTAAAAATGCAGTTGACTCTGCAGCTGAGCAACAATAAGTAATTCACGATACTTATATCAATAAGCCTGGCGTAAACTGACCTCTGCAAATATGCAGGGGTCAGTTTCTATAAGAGACATATCGATTAAGCCATATCGATTAAACTAGACAAAACTAGACAAAACTAGACAAACGTCCCCTAACCAGAATTGATGCGTACAGAGCATGTCCAAAGCAACCACAAACAAATCGGCACATAAAGACAAAGTTGATAACACAGGTGTTACACCTTCGCTGGTGAAACAAGCAACCGTTGTGCTCAGTACGCAAGATTTTGAAGGGAAAAAAGTTTGGTACGTCAAGTCGGTTAAAAACGACAAGGCGACATCAAAAGACACAACCACCAACCGCACGGCTGCAAGCGACACAACGTCAGACAATACATCGTCAAGCAGCTCAACTTCGAGCGGCACAATCCCTGACAATATAGTTCTAAAGAAAATGGGGCATATTCGCGCTGCCGTATTTCACCCTAAAGATCTGCGTTGCGTAGGGTATATGGTGAGGCGTCCAGACATTGCGCTCATGTTCCATCGCAGCGATGCGTTCGTGTCATATCTTGGTCTTCATCGGTTAGATGGCAAGATAATCCTAGACCAAAATCCGCAGTCCATAGAAAAGGGTGCTTGCAAAGCCTTAGGCATAAAGCTTGATGACTGCATTCTTTGGGAAGGTCTGCCAATCGTCACACAGGATGGAACCACGCTGGGAACGGTCGGAAACGTCAAGTATGATGCGCACTCTGGTCAAGTCATTGAGGTTGAAGTAAGCCAAGGATCAACTGCAAATGCTCTTTTGGGAAGGCGCATAATTCCGGCTGACGAAATTAAGGGTTTTCGCCACGGAATTGGTACTCGTCTATATCAGACTAATGATGTAACAGACGACGAATCCCTGGGTGCTATTCTTGTAGAGGACTGCGCTAAACAAAACAAGGTGGAAGGCGGAGTTGCTGCAGCTGCTGGCGAAGCAACAGCTATTGTTGCAGATAAGGCAAAAACCACTTACAAGAAAGCAAAAACAACCTATAAGAAAGTAGTGAAAAAGTCTGCACCAACAGTTAAAAAGGTGACAAAAACAGCAGGTGAGGCTATAGATAAAGGCGCCTACGTTACAGGTCGTCAAATTGGGCGAACCACAGGCATGTTTTCGAAGTTTAAAGAAGAATTTCAAAAGGGTTTAAATGGCGAAGACGACAAACAATCATCAAATGGCCAATAAGTCAGCCGAAGCGCCGACTAACAAGCCTGCCAGTACTTCCGACAACAAATCGGTTGATACTTCCGACAATTCCAAATCATCTGATTCCTCAAAAGGCTCTTCGGCTGCTAATAAGTTTAAATTCGCAGGCCTTATTGCCTTCTTTGTCATCATGGCAATTCTTGTGTGGCTTGCATGGCCGATGTTCTCCGAACTTGTGGAACCGGGTGGTTTAGATCGCGTGATTGAGCATATTCGAGATGCCGGTGTCGGTGGGATATTTGTGGTACTGGCAATTCAATTCTTACAGATCGTTGTTGCGTTTATTCCTGGTGAAGTTGTGCAAATGGCTGCAGGGATAATTTACGGCCCCTGGATTGGGGCGCTCCTTATATTTATTGGCTGTGTGATTTCTAGCGCGATTGTTTTTATGCTTGTACATAAACTGGGCGCGCCTTTTGTTCAATCAATGGTGCCAGCAAGTGTGATGGATAAGTTCCGCAAATTTGAGCAATCGCGCAAGTTCAACATCGTTGTCTTTATCTTGTTTTTGATCCCGGGTATGCCAAAAGATGTCTTTACATACATCACCCCTCTTTCCGATATGCGGTTTTCAACGTTTGTAATCCTTACCAATATCGCCCGTTTACCGGGTATTGTCGTTTCAACGTATGCCGCAAATGGCCTGGTAGAAGGCCGAATTTGGGAAAGCGTAATCTTGTTTTTGGTGCTGGCTGTTATCGCGATTTTTGCCCTTTTGTTTTACAATCGTTTCATGGTTTGGCTGGAAAAACGTACCTCAAAAGATCTACACACGCTAAACGAACTGGATGACAAATGACCAAAAAAGAGCGGATTCTTCAAAGTGTGCGCGGATGGATGATTGTAATCCTCGCAATCCTGCTCATAGAAATTTCTATTGGAAACTATGGTTTTTGGTTCACGCGATCTTTAGAGCCCACAAATATTTCTGAAGGATTCACTCTTACAATCGATAGTTCTAATTACGGTATCGTCAAATCAACTTCTCCGACGAATAAACAAACCGGAGAAACACACGGAACCAGTGCAACCGATGCTGATAAAGAATTTGGTCGTGCAGTTCTTGGCGAAAGCAGTTCGCTGCATAAACCTCTGGGAGGCTCAACCCTCAAAGAGTATGCCAAATCTGCTGAAGCCACCGATGCTACTGGCGCTACCACAGCCACTGAATCTGCTGAAGCCACCGATGCCATCAAGGCAGCCGAATCTACCGAAGAAGGCAGTAACCCAGAAAACCCCTTAAGCCTCTATAATTTAAATGTTCTATCTGAAAAAATTACTTCTCCAACCGATACCCATTACGTAGGGCTTCCTGAGCCAATAGATATATCAACGCTGCAGTTTTACACTGATAAAAACTGCAATCTTGAGATCAAAATCTTTGATGAAGGTAATTTTTATAGCACACATGAGTTCACTCTCGGGGTAAATAAAACACCGCTTTCATTCTATGAACTTGCAGAAATTGACGGTGCAATCCCTGTTGCTGATCAGCCAAAAGTTTTCGATGTACAAACTTATGGCAAGGTGAAAAGGATTGCAATAAAACTAACAGCAATCTATGAAGTTCCAAGCTCTGATGATGAAAGCGATGACGATGAAGCATCCGATAGCGAAAGCGTTGGTAATGCTGGTGATGAAGCTTCCGACAATGAAAAATCCGGCACTCAGGCTTCGCAATTAACATCTGCTCAAAAGGACCGTCAAGTAAACATTGCAGCTGTTGTTGCGAACAATCCAATTCCATTTACATTTTCATGGGTGCGCGTTGGAATTCTTCTTGGAATATGCCTTTTGATCTGGATTTATAACCCTAAAAGACGCATTGCAAATACTTCTGCATTTGAGGTTGTTCCCGCTCACACAACCGCGCGTGGTCGCTTTAAAAAAGAAAAGCTCAAAGTCACCCATGCGACAAAAATAGGACTCATAGTAACTTCTGTCGTACTCTGTATCGCAATGGCACTTCCGGCGCTTTTAAATCCGGAATATCTTGGCACTATGCGGCCAAACGCAAGTGACACCCTTGATCTTGATGGGCAATCTTCAGGGCAAACTATAAATCTTAATTATCGACATTTTAATCAAGCGGAAAATCAGTATGGCGATCTTGCGGAAGCCATGGCGGACGGTCAACTCTTTCTAAAAACAGCTCCACCAACAGAGCTGTTAGAGTTGGACAATCCATACGATCCCTCAAGAAGAAACTTTAGCAATACGTCAGACTATTGGGATCTTGCGCTCTTTAATGGTAACTACTATGTCTATTATGGCGTGCTGCCCGTAATACTTTTCTATTTGCCTTATTACCTGATTACAGGCTATGCGTTCCCAACGGCTATTGGCTGCATAATTGGTCTTTGGGCAGCCATTATTGGGTGTGTATATTTAGCACAAGAAATTGCGCGTCGAAAATTCAAAAATGCGTCTACAACGGCAGTTCTTCTTGGGGCAGCTTTGCTTCCCTTAGGGTCGATGATAATTTGGGTTGGTCGACAGCCAGGGATTTATTTAATAACATATGCGCTTGCAATTGCGTGTTTGACTTGGGGAGCTGTCCTTTATCTCAAGACAGATCGTCACCCTTGGCTTGCTGTTCCAGGATCGTTATTGCTTGCGATGATCTTTGCTGCTCGTCCGCAAATCGGTGCATATGCGCTTTTATGTGTGCCGTTAGGAATTACTGCTGCTCGTAAATTCGTGTTCCAAAAACGGGACAAGCAGAAAACGGATAAAAAGGTACAAAAGATTGACAAAGCTATCTATGTAGTCTGTGCGCTTCTTCCATTCGTGATCGTATTTTCGCTGTTAGGAGCTTATAACGCTGCCAGATTTGGGTCGCCTTTAGATTTTGGTGCGAACTATAATCTCACCACAAATGATATGACACATCGTTCTTATGAGGTGCCTGCAGCATTTTCAGGAATTTATTATTTATTGTTGCAATTACCCAACGTGACACCATATTTTCCATTTTTTGATGCTACAAATTTGAGTTATGTTTTTAACGGAAATCTGATTAGTGAACCAATGCTTGGAGGTCTCCTTTGGATAGCTCCGGTTTGTTGGTTTGCGCTTGCCTTCTTTGCGCGACGTGCGAAGGGACTTCGCTGGATTGCAATAACTACACTTGTGTTGGTGGTAATAGTTGCGTCAGCCGATGGTTTGATGGCAGGAGTTTTGCCACGCTATCAAATAGACATGGCGATGCCTTTAACGCTGCTCGGCGTTGTAGGGATTTATATTTTGACTACGCCCAAAGTACAGCAGGAAGATAAAGAAACTCAAACAATACCTGATGCGAATTCCATTGATTCATCTTCTGCATCTACCTACTTATCTCCAGTTAGAAAAGTAGTGTTGCGTGTGGCCACGGCATGCTTAATCATTGCTTGCTTTGTTGCATTGGCGATAGCATTTTATCGATATGTCCCAAATTCAGTACAACTTATCAACATGGCGGTTCTTGTTCGCAGCATCTTCTGATAACAGCATTGCTTGCCGGGCTCTGTTGCCAGCTCCTGTTGCCAGATTCCAACATAATCCCATCATCGTACGCAAATCGCTCTAGAAAAACTTTTCCGAATATAACCAGAAAAGTCCATACAAGTACAAACTTTTCCGGCTATAACCGTAAAAGTCATCATAAACGCAAACTTTTCAGGTTATACTTGGAAAAGTTCTAATCGTCAATGAGGAAAGCCCATGGAACTTAAGCCCCGGCCCCTATATCTAAATAAGTTGCTCGCTTTTAAGGATGCCGATTTCATCAAAGTACTCGTAGGAATGAGGCGCTGCGGCAAGTCGTCCATTCTTAACCTCTTCTCTCAACATCTTCTTGACAGCGGTGTCCCACAAGATCACATCATAGAGATGAATTTCGAGGCTGCCGAATATCTCGAGATCGACAATTACGAGAAGTTGCTTGATGAAGTTGACAGACAAGTCTCCTTAGCGGTGTCAAGCGAGAACAGATTCTATCTTCTGCTTGACGAGGTGCAATTGGTCGCACAATGGGAAAAAGCCGTGAATGCCCTTCGATTGCGTGATGATTTCGACATCTATCTCACAGGTTCGAATGCATATCTCCTTTCGAGCCAATTGGCAACGCTGCTATCGGGTCGATATGTTGAACTTCGCGTGTATCCGTTGACTTTCAAAGAGTTCATAGACTTTGCGGAATATGATGTGCCGAGTGATGAAGCGTTCGCCCGTTATATGAAATACGGGGGCTTGCCTCCTGTTGTAGAGCAGGGAACAAACCATTTGCTTGCCAAGACAGTTCTTGCAGGGATATATGACACCGTGTTTGTTAAGGATATTGCCCAGCATATCCAAGTGCGCAACCAGCCTGTTTTTTCGGATATCGCAAGATATTTGGCAGACACTTCGGGGTCGGGAATTTCAATTACTCGCATGGAGAAACGACTGAAGAACGCCCGCAGGAAGACATCTGGCGAGACAATCGAACGCTATATTCAAGGCCTTGTCGATGCCTATCTTTTCTATCGATCTAGGCGTTTAGATCTTAAGGGCGGAAACATCCTGCAGGGACTTGAGAAATACTATCCTTCCGATCCTGGAATGCGAAATATGCTCCTAGGTTTTCCGAAGAGTGACTATGGGCACGTACTTGAAGGCATCATACATAATGAGCTGATTGTTCGAGGGTATGAAGTGCGCGTAGGTAAACTCGATACTGTCGAAGTTGATTTCGTTGCGTCACGTGATGGAGAGGTTACTTACATTCAAGTAAGCGCGTCGATTCTTGACGAAGCTACGCGGAAACGGGAGATGGAATCTCTTCGCCGCTTGCATTCCAAGGAAGGCAAGCGATTAGTTCTTACCCTGGATAGAATAGGGCTGGGGGACGATGATGGCATTAAGATTGTCAACGCCATCGACTGGCTTAGTACAGATCTTCAAGGGTGACTGAGCATTCGTCGCCAGTAATTTTGTAATCCTGAAGATCATCTATTGAAAGTGGCTTTCTAGTAAACAGGTAAAAAACTGCAGGTCGTAGGCCTTCTAGTTTAGACGCAGCCTTTTTCAGCTTCTCAAGCGCTAAGGCCTCGTCAAACGATTCTTCCCAATAGCAGTCTCCAACAAGCACTCGTTTGCCATGGATTGCCTTTGCAGCTATGTCTAGCGAAAAATACTCACCGGTTTTAGGATTGCGTTTCCACCATGAACCTATCTTGAAAATTGTAAGAGGAAGTTCATCCTCTTCTGATCCCCTAAGCATTCCTTCAATACATACCTGCTTAAAAGCTTTAGCAAGGAATGCATCAAGAGATGGTGATGTTAAGCCAGATTTTGTGCCATCTATATCACTTAGCATTAAGGCTGGTTCCGCACTACCTGTTTCATCTGGAAGTAAGCCTGACCTTGTGTTACCTATGTCATCCAATACAAAGGTGTACCAAAAAGCGAAACACTGATCGGCAAACAGATAAATGCCCTTGCGAGACTTTGTCGCATCTTCGCCAAAGGGTATTTCACGCTTGATGATGCCCATATGCTCAAGCGCTTTTAAGTAATTCGAAACAGCTGTTACATCAAGTCCAGCAAACTTGGCGATGTCTGTTAGCTTCAAACAGCCTTGTCCCATTGCATGCAAAATGGAGTTATATACAGCGGTTTCTCGTAACTCTTCTCGTAGAATTCTCATGGGTTCGTGTCGCAATAATCCTGATTTAGAAAAATACAAACTTGCAATGTTTTCCTCGAACGAAAGCTCTGGATCAAGCAAAGCTAAACGACTAGGCATTCCCCCAATGCAAGCGTAATAGCGAAAGGCATCCTCAATGCTTGCCCAAGGCGTCATTTCGTGTGCGTCTAAATAATCAAACGGCAGAACCTCAATTTGACAAGTAATTGCATCGCGTAAACAAACATTGCGAAGAATTTTGTCATGCATAAAGTCAGATGAACATGACAACATTATGCAAGCATCTGATTTCGAAAATCCATCAGATATGGCAGAAGTAAACTCATCTAAGAAATCAGCATTACCTTCAGCCAAAAATTCGAAATCGTCTATTACCAACAGATATGGTTTGCGCCTAGCCATTTTTATTAGGTAAGCAAACACGTCTTTCCAAGTAGTCAGATATTTGTCTTTCTTAGCAACCGACGTTTCGGCGTTTGAGGTATTGTCGTTTGAACTATTTGCGTTTGAGTCATTCGGAGTGTTGGATTTCTTAGGAGCGAGACCAGTTTCTTTAGAAGCTCCTTTAAAAAATTGATTCACAACAGAAACAAATCTGGTTAAGTTGTCTTTGTCTGTAAGTCTCAGAGCAGAAAAAAATAAGCAAGATTTTTCTTCAGTAAATTTCGAAAGAAGGACGGTTTTTCCAACTCTTGAGTGTCCAAAAATTACCGAAAAAGTTAAATTTTCAGTCAAAAATTGCTCTTCAAGAGCAAAAAGTTCATTTTTGCGACCTATAAACAATAAACATCCAGTTCAGTAAGGTAATTATTTATATAAACATGATTATAATAAAATAACTACTAAAAATCATACCAAAATTCAAAAGAGAAAAAATAGAGTCAATATCAACCCAAAAAAGACTTCCGTAAGAACAAAAATCAACAAAACGAGGAAAACACCAGAAAAGCCAAATACCGCTCGAATTTGCACGAAATTAAAAATCGGCGTTCAAAAATTGTGGATATTTGACGGATTTTTGAAAAATTCTTAACAAATTCTCGACCGAAAAATACACATTGCGAAAAAAATTCTTGCAGAAATCCTGAACTGGTGAAACATGCTTTGAACAGGTAGTTTTCAATGTAGAAATGAACAAAAAAGTGCCCTGTAAGGCGTATAAGTTTTGCACATCATAAAACCACCACAATTTGGGCACTTTTTATCCATTGGAAATGCCTGTTTGCCAAGGTTATAGTACGTATTGCTACACGTGGCGAAGTGCGTGTATATACGCGCGCGTACGCGCGCAGCGCGCATAAGACGCTAGATGTGGGTCAGTCGTGAATCGCTTACAGCGAATCGCGCAACTACACCGCGTCAATTACGCAAGCAACCTAATCAATCTGGTGCTTGCAACGCGCGCAACGTATAAACGCACTGGTTCACCACGCTGGTGATGGGAAACACCAGTAGCTGTAAGGAGGATTCGGACTTAGGCGATGCGGATCGCCCGTGAGGTCCCAATCCGACGGGGAAGATTAGGATCGACATGAGTCACATTGAAACCTCGGGTTTTGAGAACCCAGGCAAAGGCTTGAAAGCGCACCGCGCAAGCCTTATCGCCAAACTCTCGAAAGCAAAGCATGCAATCAACAAAGGTGCATCCACGTCTTGTACTACATGCACCACGACAGAAAAGGCTGTTTCAGCAGAGGCAAGGCCGCAAAGCCGCGCGCCGTTTGCCCATGCAAGACAGTTCCTTTATGAGAAACCAGTGACGAAGGTCACAGAGGATACAGCCGAGGATGCCATCGAAGAAATAGCAAACAATGCATCCGAGGCGAAAACAATTGCCAATGATACGACCGTCAAGGCCGTAACTTCTGTCGTGCTCGAATCCGCAGTCGAGTCCGATGCAACTCTCCCCGTCGCAGTTGAAGCAACTGATGCAATCGCAACAAACGCTTCAACCGAATCTTCTGAGCAATCGAAACAATCAATCAAGTGCGTGAAATCAGCAAAGCTCGCGAAGTCTGCGCACCCAACCAAGGCCGCAAAGTCTGCGAAGGTCGTGAAATCCGCGCACTCAACCAAATCAACCAAATCCGCACGCAAGCACACTCCATTCCGTGTGGTTATGCGCTCAGCAGTCGCCGCAGCTCTTGCTGCCGCAATGACTCTTACAGGTGTTGGCACCGCTCTAGCATCCAACACACCTGAAATCCTTAGTGAGTCAGTGCCGCTAGACACAAGCGCAACTCAGGGCTCGCCAAGCACCACTCCTAATGAGGCAACCCAAGGCACTCCTACCAACCGCAATGGTGTGGAGATGCTCAACATTCAAGAGCGCCTAGTTGATCCTGGCTCAGCTTCAACAACGGGCACTGTCCCGATCACAGCTGACGACGATGTCTTCGAATCCGGCGGACTCATATATATGATGGTGGTCACTCCGGATCAGGCGCAGGAGAAAGGCATCAATCCGCAAGCTGGCATCATCGGCATCACTCAATCAACGGGTGGATTGGAATCAATCACAATCCCTGAGACTGTCACCAACAATGATGTCATCTATGACGTCGTTGCACTCGGTGAGCGCGCAGCTCTCCAAGCTCAAATCGCAGCTGAGGTTGACGCAACCGATGAGGATCGCGAACTTACAGTTATTGGCAACGGCGCTGGTGCTATGGGAATGACAGGTGCTGTTAACTCTGAAATCACCGAGATCTTCATCTCGAAGACAATCACATATATAGATGTTGACGCACTCGGTTGCTTCGACAACCTTGAGTACATTGAGGTTGACGGAACATCCGAAGACTTCGCATCCTACATGGGATCGATCTTCAGCAAGGACTACACCGAGCTCGTATTTACACCGGCTAATATGGAAACGGTCGTAATCCCTGAAGAGACAACATCAATTATGTCGGAAAGCATTGTGTATGCAAAAGGCCTCGCGGGATTTGACGTCTCAAGCGCAAATTCAACCTTCACTTCAGAAGGCGACCTTCTCTTCCGTATGATCGCTGAGCCTCCATCAGCTAATCCAACAACAGCAGCTGTCGTATGGCGTGCAGCCAAATCGGGCGACGCAACTGTCATTCCTGAGACCGCTCCAACTCCATCGGGCGATCAGCGCATCGACATTACAACAATTGATGCAGGCGCATTTGTTGCATCTGCGCAAACCAAACTCAAGTCGATCGTCTCAATGGCAAGCATCGAATCCATCGCTGCTCCTGAGTTCATCACAGTTGAGAATTCAGATGGCGAAGAGGAAGAGATCCAAAACATCCCAGGCGCTTTCGCAGACGATACCATTGAAGCTGCAACAGTCGTTCTTCAAAATCCTGCTGTCAACAATCCTGACGCATCAGAAGACGAACTAGCAGTACTCCTTGAAGAAGCCCAAGCTCCTTGGCGTGAGGCTGGCTTTACAAACTTCGCAACAACAGGCGAAGCCGGCACAACTGAAACACCTGAGGAAGGCGAAGGCTCAGGACAGCTGAACGGCACAACCGAGCTCACTCGTCCAGGCGAAACCCCTGAAGCTACAATCGCAACAGCGGGTCTTGCGTATACTCTGCTCCCTGATATGACCCTCGAAGTCAGCTGGTCAGGTCGTGCAACCTTTGCGGCCACACTTGTTATCCCAGCATCTGCTGAGGTTGAAGGCGTAACATATCCGGTTTCCAGCATCGCACGCCGCGCATTCGCTGGCCAAACTGCACTTGAGGAAGTCACCATTCCGCAAGGTCTGCGCTCCATCGGTGAGTCTGCTTTTGAAGGCTGCTCTCACCTTACATCTATGTCAATGGGTTCAAGCTTGCGCACCATCAACTACCGCGCGTTTGCTGAAACCGGCTTTACCCAAATCTGGCTGCCAGCATCCGTTACTGCTATTGGTGGCGAAGCGTTCGCAAATTGCGAAAACCTTGAGCGCATTATTGCATCTGGTCAGGTTACAACCGTGGCTGAAACTGCACTTCAGGGATGCACAGGCGTTAACATTCTCGTGCCTGAGCAAAACGTTGACGAGTCCGCATGGAAGTCCGCACAAGGCCTTCCCGTGCAAAATATACATATATTAAGTTACGGAATTGACCTCCCGGAAAGCACTCTTGAGCTTTCAGTTGGCGAAACCGCGTCGCTCTATGCGGAAAACGCCACAAGCTCAACTCCAACTCCGATGTCAACCGACACCACAACAGGTGCATCGCAAGCTACAAATTCATCTGAGGGTGACCAAGCCGCACAAGATGAAGGCGAAGGTGGCATGGAGGTCTCTGCTGCAACCGAGCGCTTGGAAAACAAGCTTGCCGAGCAGCAGCAAGTTCTCGACGAGGCTGGCATCACTACCCTCTACTCATATCCAGCATCTGACCTCTCGGTCACAACTGTTGGTACTGTTCGCGCCTATGAGGAAGGCGAATCCGACGTAACAGTCACTCGCAACCTTTCAGGTCGTCCGCTCGCTTCAGCAACTCGTTCTGTAAATGTTGGCCCTGCAAAGGTAGCAGCGGTAACTCCAGAAGAAGATGCGGCAACTGATGAAACGGCCAATGCCGAACGTGCGGCAGCTGAAGAACTCTTGAACAATCCAGAAGCTCTTGAGGGCGACGGAGTCAACATCGATGCAGCTCTGCTTGAGGTTTATGGCGAGCTAGTCGGCAATCCCTACACTGACGCAGTTGGCGGCAGCTGGGATGGCGTTACTTGGGAACTCCGTGAAAATGAGGATGGCGTTACAACACTTGTAATCTATCCGAACGACTTCGGTGGAGATCCAGTAGTTGCAACTCAAACAGGCAATCCAACTGACATGCCTGACCTTGCAGCTCCATGGCTCCAGCCACACAATCTGCCAAATCCTGAGATCATTAATCGCATCAAGGTATTAGGTGATAAACAAATCCAGCTCTCTCCAATCGAGCCGCTTGGTAACTCTTACCTGTTTGCAAACCTAACAGGCCTAACCACAGTTGAACCAAGTGACCTTGCTGGTCTTGATTTCTCAACAACACCTTCACTCGAGGGTTTGTTCGCAGGTTGTACAAATCTCACCAGCTTCAGCGAGAAGAACATTGGCACAGGCACCAACGCCAGCATGGCCAACTTCTTCAAGGGTGACTCCAGCCTTGAAACTGTCACATTCTCAGCAAATGGCCAGTCAATCGGCTCTGTGAACAACATGCGCTATATGTATAGCGGATGCGCAGCACTTACAAATGTTGACATGCGTGGCCTTGGTACTGGCGAATCTATGCCAGGTCGTTGGACATCGTTCGGCGAAGCTCAAACCGGTATGGCTAAGATGTTTGACGGCTGTACTCAAATCATTGAGAACCCTGACACTCGCATCATTATTGGTGAATATTGGGAGAAAGTCTTAAACGGCTTCTTCTGGAACAGAGACGTCATTGACGAAGCACCTCAGTATGTAATCTCTGCAGGCGTTCAGGTATATGGTGGCCCTTCCAACATTGACTGGATGATGCGTCGTCCAAACACAACTGTAAACAACGCTTCAACTGAAAATGTTGAGAAGTCCTTCGTCTATGAGGGCAGCGTTGATCTAATGGATCTGGCTGCTTATTCAAACGAGAACTACTGGATTCAGCGTCAATATCAGGTTTACCCAACTGTTATTGAAAACGAATTTGGCGACACCGGAAGTGAATACGGTGGAATTATTACAGGTGGTCGTTGCGGAACATCATCCACAACAACCTTCTCTAATTCTGTCATGTTCACAATTCGTAGAACCGGCTCCGGCTCTAGTGCGGTAACAACGTTGGTAATCTATCCAACAGCTCGCTCTGGCACGCTTTATTCGTTCACTGAATCAGTCATCGCACCTTGGCTTGGCGGCTATAAGGATGAAATTGATCAGATCAAAGTCTATCCTGGTGTAAACGCAGGTCAAAGTGTGATGGGTCTCTTCCAAGGCATGTCTAAGCTGAAGAACGCAGACCTTACAAACCTGGCAATTACTACGCAAACCAAGAACATGGCAAACATGTTCCGCGATTGCACATCGCTGCAAAAGATTGCTGTTGGTGAAACAACTGAGCCAACAACTCGTCCAGCAGCAGGTCTCACAATTGGCAACACTTCAAAGTGGAATACCAATTCTGTGAACAACGCGTCTTACATGTTCTATGGATGCACAGCACTCACAAGCGTAAACATCTCTAATTTTGCAGCAGGTGGAAGCACCACAACTGACATGCAGTATATGTTTGCGGAATGCCCGAACATAACAAGTATGTCCCTGTCTACATTTGGTACAGGTCGTGGTAGTAAGTTCAACTATTTCGCCAACAATTCATTCAGCCCAACAAACCGTACATTGCGTACGCTAACAATGAACACTGTTGGTACTGGTGACAATGCTGACCTGTCCTACATGTTCTATGATGCAACGTTCTTAGGCACCATTACTGACATGACCAGTGTTGGTACAGGCAGAAACGCAAACCTCTCTTACATGTTTGCAAACTGCTATGCCCTGTCATCAATCAAGGGAACCGATATCGGTCGTGGCAATGGGGCAAACCTAACAGGCATGTTCTCAAATGTTGGTGCGTCAACTTCAGTGTCGCATCCATCGCTTTCTAGCAGCAGCCCGAATTTCCAGATCAATCTTGTTAATCTTGGAATCGGTGGAAACGCAGTATTAACTGACCTGTTCAGGAACGCTTATTCTGCTGATCAATATGGTGCAAGCACAGGCAAGATGTTAACCATTAACATCACCACAACCGATTACTCCAAGGTTGTAGATGCAGCTGATATGTCTTACATGTTCTATAACGCAAAGAACGTGAAGGCTATGGATCTTGCAGGCTTGCCTGGAATTGGCACAACGGGCAACCGTTCAACTGCACATATGTTTGACGGATGTATCCGCATTGGTCGCGTTACGAAAACTACACCTCCAGCAAACATCCACGGTCAGAATATCAACGCAGGCAATCGTGTGTTCTTACCTGACACCTGGAACACATCTCGCATTCTTAGCATGGAAGGCATGTTCGCAAACATGACATCCATGCAGTATGTCGCTATTTCTGACATCTGCCGTTCTTCCGGCGTAAATATGTCTTATATGTTTGCGGGTGACGTAAAGCTAACCCATCTTATGCTTGATGCAACATCAGCTACAAATGCTGCATCTGCGGGCGACCTGCGCTTCATGTTCCAAAACTGCACACTGCTTAAAGTTGTTGATATCACAGGAATTGGCTCTGGAACAACTCAGGGCAATGCCGATTCTTACGGTTCAAACAACTCTTATATGTACCGTATGTTCTATGGTTGTGACAGACTTACAACCAAAACTGGTACTGCTGCTACAGGTGCAACTTCTTCCACTAGCGCCGCTCACATTTATGTAGGCGAAGGATTCACAAAGATCATCAACGGCTTCTTCTGGAATCGTTCATCCATTACTGCTGACCCAGATTACGTACTGGCTAAGTTCACCTTCGTACATGTAGAAGGCGGTCCATCAACAGATGACAACCTCATGCAATGTCCATCAATTGCAATTGGTCCTTCAACATACAAATATGAAGGAAAGATCTATCTGCAGAACAAAAACGCTCTGCTAAATGCTGACGTTTGGGGATCTCGCGGATACCTGCACCTACTTGATTACTCACAGGTTGCTGATGCCTTTGGTGACACTGGCGCATTCTTTGGAAACATCCTAGCTGGTGGCTATGTAGGCGACCGTGGTCAAAACCGCGGACAATCTGTTATTTGGTGTATCCGTAGAAGCGGAACCACTGCGGGAACAGGTGTCCTACTTATTTATCCAAACACAGTGGACGGAATTACATCTGGCCGCATGCGTTCATTCTCAGATGCAGAGCCAGCTCCTTGGGCAGCTCCTGCTTCAGTGGACTCCATCGGATATGCCGATGCATTTAACCGTGCAATCGTTTATCCAAACGTAACAGCAGGTGCTAGCTTACAAGGTATGTTCAAAGACTGCACAAGCCTTGTTAATGCAGACCTCACGAACATGGAAGTAACCACCACAACCACCAATGCATACGCTATGTTCAGTGGTTGCTCAAAGATCGTAAACGTTGTAGGTTCATCCGATAAGACCAACATGCCTACAACAGCATCTAACGCAACATCAGGTGTTCGCCTTGCTTTTGGCAAGACTTGGAATACATCCAAATTAGCAAACACCTCTTATATGTTCTACAACTGCGCAGCCCTTCAGTCTGTAGAAATTACAGGTCCTACCACAACGCCAATTACGTCCGAGAACCTTTCATATATGTTTGCACACTCACGTGCTCTCCGTAATGTTTCACTTACAAACTTCGGAAATGGCTCGCGTGCAGATCTTTCATATATGTTCTCAGAATCATTCATGGTTAAATCAGGAAGCGTTAGAAACACCCTAACCCTTACTGATTTTGGCAAAGGCGCAGGCGCAAATCTCAGCTACTTAGCTTATAAAGCACAAGCTCTGCATGTGATCAATCTAACCGATGTTGCCACGAACACCAACCCGAACCTCTCGTATGCGTTCTCTGAGGCCCAGGGTCTCACCATCGCCACCCTAACTCGCGTGGGCACATCTGCAGGCGCCAATTTCACATCATGTTTCGAAAAAGGCCCTGGCACTAATTCAAGTTATATGCCAGGAGATACTTCTACTCCTGCTTTCAAATTTACAGATACTGCTATTAAAAGCGCAAATATGTCTTATATGTTTAAAGACACATTTACGGCCTCAAATATCCGTTCAGGTTCAATCGCCTTCCTAACCTCTGCTGATACTACAACGTCTGCATCCACTGCAAATGCGTATATGTTCTCAGGGGTCGCACGAATTAACACATTTGACCTTCGCGGTCTTCCGCAAACATCTGCCTCTTTATACGCAATGTTTGAAAACTGCACAGCTTTGGTTAAAGTCACTCAATCAGATACAGCACCAACTGAAGGCGCTGGGAACATGGTACTTCCCACAAACTGGAATCTATCAAGTGTGACAAGTACATCTCATATGTTTGCAGGATGCACAGCACTCACTGACTTTTCTATGCAAGATGTCTGCAGGCAGCAGAGAGTTGACATGTCTTACATGTTTTCTGGGTGCACAAAGCTCATCAATTGTGCACTTACGGCAACAGACACTGCACTCATAGGTTCTGCACAAGATATGCGCTATATGTTTGAGAATTGCGCAGCGCTTGCAAACCTAGACCTCACAGGCATTGGTACTCAAAACGTGACAGGTAACTACTCATCATTTGGTGAGGGCTATACATTTATGTATAGGATGTTTACAGGCGCTACCAAACTTGTAACTGCACGCGGTGCTGCATCGGGCACTGACGCCATATCAATATCTATTGGGCCTAAATTTACAAAGGTACTAAATGGCTTTTTCTGGTCACGTGTAACGTCCACATCGGATCCTGAATACGTACTTCAAGCAAATGTCACCGTGAATGTCTATGGAGGACCAGAGACAATCGCAAACCTCATGCCTTGTCCTGATGCCCAACTTGGCACATACACTTATAAGTTTGAAGGAAAGATATCTTTATGTGATAAGGATTCTTTGCGCCGCGTAGGGGCATGGATCTCACGTGATTATGTAGATGCACTCGATTACTCAAAACTAGAAGATGTATTTGGTGACACTGGAGCTGCATTCGGTGGCATCTATGCAGGTGGATATATAGGTGACGCGGACCGCGACAACATGAATGGCGAAAGTGTTTTATGGGCCATACGTAGAAATACATCAAATGGGCAGTCCACGTTAATCATCTATCCAAATAAACCAGATGGGGCAGAAACCGGTATCATGCGCGCATTCGGGGATATGGATGCGGGTGCTCCTTGGAACTCAGAATCTCTCATTGCAGGCAAAGGATATTCTGATCAGTTTGAGCGTGCAAAAGTATATTCTGGGGTCAAAGCCGGCACTAGCCTTTATGGAATGTTTTATGGATGCACTGAGGTCACATCTATTGACCTTACACACTTAGAGGTCACAACCTTAACCACAAACATGTCAAACATGTTCTATGGTGCAACATCTATTCCTTCCGTTACCACTCAAGCATCTGTTAGCCTTGACTCCTCTACAACAATTGCAGAGGGTGTATCTATTACAAATACAGTGAATGCTGACGCACATGTTGGGTGGAATACAACATCTGTTACCACTGCAAGCCGCATGTTTTATGGATGCACATCCTTAAAGACTGTGAACATGCGTGGACACTTTACACGCACAAATGGCGGGGCGGACTTAAGTAGTGCATTTGCAGAATGTCCAAATCTTGTAAGTGCAAGTATTTATAACGTAGGCAATGCCGCATCTACTAAGTTTGATCAGATGTTTTATAACTCATTTGCAAGCGTGGATGTAAATGCAGATACAGAGTCTGAACTTATATTAAATAATGTAGGAAACGCGGATAACACATCGTTTACTGGATTTGCGCAAAACGCAAAGTATTTGCGTCGCTTAACACTTCAAGATGTGGGTGCTACGGGTGCACCTTCTGGTGTTAACATGTCAAACGCTTTTTCGTATACGTATTCTTTGCGTTTAGCCACACTCACTAATGTAGCCACAGGAGATGGCGCAAATCTATCTAACATGTTCCAGTTCACTGGAGGATATGAGGATGACTATCTACCGTCTCCTGCGGATATGTCTTTCACACTTAGAAATGTAGGGGTCGGTGGTGCTAACTTCGCATCAATGTTTTATTACGCGTTTGCAGCCCCTTCCTTAAATACTGCAACTGTATCAATAAATATAAGTGAGTCCGGATCATCTATGTATGATGCAGCCACCTATAAAAGATCTACCGGCATGGCATCTATGTTTAATGGATCAGGAGTGACGCGTGCTGACCTCCGTGGTCTTCCACATGCTCCAAAATCCGTTGCAAACATGTTCCAAGACACAACTCATATCACAAGTGTGGCTAATACAACGACCGCACCGGCCGCAGGTGCCGTTTCACTTCCGGCCATAACATCTACACGCACAAGCGGCTTTGATATGTCACAGACAAGTTCTGTGCAAGCTATGTTTAGAGGGTCGCTCTCACTTACAACTATTACACTCGAAAACATCTGTAATGTGCGCGATCTGCAGATGAATCAGTTTGCTATGGATTGCCCGGCCCTAACTGATGTATCCATTACAGATAGAAACGAAACAACTAAATGGACGCCTCTCGGTAAAAATGAACCGAGTGCATCTTCCATGCAGTATGCGTTTGCGGGATGTCCTGAGCTTACACACGTAAACCTTAGAGGGGTAGGAACTTCTGCCCTTCGCGGATCCACTTCAGCGTATGGGCCAAACTACTCAGGCATGGCATATCTTTTTGCACAAACAGACACTAACCCGGGCTTTGCCCCAATAGTCTCTGAAAACGGAAAGACTAATCCGAAAGCTGAGGGTAAATCTCCTACTATCACAATAGGATCTGGCTTTAAGAAAGTAATTGACGGCTTTTTCTGGGAAAGAGAAACACCTACTACGCGCCCACTTTATCTTGTCGCAGAAGATACTGAAGTGCTTGTATATGGAGGACCTCAGGCGGCGGACAACCTCATGTGGCGCCCTAATGTAGCCTTAACACAAGAAGATGTATTTAACTTTGAAGGCACAATATCATTCTGTGATCTAAACGGCTTTTTAGCAGCGAGTGTGTGGGTTGGTAGAAACTACACTAACCAACTAAATTATTCTCGCATGGATACAGTTTTTGGAACCACAGGCAAAGGCTTTGGCGAAATATACGCTGGTGGCTTTATAGGAGATCCGTCCGATGGACTGGATGGAAGATCAGTCGTTTGGGTAATCAGACGCGATTCTGAAAACGTGGGCACAATGCTCATATATCCAAACCACATTGAAGGAAAAACAACTGCTACCATGCGCTCGTTTGGACTCACTGACGCAACATATGCGCCATGGTGTTCAATGACAACAGTAAATGGCATTCCTTATTTCGACGCATTTAAGAATTTGCGTATATATGCTGGAGTTAGTGCAGGAACTTCAGTTCAAGGAATGTTTTATGGATGCTCTGCACTAACTAATGCAGACATTACAAACCTAAAGACCACATCTACTCAAAACATGGCAAGCATGTTTTCAGGGGCAACAGCACTTCCAAACATTAGAAGTGGACAATCTGCCACATCAACTAACTTAACCTCTGAGGCAGCAACGCCTGCAATTGCAGCGGGACTTTATTGGAACAACTCAAACTTTACAAGTGCATCTACTACATCTATGAACAAGATGTTTTATGGGTGTGACGCACTAGATACGATCAATATCTCTTCCTTTGGCACATGTGCAAATCTCGATGCAGAATATATGTTCTCATTGTGTCCGCGTCTTAAGTCTGTAACGCTATCTTCTTTTGGCACAGGAGCGGATGCAAAACTTGGATATATGTTCCAAGAGTCCGCAACGGATGCATCTCTTGCATCCGTAAATGTAACGGCAAGTCTCTCATCTGTGGGTACTGGTGCCCGCGCAAACATGAAATACATGTTCCAGGACGCACACCGCCTTCGCACACTTACTATGTCATCTGTCGGAACTAACACGCAAGCGGATCTTAACCACATGTTTTTAGATACCTGGGGACTCACAAGTGCAACGCTTACTACAGTAGGCTCTGGACAGAACGCCAACCTCTCCAACATGTTTGAAAACTCAGGTGGTACCGATAACGCATATATTGGAACTACTACTAGTGCAAGCTTCACTCTGCAGTCAAACACAGGATATTACGCAGCGAACCACTCATATATGTTCTATAACGCATTTACTGCAACTAACTTGACCTCTGGCACATTTGTATGGACGGGCTCCTGGCAATCAAGTACAAGTTACAGATCAACCTCTATGGCACACATGATGGATGGCTGTGCTCGTCTTACTAGCGTGAACTTAATTCAAAGTCCAATGGGTGCAGTAAATATGTCTTATGCGTTTGCCAATATGGAACGCATCCCAACTGTGCAGTATTCATCGTCTCATTCAAATGGCTTAACACTTACAAATACTGCTGCATGGTATCAGTCCACTACCGACCGCTCTTATATGTTTGCAGGCTCTGGCTTTACAACGGCAAATCTTTATTACATGAACTATGCATCCGCTGTTAACATGGCCCACTTTATGGATGGGTGTGCAAACGCAACAGATGTAAGGTTTACGACATATTCAGGGTATGCATCTAACCTACAATTTGCATTTGCAAACTGCCCAAGCCTTTATAGGCTTGACCTTTCAGGCATTAGAAACGATGCCATGCAAGGTGAATACAACTCATACGGCATCGTAAACTCGTATTTACACCGCATGTTCCAGGGCTCCTCTATCATAGCAACTGAGACGGGTGGAGCTGCAAGCCGTGCTGCAAACATATATCTAGGAGCCGGCTTTACAAAGATCCTAAATGGTCTTTTCTGGTCAAGGGATAATGCCTCTGTGGCACCTACTTATGTTGCAGCATCGACCACCAAGTTCTGGATAACAGATGGTCCTTCTAACATTAACTACCTCATAGTTAAACCGAACGCCTCTGTCGGAGGCAAAACTTACCGTCTTGACTCTAAGATCGTAATCCAGTCACAAAACATGCTCTCGCGTGTGCGTGACATTTGGACTATGCGTAACTACGCACTTAACCTTGATTACTCTCAAATGGAGTCAATCATTGGAACTCAAGCATCCGGTTTTGGAACGATTACAGCAGCTGGCTTCTGCGGATCAGAAGGAAACAACTCAGGCTATAACAACAACTCCGTTGTTTGGGAGATCAGGACTAACTCGAGTAACGTTGGCACTTTAATCATCCGTCCAAATGTGTCTGCCGGATATAACAGAAACGTATACCTTTGGTCATTCGATGACTCACAGGTACACTACTCTCCCTGGCGAGGAGTGGTTGCAGCAGACGGTGTGGGTTATAAAAACTCATTTAGCAGAGTTAAGTTTTTCTGCGGGACATCTACGAGTTATTCGGTATATATAAATAACTCAAACCCGAAGCTTAGACATATGTTTGATGGGTGTTCAAACCTTGAAGATGTAGATATGACAAACTTCTACATCAACTACAGTCCGTCTTCTTCAAACTACGCTGATTTGTATTACATGTTCGCAAATACAAAAGTACGTGGCTTCTACACTAACCAGTCTACGACTGGTAACAACACAACCATAAACTCAGGCTGCCGTGTATCCACCAGATGGAACACAGGGCTTTCATACATCGATTGTAGCTGGATGTTCTACAACTGTAACAACTCTGCATCCGGCGGCACTGTAAGTATCCAAAATGCATTTACGGGTTCGTATATAAATCTGCAATACATGTTCTATGAGAACAACTACATCACAAATGTACAGATCGGGAACTCCTCTTCTGCAATATATTCTGGGTCTTATCAAGATGTGCAATACATGTTCCAAGGCTGTGATCGTTTGCAGACTGTAAACATGGCAAACTGCCTCAATGGCGCATACGTAAAGGCTCAGTATATGTTTGCTGGTTCGTTTACGGCATCGTCTCTTCTAAGCGTGTCTACGAGTGTAACTATGAGCTCCGTTGGTACTGCGGGGGGTTCATGGAATAAATCGTCAAGCTCTTCCACTAATGAGAATAACGTGACTAATCTGCAGTACATGTTCCAAAACTGTTATTACGTGCACTCTTTAAGTCTTTCCAGTGTAGGAACGGGCTCATATGTAAACTGTAATTATATGTTTACAGGCTGCTATGGCGTGACATCTCTTTATACGAACTACTTTGCATCGGGTTCATATGCAAGAGCACAATATTGCTTCCGATATTGTGGATACTCATCAGGATACACAAATGCAACAAGCGGTTCATACACGCTTAATTACACCGCTAATAACTCAGCTTATTCTCAATACATTCTTCAGTACGCCTGTTCTGCATCGAGTCTGACATCTGGCACCATTACTTGGAACAATGGCGGGTCGATGTATTTTGGAACAGGAAGCTTTCAAAATTGCTCAAAGGCTACTCGTATAGACTGCTGGAACATGCCTCAATGGTATACGGGCGCTTATGATGGTAATAATTGGCCTTGGCTGTACAGCGGCAATTGGGGAAGTTACACATCACAATCTTCAATGTTCAGCGGTTGCTCAAGTATTACGGGCGTACGTCAAGGCTCCTCTGGTGCAAACGGTTATATAACTCTTAAGTCAACCATTTATTTCCATCAATGGTTAAGTGGTGGCAGAATGGATGATACTTATGATGATGGATTTAATAGTTGGTTTAATGGATGTTCAAAGTTGACATCTGTATCTATTCCTAGCATATCCACAAGTTATCAGATTACTGCAAGCAGCATGTTTTCAAATTGCTCATCCCTTACATCGTTTAATATGCAAAGTTCGATTGGATATAGAAACTTCTATGAAGTAAGCTCCATGTTTTCTGGATGCTCTAGTCTTCAAACATTTGATTCAGGCAATGTGTCTGAACGATGGGGATATGCCTCCAGGATGTTTTCTGGATGTACGTCTATGACTTCATGTACGTTTAGAAGTGGCTATAACATACAGATATATAACATGGGTTCTATGTTTTATAATTGTCGAAGCCTGACAAACCTTGATATGCGAGGTTTAAACAATTCAAGCGTTAGTGGCTCTTACTATTCCTTGGGTAGCAGCAGTGGAATGTATGACATGTTTCGTGGGTCATCTGTTGTAGTGGCAAACTCTACAGGCAGTTCTAATAGTCCCACGAAGTGCTATGTCTACTTGGGTCCAAACTTTACAAAAGTACTGAACGGCTTTTTCTGGTATAGATCAGATACAGTAAGTCCGCCAGCGTACATGATGGCTGCTAATACATATATAAGCGTAAATAACGGTGTCTCGAATCAAGAATACCTAATGATCTGTCCGAATACTGTCATCGACGGAACGCGGTATCAGTACTCGTATAACTCGTCGAACATGGTGTATTCAGGAAGTTACCAATATGTTTGGACTAACCGTGGCTACTATGGCGGAAACCCTGGCACATCTTCCTCATGGCAGATAGGCGCTAGTGGATATTCTGTAACAGCAACAATTAGTGGAGACACATTAACAATTACGGGCAACGGCTCTAACCAGCGTATGCGTAATTTTGGAAATACCACTTCTGATTGTGCACCTTGGACAATAACTGCTACAGGAACCACTCCAACGTTTACGAAGGTTAACTTCTCGAATGTGGTATATGCGGGATACCACATGTCGTATATGTTCTATGGTTGTTCGAATCTCAAGTTTGCAAATATGCAAAACCTTAGAACTGATTACTGTATTGGTATGGACAATATGTTCCGTGAGTGCAAAGCACTTACAGGAGGTATTTCCCAAGACTCATCTGAGGCAAATGAGTCTAAGGGTGGCGTGCTTTTGCCTTCAAGTTTTAACACTGGCAATGTAATTACAACAATGTACATGTTCTATAACTGCCCAGGACTTGAACTTGTAAGATTTAGTGGGCAGTTCAATAGAAGCGGTTCAAACTTTGCATCCAATGGAACTAGTAATTCCACCCTTTACTGGGGCTTTAATGCACAAGAAATGTTTTATAACTGTCCTAAACTAAACAGCGTTTATCTAAATAACTGTTTTAATGGAAACTATGGATGGTATAACTACGCCTTTAATTCATGTTCCAATATAAAGACAATGGATCTAGATTATGTTGGAAACGGCTACATGCAAAGGTTCCAGTATTTTGCTTCTGGGTCAAATAATATTACGACATTAACGATGGATAACTGTGGAACGGCAAATCAATCGCAAGGGTATCGTCCAGCCGGAACCACAATGTATTACTATATGCATAATAGTGGAAACACTTGGACTTGGGATTATCCATATACTTATAACTTCTCCTATATGTTCAGTAATGCTTTTAGGGGCAACCAACTAGCAACTGTAACGCTTAATAATGTTGGTACAGGTGCCTACTTCAACATGCGTTATATGTTTACAGATTGCTATTCTATAAAGACGCTAAACATGACCAATGTTGGCACTAACTCCTATGCTGCAATGAACTATATGTTTGTGAATTGCTATGGCATAACAACAGCTAATTTCAATACTGTGGGCTCTGGTTCATATGCAGACATGTCTTGGATGTTCCAAAATGCTGTATCAAATAATTCATATTTACCAAATGGCTCAACACTTAACTGGACACTCACAAATGTTGGTAAGAATTATTCGAACATGGCAAATATGTTCTTCCAAGCATTCCGTGCATCTAACATTGGAGCTAATTCGAAGCTTTCCTGGGCATATACGAGCTCTCGTGGAAACACCACATCTATGTCTAATATGTTCTCCTACAACTCGAACTTCTCAATAAGCACTGTAAGTAGTCCTAGTTATACCGCGCCTCGAGAGGTATACACTATTCCATGGTCATGGAGATCAGGAACTGATGTAACTTACTACATTGGTGATAGCTCAAACAACGGAAACTACAACAGTGGCGTTCAAAACTATCTTCCAAACATTGACCTCCGTGGACTTCCTGCAATAGGAGATTCAAACGGCACATATAACTTGCGTGACTTATCACTACAGCATGCATTTGAAGATCTAGATAGTGTGCATTACATTCGCTCATATGCCCATGGAACAACGCTCCCATCAGGTGAAGCAGGCCAGGGTCTCATCTTTGACCCATCATGGATGACAACATCTGTGAGTGATATGAAGTATGCATTCCGTGGATGCAAATACCTAGAGACTGTGGAGCTTCAAAACTGGTGTATCAGAAGCTCTGTAAATACGTATCGTATGTTCTATGACTGCGATAACCTAACCTCTGTAACGTTTAGCGGATCTACAAGTGTTGGATCTTCTAACAACATGGAAGAGATGTTCTATTCATGTGAGAAGCTAAACTACATTGACTTTACAGCTTTTGGAAACGGTTCTGTTGCAGGTCAGTGGGACAAAGATGGTGCTTGGGGATATCTAGGTACAGGGGATACCAATGGCTTTAAGCGAATGTTCTATGGATGTACTAAACTCACAACAAAGCCAGCAGATGACCTACCAGTTGATCAGAGACCTAAGATCATCATAGGTCCGGGCATGACAAAGCTAGTAAATGGCTTTATGTGGTCAAGAACGTCCATTTACAATGCACCTGAGTATTGTCTGCAGGCTGACCTTGAAGTTACAGGCGGTCCTTCATCTAATACATATTTGCTTAACTGTCCAAACATGGAAGGCTTTACATACTTTGGTACAGTTAACCTTGTAAACTCAACTGCAATAGCACGTAGATCTGTCTGGATCCTTCGTGATTACTATTCTCTTGCGATTAACGGCACAATCCTTGGTGCATCATATGGTGATCTTCTAGAAGGTGGGTACGTTGGAGTTACTTCCACTTATCAAACACCAACTGCTCCTTCTACTAACGTATCTGACTCAGGAACATCTGTTGGTTGGGGTGTAAGAGAAGATACAGATGGAACAGTTAGACTTGTACTTTATGCAACAGATGGCGTTTGGGGATACATGCGTTCTTTGGGAAGCAAAGCAGGTATCGGAGAGAATTCCTATGCTCCATGGAACCAGTTCTCAAACTATGGATATCGCATCCAAGAAGTAGTAATCATAGGTACTGTTCGAGCCTCTGGTAACCTTGATCATATGTTCTGGGGAAATGAAGCTCTAACGGACGCTGATCTTACTGGTCTTGAAGTTACAAGAACAGGTTCTGGTTCTCTTTCTTCTGAAAACACGTCAATGTATCAGATGTTTAGAGACTGCCCAAAGATCACACACGTTACTAACAAAAAAGATGTATATGACACTTGGCAAACTGGTGTGTATCTGCCAGATACGATAGATACAAGCCTTGTAAGTAGTACGTCATACGCATTTGCTGGATGTCCTGCCCTTGAACAAGTTGATCTTACAGGCTTTAACAAAGCATCTCTTAATGCCTCTTATATGTTTATGTCATCCTTTACAAATGAAGACATAAATGACACTGCTGATTCAAAGCTTACACTTAACAACTTTGCAAAGGGTGCAAGCGTTAACTTCCGCTATATGACAGATAGTGCAACGCATCTAAGACGAGTTGAGATGCTAAAGTCAGCAACAGGAGCCACTTGTGACTTTAGATACATGTTTAGTAATTGCTCAGCCTTAACCCGTGTAAAGCTAGATGGTGTAGCCTCTGGTCAAGGAGCTGACCTTCGCTACATGTTCAGAAATGTAGTTGCAGATGATGATACGTTGTATCCTCAAAATACCTGGGTTAGCTTTGAGATCATAGATGCAGGAGTTGGCGGAAACGCAAACATGAGTTATATGTTCTATGACTCATTTAAAGCACAAACACTAGATGAGTGTTCTGAGGTCTTAATTGCAGCAACAAAAGAGGATCTGTCCCCTATATCTACTGCGGCTTACATGTTTGCAGCACAGGATGTAACGAACACTCCTAACATGATGCCTAACTTTGATATATCTGGCCTTCCTGGCCTTGCAGTAACATCTGGTATTGCAACATCTACATCTCATATGTTCTACGGATGTAAGGCTGTAAAGCTTGCAGGCTATGACACACCAAATATTAGTGGTGAAGAAGTCGATAGTGGCATTGGAAACTCGTCAACCGAAGAAGGTGGGAACTCATCAGATGATGAGGCTGACAGTAATACTTCACTCTCAGAAAACGCAGGAAATGCAGAGGACAACACAACTGTAGAGGACAACACAACAGGAAACACAACTGAGGACAACACAACTGCAGAGGACAACACAACAACAGGCACTGAAACAAATGAAGTTGAAGGCAATGCATCAGAAGGTGTAGTAGAAGAGCCTATTATTAACTACTGTGTAACTCTTCCTAGAAACTGGGATCTCTCAGTTGTGTCTACTTGTGACTACATGTTTGCAGAGTGTACGTCCCTTACGAAGTTCGAAACCATTGACTTCATTACAAATACTGCCCCTGGTACATCTCTTGCTCATATGTTTGAAAACGATACGGCTCTAACGGATGCGATCTTTGAGATATCGAACCCGGATGATCCATCCATTGGAAACGCATCGAACATGACATATATGTTTAGTGGATGCACAATCCTAAAGAATGTTAACTTCTATGGCATTGGTTCTGGCTCTATTGCAGGTCAATACGTATCAGGTGATGGCTCTCCTACCGCTATGCTTTATCTCTTCAAGGATTGCACAGCGCTTCAAACTGAGGCCACAACACCTGATGAGACTAACCCAGATGAACCTGCTCCTGAGACAGGGGCTAAGATTACAATCGGTCCTTCTTTCCAAAAGGTAATAAATGGTTTCTTCTGGACAAGAAATGGTGCAACAGCTGAACCTACTGACATCCTTCAGTGCGATGTGTATGTATATGGCGGACCGTCAACCGTAAATTACCTTATGGAATGCCCACGCCTTCGCGATGATGATGGAAATATCACAGCCGAATACAAAGGCACAATCCGCATCCGTAACCAAGAAGCACTCGCAAACACCGGTATTTGGTCAACACGTCAGTACTTTAATATCTCAATTGCAGAAGGTCTTGAGACAGTGGATTCATCCATTGGTGGCACCATTGGGTATACCGGCACCTACAAAGGTGAGACTTATGACGGCACAAGTGTTTCTTGGAACATCTATGAAGATGAAGTAAACCCAGGAAACGGAACGCTTGTCATTTATCCATCAGACAGAAAATGGGGTCTCATGAGGGATTGGGACTCACAGATTCACGTTCTTGCTGATAACACTCAAGAACAACCCTTCCCAGAGTGGACTCCAATTGGTGGTACTGATAAACAAGAGTTTTTGATGTACAACAAAGTGATCATCCTTCCAGGCGTTGAGGCTCATGGGTCACTCGAAAACATGTTCTATGGGTGTGAGTTTGTAACAAGCTTTGATATGAGAGGACTTATCACTACTGAGGGCACAACATCAATGCATCAGATGTTTGCAGAGGACAAAGCCTTAACCAAGGTATCCGTATCTGCTCCTACCACTTGGGATGACTATCCAAATGGTGTAGCAGGTGCCCTAGAGCAAACGCCAGTTACAGGTTGTGTGCTTCCAAACAATCTCTTAACTACAAATGTGACAGATGCTGGAGGCATGTTTACAAACTGTGAGTCACTTGTAGATGTAACCCTTGTAGGCTTTGTAGATGAAACAGGCACAGACACTGGCATATTTAATGCAGAAGGCATTCAGCTAAATAACATGTTTAGAGGAGCATTTACTGACACTGCAGCAAATGCAACAAGCGCACAGATTACCTTGAAAAACATGGGTAATGGCAACAATGGATCCCTTATGGGAATGCTTCAAAACACATACATTCCAACGGTAACGCTAGAAAACGTTGGAAACGGAGATCATGCAATTCTCACATACATGCTATCTGGTCTTGAATACACCCAGACCATGACTCTAAATAGAGTAGGTGCAGGAGCGGATGCAAACCTTACATATATGCTTCAAAACGCAGCTGCTAAGGTAGGCAGTGCAAGAACTAAGGTGCGCGCAGTATACGAACTCACAGACGTTGGTATCGGCGGCGGTGCGGACATGAAGTTTATGTTCTATAACGCATTTACCAGCTGCACTCCAAATTCGTCTAATACCTCTGTCACACAACACTTGCAATCATCTGCAAATGTAAGCATGTCATCGCGTTTGATTATGAAGTTATCTGAGGGCACAGTTGCCAAACCTGCAGCATCTCTTGAGCGCTTCTTAGCTTGTTCGGGAGACTTGGCTAAAAACGTAATGCCAATAATGGATCTTCGTGGACTTCCTTCCATTTCTCCTCGAGGAGATATTGATCCTTCACTTTCTCAGTTTGCATATGGACTGAACGACATCCGCTATGTACAAAGAGCAGATGAGACTGTATCTATTGCACAGTGGCAGATGCTACTACCTAGCAACTGGGATCTATCAAGTGTAAGTTCTATGAGTTACATGTTTGCACGTTGCCCCTATCTCTCAACTGTATCAATTGAAGATGTATGCACAAACACCACCCAAGGCACAGACATGTCTTACATGTTTATGGGTGATAATCGCCTTACAAAAGTGTACTTCGATGTGACATATGACGAGCCAGATGCCGTACGTGGAGAAGGTACAGTTACACATCCAGTAGGCTCAGCTACATCCATGACATCAATGTTTGAAAGATGCAATTCGCTTTACTACATTGATCTATATGGCATTGGAACATCTAAGATCCAAGGTCAAGTTGATAGAGACGGTGTGGCCTATACCACCATGCGCTATATGTTTAAAGATACATATAGGCTCACTGGAACTGGTTCAAGCACTGGTGTTGTATCAAAGCCATCTACAGATCCAATTAAGGTGATCATAGGTCCTGACTTTACAAAGGTCTTAAACGGCTTCTTCCGCGATCGTGCATCTACAAATGAGAACCCAACATATGTACTTAAGTCAGATGTTGATGTGTACGGAGGACCTACCGACTACGACTTATTAATGGAGCGTCCTGATCAGCCATCTACTTTTGCTTATAACAACACAGTTAACCTTGCAAATGCGTCCGCTATTGCAAACCGTGGTATCTGGATTCGTAGACACTATGTAAACCTCGCTGTACAAGGCGAAGACATCGACCCAACTCCTGGCACATATGTTGCAGGTGGATGGATTGGATACCAAGATATCTATGAGCGCCCAGATAACCCGGGGGTACGCATATCTGATGGTGGAACCTCTGTTGCTTGGTCACTTAGAACATCAGGTACAGGATCTTCTGCCAAACGTGTACTTACCATCTTCCCAACAGATGGTAAATGGGGTCGCATGAGACCAATTGGTTCAACCCAAGGTACATTTGCTCCTTGGATTAGAGGCGCTGAAGCTGGCATTAATGACTCATTTACATCTGTAGTGGTTGCAGGAGCAACTGATGAGGCAACAGTACGTGCATCAACCTCGTTAGAGTCCATGTTCTTTGGTTGCACGAAGGTCACTAGCATTGACCTTAGAAACTTAGAGATCGGATCTGATATTGGATCGACCTATCAGATGTTTAGAGGAGCATCTGCTATTCAGTCTATCTCTATGCAGCCACGCATAATTGATGGAGGAGCCGAAACAGTCACAGGAGCCGTTCTTCCAGATAACATGTCAACGCAAGGACTCACGAACGCAACATTTATGTTCTCTGAGATGGCAAACTTGAGAAATGTCACAATTGATCGTGCCTTTAACAGAGATAACGTCGATCTTTCATACATGTTTATGGGATCCTTTAGCGCATCCGCTCTTGCTAGTGCATCTGTAATTCCTGAAGTTAACCTTACAAACTTCGGTGGCATGAATAAGTTTGATGCAGAAAACCCAGATGCTACAGATTGCGGAAACTACGCAAACCTCTCATACATGTTTAACGGATGTAACTACCTAAAGAAGGTAAACCTTACAAACGTAGCAGTAGGTACAGGTGCGGACTTAAGCTCTATGTTTGAGAGAGCTTACTCTGTACGTGATGTTGACCTTACAAACGTAGGTACAGGTCAAGGTGCACGCCTTATGCGCATGTTTGCAGAGGTATCACCTCTAGACTCAGTGCCTGTTGGCACATCTTCTGCCACATTTGTGTCAGCTGGAACTACGGTAACATTCGATCTAACAGAGGTAGGAACTGGTGGAGAGTCTAGACTTGACTCAATGTTTGAAGGTGCATTTGTAACTACTAATACATCAACCGCTGCAGGCTATGGCATACAAAAACTAAATGCTGCATCCTATGTGAAGTTTGCATTGGGAGATCCTGAGGTAGACTCTGAAGGAAATCCAATCATTGTTGAGCCTACATGTGCATCGCTTGCAAACCTATTCTCAACTGGCGGCAAAGCGGCAGATGGAAAAGATCTAAAGGGTGGAATACCGGCTCTTGACTTGCGTGGACTTCCCTCTCCAGTTGAGGCCTCTGGTGCAGATGGATCGCTTGCATATCTACTTTCTGGACAAGACAGAATCACATCTGTTGGATATGCTGAAAACACAGAAAGTGTAGCTGGACAAGATGGAGCTCCAACAGTACTTCTTCCAAGTGCGTGGGATCTCTCTAGCGCATCCACCGCAGCGTATGCATTTGCTGAGTGCGATAACTTAGTAGATGTTGAGCTCATTGACTTTGTAATCAATGAGGGCGGCATAAACATTGCATACATGTTTGCAAATGACATTAAGTTAGAGCGTGCTGTATTTACATCAACTGGCCGTGCAACATCTGCAGATGATGAGGCTGGAAACGATAACGTACGCATAGGCGAAGCTACAACCCTAGTTGGTCTTTTTGAAAACTGTGCACAACTTAACTTTGCAGATCTATATGGCATAGGTACAACGGACGTTGTAGGCACATCCACTGATGGCGAATGCGCAGAATCAGGCATGGCAAATATGTTTAAAGGCGCAACACTCATGCTTGATGAAAAAGCCATATACGCAACTGAAAACCCGAATGAGAACTCACGTCCAATAGTTATGATTGGACCTAAGTTCACAAAGGTCTTAAACGGTTTCTTCTGGCAAAGAGCATCTCAGGTTGAAAACCCAACTTATGTGTTATCTGCAGAAGTTAAGGTCTATGGAGGACCTGTTGACGCTCAAAACCTCATGCTTAGACCTCAAATTCCAACATTTGAATATATGGCATATGTAGATCTAGCTGATGGAGATGCGGTTGCAAACCGTGGCGTTTGGGTAATTAAGGAATACATCAATCTAAAGATTAGAGGCGTCGTAGTCGCTGACCCAACGCTTGGTGAAGTAATCGCATCAGGATATGTTGGACATACTGGTGAATACGACGGTATTGAATACGACGGCACAAGTGTCTCTTGGGCAATAAGGCGCGATGATGATGGCGTAAAGACACTACAAATCTATCCTACGGTAGGCTCTTCCGGTGTCATGCGTGCATTTGGATCAACTGAGTCTACACTGCCTCCTTGGTCATCTCTTGGCGCGTATGGAAACATAGGCTTTTCTAACGTGATCGTAAATGATGGTATTACGTGTTTTGGAGACTTAACTAACTTCTTATATGGATGCGATGAAGTTGTATACGCTGATCTCTCGGGGCTAGGCGTTGGAGCTGGGGACGGCACAGATAACGGAAGTGGCGTTAAGTCTTTCTACCAAGCATTTATGGGAATGGAGTCAATTGCATCTGTTGGATATGAACCGACTGGCACAAAAGATGACCCACGAGGCTTAGTGCTTCCGTCGAACATGGCACCAGGAACCATAACGAATACGGTTCGCATGTTTGCAAATATGTCAAAGCTTGAAAGCGTAGATATCCATGACTTTGTAAATGCAGATGATGCAGATCTTTCATACATGTTTGCGGGCTCTATGGATAATCTTCCAACAGGTACAAAAGCAAATGTAAAACTTCAATCAGTTGGATGTGGCGCTCGTGCAAACCTCTCTTATATGTTTGCAAACATCCCGCAGTTAGAGTCATTAAAGCTTGTACGCGTAGGTACTGGAAACTATGCAACTCTAGAGCGGTTTGCATCTGACTGCCCTGCGCTTATTGACATTGAGACAAATGACTTTGTATCAGGAAGCTACGCTGTACTCACTCGCGCATTTTCTGGCATGGCATCTGCGAAAGACGACATAGTGCCTGCGGGTACTACAGTTACAGTGGACATCCTCGATACTGGTATCGGAAACCAGGTACGCCTTGATTACATGTTTGAAGGCGCATTCTCAGCGCAAGTGGGCGAGAACTCATATGTGACATGGACATCTCAAAGAGAGCCGGGTCGCGGAGCTACTGCAGAAGGCATGTTCTATCCAGGCGAGAATCAAGCATGTCATATGCCACACATTGACATCTCTGGCATTCCAGGTCTTGAGCGCCGTTCAAATGTTGTGCCTTCCATTGCATATATGTTCTATGGAAACCCAGATATCAAAACCGTAGGTTATGCGCAAACTGATTCTGTAATCCTTCCAAAAGATGTTGATCTGTCCGTTGCAACAAGTGCAAACTACATGTTTGCAAACTGCACAGGCCTTGAACAAGTTGAGTTCTATGGACTCTGCACACGCCCAGAGGATGCAACGGCTTATGCTGGCATTTCTCTAAACTCTATGTTTAAAGGATGCACAAAGGTTAAATCCATCTCTTTGAAGTCAAACATAGGTGTAGGTGCTGAGTCTTTGGCAGCCTCTCAAGCAGCGCGTGATCGCCTAGGGTCTGCTTATGACATGAAATATATGTTTGATGGATGTGCTGAGCTTACAGATCTTGATATGTCAGGCATTGGAACATACCTCATCCCAGGTGAGTTTGATGCAGACGGTGTAAGTGAGACCGGCATGAATAACCTGTTCCGTGGATGCTCTAAGATGCTTACCCCTATTGGTCAAGACATGACAACAGGTGAAGGTGAGCCCTCACCTACAAACATCACAATAGGACCTGCGTTTACAAAGGTATTAAATGGTTTCTTCTGGAACAGAGCAATAGCTGACGAGGCTCCTGAATACTTAATCAACTCAGCTGTGTATGTGTATGGAGGCCCTGAGCATCAACGTTCTTTGATGGAGCGCCCACTTGTTGGTGGATATACATATTGGGGACAAATTTACCTCGCAGATGCAGCTGCTAAGTATTACAACTCAGATAAAAATGAGGTATCTGGAGGAGTTAAGGTTTGGGATGAGCGCCTGTACTTAAATGTCGCATCAGGTGCAGTAACGCTTGTATTCCACGCTAATTGGGAACACGATGGCGAGGTACTTAACACAGTTCCTGCACGTCAGATCAAGTCTTTCCGTGCAGCTCGTGCAGACGATAAAGGAAATATCGTTATCGCTGGTGCTCCTCTAAACTTTACAGGTATGTCAAAACCAACAGCTTATGGCTGGATGGCAGAGACTAAAGAAGACGGGTCTGTTCAGTGGTATACAGATGAGGCGTGTGTGCGCCCTGCAGATTCACTTGTTGGAGAGACACAGCTAACTGAGCAAACGATTGATCTTTATTGTAAGAAAGCAGAGATCTCTTATTCGATTCAGCTAAGATCATCTGGTACTACTATGACCTATAACGTGCCCGATACCTTAAAGTTTGTTGATGGCACATATACGCTTCCTGATCCAAGTAATGTGGATGGCAAAGGTACATCTATGATGCGTGATGGGTATGCATTCCTCGGCTGGACAGTAGGACCTACTGCTCCTACAAATACGCTTTCAACATCGTATCTAATGCCAAACACTAAAGTTGGCGCATATGATGGATCTCCTACCGCATCTACCATATCTCCCACAGGAGCACTTACTGGTACAAACGGTGCAGTTGTACAAATTTATGCACAGTGGAGAATAATACCTACAGCGAAGTTCTATGTAAACGGATCTACTAACCTACCTGATGTATCAGGTACAGGAACGATCTCTGGTATTGTCACAGGCGAGCCTGTACGCGATGCAGACGGACGACTTCGCTATATGCGTGCTAAAGTGCCTGAAATTGGAAAGCACGAAAACGCACCTGATTCAGGATGGTGCTATGAATATGATTGCCTATCCGCTTCCGCCATTCCGTCTTCTCGCTTTGAGACAATTGACGGCACTACCTACTACATGTTCCGCGGCATTGCAAATGAAGATATATACAGAATCTTAAAGCCAGCGAGAATGACACTTGTATTTAGTGATGGATATGGAACACCAGAGGCGACGTATTCGATCTCATATACCGCAGATGGTGAAACGTCTGTGTCTTTGCCACAGGTACAGTTCACACGCCCAGGTTGGAACTTCGTACACTGGGAAGGCACAAGATATGTTGATGGAGTGGCCACCGGTAAGGTCTACTATGACAACAAGGCAACGCTTACACCTGAACAAGTGGCAGAGCTTTATAAACCGCTTGCAATTGATGCAACCCTTACAGCTGTTTGGGAAGAGGCTGTATACACAATTACATATGGTTATGGCGAAGGGGGCGGTCCGGCAGAGGGTGTCACCATGCCTACAACTTATATGTATAAGGATCTAGAGGCCGGTGTATACATTCCAAATCCAGTGAGACGCGGATACTCATTTAAGGGCTGGACATCTTCTACTTGGACAACACCTCAAAAAGACTTCAGGATTCCAGTTGGAACTTATGGAAACCTAACACTTCGCGCTGAGTGGGAGATCATTGAATACAAGATCTCGTACAACATGGCGGGTGGTTCTTGGCCAGTTGGAAACCCAGGACCTACTGGATACAACACGGCAACGCAACCTGTATACATTCCTCAAGCAGAGCGTCTAGGCTATAAGTTTGTAGGTTGGTCAGGTGGCAACCTAGGTGCTGGTGTTGTATCTGATTCAGTGACAATCCTTCCAGGTACCATCGGAAACCTCACATTTACCGCTAACTGGGAAGTAGAAGAATACACAATTACATATCACCTAAATAGCGGCTCATGGGGAGATGTACGCCCTGTTGAGAAATACACAATCGAGCGTAGAACATTTACGTTAGAAAAACCAACTCGTCCAGGCTTTAGCTTCCGTGGATGGACTGGCTCGAATGGCTCTACTCCAAGAGAGACTGTAACAATTGAACAAGGCTCCACCGGAAATCTAGAGTTTACGGCTAACTGGAGAAGTGAAGGATATACCATCACATATGACCTTGACCAAGGTTCATGGCCAGAAGGAACTGAGGCTCCAACTGAGTCATATGATGTAAATTCCGATCCGATTTATGTGCCAACGCCAGTGCGTACGGGATATAGATTTGGTGGATGGATTGGCACAGGCATTGATGCAACAGGAGATCCTGTTATGAGCTTCTATATCCCAACAGGGTCAACTGGGGATCGCTCATATAAGGCAGTTTGGATTCCATCTGAATACAAGATCCGCTTTAACTTAGATGGAGGCACAGGCACCGTTGACGAAGTTACCGTATCAGGTGCTCAATACAACACATTTAGATTAGAGCTTCCAGGAGAAGATAAGGTATCGCGCACTCGCTACTTCCTTGCCGGCTGGGCAGGAGGAGTAGGGGTAATAGATGACACAACTACTGAAGATGTTGTCTTTACACCAGATCAAACACCTACAATTCCAATGCTTCTAGCAGGCGGTGCATATGTAGATGATGAGGGATACTTAACGCTTTATGCGCAATGGGCAAGTGCATATCGTGCAATTGAATACCACACATTTGGTGGCACTACAGATGCACAAACCTTCTACTATGCACGTGAAGGTCTCGGAAATGAAGCTCTTTATGGTGCAAACACCACCTGGCAAACGGATACAAGTGCATACACATTTGCCGGTTGGTATACAACACCTGAATACAAAGAAGAGGACAAGGTAGAGTCCATTCCAGATACATGGATGGAGCCTGTAGTTCTATATGCGAAGTGGACATACACCATCCACTTTGCCGGAAACATTCCACATACAGAAGACCTAGATGAGACCTCTATGCCGGAAGACATGGAAGCTACATGGGTACCGACGGGAATGTATCTCACAGAAGAATACCTAGGAAAGGGAAGATCTGCCGCTGACTTCCCAGGCATGGCTGATCTTTGGGCACAGCTACCAGAGACGACCCCAGAAGCGCGTGGATATACATATGCAGGCACATGGAATACAAGAACTGATGGCAAAGGCACAGAGCTTAAACCGTCTGAAGTGATGCGTGCAAATCTAACACCTGATAAAACTAGTGCTGTCACACTTTATGCACAGTGGACTGCTAACAGATACACAATCCAGCTACTGCCTGGATTTACACCAACTGCAACAGATAAGATCGATGCATCAACTTGGACACAAGATTCGATCAACAATGTTGTGTATGACTCATCGTGGACAGTACCTACGATGAGACCTGAGCGTGTAACTAATGGAGAGCGTGGATACAAGTTTATAGGTTGGTCAAAGAAAGATCCGAGCACTCTAGCATCAGGTGAGACACAAACTGTTGACTTTGCACCAGGTGTTACCGTTACAGAAAACCTAGCATCTGAAGAAGGTGCAACTGCAAATCTTTATGCAGTATGGCAATACTCTCAATATGCTGCATACCTCATTACTGATGAAGGAAGTGTGCGTACAGATACAACAGATATATCTGATACAACGCTTCTAACCTCATCAGGACAGACTAGCGTTCGCCTTCCAGGTTCAAAGAAAGGAACTGATGCACTCGCAGGACCGCTCCAACCATTTGAGCGTACAGGATATACATTTGATGGTTGGACATATACAGATGCAGCAGGCACTAAACACACAATTAACGATGCAGATTTGCCGCAAACCATTAACCTTCAGGCGATAGGTGTTACAAACCTAGATGTAAAGGCAGTCTGGAAAGCTATTCCTTATACGATTCGCTTCCTAGACAATCCAAACGAAAAGCCTGATGGAACACGACCGGAAGACAAGGTATTCCGCGAGCAGTCAATTGATTATGCATCCTTGAATGCAATTGTTATGCCAGGTGCTACAAGTGAACTTCAAAACCCAGGTTCATCCTTTATTGGATGGGGTCCAACAAGAACACTTGGAGAGACTGTTTGGTCAGCAGATGAGCAACTCACTTTGGCAGATTTGATGGCAGCAGTGGAGGCTGCGGGTGAGACTTATACTGAAGAGGGTGGAAAGCGCATAGTTAATGTATATGCTCAGTGGTCAACACGTCTATCTGGCACAGTACCTACAGCTATTACATTTATGATCCAAGCAAAAGATGGATCTGTAATACCAGTTGAGGCCTCAATTGAGTCAACTACATCTTCTGATTTGCAAGTAGTGTCATTAGAGAGCACTGCAATTCCTGACGGATTAAAGGCAATATTCCCGAATGGTATTGACAGTGAGTTTGCACAAATTGAACTCAAGCTTAAAGACAATGGCACCCAAATTACAGAAAGTGTAGCCCTAGGTTCAACTAAAGATGTCTCCACCGGAAACCTAGTGTTAGATGCATGCTTTGATCCAACTAACCCAAGTGTGCTTTATGTCACATATGATCTAGGACTTCCAGATATCCTAGTCTATGACCAGATAAACTCAATATCTGAAGGAGTAGATATATCGCAACTTAGATACACAATTGGTCTTAAGAAATAGTGGAAGGTGGACGTTTGTTTGATTTGAATTTTGGGGTTTGATAGAATGAAGCGAACGGGCGGCTTGCCGTTGCGCCGGCAGCTACCCCGTTTGTCAGTTTTATAGACTGTAGAGGTAACCGCCTTTCGGAAACGGGGGCGGTTATTTCTTTTTGCGACCCGTCAAGTCGATGACTTTAAGAATCGTATTCATAACCGCATGAATCTTTGCTGCATATGCTTCGACATGTTGTTATTCCAGAGTCATTTTTAGAGAAAGTAATAATGCAAGCCGAGTGTTTTCGTCTTCTAAATCAGATGTAATGATTGATTTAATTTTATCCACTCGATAGAGAACAGAATTACGATGTAGGTTCATTTGTTTAGCGGTTTTTCCAATTGATCTATCGCACACAAGATAGGCTTCAAGTGTCTGGGCAAGTTCTGATGAAGTTTCTTTGTCATAGTTTATTAGGCGAGCGATGTCGTCATGCATGTAAAACGATGGATGCAAGTTTGCCTTGACGGTGTCAAAAATGCTGTTTAGTAAATAATCGTGATACAGATGAATGCGACTTCCTGAATCGCCTTCTATCCCACAAGATAAAGCCAGTTCTGCCTGCTTATAGTGCACATTTAGATCATCAAAATTGTTGAAAATATTGCTTACACCGGCAATCCATTTAAATCTAGTGCAGAACGCTTCGGTCATTTTTAAAATACGCTCAATGGTGTCCCCATTTAAATTATGTACCAAGGAAAGGACACCGTTATTAACAACTACACGACCAGGCAAGCTAGTTTCTAGCATCCTAGCTTGCATTTTTAGATTCTCGTTTGCCAATGCCTTGGTGCTGTCAATCATAAAGTTCATGACTACATAAGGATCATCTGGCTTCCAAGATAGCAGCATTAACATATCAACGATTTCTTTATGATCCACTTCTTTTCCAATGAGGTGCGCTTTTAAGACTGACTCTTTTGGAAATTCAGTAGTGTATTCGTAGTTTGTTCCATGTGCGATTGCTGTTTCTATGGAAGCACCTAGCGCTTCAACCAGTTCAAGGTCGCAAGTATTTATGCGAGATTTATGTTCAACTAACATGATGTATCCATAAACTGAATCACCATGAAAAATTGTTCGCACAACTAATGGTAAGTCAAAGCTTTTTGGATCTCTAAGATACCAGGCAGGGCGCTTTTTAACGATGTCATCAAAATCTCCAGAAAGCATAGCATCTGCAAGAACATCAACGGGGAAGTCCTTGTGCTTTTTTTGGTACTTCCAAGTGTCGCTCACTTTGGACAGCCCCATATCAGAACTAATAGCAAGTCTTCGAAACCCTGAATCAACATAAACAAATGGATTGGGGACTACGTCGGCCAACTTTATTACAGCTTGTTCGGTAGGTTTTTTTGCGACGAGAATGTCTTTAATGCCATTTAGCCATTCTGTATAAAAAGAAAAGATGTCCAATAAATAGGACAGCACTTCATTTTCATCTACAATATCTTTTATCCAAATGCATCCAATATCGGTTGCTGGCCTTGTCTCGCTTATCCAAATAAGGCCTTTAATATCAGTTTCTGTATACACATCAATAATGCCATCTGTTGTTACATAAATGATGTTGGGATCAATGGCTGCCTTTTTGCTAGTACGCCTTTCAATAGCGGTTTTTGCAAGTCTAGCGCTTGTAAATTTCCTGTTGCCAGGCACAAGAAGCAAGCGTGCGTTATAAACTTCAGACAGTTTTAAAAGCAAAAATTCAAGAGAGAGTTCCACTAAAACTCCTTTGTTCAAATTGCACAAATATTAACAAAGGAGTTTTGATATAACAAACGGTGCAAAAAGCATCTGTAACATCTAGACTTCGATTTACATGTTAGAAATATGGCTATATAGAGCAAAAATGCAAAATTTCGTTTGTATGAAAATTTCTGACATGACAAGACAAGGCATGTTTGTAAATATGCATTTTGCACATTATGGGGAAGGGGAAAGTGATGCTCACAGAAAGGGAAAACTTTCTAGAGGTTATTAATCGAGGAAAACCCGACAGGTTTGCCAATCAATATGATGCTTTACGCAACATTCCAACTCCAAGGCTTGCAAACAACAACAATGCAGCTCCCGGTGAGCTTAATAAAGTGACTGCTTGGGGTTATACCGTGTCTTGGGCAGAAGGTCAGCCTGGCCAATTTCCAGTTCACAATGCAGACACTATTGTGATGCCTGATGTGGAAGAATGGCGCGAAACAGTTAAGGCTCCAAAATCAATTTGGACAGCAGGAGAATGGGAACCTTTTATTGAAAAAGTTGAGGCTGTAGATCGTAAAGAATTTCTAGTGGCTGCAGTGGATGCTCCAGGTACTTTCGAGTTGTGTCACTACCTGGGTGAAATCACAAATATTTTGATGGCGTTTTATGAAAGCCCTGATGATTTGAAGGATCTTATTAAGTACATCACTGAATGGCGACTCAATATTGCAGAAGGTGTATGTAAGTATATGAAGCCAGATGCTCTTTTTGCTCACGATGATTGGGGTACTGATGTTTCTACGTTTGTGTCCCCAGAAATGTTTGACGAATTCTTTTTAGATTCATATAAAGAATTGTATGGCTATTATCATGACCATGGTGTAAATATTGTGATTCATCATTCCGATTCTTATGCTGCAACATTGGTTCCTTCGATGATTGAAATGGGTATCAATGTTTGGCAGGGTTGCGTTGAGAAAAATGACATCCCATCTTTGATTTCCCAATATGGCGACAAAATATCTTTTATGGGTGGATTGGACAGTACCGTTATTGACACACCCAATTGGTCTCATGAAGTATGCATGCGTGAAGTTGAGAAGATGTGCAATGCATGTGGACCTTTGAGTTATATCCCATGTCAAACAGCAGGATTTGAGGACTCAACTTTCCCTGGAGTATATGAGGAAGTTCGTAAGGACATTTCCGAATATAGCAAGCTTTACTTTGCAGGGCGCGGATTGAACCAATAGATATCTGGGCAGCAACAATAGTTACTCCTAGGAGTTACCTAGTTAGAACCACTTAAGTTCTGAATGCTCCTTCGAATAGAGAGGAAGTTTAATGGAAGCAATTTTTGAAGAGATCTCATCAGCGGTTCAACGCGGAAAGCGCAAAGAAGTGGCTCCACTTATTGAACAAGCTTTAGCAGACGGATGCGACGCGCAGGCAATCCTTGATGAAGCTCTAATCCCAGCAATGACTATTATTGGCGACAAGTTTTCTGCAGGAGAAGTTTTTGTTCCTGAGATGCTAGTTGCAGCTCGTGCTATGAATGCAGGAACTACAATCTTGAAGCCGTACTTAGTTGAGGCTGGTGCTGAGCCTATTGGTAAAGGCGTGATTGGTACAGTCAAAGGTGATCAGCACGACATTGGTAAAAACTTGGTACGCCTCATGCTTGAGGGCAAAGGTTTTGAGATGCATGATCTTGGTGTAGATGTTGCGCCCGAAGAGTTTGTATCATTTTTGCAGGAACACGATGATATCGACATAGTTTGTTGCTCAAGTTTGCTTACAACAACTATGCCTGAGATTGCCGCAACCATCCAGGCAATTGAGGATGCGGGACTTCGTGACAAGGTCAAGATTATGATTGGTGGAGCTCCTGTTACTCAAGCATATGCAGATGAAGTTGGTGCAGATGCCTATACAGTAGATGCGGGAGCGGCAGCAGCAAAAGCGGCTGAATTAATGGCTGGTAATTAATAACTGGTAATTAATGGCCGACAATTAAGTTTGGTTATTTGTCGGCCTTCTTTGTTATTCTTCAAAGGACATGGCATCCATGTAGTATTCGTTAAAAGTGTGACTCGTCGATAGTTCGATGTAGTCACACTTTTTTGCTATCTGCTCTAGATTTTCTCGTGCGCAAGTATTTATTAGCGCACACGTTATACCTTCGATAGCAGTATTGCCAACACACTCTGCAACAGGTAAAAGATCTCCAGGAATCAATCCGATGGTAGCTGCATTTTCAAGATTCAAGTATTGTCCGAATCCTCCTGCAATTGCGAGTTTTTCTATATCGCTGAATGTAAATCCAGCCTCTTCGATAATAGTGTGAATTCCTCCAGCTATAGCTGCTTTAGCTAATTGCAAATTGCGCACATCTTTTTGGGTGACTGCAATATAAGGGGTGACCCAAAAAGCGGTCACATCATTGTATGTTCCGATGCGATTTTTTATGTCATCAGGAATGCTTTCCATGTCGTTGACTTCACTGCGATTAAGCATATAGCCGCTTTCATCGATTATGCCTAATTTCAGTAAAAGTGCGATTGTGTCTATTAGTCCGGTTCCGCAAATTCCTCTTGCAGGAAAGTCTTCTATAGTATGTATGGCGAGGGTTTCGCCTTCCAAAGCAACTGTGGAAATTGCTCCTATATATGCTGGCATACCAAAAGCAATACGTGCGCCCTCAAATACAGGTCCTGCGGCAGTGGCACAGCTTAGTATCCCTGACTCAGAAGATAGTGCCATTTCACCATTAGTGCCTAGGTCAACCAATAATACAGGTGAGGTGCTATTGTTCATCTCAAGTGCAAGCATGTCGCATGTTATGTCCCCACCAACATAACCTGCTATGCAGGGCGCTACATATGCTTCGGTTGTTGCGAATTTGCCTTCGCTTGCATTCACGCTATCGTTGTTGCACTCGCTTGCGTGCTCGTTATCTTTTAATGCAGAAAAAGCTTTAAGTTTTCGCATGTCCCCAAATAGGGTTGAAGGTTGATAAGGCGATGCCCCGATTGGGGTTGGGTCAACTCCGCATGCAAGGTGCTCCATTACTGTGTTGCCCGCTATTGCAACTGATGTTATGGATGCTGTTGAGATGTCCGCCGCAGAACAGACTTCCTTTATCAAAGTGACGATGGCGTTGTTTACGGATGATTCAAGTTCATCAAGGTGGCCATCAATTACAGCCGAGATGCGAGATATAACATCAGCGCCAAAGGAAGTTTGTGGGTTGGCCATGCCAAAAGTGGCAAGTGTATTGCCGCTAGATAGATCACACAATTTGCAAACCAAGGTGGTCGTTCCGATATCTATGGCAATACCGAATCCATGAGAATTCTGGTCGGGTAAGCATTCGGAAATGTAGCGCTTGCCGTCAAGGCTTACTTTGAATACTCCGGTTTCCGCAACGATTACTTCCATGTCGTTTTCAGCATCTGTTTGACATGCAAGCACTTCTTCTGATGTGTCGTTTTGCTTTACCACTACGCGGCACTTTCCACATGTACCTGCCCCACCGCAGGGTGCATTTATGTTGATGTCGTTTTCCCTTAAGACGTAAAGAAGTTTGCGAGGTTGATCGATAGTTATTATCTTGTCGCCTTTAGATGTACGTATTTTCATCAGTATTCCTTTTGGCGCGCCTACACGAACTATATGGTCAAACAAACAATGCGGTCAAACAAACAACATGGTCAAACAAACAATGCGCTTATGCAAGTAATGCGTCTACACGAGCAAACATCCTGTATAGGCTATTGTGTTTCGACCATGATTATATGGAATGTCAGCCGCTATACATATATCGTTCACCACAAGCCCCGATGACTCCATAGAAACAAGTTTTTTATCAGGAAATCGACAGGGCTCATTTGGACAGGTGCATTCAGGGCAAATAGTGCATGTGCCAGCAGAAAACACAAGAGTATCCATGTCCCTTTTTAAGGACTCAGCCAAATCACTCGTTCGCTTACTGTGAACGTGCTCTGCTTCCAACATGGTCTCAACGTCAAACTCATCTTCTGTGTCCATTACTGTCTGAAAGACAAAACACTTATCTTTTGATTCAAATAGTTTTTGGAAGGTTTCTATGCTCCCGCAATGGGGCGGACATGCCCAATTGTTGCCGTAAGCTTGGCATCTGCCACTAGCGCACATTTCGCGAACTTCATCACGGGCAATAAGGGTAGACGCATTACATATGCCTATGGATTCGAATCCAAATTCACGAATAAGGCGCAGATAGTCCTGCGCCTTAGAATCTGCTTCCAAATTTGTCTTATCGTCGATCTCAGAATGTGTATGCAAACAGTTGTTGTTTTCCAAATCCTTTGACCTTCCGCATACTATTTTGAATAGTACTCATTCACTGCATCAAAGAATGCTTGGATGTTATCAAGTGGAGACATTGGCGGGACATCGCATCCGGTTGAAATTACGAAATTTGGATACTTTGAACAGGCTTTTAAAATTTCTGTAGTTTTAGCTTTCACTGATTCAGGAGTCCCAAGACGAAGTTCTCCTGCAGGATCAACATTGCCCATAACGATTACATCTTCTGGCATTAACGGCATAATGTCTTCCATTTGAATTGCGTTTCCAAAGTGAAATGCTTTTGCGCCGGTGTCAATTACAGTATCGACTGCTTTTACTACAGAAGATCCACAATTGTGATAGACCACGATGAAATCATCAGACTGTACGGCATCAACTATGCGGCGAACATAAGGTGTGGAGAATTCCTCAATCAAATCTGGTGGCAATAGTCCTGCAAGTGGTTCAGCCATAACAACGCCATCAGCGCCTGCGCGTTTGAAAGCTTCGGCATAGTCGGTTAAAAATCCCGTTACTTTATCAAGAACAGCCTTTACAAGCTCAGGCTCTTCGTAACACATAATCATGACTTCGTTTACATCCATAAGACGCCCGGTTAGTGAAAAAGGCCCAATCATTCCTGCAAGCACGGGCTTATCAGTAATGCGAGGGGCGACTTTTTCGATTGCTTTTATGTATAGCTTTGTTCGGCCTGCTCCAATTTCAGGAACGACAATTGTGTCAGGATCAGTATCTTCGTCAATTATTGACCCTACAACGGTGGGGACTTCTTCATCACTAACAATAATTTCCGATCCAAACGCTTCAGCTTCGACTGATAGATCCATGAATGACACGGATGCAGCGGTAGGGTATTCGTTTGCGATTATCTCCATGGCTTCTGCCTGGTTATCAGCTGAATTGATGAGCTCTTTGACAGTAATTCCCATCTTTTGAATAGCTGGAAAAGACAGCACCGGTAAAGCTTTTTTCGTGTCGGCGTTTATTGTTTCTGCAATCCATTCATTCATATTCATAAGATTTGCGCTCCCTTTCATATTGGGGATCGAATGCTAATGCTACGACTATATTGCCCTGAAGAAATTATGTGAAATAGCTAGTTATAATGGTCTTATGAAAAAAAGTCATAACAACTACACACACATGTGTGCACCCGTTAATATTGCTGGAGAAATAAAAGCTGGGAGGTGCACATTGGGGGTGAACAAGTGGCGACTAATATAACGTTTAAACAGTTCCAGTATTTTTTGGAAGTTGCAAAGACGCTGAATTATTCCAAGGCTGCCGAAGCTTTGTTTGTAAGTCAGTCCACTCTTTCTAAATCTATCGCCTCCCTTGAACAAGAACTTGGCGCAATCCTCTTCTTTAGGGATAAACACAATGTGAGCCTAACTCCAGCGGGGGCAGTTCTTGCAACAAATTTGATCAGGCTTAAAGAGGATCTTGGACGAACCCTTGATTTTGTAGATGAAATCAAAGAAGGCATGCGCGGTAGGTTATCTATTGGTATTGAAAATGGAATGTCACTTCCAGAATCAATTATTTCTTCTGCTGAATATTGTGTGCACAGTATGCCATTTTTGGGACTGGCAATAACTTGCATGAACAGAGAAGAGCTTTCAAGTTGTTTAGATGATGGGCGCATTGATGTGGCGCTTTTATATAGAGTTGATTTAGAACCAACCAAGGATAACCATGTTGTGACATCATTAGGAGAGTCTCCTGTATGCATTGCTGTTAGCAGGGGATCTTATGGTGAAATTTGTGGCGAAGCAGAGTTAAATGAAACGGAAAGCGAAAAGCCTGTCACATCTGAATGTGTATCTGAAAAGAAACACGATGCGGCCTTTAACAAGAAGCTTCTTTCAAAATTGCAATACGGTTTTGTGGGAGACTCTCATGGTCCTGACGCCAGGCGATGGTATGACTTTTGCGGAACCCATGGGGTGTATCCATCAATTACGGCGGTCAAAGATGTGTTTACGCTTCGGGCGATGATTGAGATTGGTATGCTTGCGGCAATTCTTCCAAAAGAACACCAAATTTTTGATTCGCCAAATGTTATGTGCGTGCAGTCAAAAGACTTCTACAACTTGGAAGTTTGTATGGTTTCCAATGCGCACAGTCTCAATCAAATAGTTGAAGTATTTACCAAGTTAGTTGAAGCGGAAATCTAGTAGCGCTGAATTATGGGAAAGAAGTAAATGTTTGGATTTGTAGCCGCAAACTTAAATACGATCGATGAAGAGGAAAAGGATCGTTATCAGGCGTTATATTGCGGACTGTGTCGTACTCTTAAAGATAGATATGGACAAATTAGTCGCGCATGTCTGACTTATGACATGACTTTTCTTGTCATGTTGTCAAATGCGCTGCAAGAGCCACCTGAGGATAAGGGTCGTGCCTATTGTGTAGTGCATCCGAAGAAGAAAATGCCTTATGCAATTTCCAAAAACACCGAATATGCAGCAGATTTATCAGTTGCTCTTGCGTATCACAAATGTCTAGATGACTGGCATGATGACAAAAGTGCCAAGGCGTTTGCGGCTTCGAAAGCGCTGGCTTCTGCATACAAAAAAGCCAAGCAACGTATTCCAAACGAATGCGATGCGATAGAACGTGCAATGGCAGAAATAGCTGTTGTGGAAGCGCAAGGGCAAGATGCGGAGCCCGATGCGGCTGCTAGCATTTTTGGGGAAATGCTGGGCGATATATTTGCGCATGACCAAGGCTTTTGGGAAGAGGATATGCGAGCCTTCGGAAATAGGCTTGGTCGCTTCATATATATGATGGATGCTGCTGTTGACTTGAAAGATGACCAAAAACACAACAGATATAACCCATTTACTGCGATAATCAGTGACTCTGAAAATATGAGAACGCTTCTTATGGTTTTGATCGGTGAGGCAACGGAAGTTTTCGAAAGGTTGCCGATAGAACAAGATCTGCATCTGCTGAGAAGCATTCTATATGCTGGAGTGTGGCAACAATTTAATAAAACTTATGAAATTGCTACGCATGATGTGATCACACACGATGCGGAGCAAATTAAACAAACGCAAGCCATGAGGACACAAGACGTAAATACAGAAAACGGGGGTGAGGAAAATGGCTGAGGACTCAAACATTGATCCATATGCAGTTCTTGGTGTTTCCCGAGATGCCTCCGAAGATGAAATCAAAAAGGCATATCGAAAAAAAGCCCGTGAAAACCATCCTGACTTAAATCCGAATGATCCAGATGCGGAATCCCGCATGAACAAGATCAACGAAGCTTACGACAGGATCGTAAATCCCGAAAAGTATGTGCGGCAAGATGCAAGGGACGCAAGGCGTCGTGGATATGATCCATATGGTTCAGGCAGTGGTGCTGGTGGTTATGGCGGCGGTCAAGGGTACAGCCCATACGGACAACCTGGCGGTTATGGCGGCGGTCAGGGCTCACCTTATGGAAATCCTTATGGAGGCCCATTTGATCCGTTTAGAAGACCACCTGGTGGTCAAAATGGACAGGGCGGAAATGCAGACCCTTACCAATGGACGGAAATTAATTGGGAAGATATTTTTGGCGGTGTTGGCGGTACGGTCGGCGCCAATGGACAAACAGTTATTCATCCAGAGCCGATAGCCTCTGACTCTGCGGAATTTCGTCAAGCTATAAACGAGATGAATGCTGGACGATACCCGGCGGCAATTGCGATTTTAAATGCAATAACTAGTACATATAGAGATGCGCGTTGGTATTACTTATCAAGTCTTGCCCAAAAAGGAGTTGGAAACACCGTACAAGCGCTTGATTTCATTCGTCGTGCAAGAAGACTTGATCCTGAAAATCTTGATTACAGGCGTGCGGAATCGATGTTTACCCGCAGTGCGCAAACATACGAACAAAGGGGTACAACTGAAGGATTTTCGATGGGGATCAATCCGATGTCAATGTGTCTTTGTTGCATGTGCGCACCGACGCTTTGCCAATCTGCGGTCTTTTGTTTGTGATGATGGCGATGCCTAACGATGAAGGCTGATGGCGATATCTGACAACGACAACGATATCTGACGATGGCTATATCAATTGAAAGGAGCCATTAATGACAGCGATAGGAATAGATTTAGGAACAACCAATAGCTGTGTTGCTGCAGTTGAAGGCGACCAACCAGAGGTAATCGTGAATGCAGAAGGCGCCCGTACGACTCCTTCTGTGATTGGATTTACAAAAGAAGGCGAACGTCTTGCTGGCGTTTTAGCGCTAAGACAACAAGCCATGAATCCAGATCGTACGGTTTCTTCTGTAAAGCGACATATGGGAACTTCATGGCGTAAGACAATCGATGGCAAAGCATATTCTCCACAGGAACTGTCAGCGATGATTCTTTCGAAGCTTCGTCAAGATAGCGAAGCTGTACTTGGCACACAAATCAAAGACGCAGTTATTACGGTGCCTGCATATTTCAACGACACGCAGCGCCAGGCTACAAAAGATGCCGGTCGGATTGCGGGACTTAATGTGCTTCGTATTATCAATGAGCCAACAGCTGCTGCTCTTGCTTACGGCCTCGATCATGGGTCGCAACAAAAAGTTATGGTTTATGACTTGGGCGGTGGAACGTTTGACGTTTCAATCATTGAGATCGGCGATGGAGTAATCGAAGTGCTTGCGACGTCAGGCGACAACCATCTTGGTGGCGATGACTTTGATGAAGAGCTCGTTCGCTATTTGATTGAACGTTTTCGTGTGGAATCAGGCGTGGATATTTCGCATGACGTGACGGCGATTCAGCGTGTACGTGAAGCCGCAGAAACCGCGAAGAAAGAATTGTCATCACTTGAGAGCACAACTGTGAACTTGCCCTTCCTTGCGCAAAAAGCGGGGCAACCTGTTCATATGGAAACTTTGATTACGCGCGATGTGTTCAATCAAATCACACGCAATCTCGTTGAGAGAACATCGGCGCCTGTTGAGCAAGCACTTGCAGACGCTGGTATTGCAGCATCTGAACTTGGTGAAGTCTTGCTTGTCGGGGGTTCTACACGAATTCCTGCGGTGCAAGAGCATGTCCAAAAACTCACTGGCAAACGCCCTGCCTCTTCGATTAATCCAGATGAGTGCGTCGCTCAAGGAGCCGCAATTCAGGCTGCCACGCTTTCTCAATCAGCGGGTGCATTGGTGCCACGTGGTGGTGAACTTCTACTTTTGGATGTAACTCCGATGTCGTTTGCAATAGAAACAATTGGTGGGGTAGCCACACGTGTTATTGAGCGCAACAGCACACTTCCAATTCACTATGAGCAGGTGTTTACAACAGCGGCACCATTTCAGACAAAGGTTGAGGTGCGAGTGCTGCAAGGTGAGCGTCCAATGGCAAAGGACAATAAGCTGATCGGCAACTTCCAATTGAAGGGCATAAAGCGCGCACCAGCAGGGGTTCCACAGATCAATGTGAGCTTTGATATAGACACAAACGGGATTTTGCGCGTGTCTGCGAAGGATCTAGGCACTGGAAACGAGCAGTCGATTACCATTACTGATTCAGATCGTATGAGTGATGCAGAGATTGAGGCAGCTATAGCGGATGCCAAAAAGTATGCTGCAGAAGATCAGGCGAGACGTGATGCGTTTGAAGTGCGCGATGAGGCAACACATGCCGTCAATCGTGGGGATGCGTTTATTTCTGAGAAAGGGAAGTCGTTAGAGAAAGAACAAAAGCGTGAGGTCAAATCACAGGTTGCAAATGTTCGGAAGCTATTGATGAAAAAGCCTGAGAAGATGACTGACGCTGATCGTGAATCGCTTTCTGCATATACGCGATCTCTTAACGATCTGTTAGATAGCCTAGAGGGATAGCTAATAATTGGACTTGCAGTTAATAGCTGGGCTTGTAGGCCCTAGGCTAGAGGTTCAATGCTTATAAATTAAGCGGCGTCCATTCAATAACTGCCCATCTATCGTGTCTAAGATAGTCAAGCATCCATTGGCTCGATTCCATGTCAAAGACTATATGCTCATCTAAAAATGTATTAAGAGCAGTTTCTTCTGCATCAGATTTAGGGGAATGTGCTTGAAGTATCGCTTCCACCAATGCTTCACGTGAGGATTTTTTCCAGCGTGCGGGATATTCAATATAGTGAATAGTTGGAAGTCTCCCGGTCATCCAAAGATAATTAGTGATGATCGCAAGTTCCACAGGTGGCATGAATGCATCTTCTGGTCTTCCCATGGCTTCGAATATCCTTGAGTCTCTATATGGGAGATCGCCCGCCCCACATGACAAAAATACCCTGCGTTTTGCCTGACCTTCAAGTTTTGCGATACCGTCTTCAAGGTCGTCTGTGACAAATGATCTTGAAGATATTGCAACATCAGCTTTTGGAAGACCCGACCAGTCTTCTTGCCAAGAACGCTGAAAGGTTGTGATTTTCTCCAAAACATCGCGCTCTTTTGCCGCGCATTTTAGTTCCTCAAGCATTGCGTTTGAGAAGTCTACTGCAATGACATTATGTCCGGCTTCAGCAAGTGGTATTGCCAAAGTACCAGAGCCGCAACCCATGTCGAAGATAGTATCTTCAGGCTCAAGCGCCATGATTTTTATTAATTGATTGATGTAATCCGATCTGGTTCGTTTATGTGCAAAGCTAGCAGCTTTTGCGTCCCATGTTGCGCGAGATTCTTCACTTCCGGGAGTGTCTTTGTCGAAATTACGATGGCGCAATTTGAATTGTTCTGCCCAATTGATCTCTTGGATATTCATAATTCCTCAATTTCTGTGTGACAGGTTATGGCATACGGGCTATGTCATAACGCTTGTGATAAACGTATTGTTCACCGTTGAATTACGTGGTGTCAGTTGATTTTACAAGTGCACATAATTCTACTTAAGCTCTATGTAGGTTTTTGTATCCAGCGCGTTAAGCGAACAGTGCGTTAAGCGAAAGGCGCATTGGATGAACAGTGCGAACATTGCGAACAGTGCGTTAAGCGAAAGGCGAATAACGCGCTAAGCGAAAGGCAAACTGGGAATAGAGGGTTAGCCGGATGAATGCAAAGCAAGCGATAGGTAAACAATCTGTGGTCATAGGCCTTGCGCTGTTTGCGATGTTTTTTGGTGCTGGCAACCTTATCTTTCCGCCTTATCTTGGCATGGAAAGCGGATATCTTTGGCCAATTGCTCTTGCTGCATTTGTGCTTGTTGATGTTGTTATTTCTTGTATTGGTATTTATGCGCTGAATTCTGCAGGTGGAGGGCAGACTTCGTTTGAGCATGTGATAGGCAAAATCCCTGCACTTATATTAGATACAGCGGCAATCCTCTGCACTGGCATGTTGATAGCAATGCCCCGTACAGCTGCTACAACCTACGAGATGTCTATTGTTTCAAATTTTGGCGATGATCTAGGCCTTTTCCCATTTTCTCTAATATATTTCGCCGTTGTTTTGGCTCTAACAATTAGGGAGTCAAAAATTGTCGACATTATTGGCAAGATTTTGACACCGCTTTTGGTGCTAGGAATCCTTGTGTTGATCATTGCGGGCATAGTAAATCCCATAGGTCCAATTGATGCCCCTGTGTCAGATACAGTTGTGCAAGACGGCATTCTTGCTGGATATCAGGCCATGGATGTAATTTGCATTGTGGGCTATGCGATAGTTATGAAAAATACACTGCTCAACAGCGGTATCCCTGAACGCAAAGATAGATTGCATGCTTTAGGTGCTGCGTGTGTGATGGCAGCGGTTCTTCTAACACTTATATATGGTGGACTTACTTATTTAGGTGCAACGTCAATTACGGTGTTTGGTACAAATGTTGATCAGGCACAATTAACCGTTGGAATCACAGATCAATTAATGGGTTCTGCTGGTGTTGCAATCTTGGGAGTAGTAGTTGCGCTTGCATGCTTGACCACCGCAATCGGCTTAATAGGATCAACAGCTAGCTATTTTCAACACATAACGAATGGCAAAATTAAATATTCGTGGATGGTTATTGCATGCATTATTGTGGGGATATTGATTTGCAATTTAGGCCTTGATGAAATTATTGCAATTGCATCGCCAATTCTTTCCTTGGTGTGTCCGCCATTTATGACAACCGTTGTGCTAATAGCTTGCCGTCGTTTTGTGAAATCTAAGTTTGTATTTCAGGGCGCAGCTCTAGGGGCATTTATTGCTAGTGTATTTATCACTATTGAGGAATGCACAGGAGCCATTGCTGTTGTTGATTATCTTCCGCTTTATAGTGTTGGGTTTGGATGGCTTGTGTTCGCGATAATAGGTGGACTAATCGGAAAGGTGGTTGCCACAATTGTGAAGCCTAAAACTTTCCTGAAAGAAGTCTGAAAACAAAAAATAGTTATTCTCAAATTTGAATACACAACATATTGCGATTTTTTCAAAAGTTGTGGAGAAATCGTGTAATGGTTTCTCAAGAATTGTGAACTGCGTTTGTAGGAATTTGTAGAAATGCTTCCAAAATGTATACAAGCAGGCATTTGACCTGTATAAATAGACTCGGTTGTTAAGAAATGGTTTAGTAACAAGGAGGAAACCATGAAACTTACGAAGATCGTTGGTGCTTTCGCACTGACAGCGGCACTCGCAATGGGTACCGTTCCAGCTTTCGCTTCTGGCGCAACTCTTGAGGTTGGAAACGACGGCGTGTTCACTGATGCTGGTAATGATGCTGATGGTAACCCACAAGCTAAGGCTTCCACCACCATCAAAGGTACCACCATCAACTCTCAGATCCAGGCTACAGTGCCGATCTCTTTGACAGTTGTTGTTCCATCTGACGGTCAAGGCCCAATCCTTACACCGTCTCCTGACAAGTATGTCATCAAGAACTTAAGCGACGAGAACCCTTTCGACGTTGTTGAGGCTATTGCTGCTAACGGCCAGTTCCAGATTGTTGAGGATTGCTCAGAGGCTACATACAAAGACAAGATGGCTATGACTCTTACCATCAACCCAGCTGGCACCGAGATCAACCTTGCAACGGGAATGGCTGCTGATCTTGATAACCTACGCTTTACAGTAGGTCCTTCAAGCGAAGCTGCTCTTAACCTCGCTGGCACCATCGCTGATCACAAGGATCAACCTTTGAGCGCATCAAATCTTCAGTCCACATTCGCAACCATCAACTACACCATCGCTGGTACAAAGGCTGCATAAGCTGACCAAGATGTAAGGTTGTGAAAAGGCCTAACTGTTTGAATCTTTCAAAGATCGGTCCGAACGAAGGTTAGGACGGGGGCGGCCAAAAGGACCGCCCCTTTTTTATTCCAGAGAGTGTCTTTCGGTAAGTTGATTGGTGGTTGGCAGGCGTAATCCTAGATAATTCGGGCACATATATTGAAATATGCTGCTTGAACGCCGTAAACTAGCGGGTAAAATTGCTAGAATGCACATTACGGATTTATCTGTCGGTTCGCAAGCCCATTACTTGCAAGAAAGACTGGATAGGGAAAATGCAAAACATAAACGCACAAAATGGACTTCAAGACAACGGCGATGAGAAAAAGCGCAAAGGCAAAGGCTTCATCATCTGGATGACCATTGCTGGGATCGCCATTGTCTTGGCGTTGTTAGTCGGGCTCTATTTCTTCTTAAATTCAACGCAATCCTCAAGTAGAGGCGGCGATTTAGGACAACTTGATGGTAAGACTGCAGATGAAATTCGTGCAGAACTTGACCGAATAGTTGAAGACGGCATGATGAACATTTCGATTGCGAGTGTTATTGAATTTGAGAATGGAACATCTGAAGGTGAAGTGAAAATTGAAAACTCGCCTGCGAACCATTATTTAATGCAGGTGCAGCTTTCTTTAGTTGATACTGGTCAGGTCATATTTACATCAGATATTATCGAGCCCAACTACCATGTGCAGACGGCTACGTTGGACGAGAACCTACCTGCGGGGAACTATCCGTGCATAGCAACTTTTTATGCGCTAGACATGGATACAGAAGAGGTTGTCGGTCAGGCAGCGGCGCAATGCACCGTTGTTGTTCGTAACTAATAGCTTGTCTGCCACACTGTGCGCCTAAGCTTTGCAATTTAGTTATTGCTGGGGAGCAAGAAGGAATTGGTGTTGGCAATGAAAAAGGCACTCAGAAAAGCACTGGCGGTGCTTGTCGCGTTAAGCATGGCTATGACCATGTCTCCTGCGAGCGCTTTTGCATCAAACGAAACTTTAGGAGCAACCGCATCAGGTGCGGATGCTTCTGCATTGGCTGAAGACATTGATTCCCAAAATCCTACACCTATAGATGACCCCAGTGACTGGGGAACCCAGCAAGATGTTGATAACTACGATCCTAGTGCTGTGGAGTCAGCTCCACTTTATGTTGCTCCTGTAGTTCCACCTGATAAGTTCGATAGACGCAATCCAAAACTGCAAATGTCCACAAAGCTCAAGGGTCTTGTTATGGACGTGCAGGTTTTCTTCAAAGAAGTCACTCGTGATGTAAACTTCAAAAACGCTCAAGACGCAATTGATCAAACTGCTCCATGGGCAGAAGGTGATGACCATGATTCCCGTATAGGACCTCTAACTGCTGTACTTGAAGGTGGTTCTGGTACATATACGTACGAGTGGACAATGCAGGAATTGGTTCGCGGTGCAGATGGCAAAATGGAATGGGTGGATCACACTCCTGCAACATTTGGTGAAGAAAATGTCACTGATGATGAAGAGTTCATCTTTACGCACTCCATAACTGCGGCTGACAAGGTTGAAGATGATCATATATATAAGTACATACTCACGGTTGACGATGTAGCAAAGAAAAAGACCGCAACTACCGAGATTCAAGTCAGTACTTATGGCGCTTATGAATATCAAAAGATCTATGACAACGATGATGATACAAGCCCAATCAGTGCTGCAGGGTTTTTGTACTCAGCGCTTCTTCCAACACCGGCTGCAAGTCTTTTAGCTGCGGGGACTGTAACAAATACATCCCCTGCATATGCTGCTATTCAAGATGCTGCTGCCAACAATGAAGATGGCGGACAAGCAATTGCTGTTGCAACTCAGCTAACAATTACAAACTTGGTTGATATGGGTGGTATTGAGGATCCGCCTTATTTATTTGACTTGGAAGTTCATCTTCCGATCAATGCAACTGAGCTTGAATGGCTGAAAGACGAAGAGCACGGTGTGGGATCAACTTGTACAGTGTATAGGTATGACGCAGATACTGGCGAAGTTGAAAAGTTGATGGGCACCGTTGTTCCACAGCGCAATAACGATGGCGAAATAGTCTATGACGAAAACGGTGAGCAGCTGCTTGTCGTTGAGACATTTATAAGTGGAACTTCTGCCAGACTTGGCGCTTTTGCAATTGGGTATGAGCCTGTGGATGGTTTCTTCGAGATTTCTTCTGCGGCAGGCCAAGGCGGTACGATTGCTCCGGCTGGTAAATATAAGATGGCCGTAGGTTCCGTTCCAACTTATACGGTGTATCCGCAAGATGGATATGAAATTGGAAACATCTCTGTTCTTTGCAATGGCGGACGTTTTCCTTTGCAGCCAAACACCCTGATCGGCAATGTTATCAGGCTTGATCCTCGCGCATATCTGATGGAAGATGGCGAAGACTGGAGCGTGTCAGTCTCGTTCCAAAAGGTTACGCCTCAAGAAGATGAGTATTCAGCAATAGTTGAATTAAAGGGTCCAGATGGCTCTGGTAACTTGCTATTTAGTGCTGGCAATGGCGACACAACTTACACAGTTGAAGTAGGACAGACAAAGCCAGGCGCTGGCGAAGATGCAATCATGATTCCATCTAGCACAGGCCTTTATTTGGAATTCAACGCAACCCCTGGATACAAGCTTGGCACGCTTACGATTAATGGCACGCCATATAACGTGCTTGCATCTTCATACTACATACCAACGCTTACATCTAATTTGAATATAGTGGCTGAATATGTTGAGGGTATTCAAGATCCGCTGCTTACAAAGAAGGTCACAGCTTCTATCATTGATGAAAATGGCGCTGACATGGCCTCTGTTTACAACGATCAAGGTCTTACAGAAGACGCTTCAGGGAACAAGATTAAAACCACTGAATTGACAGCTGGTTTTGGCGGCGCAATAACCGTACGCACAAAACCTGAGGCTGATTATATATTGAAGGCTGCAGCTTTAAAGAGTGCAAGCGCAACTGAAGCAACCGATGTCACTAGTCTTGTGAAGCAAACCCAAACTAATGACTCTATTCAGATATATAACATCCTTGAGGACATGGAAGTTACCTTCGCGTATAAAGAGATTGATGCGAACATCAATGTAAATGTGGGCGAGCATGGTTCTTCTACCTGTGCTGGCAATAATAAACTTGAAGCTGGTCAATCCATTCGATTGGCAATTACGCCTGATGATGGATACGAGATAGGTGCGGTTACACTTGATGGCACCTCAATCACAGGGTATCTAACACCAAGGCCAAGTGCGGAAGCTCCTGAGTATTGGACTTTGAAGTTGATGAAGTCTGCAAATCCATCTACAACAGATGGCAATAACTCAGATGGCACAACTGATAAGGTTGTATATGTTAATGGCAAGAATGCCCAGGTTGAGATCACTTTTGATCCAGTAGTTGAACCTGCGCCTTCATATCTTACAGTTACAACATCTATTGGCGGACTTGGTACTGGCGGTGCTGTTACACCAACACAACATGTACCAGCTGGATCTATGGCAAGCGTGTATTTCTTCCCTGAAGAAGGCTATCAGGTAAGCAAAGTTACTCTAAATGGACATGACGTTACGAACAATCTGCGTAACGAGAAGTCACGCCTTGATATTCCAAACATAACAAATGACTGTGAGGTTGTTGTCACATTCGGTGCGGGAGATTCTCCTGTGTCGGGATGGACTAAGCACACGATCACACCTAGCGCAACCGCCGGTGGTGCAATATCTCCTTCCGAGCCTACATATGTATTTGAAGGCAACGAGCAAACTTTCCGCTTCTTCCCATCAACTGGTTACAAGCTTTCAAAGGTTGTAATTACAGATGCGGAAGGAAATGAAACTGAATTTACACAAGAATCTGACGACGAGAACTTCTCGGCAAATGCATATACATTTAAAGACGTTCGCCAAGACTGGAAAATACTTGCAACGTTTGCTCGTACAGACTCAATTGCAGACAATGAATCGCTGTTCAATGTAAATGTAACAGCTGGTGAAAACGGCGCTGTGTCCCCTAGCGGAACATTCCAGGTAGCGCGCGGCTCTGATCATACGTTCGTTATTTTGCCAGATGAGGGCTACTCAATTGATGCGGTTAACGTTCGCACAGGTTCAGAGGATGCCACTGCTAATAATATGTTGGGCGCTGTGACAGACGGTACATTTACGCTGTTTGATATCACAGAGAACATGTATATAGACGTAACATTCAAGCTTGGCGTTGATCCAAATGCTCCAAGCACAGACGAGGATAATCTCATTCGCCTTGCGGCACGTAACGTAAAGATTGCAGCAGGTGCATATCTAACACCTCAGGTTCCTGGCCTTGTGTTCTACCGTGAGGAAGGAACAGATCACGCGACTACAGGTGCAAACTTTAGCGTGTCGCTTATTGATGGCTACAAACTTGATGGCATCGATGTAAATTATTCTTCTGTGAGTGTCCGTGAAGTTTCTCCTGGAATATATGCATTTGAGGTTGATAAAGAAAGCATCACCCAAGATGTGTTTATCGAAGTCAAGACTTCAGCTACAGAGATTGAAACACCTGAGGTAGATACCTATACCATCACTATGAATTACGACAAAGATATGGGTCAGGTTACTCCAAATGGCGTTAACAACATTGTGACCGTTGAGGCAGGCAAGTCGCAAACGTTTACTTTCTTACCAAATAAGGGATATAAGCTTGTAAGCGTTAAGGCAAATAACGAGCCAATCACGGTTGAGAATTACACCTACACGATCCCGAGCGTTGTTGCCAACACCCACTTTGAGGTTGAATTTGAAGTTGGAACTGCTGAACCTCCAATTGATTACAAGAATGGTCTTGTGACTGTTCAGTATGTGAAATCAGGCGATGGTGATGGCAAGATTTCTGTGAATTCTCCACTGACCCTTCTTAAGGGTGGAAGCGTAAGCGCAATGTTTACGCCTGCAAGTGGATATGAAACTCATATCTACAATGGTCGTACACCTTCTGCTGCAAATGAGATCACCAATCAATTGCAGGGGAATACACTCGTACTTTCTAATATCCAGTCAAATACTGTAATCACCTATAGCTTTACAGAGATTCAGCAGACGCAAACATATCAGACGATTAAAGCCGGGTCGGGCGATCACGGCCGCATTTCTCCTGAAGGAACACTTACTATTCGCACAGGAGAAACCCAGACCTTCACTATCATTCCTGATGATGGCTATACGGTAAATGAGCTTTGGGTTGACGGCGTAGATGTCTGGCCATCTCAAAACGGCAGCCTGACTTTTACAACACCTGCTGTTGAAGATTACATGGACGTTTGGGTCAGCTTTAAACGTTCAACTGATCCGAATGACCCAAGTGCAGATGACCTTACGCTTCGTACAATCAAAGCAACCACAACTGCTGGAGGAACTATTTCTCCAGGCCCAGGTACTTTTGAAGCTCAAAATGGCATTAGTTTGAACTTTACATTTGTGCCTATGAAGGGCTACGAGCTTAAAAAGGTAACAGTTGATGGAAAGGCACTTTCTGCATCTGTTGTAACAGCTGGTCAGTACACGCTTGCTGTTCGCTCAAATCACACAATTGATGCTGTGTTTGAGTCAACCGGTGCAAATGAAGAAGAAACCATGTTCTACAACGTGGAGGCATCAGCGGGCAAGGGTGGCACAATTTCTCCTGCTGGAAATATCACCGTTCCATCTGGTCGCGCTGCAGCATTTACGCTTATACCTGATGAGGGATACAAACCAAGCAAGGTTCGCGTGACTCGTGGAACTGCGGCTGCAGTAACAACTTCAGTTTCAAGTGCAACCTATACACTCTTTGATGTCAAAGAAGACACGAAGATTGAATTTGAGTTTGAAAAACTTGATCCAGATACAGGCGAAACATTCCCGATGCCTACGCTTTATGAAGTAGTTGCATCTGCTTCTGCAAATGGATCGGTTTCTCCATCTGGCACTGTACAGGTTGCATCTGGTGCTATGTCGATGATCACGTTCATTCCGCGTGAAGGCTACAAACTAAGCTACGCAATTGTGGATGGACGCAATGTTCCTGCATCGATGATCACAGGACGTCAGTACATTTTCTCGAATGTCACAGAAAACCATACGATTCGTGGTGTGTTCTGCGCAGAAGATGAACTCGTTGCTGATTTTGCAACCATTAATATTGGAAACCCAGCGGGTGGATCCATTTCGCCTTCAGGTGCTGTGCTTGTTGAAAAAGGCAAACCAGCTTCATTTACAGTGGCGCCTTTCTATGGATACAAACTTACCGAATTCATTGTTAACGGTGAAACTGTTGCAACCAACAAGCTTGATGGTACTAAGTATTCATGGGATGGATCGAAGTTTACCTTCAAGAATGTAACGGGTGATGAAGCCTTGTCGGCAACATTTGAAGTTGATACATCTACCCAGCGTCCGATTCCTGATTATGCAACCATCACCGTAAATGGCGGTGGCGCTGGAAGTGGCGGAAGTGTTTCATATAACCCAGGCACTGCTGTAATTGAGGCACTTGGCAGTGGTGAGACAATTGACGTTTCCATTATTCCTGATGAAGGTAAAGCGATAGATTCAATTCATATTGACTATCCAGATGGAACTTCTCGTGACTACACAGCTGATGAGATTCTGGCTATTTGGAAGAAGGGTTACATCACACTTGACCGTGGACAGGTTAACGGTGGTGTTGTGATCACACCTAAGTTCCGCAACCAGACATCTAAAGAGAAATACGACATTAACAACGGTACGTTGACCCCTGCTTCTTATCATCAGATTCGCTCAAGCTGGGTTGGTAACGGCGTTGTTAATCCTAATGGACTTCTAAAGGTTGCAAATGGAGCAAGCCAGCGCTTCTGCATGATTCCGGATGCGAACTATGAGTTGTCAAGGCTTGTGGTTGATGGCACCGATCGTTTGTCTTCGCTTAACGGATCACGCGTTTGGACATTCCGCGGCGATAACAACGATCACACTATTGAGGCAACATTTGGCCTGGTTGAAGCCACTGAAGAAAATCATGTAGTTAAAGCGTCTGCAGAAGGCGAAGGCCGTGTGTCTGCAGCTGAGACTCGCGTTCCTGATAAGGGTTCAGTCACGCTGTATTTCTTCCCGAATGAAGGCTACAAACTTTCTGGCATCCAGATTGATGGACAATATCAAGACTACTCGATGCCCGAGTACACGATCACTGGCATTACAGCTGACATGGAAGTGATTGCGTTCTTTGATGAGTTAGCTCCTGGAGAGAATACTTGGGTTGTGAATCCGTTGACCATTAAGGCGTCAACTGAGGGTAATGGCTCTGTATCTCCTGAAACTGTAATTGTTCCTGAAGGATCAGCGGCTACATTTAACTTTTTCCCGGATTCGGGCTATGAGGTTGAATATGTTCGCTTTAACGGAGTTCTCACATACATTGCCGGTGGTGTTCTTGAGTACACTGCAATGCCGATAGTTCGTCCGGGTGATGCTGACAACGAGCTTGTTGTCACATATAAGAAGATCGATGACAACCAAGGTGATGTAAAAGTTACAGCCAGTGTGTCTGTAAATGCTACTGCTGGGTCGAACAATTCGCTTGGTATGGTTTCTCCTGATCAAAGAACTGTACCTTATGGCAACCCGGCAACGTTCTACATTATGCCGGCTCCAGGCTACAAGATCTTAAGCGTTACAGTAGATGGCAAGAACCAACCATACGTTGGAGTAGGCGATCCATCAACTGCTGAGAACTTCACAAACGGCTGGCCGATTAATCGCTCAACTGGTGGCGCATGGACTCGTGCATCATATGATGGCTCATCAGATACAGGTGTTGCTGGCGCTGATGGCGAAGGCAATAGTAGCCAGGGTATGGTCGCAAGCGCTGAGCAGCTCGGACTTGCTGGTGCGGGTGCTGTATCTGCAACTGCGGCAGTTTATCGTGGAGATGCCTCGCTCTCACAAACAGCTGAAGGCGATATGTATTACTCAACGTACGTAACGACGATTCCGTCAGTTACGGGGGACGTGACATTAAACGTTGTGTTTGGACGTATTGATGAGACTCACTTCAGCTATGTTGACACTGACCTTCGTAGTCTTACCGTTACAAGCACCGGTGGTGGAACCGTAAGCCCGATTGGTGAGACTTGGCTTCCAATAGATGGTGTTGAGAATATTCGCCTGAAGCCATATTCGGGTTACTACACTGAGTATGTCATGCTTGAGGAATACGACAATAATGGCAACTTGTTAAGCACTACCGATGTTACTGACCGTATCGTTGGCAATAACCTTGCCGTCAAGATGGGCAACAACGACATGAAGCTTCGTGCACGCTTCTCGTTGATTGGTACGCCTTCTACGGTAACGATGGGTATTGGATCTGTGCAAGGACCTGATGGCTCAGGTGGACTTAAAGATATTGGTGTTACGGTTGATCCTGCGCTTGTGGATGCTGATGGTAACCCAGTGACAGACTTTGTCCGTGGTGGTACATACACATTTGAATTTACACCGAAGGAAGACGGACCTAATGGTAAGCCTTTGGTAATTGATTCCATCAAGTACAACGGCCAAGATATTCCATTTGTTCCAGGTTCGAACTATGTGACGTTTAAGCCTATGTCTAGCGGTGACTTTGAGATCGTATTCCGCGAGCAAAAAGACGACGAAGTAATTGTCACGCCAGTTACATACACAGTCACACCTTCTGTTGTTGGTGATGGAGGCACGATTGATCCTGATACAGCGCAGAAGGTTCTACCGGGCGGTGAGGTAACATTCGGATTCACGCCTGAAGATGGTTGGGTTGTAAATGAAGTTTATGACTGGTATGCCGAGAAGGGTTCAACCGAAAAGACTGAACACTTGGTTGATCCGAGCGAATACGCTGATGGTACTTACACGCTTCAGAATGTGACCTCAGACCATGAGATAACCGTAAGCTTCATTGAGGTTGTTCAGGTTGAAACTGAGTGGGAAAACTCTGAAGGTTATGTAACGCCGAATGCTGCTCCTGGTGAGGCGCTATATGTAGACAAGAACTCTTCTTTGGTATTTATCGTTGCACCGGTTTCAGGATACGACGTTGAAACTGTGACATTTAATCCGAAGCCTGATGAGAAGATTGACGTAACTGACGAGCTGCGCCAGTCACAAGACTACACAGATCACTTTGTTGCTCTTACTGGTAAAGACGTTGAGGCAACAGATGAAGGTGACGGTGTTGCAGGCTTCCCAGAAGAACCTGGTACCGGCGGGGGAACTGGCGGTTCAGGTGACAGCACTGGCGGTGAAAGCACCGGTGGCGAAGAGGTTGGCCTTGCGCTTACAGATGACCAGTTCTTAAGTCAGTCTCGCCCAGTAAATGATTTGAATTCCAAGGTTAAAGGTGTAGGAGTTAAGGGTGATTCGTTCTATCGTGCATATGGCTATGTGACGAATGAAATTACGGCACCAACCAACCTACTGACTGCAACATTTACGCGTGATCCACGCAAGCCTGTTGTAAAAGAGTTCACGGTTACTGCAAAGGTTTCATCTAATGGGCACGGTCGTGTAACACCAACAAGCGCAAAGGTTGAAGAAGGCGGAAACCAGACATTTACCTTCATACCTGATTCAGGCTACCGTGTGTCTGACTTGATAATTAATGGAGTATCTGTTGGTGGATATTCTGGAAATAGTTACACGATGCGTAACATTAAGGCAGATACGACTCTTGAGGTTAGATTTGCAGCAATGCCAAATGTAGGTCCTGACAACCCAGGTGGATCAAACGGAGGATCAGGCATAGGCAACATTTGGAACAACATCACAGGTACTACTGGACGTACGTTGCGTACCTTGCAAAGACTTGCACAAACAGGTGACTTGACGATGCCCTTGGTTGGAGGACTTACAGGTGTTGCAGTGGTGGCCTTTGGACTTGCACTATTCTTCCGCCGTCGCCAGAAGAAGCGCGAACAGGCTGAATAAAACGCGATAAGTTCTGATTGAGTGCCCGCTGATTTAGCGGGCACTTTTTTGGATAGACCTTTTGGATAGACCTTTTGGATAGACCTTTTGGAGAATGCTTTATTGGTAAATCTAAGAGTAAGTTAACTACCGGAATTCTTTTAGGTGGACATACACAAACATGCTTTATACTCATTGCAAACATAAGCTAAGGAGCTGGTTAAATGATTTGCCCTTCATGTGGTCGTGAGAATAATAATGATGCGCCATTTTGCGCTAATTGCGGAACATCCCTTAGTGCTGTTCCCGCAGCTTCAAATCAACTACCGGGTCAGTCACCTGACCAGTTGCCAGCTCAATTACCTGCACAGTCTGCCGACCAACCAGTAGCGCAGCCGCAGGCACAACCTCAGCAGCAGCCAGCGGCACAACAACCGCAACCTCAGCAACAGTCAACGGCACAACAACCGCAACCTCAGCAACAACCAGCGGCACAACAACAGCCGCCACATCAGCCGCCTATTCAACCGCCAGCACAGCCTTTTCAGCAACCACCTGTGCAGCCTGTATGCCCTCCGACTGTTTATGCTCAAAGTTGCATAGGGGCTGCATGGAGCGATATCGTGCACTCTCCTGGATGGTTCGGACGCATACTGCTTTTGGGGCTTATTATGTGTGTGCCTGTTCTTAATTTCTTTGTAATTGGGTATGCGATGCGTTGGGCCAAGCAGTTATTCTGCGGCCAAGTTGAACAGCTTCCCCAAAAGATCTTTGCAGAAGGCAACTTCACACTTGGTTGCTTTGGTTTCGTCGTTACACTTGTGTACGGCTTAGTTGGAGCTGCTGTAAGTGGAATCGTTGGATGGATCCCCATTCTAGGAATTGTTGTATTTACCGCTGTTTCAATTTTCTTGAATATGCTTCTTGCGCTTGCATTGATGAGAGTTGCGATAAGCAATCGTATTGGAACGGCTTTTGATCTGAAGGAAATATGGGCGACATTAAAGTCTAAGCCAGGTGAGTTGTTTGTTGTCAGCTTTATACCAAGCCTGATTATTGGTGCGATTGCGTCAGTTATCATAGTTGTGCTTAGCCTTATATTTTTATTGCCAGCACTTATATCATTTATTGAGGTTTACCAATATGCATATAGCTCCTATGAAATAACTAACGCAGTAATATCGCTAATAGGCGTAAGCATTCCGCTGTTTATTTTAATTTGGCTAATAACTTGTCTCTTTGGAGCATTCGAGTATGTTTGGTCGTATCGTGCAGCTGGTCATTTCGTGGCTCGCTATGCTAATGGGTGGCGTTGCAATCCAACTTTCATGCCGCCTATCAACCCACCATTTAACCCCACGAACATCCCACCAACTAATCCACCAGTAAACCCACCAACAAATCCGCCAACTAATTCAACATTTGGAAATCCTGGTATCTAGCAGTTTCGCGAAATACTTGGATAATCACATACATGCTAGAATAACAACACGTATCTAGCCCCCGTAGCTCAATGGATAGAGCACTGGTCTCCTAAACCGGGTGTGTAGGTT
>CAZVWE010000004.1:0-177293 GCA_964631345.1 uncultured Eggerthellaceae bacterium | reverse complement strand
GGAGCGGGGAGAGTCGCTCATGGAGGTGCTGAAGCTCCTGTGCCTGTGGGGAGAAGAGAACAGGGATTGACCGGTGCGATGAATGCGCGGCTTCCTTTTCGTAGAACCGCATTGGCGGCACATGGGTCCGCACTGCGCGACCTGTGCGGTTATCGTCCACGAAGGCATGCCGACATGCACTCTCCGATGTCGCCGTCGATCAGGATGCTTTGTTCGGCAATGGCGTTAGGAGAACAAGCCTCTCCTAGATTCACGCAGGCATAGGTCGTCTTGCTGTTGGCCTTAACGGCATCCCAAAATGGATATTTGATTATCACGGGTGTGTTGTTTCCAACGCCAAGTTCTAAGTAGAGCACCTTTCCACCTGTGTGTTCTGTTCTGAAAGCTTGATAGCGCCCACAAGCCTCATGCCATCCCGCATTCTCGCAGAAACGTCCGTCGACGCGCAGGTTCGGCACCATGGGGGCTCCGCAGTTGGGACACTTCGGAACAAGTGATCCCGGGATCTTCATCTCCTTCTGCTCGGCCACCATCCGGCGCACCTGCTCCTCGTTGTCATAAGTCTCATTCGAGCAGTTCCGCGAGCACTGGAACAGCCCGTAGTCTCCCTGGGTGTAGAAGAGCCGGGTTTTGTCGAATCCTGCCAGCTGGAACTGGTGGTCTACGTTAGTGGTTATCACGAAATAGTCTTTGCCGTCGAGTAGTTCCAGCAGGTCGAGGTACGGCTTGCCGGGTTCTGTGTCGTAGCGGTTGAGGTAGATGTGGCGGCTCCACCATGCCCAGTAGGTTTGGGGGTCGAGGAAGGGGTAGAACCCGCCGGAATACATATCAGTGATGTCGTAGGCGTCGCGGAAGTCGGCGAAGTTCTCGTCGAACCTTTCCCCTGAGTATGTGAGACCTGCGGCGGTGGAGAGCCCCGCTCCCGCGCCCACCAGAACGGCATCGCTTTCGCCGATGGCATCCGCGAGCGCCAGCGCGCCCTGCTCAGCGGATGCTTCGACGCCCTTTACCAACGCGTTGCCTCGCCTGGCGCATGAATACCCTTCGCCTGCAAAGGCGTTACCCGAAAAGAAACCCATGGTAGATGCCCTCGTCCTTCTGCCCGAACACATTGAATATCACGTGGATGTCAGATTTGTTGCGGTCGAGCCAGCCCTTAACTGTCTTCACGGCGATCTCCGCAGCATCCTTTTGCGGAAACCCGAAGACGCCTGTGCTTATACAGCAGAAGGCGATACTCTTGGCTCCAATCTCTTTTGCTGCGTCGAGGCAGCTTTTGTATGAGCAGGCAAGCAAACCTCTGTCGACTTCAGTGGGCGTTCCGCTTGCGATCGGTCCCACCGTGTGGATCACCCATTTCGACGGCAGGTTGTATGCGTCCGTCACCTTCGCCATGCCCGTCGGCTCGGGGTGCCCCTGCTCGTGCATGATGTGAGCACACTCGGCGCGTAACTGAACTCCTGCAAACGTGTGGATCGCATTGTCGATGCAGAAATGTCCCGGAACCCAGCACCCTAGCATCTGCGAGTTGGCGGCGTTCACGACGGCGTCGGCCGCAAGCGTCGTGATGTCCCCGCGCCACAGGCTGATACGGCCGTCCGAAGGCGTGCGCGAAAGCGCGTCCGCGTCGGTGATGCCGGCATGCGCGATGCGGTCTCGCAGCATCCTGTCCTGCGCACCGAGGACGCTTTCCGGCACCGGCATCGGCTCGCGTACGTTCACGAGGTCGCGGTACAGGCCGAAGAGCCTGTCTGTATCCCCGCAGGCATCGCAGATCATCCTCTCTGCTTCATCTTTGCCGTAGCGTTCTTCCGCAAAGAATCTCACGCAGCGGATCAGGTCAGCATTTGCTGTTATCGGGACATTTATATTTTTATTACAGTTCATTCTGCCCTTCCTAGTGGCACGCAGCGTCATTTCATTCAACACGACGGCTCACTGCAATTTCTATCGTTCTTTGTTTGCGTGAATAATAGAATTTTGGATATCGATATGGAAGTAGCCACTTTTAAGTGGTGTAGGCACTCTAAAGTAACCATTAGTAAGTAATTATTTCGGGTCAATCATTAGCCTTGTGGCATCCAGTTAGCAGCCAGGCACCACGTATCATCCTCACGCTCTTGGAAGATGTTGAAACCGCTGGAAAGAGAATCATTCCATTTTGCACATCTGGTTCAAGTCCCATTACGGGAAGCATTGATGAGCTTCATGCTGCTGCCCCCGAAGCCACATGGGGAGAAGGTAGACGTTTCGCGAGTAGTGTTTCTCAGCAAGATGTTGATACCTGGGTTGAAGAAACCCAATAGTTTGTCATCTTACCTGCGAGTCTTGCAGAATCGCATTACCTGCACCTGATCATTTATCAGGCGCAGGTATCGTTCGGGTTTGGAAGATGAACCTAAAGTTTGAGATATTCCTCATCGCTTACAGGTTCACACCATTCATTAGACATTCCTGTGCCACAAGCTTCGAAGGCCACGTGGCTCATCCAGCTATCCTTTGTTGCGCCGTGCCAATGCTTTACGTTCGCGGGAATAAACACACAGTCTCCCGGTTTCAGCGCGCGTGCTTCCTTGTCCCATTCTTGGTACCAACCGTATCCATCGGTGACGAGTAGGATTTGACCGCCTCCCTCATCAGCGTGGTGGATGTGCCAGTTGTTGCGACAACCCGGTTCGAATGTGACGTTCGCGACGAACTGCGTTTTGTTCGGATCGGTTAGAGGGTTTAGGTATGACTTTCCAGTGAAGTACTGCGCGTAGGCGTCGTTGGGTTGCCCCAGCCCGAACAACACATCGTCATTGAGCTCTGCGAACATTGGGGCAAAGTCTCCCAATTGATCGTGTCCTGCTGTTTGTACTACCTTTGGCATATGATCCTCCTCTTTGTTTGCTTCTCAAACCGTTTTAAAAACGTCTCAAAACGTCCCAGAAAGTCTCAAAACGTTCGGCCAGTCTGATTCAGTGCGATCCGATCTGGCGTTTTCTCTTTATGGCTGCTATCTTTGCGGGCATATCGTCTTCTGACATGCTGGCGGGAACGTCGCACGTCCCTGCCTCTGCCGTCGTGTCGTAGAACCAGCATTTGTAGGTGATGAAATCGAGCGTATTATTGAGGTCTTCTAGCTGACGTTTTATTTCATCACGCCGTCTGTGTACGAGGGCTCGCCTATCTTCGATGGTCTTATCACCTTGTTGGTATAGGTTTGTGAATTCGCGAATCTCGCTGAGCGTCATACCCGAGAGTTTCAGGTGCCCGATAAGTCTTATCCAATCGAGGTCTTCCTCGGTGAAAACGCGGATACCCCCTTCGGTACGCCTAATGCTTGGAAGCAGGCCTTTCGCTTCGTAGTACCTGACAGTGGACGAAGGTATTCCAAGCACATCGGATACTTGGCCGATCGTGTAGCTTTTCGTTTCCATGGATATTGTCTCCAGTGTTATCTCCAGCGTGGATTCCAGTGATGCCTTCATCGTTGGTTCCAGCGTTGATCCCAGCGTGGATCTCAGTGCTGGCTTCATCGTTGGATCCAGTGCTGATCCCAATGTGGATTCCAGTACTGGTTTCATCGTTGGTTCCAGCGTTGGTTAACTATAGATAAAACTACTATCGACTTAAACAATGGTTTAACTTCAAGACTTATTTCGAAAATATTTATAAACGTCAGTCATAAACGTCAGTTATTGAGTGTGTTTGAGCAATGTTAAGTATCAGCAAATTTCGATCTGTCATATTCGGTGCATATCTTTAGAGGTTTGATCGCCAGAAACTTTATGTCTCTACAGAGATTCATAATGAGTCCACATGCTCAAAACTTTAACTGTGCCCCGTATGGACGTGGCATCGTATTCCGTGGACTCGTCTATGACTTCGTATACGAACCGGTGTTGGCGGTTTATACGCCGGGAGTACATACCTGCGAGACTTCCGACCAATGGCTCGAATGCGGGCGGGTAAGCAAATGGGTCAGCCGGAACAATCGCTATAAGCTCTTTAGCTTTGGCGTCAAGCCCTGCAGCTTTCAGTTTCTTTGCGTCCTTCGCCGCCTGCTTGGTGAATACAACTCTGTACACGGATTACCACTCTAGGGTATCGGCAGAGATGCAGTCGTCGAGACTTTCGTTGTGCGCATCAATAAGCTTCTCTGCCATGCCGGGTGTGTCCAGGATGTATAGTGTCTCTTCGATAGCGGACCAGTCATCTTCGCCGACGAGAACCGCTCCCTTGCCCTTGGAGTTTGTGATCGCAATGGGATTACAGTCCTCATTCACGCGAGCAATGAGATTGTATATGTCCTTGCGGGCGGCGGTGGCTGTGACACTCGTCATCGCAATTCCTTTCGGATTTCTATAGATAGTAGGTAGCTTCATTATACGTACGTTATTGCGTACGTCAATGAGGTATATATGACTATTTTTCCACAGGGCGCGTTGGGTCAGAAATCCAGTCGATCCAGCTTCCTTCATAGCATAGTTGACCTGTGTATCCTTTGGATTCAAGAAGGGTGCAGGCCTCGTTCGCAAGTCCTCCGTTATAGCAATACACGATAAACTCGTCATTGGGTGCAAATCCTGCCTTTGCGACGCGTTCGGCGAATACGTCCGCCGTGTCCCCATCTGCGTCTTTGGCTTCCATAAGACGAACCGAAATGGCGCCGGGGATTCTGCTTTCTTCGTACATCTCTAGTGGTCTGACGTCAAGCAGAGGCATTGTGCCCAGGTGATCGAGAACAAATGTTGCGTCAACGATTTCGTAAGACATTGGCTGCTCCTTTTCTCGTACTTTTCTCGATTGGTTTCACGGGATTATATGGAAGAGAAAGTAAGGGAGGATGCTGTATGTCTTACCTGTAATCAGACTATTGCTTTGTTTACGGATTCGTTGAAAATGACGAAGTAAATACCGAGCCAGTATTAACTTAGGAATCTAATCCAAGAGTCGGCTTTGTGTATTGGCTCTGACATAACACGGGATACTACTAACACAGAGGACAACTCCAGGGGTTATCCCTGTGTTACCATTTGTTGCGCAAAAGCCGATAGAGAACGTATCCGAAAGGCACAACGTTATGGGCTTATCTCGAAAAAGAGTCAAGGTCAGGGTTGCCTTTAGTTTAGTGCTTTGCGTTTTGTTAGTCTTCGAAATGCTCTACGACTTTACCGGCAACCTTTTACATGAGCTTGTTTCTATTGCCTTCGCGGTTGTTCTTATCGTGCATATTGTTTTGGCTCGGAAATGGATAGCTGCTGCATGTCGTGCTTCCTTGCATAAAAAGACAAGGAAAGCGAAGAACGTCATTCGGCTTATTGTTCTGTTCGTAATCTTGGTTGCCGCAATTGTTCTGGCGATTACCTCTGTCCTAATAAGCGAACTACTTGAGAAAGCCGGCATTGTTTTATTCTTGCCGGGATTTGATCGGTTCACTTTGCGTATCATCCATACAATCAGTGCCTATGCTCTTTGCGCTGCGACTGTTGTGCACGTTGCGCTGCACTATTTATCCGCAGTCAAAGCTCTGCACATTCCCTACGATCCTGCGCGCCGCAAGGTTTTGGATACTGCTGTGGCTGGTGTGGCGGCGATCGGAGTCATCGCGTTGAGTGTCTTCTGTTATTCCGACATTAGTCAAAGGGAGCACGGATCCGTAGAAGGCAAGGGTCGTGGAAATGGACAGGGAAACGGGAGCGGCCGAAAACGGAATTCTGCTTGAATGCTATGCCGTTAGTGTTGTGATGCATCGGGCATATCGTTGAGAACTACAGTTCGAAGTCGTACTTTGGGTTCCTACAGCTCGAAGTTGTACTTTGGGTTTTTACAGTTCGAAGTCGTATTCCTCGTTCAATCTATCCAATAAGTCATTGCCCATGATCTGGCGTCCGCCGTTCCAAAGCTCTGCGTTACAAAACACCTGTGTGTTTGGGTAATAAGTCAGATGGACAAAGTTGCCCAACTCATTGATGACTTTCGCACTATTAACGTCGTTTTCGGGAACTTCAAGCACGATCCTTTCCTCGTCGGGCGTAAAGAAGGTAAGGATGTGGTGTGCCTGTATTATGCGAGCGTACCTCCAGTTAGGATAGTCTATTTTGGCGTCGACTAGGAACACGTCGGCTTCAGCTGGCTCATCTTTGAGATCTTGTGCTGCTCTGCTCGTATCGAGTGTAGATCCAACAAGTACGCCGATGCCTAGCAGTAATAAGAGCAGGGTTATCGCCACGGAGCTGAAAAGATCGTAATGTGTTTTGTGGGTCTTGCGGTATCTTCTGTATAGGACGAAGGCCGCAATGCAGCATCCCCAAACGCCAATCACAACAATTGTCGTGCCGATGGTGTCGGCATCCAGCGCGGCAATTCCACCCATCGCCACGATAAAGAGGCCGCCATAGACGAGTACGTTCAGGACTGCCGTAAGTGTCTGACGGCCAAGTCTTTCAAGGGTGTCCCGCTTTTTGTCAGTCGCAAGGTGAGAGAACTGCCGAATATAACTCGTTGCGAAGATGATTCCAAACATCAACAAGCTGATTCCAAAGAGCGCCATGCCACAGGCAGAAATAAGTACGTTGACAACGCCTGCTTTGCCTATGCCTGGTCCCCATTCTCCGCAGAAAAACGCAGCAGTGCCGCCAAACAAGAAGATGGCGGCAACGATTATGGTTGTGCGCATCCTTGGGGTATTTGCTTGTATGCTCTTCACAGAATAGAGACGCCTTTCTGGGTGAAGGTAAGAGAGGTTGTTCTGGTCGCTCTAGTTCGCTTTGAGTCGCTTTAGATCGCTCATTATAGGACGGCTGCGAAGACGTAGTGAACCCCCTTCAGGCCGTAGGCAACACAAATGTGTTCATCAAGAGTTCGAACTCGAAGCTGTTGTCTTCCTTTGTATCTTTATAGCCTATTCATCGTGCAGTCTGATTGTGTCGCTGTAGATTGCCTCTTCCATGTTCGGTAAAGTGTTTAAAGCAATTCTCTGATAATGGAGGTAATTTTAGCGATTGGAGCTTTAATGCGAGACAAGGAGGAACCATGTCAATAGCCATCTATCATCGGGTAATGAGGCGTGAAGGCTTTGAAGAGTCGGCAAAGATTCTGCTGAACCTTGTCAGGGATGCTCAAGAAAAAAACCCTGGCGAACTCCGGGTTTTATACCTGGATATAGACGACCATCGCAATGAAGCGGGAGGTTTCGATGACGAGATGTTCGAGTTGCAGCAAGAATTCATCCTTGGGTTCCTGATGTCGTTTCTTAGCGAGGTGCATATGCCTCTCGTGTCGGCATCGAACCCACGCGAGCAGAACAATGAGATTCCCGACGAGCTTCTTTTCTTCAATTTCGACAAGAACAAAGCCGATGAACCCGACGAGCTTGCCTCGCTGTATATCGAAAACTATAGCAACACCGAATTTGTATCGGAAGAATCGGTATATGCATATTTGAAACAAGCGTCCGAGTTCCTGATTCAGATGCATTCCGTTCATCCAATGCACTCCAGCAGAGGCGAGGAAGGCAAGCCTAATTGGCGCTTTTACTGGCATTCGTATTTGATGGACTTAATGACGGAGTTGTTTGATGGGTTCGTGTTGGGGAATTTGATTTCTGTGTCGGCCATGACCCGAACTCTTATCGAGTCCTACGCTTATATAAGCCTGTTTGAAGGAGACGAAAAGGGAGAGCTTGTTCGACGTTGGTACGTCTCGGGGGTTTTCTCGGTTGCGAAAATGGCACCAGAACGCGATAAGAAGAAAGCGCTTGCATTGGTGAAGGATTGTTGCGAATCGATGTACGTTCCGTATAAAGAAATAAAAGAGGACAGGCGCCAAGGTGGAGATAATGCATGGTTGGAGCCGTTGTTTGGAAAACAACGGATTTCGTTTCGTGATATATGCGACTATCTTGACGACCAAGATATGAACGATGATTATTGCCGTGCTTGTTCGTTCATTCATGGACAGGACATAACTACTAAAGTGAGTCCCTTCACTTATTATTCCACCATTTATGGCAAGCTGTATCTGATGATGGACTACATTCTCAAGGTCGCTCACCTTCTGTTTCTTGCAGAAGAAGCCATTCAGGAGCGTGCCGAAAGACTTCGCGAAGGGCTTTACTCGCTTGGTACGGAATACATCCTTGGACAAGAGCGCGGATTTTGCTACGAAGAGGACACGGAGGATTAGCGATCAATACATTTCTTTGCCGCTGTTGGTGCATTGCCTATCGGTCGGCGCAAGGGAAGAAGCTGGAAAGGTAGTTTCTCAGTGCCGGGTCTGTAGCGTAGATGTGAGTGCCTAGTATTCCGCGGGTCAGCAGGACGTAGTAGATGTTTTTGATGTAGCGGTCGAGCTCTTCGGGAGAAGCGGTGGCGAATCCGTTTCGATCGTAGTAGCTCGACCTGTTCGCTGCGGGGTATCCGGTGTTTTCGTCAAAGATCAGATCATTCCCGATGATCACGTAGCAGCAGCTCAAGTCATAACCTTGGATAGAGTGAATGCACCCAACTTCGTGGGCAATCTCCGGGTTGTCGATGCCTCGCCCAACCCAGTTGTCATAGGTGCAGTTCCATTTAAGCCCGACGTCGTCAATGATGATGTCGTCGATGGACGGATCTTTTTTCGATTTCCATTTCCATGCGTATCCGGCGACCATACGGCTTAGGTTGTGACGCTCGTAGTCTCGCGCGAAGCTCTTCACGAAGTCGGTAAAGTTGTCATGTAGCACGAGGTCGTATTCTTCGAAAGCGCGTTTTTCGGGATTAGTGCCATCCAGAACGCCTCGGACGTAGCGAAGATATGAGTCGCCCCCTTTGACGCGCATTTGGCTTTCGAGCCTTATGGGACGTTTTGCTGCCTTGCCAAGTCCCATTTCGAGCGCATCCGGCTCCAGACATGACGGGCCGATGCTTTGCAGGGGATCGTAGAAGAAAACAGGTAATTTGGCTTGATCGAGAATCCAGTCCATCTGGCTTGCGTGCTTGGGAAGCCTGAGTTCTCGGTTTACGGCATCGTAGTTTCCAAACTGGGTTCCGAGGTTGATACGCCTTTTCAGCTTATGACTCTCGTCTACAAGCAGGATGTCGAAATTCTTGGCCTTACCAGTTTTGTAGCCCAAGGAAGGCTTTATCAGATCCGTTGGTGCGATGATGTCATCCGGACTCAATCCACCCACGTTGGCGAGGCTTTTGCGGAGTGTGTTTCGTAGAGAGGTCACCGGCTCCATGATGCGGATATTGAGATCTCTGTAATCCGGGTTATCATGTAGGGTCTTGAGCAGATAAATGGCTAGAACGGTCTTGCCTGTTCCGGGCATTCCCTCTACCACGATGGGGTCGGATTGGTCGAGCCCCCTGTCTATGGCGCAAAGAATTTTATCGAGTGCCATACGTTGGTCAGTGGTTAGCGCCTTGAAGGGGGAATACTTGAAGACCTCGGATTCTTCTATTTCCGATATGGAATGATGAGCCAGCTCGAGTTGACGTAGCTCGTTCCAGAGTTCTTCGAACATGGTAGCGTAAGTTGTCTTGCTGAAGTAGTTGGTGTCAGCCATCCCATCGTTCTTATTTGTCAGCCTATAGCGTCCATCGGCATGCATATAACCGATCAAACGGTGTTCGTAATCGGTGATCACGGAGGAATTGAATTCTTCGTTGAAGATAATACTTACGGATTTGAAGTCACGTTTCTCTTCGCTTGCTCCATGTTGGTTGATGCGAGTAGCAACACTAGTTGTCTGTCCGATATATGCTGCCTCGTCATTTGAGAGGATGTAAACCATAGGCCAGTTGATCACTTTATCATCGTCGATTCCTATTGAGGCAAGGTCTATCTGTTCGCCATAATGAAATTGACATCTATCTATGACAAAAGATGCGCCTGTTGGTTTTTCAGTTGAACTGCTTGTGTTTACGATTCTCAAAATCTGACTCGTTTCTTCTGTGTCGGAAGTCGTCAAGTTGTCATATCGTTTATGTAGCTTATTTTAATCGGGACTATCCTGCTCATCTAATCAGTTTTTTGAAAGCGTGTTCAGGTTTTGGTGGTTATATAAATTATGAGTTTTAGAATTTTTCCCATACACCTTCTCTATAAGCGTCTCGTCGAACTCGCGGTGCTCGGGGGCGCCTGTAGGCATGCCAAGCGAGAGGATGGCCTCCAACTGCCAGGACTCGGGGATGTCAAGCAATTCGGTCACATAGTCCTGGGTCGACCGACTGTCGGCAGCCATGCGCGTACGATGCGATCCAGCAGTTTTTGCGGCACAGGTTCTCCGGAATACTGCCGCACGCTGCGTCGGATCGTCATGACTACAGCGACCACCACATCTCTCACTGATAGCGCATGAGGCGTGCAAGCTCTTCTTCGGGATAAAGCAACCTATCGATAAGTTTAGATGTTGGAAGGTATCTAATAGTGAAGTTCATCCCAAGTTCATGTGCAAACAGACTCTCGACAGGCGCCATAGTTCGTTTGAATTCTTGGAATCCTTCATGTTCTGCGCGTGTTCGTTGAGCTATCCATTCAGCTGTTTCCGTCGTAAAGTTGTAACTTTCCGGTGGTTCCCAAACACAATTAAGCAGTGTGAGTCTTTGTGCGGAAATCTTGCCATTGCGGACTGCGTTGTATAGCGCCAGCGAGTGCTTGAACATCTGGGCGAAGTCATAGCAGACAAACACAGGTGATGCGTTGAGAATTTCAGCAACATCAATGAATACCGACGCTGAATCTTCGAAGATGTAATTCACGGAATCAAAATATTTGTCTTTCAGCTTGGCCGGCGTGCTTGTGAGCCATTCGAGCATCTTCATCTCGCATGCTATAACGTCACCATTTTCTCCCTTCAGCATCGCATCAAGGTTTGCTGGCATGCCATGTTTAAGGGTAGGAAGTTGGTGCTCGTATGCAATCTTATAACTGCGTGATGCGAACAGGTCATCGATGCTCTTGGTCTCACAGTACAGGTTTCCAAGGATATTAAATGTCATGGCAGAAGAGGAGCGAAGTGCTTTCATCTTGTCGTCGAGTTCGCTTCCAGATCCGCGGGAGTACTCATTGATATGAACTTCGTTCATCGGTCTTGCAAGGTTATCTTCCAGGTTGCGTAGATAGAATTGGCGAGGTGATTGGAGCGGCGAAAAGTTCGAACCTGTTTCCTCGGTTTGAAAAGCAGCAAGCCAGTTTGTGTCTAAGTAGCGTTGCTTGATGCAATTTAGTAGCCCGTATTGCCGTTTGTCCATGATGTCAGTAGTGTATCATTGTGAGGTCAATCGAGTGGGGTGTTGGATCCCGCAGTGCGTGTGGCGGCGCCATCGAATTGACACAGGAGGAAAGAAGGAAGATGCGCATTCGCTAGACATCTCTCATGTATTACTTGGTCAGATGCGCCTTGATACAGGCGTGTCTTATTCCCTAAAGGAGATAGTCTATGCAAATTACCCTTTCTGACGTGAGCTATACCTATCCTTGCGCAACTACACCTATCATCAACTCATTGTCGGCCGTCTTTCCGGAAGGATGGAGCGGACTCCTTGGTGACAATGGTTGCGGCAAAACAACTCTTGCAGACATTATTGCTGGCAAACTCAAACCTGACGTTGGTGCGGTAACGCAAGGTCTATTTGTTTGTATTTGTGATCAGGGTGTCGAAAACAAGCCGGACGAGCTTGTCGAATTTTCTCTCGATTACGGACGTCAGGCCAAGCAACTACGTAGAGTTCTTCGCATCGAGGATGATATGGCATGGCGTTTCGATGAACTATCTTTTGGGGAAAGAAAAAAGCTGCAGATAGCTGTATCGCTTTGGAAGCGTCCAGATGTACTTATTTTGGACGAGCCAACCAATCATATCGATTATGAATCTCGGCTTGAACTTACAAGGGCACTTCAAAGCTATACAGGGGTTGGGATACTAATAAGTCACGATCGAGAGCTGCTAGATGCCCTGGTTAAACGCTGTTTTTCCTTCGAAGATGGCAAGCTAGCTTTGCGCCCAGGCTCATACTCTCAGGCCTTCGCTCAGGCAATACAGGATAGGAACTCGCTTGAACACGAACGAAGACAGGCGAAGCAAGAACTTGCAAGGCTACAAGCGGAAAAGGATGCACGCTCTCGTGAGGCCAACCGTGCAAGCGCCAAATCAAGTAAGCGCAAGATCGACCCAAAGGATCATTCTGCTAAAGCAAAGATTGATCTTGCAAGAGTGTCAGGGCAAGATGGTGCTCGCGGCAAACTGTCTGTGCAAATGGATCGTCGTTTGCTTGATGCTCAAAAGCGAGTAGATAACGCGCGTGTGTCAAAACGCTATGACGGTGACTTATGGATTGATGCCCAGCCTCATCCAAGGAAGACGTTGTTGCGTATTGATGCCGCTACGATTCCTTGTGGTGATGGTCAATTACATATCCCGGAACTTTTTGTAGGGAATGAGGATCACATTGGTGTTATCGGAGCCAATGGTGCAGGAAAGAGTACGCTGCTTGCGCATTTGCGCACGATCTTAGCAAAGGATATTTTTGTATTGGACATCCACCAAGAACTGTCTCAGGCAGAGCGCTCTAGCTTGATATCGCAAGCAAAAGCACTTTCGAAAGACGAAAAGGGTCAAGTGATGTCTGTAATCGCCCAACTTAATTCAGATCCGAAGCGACTGCTTGAGAGTGCGCTCCCTAGTCCTGGCGAAGCCCGCAAGCTTGCTTTAGCGCTTGGGATAATGCGGAAGCCTTCTATGATCATGATGGACGAACCAACTAATCATCTTGATCTTCACTCGATTGAGGCGCTTGAGCGCGCGCTTGCATCTTATCCGGGAGCGTTGGTGTTAGTAAGCCATGACCAAACGTTTATAAAAGCATGTACGGACACGTTATGGGAAGTAAGCAATGGCGAAGTTCTTCCAATAACAAGACTTTCACTTTCAAAGTGAATTGCAACTTTACTCTAATGCATTAATGTCGTCACAATTGACTTTTCCAAACCCAAGATAAGTTGAAAATCCTAGAAGGTATAGGGCATCCACAAAACCACGGCCAGTCTCTTCACCTACTTCAACTAGTTCATCATAAACGGTGTCATAAGGGACAGGCGAAGTATCAAGATCAGCTATGGCCTTTTCGATGGCTTGTGGCAGCGCTTGACATACTTTCCAAAATGCCAACCTGTCACCAGTGACAATTTCGAAGAACTGATCCATGCTTACACGTCGGATTAGTTTGTGGGATTTGTGTTGTCCGTCGACACTAACTGCCCATGGAATATTTTGGGAACGCTTAGCAATTGCCTCCACCAAAAAGCAAGCACTGTCGTCATCCTCAAGCAATTGTTGTTGAGCTTTACTGTAGGTTCTTGCAGCAGAAGCTGAATTCATAGTGTTGTGTTTGTTTTTCATTTCAACATAGACTGTAGAAACTTTTATTCCGTCCCCTATATCTATTCCATCAGGGTTTCTGTAAATAACATCCCAGCCTGTTGACGGAACCTCGCAATTATCAATATAGTTAAAAATATTCTGATGAAAATAACCGATACTGTTGTTGTTTCCTTTGTCTCTTTGGCGAAACACTTCATCAGAGACGATGGTCTTCCAGTCTTTTTGATAGATGGATTTATCTAAAATGAGCTTTATAGGATCAATGGTATTACTGTTGAAAAGCTCAACGTTAAATGGATGCAACCCATTTCGATAGGATGCAACCGTTTTTTTAACGTGGTTATAAAAGTCTTCTTCTGTAATAAAATCTATGTTCCATGTACTGTTCACGGTACACCAGCCCTTTCTGATTCCTTCTATTATAAAAGTAGATGAGTTGTTGAAAAATCTTGGTAATGATTGGCATGAAGTCTATTAAAATAACCCTTGCATAGGTAAAGGTTATCCGGAGGAGTTAATGGGTGTTGTTCCTTGTGAGCTAATGAGTGTCACAGATGCGTCGCGTGCACTCAACTGCTCAGTAGATACAATACGAAGATGGAATAAACTCGGATTAATTAAAGCGTCTAGGGATAAAAATAACCGACGTCTCTTCAATATTGCTGAAATTAATAGGTTGCAGAAAAAGCTTGCTGGTGATGACAGTACAAAATATGAAGTACTTTGTGCTGATTCAAGCTTTCCTGAGGCAACATGTATTGATTTATTTGCTGGGGCTGGGGGAACAGCATTAGGGTTTCATAATGCCGGTATTTCCCATGTCATGCTTAATGAGATTGACAACAATGCAGCAGAAACCCTGAGAATCAACTCCGATGCGCATCATCTTCAGTGGAATGTTATAGAGGGCGATGTAAGCTCTATAGATTTTCATAATTATGATGCTGAAATAATTCAAGCAGGGTTTCCCTGTCAGGCATTCAGTTATGCAGGGAAAAGTCGAGGATTTGATGATACCCGAGGAACGCTGTTCTTTGAATTTGCTCGTGCGATTCAAGACGTTAAACCCAAAATTGCAATTGGGGAGAATGTGCGAGGCTTGATCAAGCACGATGGGGGTAGGACTCTTCAGACAATGCTGAATGTTCTAGACGAACTGGGATATAAGGCAGCATACAAACTTCTTAGATCTCAGTATCTAGACGTTCCTCAAAAAAGAGAGCGTTTAATTATTTTTGCTGTCCGTAAAGATGTGGATGTGCCGATTCTTTTTCCGAAGGAAAGAGATTACTTCATCTCCCTTAGACAGGCTTTAAAGGATTGTCCGAAATCTGAAGGGCAGAGTTATCCAAAGCGAAAAAAAGAGATCATGGACCTTGTTCCTGAAGGTGGAAATTGGAGAGATTTAGACACAGAGATTCAAAAAGAATATATGGGAGGAAGTTACTACCTTACAGGTGGGCGAACAGGAATGGCAAGACGCATGTCTTGGGATCAACCGTGTCTGACACTTACGTGCGCTCCTGCACAAAAACAGACAGAGCGATGTCATCCATCTGAAACGCGACCTTTAACTGTTCGCGAATATGCGCGTATTCAAACATTTCCTGATGATTGGGAATTTGCTGGGAATATGACGAGTAAATATAAACAAATTGGCAATGCTGTGCCTGTGAACCTTGGATACCATGTTGGAAGATGCGTGCTGGCGTCTCTTGGGTATATTCCGATAAGCGATATGATGGAAGAAGCGAAACCGCTTTCGTAGAGTAGTGGTTAGACGGGACGTTGTTGCCAAGTTTGACTATAACGTCACGACAGCTCCCAATCATATCCCTGTTTTGGAGCAGCGACATTCTGTCTGGAAGTCAAACGACGGAGATCTTATTGATAAAGTGGAACTGTTTCTACTGGATGGCGGCGCGAAGACCGAAGTCTCCAAGGGGCTCGGAGTAAACCGATCCACGATATATAGGATGATTGAGGAAGGACGGTTGCCCGCATGGGTTTCAAGGACTGGATTGTTCGAAATGAATTAGACAAACCCGCGTGGGAACGTAGGGGCAAACCGTTTCCAGCGACGCATAGGGCTGGACTTCCTATAGCAGATGGTGCTTCTGTGACTATCGACATGTTAGAGAATGACTTTATGATAAGTGCTGGAAGCGGTGATAGTTGGTGTTTGCCGAAAGCGCGCATTACTAACATTGAATGTCTGAAAGAAACTGAAATTCAGACGTACGTAAAGAACCGCCCGGGGATGGCTTTACTCGGAGGTGTTACTCTCGGAATTGTGGGAGCCATAGCAGGTGGAATGATGACTAAAGAGAAGAAGAGCCGAGTAGTCACTCAGTTCGTAATCTTCGATTATAGGAGTCAAAGCGGTGAGCCTGCGACATTAGTGTTTCAGTTCACTGATGGTAAGGTAGGAAATGCCGACTGGCAGAAACCAAAGTTATTCTTGAAGGACTTCCAAAAGAATCGCGGACTATACGCGCCTGCTGGTTTTTATACGTTATAAGCTCGTTACAAAGAATTCTTCTTGTCACTAATAACGTGACTCGTTACAATATGACAAGAAGAAAGGCGCGCAATGATCCGATCGTTTGCTGATAAAGATACAGAAAGACTCTTCTGTGAAGGCTTCTCAAAGGCCTTTCCTCAAGAGATCGTCACCCGTGCTTTAAGAAAGCTCGATATGATTGATAATGCATTTTGTCCTGATGACCTCAAAGTTCCTCCAGGGAATCGCTTGCATAGACTTCAAGGAAATCGGTTTGGCCAGTATTCGATATCAATAAACGAGAAATGGCGCATCTGTTTTTCGTTCAAAGAATCAGATGCTTTTGATGTTGAACTTTGTGACTACCATTGAAATTCACTCGGAAATGAGAGGATCGATTAAAGATGAATACAACAGACATGATGCTCATTTCGCGAAAGCCAACTCATCCTGGTGAGATGCTACGGGAAGAATTTCTTCCGGACTATGGGATTTCAGTTGCGAAACTTGCTGAGCTTTTGAATGTGTCCCGTCAAACAGTGAATGAATTGGTCAGGGAACGACGAGCCGTCAGTCCAGAGATGGCTCTCCGCCTTGCACAGGTGTTCGGAACAACACCGCAATACTGGCTGAACATGCAGCGCAATGTAGATCTATGGGAATCACTCGATCTTAATAAAGACGAGATACTAGCTCTTAAGCCAATCACTGCTCTTGCATAAAGGTAGCCGAATTTGCAGCGTAGCCTTCCTTGAGCAGACCCTGCTCCGTCAGATCCTTGCCAATACGCACATACTCGGCCGCATTGTCGGCAAGACTTTTAAGCTCCTCATCAGAAAGACTGCGTACCGCTTTGGCTGGTGACCCGATAACGAGCATCCCATCGGGAATATCTGCTTTGCCAGTGACTAAGGCACCGGCTCCAACAAGACAACGCTCACCAATCCGTGCACCATCAAGAACGATGGCTCCCATACCAATAAGTGAGCCATTACCGATGGTGCAGCCATGAAGGATAGCGCCATGACCGACAGACACATCGTCACCGATGATGGTATCGGCATCCATAGGCACATGAATGCAGGCAAGCTCCTGCACATTCGTTCTATCGCCGATGATGATCTTGCGATTTAAGTCCCCGCGCAAGGTAGCGTTGAAAAGGATCGTGGCATTGGCTCCTATCTCCACATCACCGACAACAGTAGCATTGCGCGCGATTCGTGCACTTGGCGATATGCTCGGTTCTCTTCCATTCATGGATTCTCCCTTCTTGAGAGTAGACGAGTCAATAATAGCTAACCGGGAATCCTTATGGGCGCCCAATTTCATCACTTGGCAGCATAAACCACATCGTGTTTCATCTCCTCACTTTCGGGAGTCTGAATATATCTTCTTCAAGCGCGTCTTAAAGAAGTTCAGGATGTTCTTTCGAATACAGCCATATCCAATTTCTCAATGAATTTGACGAATGTGTATAGGTGTGTATATACTGTTAATGTCGCATATGCACACTGCCTTTGAAAGGGACGCCTTACAAAGGCAAGGATACAACTTTTGCATAAGTTGTATGAAAAGAGGATTCATTGGAAATAGTTATATCGAATTCGAGCTCTGTTCCAATTTATGAGCAGATCGAAGAGCAGATCAAAGATGCAATTCTGACTGGGGAACTTACTCCTGGTGAGCTTCTGCCCAGTATCCGCACTCTTGCAAGTGATTTGCGTGTGAGTGTAATTACTACAAAGCGAGCATATTCCGATCTGGAAGATCTTGGTTTTGTGAATACGGTGCAGGGGAAAGGGACGTTTATTTCGAACGGAAATCAGGAGCTGCTGCGAGAGGAGCGTATTCGTCAGGTTGAGGAGTTGTTAGAGCGTGCGATTAAAGACGCTGAGGCGATCGGATTGACGTCTGCTGAGTTGCATGAAATGTTGGATCTGCTCCTTGAGGACTAGCTCGATAAGGAGAAAGACATGGATGCATTAATAAAGGCAGAAAGCTTAGGAAAAAGCTATAAAGACTTCTGCCTAAAAGATATAAATATACGTATTGAGCCTGGGACAGTTGTGGGACTGGTAGGATCAAATGGTGCTGGCAAAACAACTACAATCAAAATTCTCTTGGGGATTCTGCGGCCTGATCATGGTTGTGTCAGCGTACTTGATCAGGTTATCGAGCAAGATTCTTTTTTGGATGGGAAAGTTAAGCAACGCATAGGCGTTGTTTTAGATACATGCGCATTTCCAGAGGATTTGAAGATTTCAGATGTAGAAAAACTTGGAAAACTTGTGTACCAAAATTGGGACTCAAATTACTTCTTTGATCTTTGCGGTCGTTTTCAGCTTCATTCGAAGAAGATAAAAGAATTATCGCGCGGAATGGGCATGAAACTCATGTTGGCGTTTGCATTATCACATGATCCAGAGTTGCTAATTCTGGACGAAGCAACTGCAGGTCTTGATCCGATGGCTCGTGATGAGGTGCTAGAGATTCTGCGCAACTTTATGGAAGTAGAGGATCATGCAATTCTGCTATCAACGCACATTACTAGCGATCTTGAAAAAATTGCTGATGAGGTAGTTTGTATAGATCGCGGTCAGCTCGTGTTCGATCTTTCCAAAGATGAAATTTGTGACGTGGCAGGAATTGCACATTGTAGAGAGCGTGACTTACAGCAAATATGCGAGAGCGAATGGATGTCTGATAAGCGTTTGCGAAAACTTAAAAATGGAATGACATATGACGTGCTTGTGTCTGATCGTTTTCTCTTTGCAAAGGCATTTCCGAATATTGCACTTGATAGTGCAAGTATTGATGATTATATGACGCTTACTTTGAAAGGCGAATCATTATGAAAGCTATGATCTTCTCCGATCTTATTGTTTCTAAAAGATCCGCTATGCAACTATTGGCGATCTCGATAGTAATTTGCGGATTTCTCACTTGGGGCATGAGTAGTGTTGTTGCTGGAACAGCCGCCATGGCAACGATGACGCCTCTAATGTATCTATTCTCGATATTCGCATATGATGAGATGAATGGATGGGAACGTTTTCGATTAACGCTGCCTATCTCAAAAAGACAGGTTGCATACGGGCGTTATATAAGCACGCTTGTTATCTCTGTGATATCGCTTATTTTCACATTGGTAATTTCGTTTGTCTTTGTTTTTGTAATTCAGGCATGCGGGGGATTAGGCATGGAAACAGATATAAGCGATCCAGAAATGCCAGCAGCTATTCTTTATTGTGGTTTAGCTGGATTCCTTTTCATTGTGATGCTTGCGTCTTTAAATTTGCCGCTACTCATGCGTTTTGGTATGAATAAGGCTACACGTCTTTTGCCCCTTGTGCTGGTTGTGGGAGTTGTGCTTGTGGGGGTTTTGTTTAATTACATTACAGACGGCATTGATTTATCTGCGCTGAATACGTTCATTGATAATAATGTTGCGATGCTATTCGTAATTGCATTTGCGGTGGTGGCAGTTTTGTATGTTGTAAGTGCAATTATTTCTGGCCGTCTTTATCAGGCAAGAGAATTATAGAAGTGTTTATTTATAGAAACACTTATGCGAAAGGGGGAGTTGGTTATTTTTGATCTAGGATTAACTCCCCGTTATAAATACTTTCGCAAACCATCTTATGCAGCTATTGCTTCTGTGGTTACTTCGATAAGCGCCCCTTCGAAGCTATGCTCTCGTCAATGGAAAATCTCCCAAGTAGGTGCTTTCTTTAAGTTCAATATTATTTCGCTGGATTGGTTCATATCCATCGGCCTCAATCGTTAGATTGTATTTGCCAGCTCTAAGCTTTTCGAACTTGAAGTCACCAAAGTCATCACTTTCTAGCACTAGTTCTTTGTCCGAATCACCTTCGTTTTCAATAAGTGTAATCTTTGCGTGTTCAATAATCTCGTCTGTCTCAGGATCCCAAACTTCGCCACCCAAGAATAAATGTGGCATATTAATGTAGTACACATGAGGCTTAGTGTCTAAATCCTCAAGCAAAACTTCCGCGTTTGCAATCTCATCTGCAAAATCCTCCTCATCACCAAAGCGAAGTCCGCCTGTTGCGCAGAAGTCAACACAGTGGGGAAGTTCGCCTTGGTCAACCAAATGAGCACAACCCGTACATTTTTGGGCGATCCCTAGTTCTGCGTTTGCAAACACTGCATTATATGGGCAAGCTTCAACGCAAGCCATGCATCCCGTGCAAGCTTCTGAATTAATATAGATTAGTCCGTCGTCGCGCCTTACAAACGCCTCAGACGGACATGCAGCAGAAGCTACGCAGTTTTCACAATGCATGCAAGGAATTGCGGTGTATTCAACTTTGACCATCGGAATTTGTCCATGTTCTTTTTGGTCGACCCGAATCCAGAATTGTCCCGTATTTGGTTCAGGTGCAGAATATGGAGGCCATGCATTTCCTACGTGTTCATCTTTGCAAGCTACTTGGCAGTTGTAGCAGCCGTTGCATTTCTCGGCATCGAAGATAAAGACCTTCATGTAAATCTCCTGTCTATTTAGCGGTGTCTATTAAGCGGTCATGGACGCCATATGCAAAGGACCGGTTTCCTTGTCGTAAGGCTTTGAAAACGCCTCTGGGTATTGCTTGGCAAGTTCAAATACGTCAACTTTTTCGATGCCGACTAAAAAGCCGCTAGTCACTTCACCACAGCAATTCTTGGAAGCTGTATGCTTCGGACATATCGTGTTGTTGCATCCTGCGCGGTCAGCTACACCTGGGACTATTGGGTCAAGTCGTGCGCCATGGTCTTGTAAAACAGCGTGACGGATGATGCGGTTAGTTACGATTGCTCCACCCATGGTCCATCCACGGTCATTGAATATACGAACGATATCACCTGATTCGATACCAAGCTCTGCAGCATCTTCTGGGTTAATCCAAACAGGTTCATATGCATATCCATCAGGTCCTATAACTTTGCATCCTTGAATCTCACGAATCCACGGAACGTCGTCATATTGTGAATGTAGACGGAAGTGGGGATGATTGGAAACCATCAAGAAAGGGAACTCCTTACCGCGTGGCGTTGTGAGGCGTTCATCTGGGTGCCAAGGACCTTTTTCAATCCAATGTGGATAGGGGGTGCGTTCTGTATCGTCTGGGAAGTGATCAGCTAAAGCTTGAGAGTAAAACTCGATTTTTCCGGTTGGCGTTGTCAGTGGGTATTCCTCAGGGTTGCTGTAGAAGTTATAAAATCCTGGTTTATCTTCTTCCCAGTTTTTGGCGATTGGAATCAAATAGCCACTGTTCTTCTCAAATTCATCAAACGACGTAAACCATTGAACACCGCTGCCTTCAAACCCACGACGAATTGTTTCGTCAATTGATTCACCGTTTCTGTATTGATCAAGAACCCCCATGCGCCGGCAGAATTCGCGTGAAATTTCGTAGTCTGACATAGACTCACCACGAGGCTCGGTTGCTTGTTCCTCAAGCCAAACTGCGCTGAATGTGCCGGATACGGTATCGCAAACGATATCGCGTTCTTCAAACTTTGTGTTAACTGGAAGCAAAAGATCTGCAAATAAACAATCATCTTCCATCCAAATATGTTGTGCAACAACCGTTTCGATGTAATCGGTGCGAATAGCATCGATAAATTTGTTTCCGCCGTTCCAAGATGATGTCCATTTTGGACTGTCAGTCCAAACCATATGTATGCGCTCACAGCCTTCAGCGGGGTAGCGCTTCTTGTCGAATTGATCTGCAACAGGCATGCCTGAGCATGTAACGCCGTACCAAGTAAGAGGATTTTCAGGTGTGTAGTCTCCGCCGAGTGCTTCAGGTACTAAAACCTCGGTCACAAAAGACTCACGTTTGTCTGCATGATAGGGAAACATTATTTCATGCATATTCGGAGTAAACTTAGGGCGCGGAAGTGGATTTTGGGAATCCAGCCCAAATAAACCAAATTCCATGAATTTAAGCTGATTGCGACCTGGATGCCCTAAAGCTTGCATTGCAAGTAGAGCCACTTCTAAACGCGCTGGCTCATGCGAATAAGTTGAACGAATGAATGATCCGCCATTGCAGTGTGCGATGCTGACATTGCGTTTTGCCCAAGACCTAGCAAGCGCTTTGATCTTGCGCACAGGTACACCACAAATCTGTTCTGCCCACTCTGGTGTCTTAATAATTCCATCGTCACCACCCATTACATGGTAGACAAACCAGTCGAATCCAACTGAGTGTGTGTCGATGTATTCCTTGTCATAAAGATCTTCTGTGATCCAAACATATGCAATTGCAAGCTGTAACGCAGAGTCAGTATTTGGAAGTACTGGAATCCATTTATCTGCATGCACAGCTGCGCCGTAATTCACATCGGGGCAGATATAAATTTGACGAACGCCGATGTCGTGTAGGAAGAAGCAATATCTAGACGATCCCTGACCACCGCCGCCCCAAGTGGTTGTGTTCACATCGCAACCCCAGAAAAGTAAATCATCAGTGTTTTCAGCTATGTCTTTGAATAGGTTGGTTTGCATACCTTGGCCAACTGGGTCTTGCCCCCACATGTGCTTTGCTCCCCAATACCAGCCCTCCCAGCTGTCAGGGTTTCTAGCCTGTAAGGTGTAGCCACCAAGTAAATCCAGCGCATATCCTTGAGTTCCGCGGGCGCCATGGACGATTTTTACTTGATGATGTCCATCGGATTGCACAAAGATTGAATTGATACCATATGTGTCTTTGATACGTGAGACTTCGCTAGTAAGAATATCGAAAGCTTCATCCCATGAAATTTGGACATATTTGCTTTTGCCGCGGTTTTGGGGATTGCGCTCTCCGTTTGGATCCCAATCAACACGTTTCATAGGATGCAGAATTCGGTTTGGAGAATCTACTCGCTGTTTCCAAGCGATACCAAAAAGGGAAGGCTGAGATTTTTTGGGTGCTTCAAATTTTTTGCCACGCGCCTCAATTGTCCAAGGGTTTAGATCCTCTGTTGCATAAGACTCAAACTTAAGAGGGCGCGATCTGATTGTACGGCCTTCTTCAATATCAATCTCAACAGGGTCGGACGCGGAATTCGGCCCTACGAATCCTGTAGTTTTTACCACCGTTTTCTTTTCGGTCATGCCTTCTCCTCTCTAACGGTTATTTAATATTTCTATGGCTTGGGGATGTTTACTTTTGGTGCCTTAGGGGGCATTTTTACGGAAGGTGCTGCCGGAGGCATTCCAGTAGATGTTGCGGGTTTTGCGATTGTTGTTTTTTTGATAAGAGCTGCACCGCAATTTGAACAAACCTCTTCGCCAGGTGGGTTTTCGACACCGCATGCATCACATATGTTGTGATCGTTCATGCTGGCTTCTGCCGGTCTAAAGCACATAGACTCTCCCTTCTTTGGAATATACATGGATTGCAGAGCTACTGGATAAGTAGCCTTCTGTGATATCCAAACCATTAAGGCATTGCTTTATGGACATCTTTGGGAAGACTAGCAGCATATGCGGGGAACCATTTCATCTAGGGTGGTGTAAATCACCCATTATTCACCCAATTCGTATGAGGGTTGAATAAGAAAGAAAGGTTCCAAAACCTATTTGATTCAGTTGATAAAGTTGATAAATAAGATGTTGCGAATAATTAAACTTCTATATGAATTACTTCTTCGATAGGCTTTCCTGAGAGCAATGCCACAACCTGAGCCTCAATAATTCTCACCAATTCTTGATGACTATGAACATCATATTTAACATAAATACTGTGGATGTGAGTTTTTGCCGTATTAACAGAGACGCAGAGTTTATCAGCCACACTTTGTGCGTTATAACCACGAGCAATTAATGCGAACACTTCAGATTCTCTACGCGAAAGTCCATAGCATGATGCAAGCATGTTATAGGCTTCAGTGCGAGTCATTTGGGTCTCGCTCGATGGTCTTGAAGGTGAAGTAGGGTTTTCAGGCGATGGATTTACTGTTTGCTCCAAGAGAACTTCTTGGAGTTGTCTAAGCCAAGAGAAGAAACCGCCTTTATTAGATGTCCCCCATTCAGGAAGATGTCGTGATTGAGGGGATGATGTGAATAGACAAAAAGTGATGGCTACAGCTGCTATTCCAAGCACAATAATAGCTCTAGACATAAGTGTTATTTCATTGTTGCTGAAAGCCTCACCATAACCAAACAATCCTAGCGTATTTCCTATAAAAAGAGCGACTAGATCAAGGCACAACGAAAGATCAAGGGCAGTGGTGTGGTGGGTGAAAAGTTTTGGCGCATTACGAGCGATGTTCGTTTCATGAACGACCCCCAAACAACTTGCGTATACTGCGAGTAACACGATGCCAATCCATGCTAGTTCTTTGGGAGCTAATATTGATACGGAAAGTCCAACAACGTAAACAACCATAGCTAAGCCAAGTAAAAGATATGCAGGACTTTGGTTGGACGTTATAAGAGTAAGCAGCAATAAACCTCCACCGGCAACCATTGCGCAAGCAACAAAAATAGGCGGAATACTTGCATGTTGGGTTGTCCAACAAAATCCAATTACAAGAGCGCAAGCCATGGAAGGAAGGTTTTCTTTCAGTAGATATCTACCGCGATTTAGTCTTTCAAATGAGGGTTTCTCTACTAATTGCAATTCCTGCTTATGCGTGCGTGTTGATGCTAGAAATGAAATTACTACCGAAAGCACGGCGAGTACGATCTCGAATACATAAAGCGCCTCTAAACGAAAGCCTGATCCGATGATTACTATAAGTCCGCTAACTATTAAAGTGCCTACACAGCACATCATTGACTGTCGCTGTGTAGTAAAGGCTGCGAGGTGTCGCATCCAAAAACATAACAAAGCTCCAGCACCAACACCGCTTATAGCGAAGGCCATCAGTGTCCAATCGTCAAGCTTTATAGGAAAGCATCCAAGTAGAAGAAGCGGTGCAAATGGTGTACAAATTAATGCAGTAGCTCTTAATACGTTTTGCACTAAATAATAACGAATCTTAAATGAAATTAAGAGTATAGCTAGCGTAGTTATGATCATTCCGACTAAGAAAATCAGTATGGTTGGAATACTATGAAAAGTAAAAAAGTTAACAGTGTTCGATGAGCTCACGGGACTCAATGAGTCGATAGAGTCAGTTGGATTCAAAAGTATAAGCACGATCAATCCTAAACAACTTGCAAATCCGAATATTCCATAAATTGGCATACCCAGACTTTGAAGTTTTTTAGGTGATCTTGGTTTCGAGGGATCAGTGCTCTTTCGAACCTTAATTACCGGATCATGAAGCATTCCGCTTTTAGGAGCCGCCAAGCCAACCTCTTTCGTAGACGATAGGCAGTGTCTAATATATATTGTCCTGCAAGGTATATATAGGATCTATAGCATTTGATAGTTATTTTACGTAACTGTGTAGCTATGAAATATTTATTATCGTAAAGATTACGATTACTGCAATCGCAACACCATTCATTAGAAGCCCAGTTGATAATAGTAAAGATAATTTAGTAAGGACGATTTTCCAAATTTGCCATACCCAAAGCAACTAAATTAGATTTAGATAACAAAGCACGCTCTAGATTGCGCTCTAGGGCATGCTCGTAACACAAAAGGAGTATACGATGGACACTGAGAACCTTATAAAACTTATGGAGCAGCGTTATTCGTGCAGGAAATTCACGGATAAGCAAATTACTGACGAACAACTTGATGCAATTTTGGATGCTGGACGCATTGCTCCTTCTGCATGCAATAAACAACCTTGGAGATTCATAGTATTGCAGGGCAAAGATGAGCTGGCGAAGGTTGATGAGTGCAGTAAATGTCGATATGGCGCACAAACTGTAATTTTGGTTTGTTTTGATAAAACTGTTTCAGCGAAGAATCCGGATGTAACTCCTGATTATGGCTGGATAGATTGTGGCCTTGCACTTATGCAGATGGCGCTCGTTGCCGAAAGCGAAGGAATTGCGTCATGTATCGTTGGTGCTTATGAGCCTTCAAAGGCACGCGAGGTATTTAATCTTCCAGATAATATTGTCACCTATCAGTTCTTAATGTTGGGACATTCGAATGCAGAACCTTCGCGTATGCATTACGACCGCCATACAAAAGATGAAATCGTTGTTCGTGGAGGATTCTAAGAGCACTCTTTCTCGGAACCTCGGAATTTACAAGCTTCGAATTTTACGAGCCTGGATTTAACGAGCCCCAAAGTCTGCGAGCCTGGATTTTACAAAACGTACTCGAACATATCGAGGTCAATTAAGTCCAACTCATCATAAAGAATTGGCCAAGATCCATGGTTTATGAACCCAACGGAATCATACAGTGCGTGTGAACGGACGTTGTCGACAAAAGTATCGAGCTGCAATGCAAGTAGCCCCTCTTCTCGTGCGGCTTCAATTGCACCACGTACCAGCTTCTTTGCGAAGCCGCGCCCATGATAAGCTGGGCGTGTTGCAACAATGTGTACTATGCCAACTTGATCTAACGGGGCATCAATCTGCCAAGGCACAGCTTCATATCCCTGTGCTCGATCATGATTTACAACCAGCGCACACGCGATATTTCCATCTTCTGCAATGCCGATCATCATGTGTCCCTGCTCAACTGACTCTTTCAAAAAGGCGTTAGTCGGATGCACGTCATGTTTCCACAAAATGTCGAAGTTGGTGCCATGCATTTCATCGATCATGTTCGAATAAAAATCCATGACGGCATCTAGGTCTGCCATCTGTGCTTTGCGTACTTCAAGTTCAGTTGATTGATCAGTCATCTATACCTCGTTGATTTACTGAAATCGCGTTTCAAACAGTCTGCATATGATACCAGTGATGGTTAGACTTTTCGCTTCGGGATATTTGCGGTATAGTGCGAATAAATAAACTGCCGCCGGGTAGACATGAGCATTCATGTGATGTGCATCGTTAGGCCTTAGAAGATGCCATCGTGTGAGTGCTCATTTTTTATTTGGAAGCCAGGGCTATAAGGGCTATAAGAGGTAAAAGGGCTATAACCCTAAGCCGAAAGGAACAATTATGAAGTCATTTATTACCGAAAAGTCGTTTTGGGATCTATTTCCCGATGCCAATATAGGGATAGTTGTAGTTCACGATATGTTGCCTGAGGATAAGGTCGATCCAGATGATGCGAAAGTCATAAGACAAGCACTGTCTGACGCGAATGCGGTGGCAGATAAACATCTTACTAGCAATACGATTTCGCAAAATGAAGTGGTTGCAGTTTGGCGCGACGCTTATCAAAAATTTAAAACCAAAAAAGGAGCTCGCGCGTCTATTGAGAACCTTTTAAAGCGAGTGCTTAAAGGCAATCCTGTGGATTCTATAAATCCTGCGGTGGATGTGTATAACACGATTTCGCTCAAGTATGCTTTGCCTGTTGGGGGTGAAGATATTGATACGTTTCAGGGAGATCTGCGTTTAGGTATAACAGAAGGTGGAGATGCATTTCGTGCGCTGGGCGATGAAGAAGATGCTCCAACTTTAGAAGGAGAGCTTTGTTACCGCGATGATGCAGGGGCGGTTTGCCGGTGTTGGAATTGGCGTGATGGACAGCGTACCGCGCTTACGGATAATTCAAGAAAGGCATTTCTCATTATTGAGTCTGTGGATCCTTCTCGAAAAGATGATTTGCAATCAGCGATTGGTGAGCTGGCAGATATGGTCGAGTCTCGCTTGGGTGCTACGATATTCGCAAAAGAGATTATTACTAAAGAAAATCCAACTATGATCATTGATGAGTAACACGTTAAAAAATTCCTTATTAGTATTTATCGCAGGATCTAGCTATGGATTCATAGTTCCTGTGATCAAAATTGCAGCGGAGGCAAACATTTATCCTGCGAAATTTTTGCCGCTGCAATACCTGTGTGCGCTTATTGCGTGCTTAGTTGTTATATTCGTAAGACGTGTTCCCTTTGGGAAGCCTCGTAATTGTTTACCTATGGCTGCACTTGGATTATTCACAGGCGCAACATCAGTGTGTTACTACACAGCCGTGACGCTTTTGCCAAGTTCGGTTGCTCTAACATTGCTGTTTCAATATGTCTGGGTAAGCGTTTTGATCGAGTGCTTTCATAAGCGTAAGCTTCCAACAGTATCTAGTGTGATTGCAATTGTGATCGTCCTTATAGGAACGCTTTTTGCAACAGGATTATTGGATGGAAGCGTTGGTAAGCTTGATGTAGTAGGCGTTTGTTTTGGAATGGGTTCGGCGGTCTTCTATGCACTATTTTTGTATTTCTCAGGAATTATTGGAGTCGGGCAACCGACGGTTTTAAAAACCGCAATGCTTGCTTTAGGTGGACTTGTTGTTACATCGCTAATAAATCCTAGTGCATATGTTGAATCACTGCCGAACCCAACAGCTTGGATGTACTCTATAGCGCTTGCCTGCATAGGAATCTTATTTCCTACATCGCTTATCAATTTTGCTAGTTCGAAGTTATCAGCTGGAATGGTGTCAATTATGGCTTCCAGCGAATTACCTATTGGCATTTTGGCCGCATGGTTATTTGTTGGAGAACAGCCATCACCTTTGGTGATGTTCGGTGCGATTTTGGTACTAGCTGGGATTGTCTGCAAACAGATACCGAGTCTTTTGCGTGAGTCTAAGTTAATGGCGAGAAAGCGATAACTTGGGCAATGGCTCTGGCGATGACTCTAGCAGAGATTATTAGGTTTGCCTGTTGTTTAAGGCTGTATCAAGTATCAACGAACCTTGATTTGCAAAGTCTGCTGAACTACTTTCATTAAGTCTTCATCTGATATGTGAGGCTTGACTTTCACGAGTCCGACAAGACCGTATAACATGACACAAAACATTTCGTAGACCAGTTCTACTTCAATTTTGTGACATACGGCATACTGCATAATGATGTGGTCATTGAAACACTCAACTGTTTCCCTGGTTGCACGCACTCCAAAAGCGTCACGTATGCCTAGTTCTTCTAGAACTTTAATCATTGGTCGAGGCCGTCCAGCAGTATCGTATAACGCATAGCGAAATGTACGAATACATTCTCTAAGTGATCCCAACGTATCGCCTAAAATTCGGGCTTCATTCCAAACTATGGCGCTTTCGACTAAATCTTCCACGAAGTCATCTATTACAGCCTCTATAACTCCGTTTTTGTTTTTGAAGTGGTAATAGATCAGCTCGCGAGTAACGTTGGCTTCTCGAGCAATAGCACTGACAGTAGTTACATTTACTCCGTTTTTCTCGAAAAGCTTGCGCGCACCCGTTACGATTTGTTCTTGGGTGCCTGTAAGTCTGCGCGACTCGGTTAAGTTTGCGCGCCTTGGACGAACATGCGATGCAGCTTCTTCCGGAGTTCTATCACCATACAGAGAAATTTTTGTCATCATTGCTCCTTTAGATTGCATCACATCATGTAATGAATGGAGTAATGTCTCTTGCACAAAGTGTTCGAGGTCGTTAAATCTTAGTGCCCTAATTAATGCTATAGAAATAACGGGCATTATCCCAATTATTCTCATGATTTAGTAGCTTAGTAGAGGTTGCTCTAATGAACATGAGTTTCCTTATGATTTAGTACGGATGGCACTAATGAACACAGGTGGCACCAATGAGCACAGGCAACTCTAATGAACATGAGTTTCAGTCGTAGATATACTCAGGGAATATCCGGACTATACTAAATACAACGTTGACAATAGGAAGGAATACACATGGCTATCATGACCCAAGAAGTGAAAGATCTGTTTGAAACAGCACAAAACATGGTTTTATGTACAGTGTCTGCTGATGGGACTCCTAATGGAGCTGCGATTGGTATGAAAAATGTTATCGATGATGAGACTGTCTATATTTCTGATCAGTTCTTTAATAAAACGCTTGTTAATTTAAAGGATAACCAGAAGGTGGCTGTCGCATTTTGGACAGGTCATGATGCATATCAAATCCATGGCACTGCTCGTTATGTGAATGATGGCGAAGAATTTGCTGCACAAAAAGAAATTGTGGATGGGAAGTTCGCTGCAATGGGAATGCCTATTAGGGCAAAAGGTGGATGTTTTATCCATGTGGACGCTGTTTATCAGATGGCCGCAGGTCCAAACGCAGGCGAACAACTTTGCTAGAGGAGCACCATGGCATTTGATTTCAAAAAGGAATACAAGGAGTTTTATCTTCCCAAAAGCAAACCAGAAATCATAGAGATACCTTCAATGAACTTTGTTGCGGTATGCGGCAAGGGTGACCCAAATGTGGAAGGTGGTGCATACAAGGAATCCATTGGAATTCTGTATGCGGTTTCATACACCATTAAAATGTCGAAAATGGGTGATGAGCGTATCGATGGTTACTTTGATTATGTAGTTCCGCCTCTTGAGGGGTTTTGGTGGCAGCCTGGTGTTCAAGGTATCGATTACTCGGATAAATCGTCTTTTGAGTGGATATCTGCTATACGTCTTCCGGAGTTTGTGACAGACGATGTTTTCGCTTGGGCATGTGAGCAAGCGAAAAGCAAGAAGGGGATTGACACATCTTTAGCGAAGTTGTTAACCATCGATGAAGGCCTTTGTGCGCAGATCATGCATTTGGGATCTTATGATGATGAGCCTGCCACAATTGCGCTTTTGGATGATGCCATATCAAGCGAAGGATATGTACTTGATATGTCTAATACTCCAAAAGGTCGTCACCATCATGAAATTTATCTTTCAGATCCGCGTCGTACTAAACCGGAGAAGTTAAAGACAGTTATTCGTCATCCCATTCAGAAGAAATAGCAATAGTAAAAATATTCTGTATCAGAGAAGTGGTTCTAAGCACAATAACACTGCTTCTCTGATGCTTTTTGTCTCAAAACTCCCTTGAAATAACATACGCCTACTCTTCAAATATTGATTGTGGTTTTGTATAGTTATTTAACGAATTGTCAACATTTTTATGTATACAAAATTGCGACTATTTGAGTAGGTCAGATGCTAGAAATACTGGACAATAACGCACCTTTAGTGGTTGCCGTCATACTGTTTTTCCTAGCGCTTTGCATATTGCTTGCTAGCATCTCAGTCGTGCGTCGAATCAATAAGGGTTCCAATAAAAACGTCAATAAAGAACTGCCGAGCAGTTCTTTGAGCAATTCGTTGAGAAACGCATCTAATTTAAAGCATCCAAATCAAAATGGAGCCTTAAAGCATTCCAGATCACCATACAGAACAAATCATGAAGACATCGTTGCGTTTGAAGCCTTTTCCCATACACCGTTTTCTGCTCTATTAGCGATAGATCCGCAAGCTCGTGCAATCATAAATATTGCAGGCTCATTCGAAGAAATCACCGGACTTTCAAAAGGAAAAGTCCTTACAGATGCACATGCACTGGATATGTGCATCGATGACAATGAGCGAAGACGCATTATGAGCACTTTTGACAAATGGGATAAAGCCTCAGTTCTTGCGCTCGAATGCGACTTAATAAATAACACAACAAATAATACACTCCACTGTGATATGAGCATATACCCTGATCCGTCAACGCATCTTTGGGTAATGGAGCTTCGCGATATTACGGAAAGCTTTCAAGAAATCACAGAACTTACCGAGCGTGCCTTTCAAGCAGAAGAAAACGAAAGGGCAAAGTTACGCTTTTTGTCGGATATGTCCCATGAGATTCGCACGCCTATGAATGGAATTATGGGAACACTTGCGCTTGCAAAATTACATACAGATGAACCTCAAAAGATTCAAGAGTACCTAGAGCAAGCAGACGATCTAACAACATATCTTCTTTCAATTATCAATAACGTTCTTGATATCTCGAAAATTGAGAACGGGAAAATGGAACTTGAAGATAGATGTTTCAGCTTGAACGATATCTTGAACCAAATGCGAAATCTCTTCGGAGAATCAACCAAGATGAAAGGCATCAACTACGTTGTGACAAGTAATGATGATAACCCTCCGTTTGTTGTCGGAGATGAACTTCGTCTAGTTCAAGTCATCACTAATCTTGTGTCCAACGCTCAAAAATTCACTTCATCGGGCGGCACGATTAAGGTTGAACTTTTCTTAACGCAATCAACCGAAGAGCGTCTTCATTTCATGATTCGTGTGTCTGATACTGGCAAGGGTATGGAAAAAGAATTTTTGAAAACCATATTCGACCCATTTAGCCAGGAATCCTCAAGTACATCACGCCAGTTCGGCGGAACAGGGCTTGGAATGGCTATCAGTGATCAAATTATCCGTCTTATGGGTGGGTACATCATTGTTGAATCCGAACTTGGACGTGGCTCAACTTTTGAGATATATCTTGTGCTTCCTATTGCTAATGATGAACAGATCATGGAATACAAAAAGGAGCATGCAAGCACTGCTGCTGAACTTCAAGAAAATGGTACGCAAGAAAACCTATTCTCAATTAAGGACAGCGTGATTTTGCTTGCAGAAGACAACATGTTAAACGCTGCTATCGCACAAGATATGCTGCTTGAAATGGGCGCTGCAAAAGTTGACCATGCATCTGATGGCGCAATTGCCTGTGAGATGTTCGAACAGTCGTCACCTAATGGCTATTCAATAATTTTGATGGATATCCAAATGCCAAATATGGATGGCCGTACAGCTGCAGAAAACATTCGTGCAATGGGTAGAGAAGATGCGCAATCAATTCCGATTATTGCGCTTTCTGCTGATGCATATGTAGAAGACAAGCGCGCATCAAGAAAAGCGGGAATGAATGGCCACATTTCTAAGCCAATAGTTTACGAAATGCTTGAACAACAAATTTGCGAAGAGTTGGCCTCATCTATGCAAGGTGAGGAGATCTTGTAATGCGCGAGTCTAAGAAAATGACATCTTGGCTTGTAAAGGGTGGAGTAGCTGCTCTATGTGCAGTTGCGGTTGCGTCCACAGTTTTTGCATGGCAGGGCGATGCGCTTTTTAACTCAGAATTTTCATGGCAGAAAAGAGATTATTTCGCAGAGAAGGCATATGATTCAGAGGCCTATCAAGTAAAAGAAGAAGAAAGAACTGATAAGCAGCTTTCAGAGGCAGAATCTAGTCCTGAAGACAATTCGGATCAAAACTCAGCATCTTCTAGTGGTAGATCAACTCTTTATCAAACGCAATCCAGCGGAAATGAGGTTTCGGTTGGATTGCCTGATACGGGATCTGGCGGGCATTCGCAAGGCGGATCAAATTCTGGGGGTAATACCCCGGGTGGAGATACTCCTGTTCCACCTCATGAGGATGAAGAGTATGTCCCAAATCCAGACAAGATTCTGCCACCCGATAAGGATCCAATTTTTCAACAGGGGAATAAAAACGTCATGCTATCACTGGAGCTTAGCGGAACAGCTCATGTGAAAGCTGGCACCGTTAAAGCGAGCGATCTTCTTCCATTTGTAACTAAAAGCTCAACAGTTGCAATTAATGGCGATGAAAATCATGTGATTGATTATTCATCTCAACTTAAAGATGCAAGTTTTAATTTTGGTACAGATACAAGTGGAAGTGGGTCATCGTTTAAGAGCACTTTGGACATGGCGCCAGGCCATAGAAAGTATTCAATTTATTACAACGAAACGTATCTAAGACACAGAACAACGATTGATGTTTATGTACATGAACATGAAGTGATATTTGAAGATAGTGAAGGAACCACACTTTCGATTCCTGGATCATACAATAATAAGTTTTTCTTTGACGACGATTATGCTGGAACTCCACATCGTGTTTGCTATTTCGAAATACCTGATAGCGCTTGGAATTATGCGATAGATGCGGCTGGTGTTACATACAACAACGATGGCTCAATGAAATCAATCTTTCCGGGTTTTGGAAGTTCGCAACCGTATATTGGAAGCTATATCATCCTGAAAAACCCAACGACTAGCTCAACAACTAGGATCGAAATATCCGCCGCTGCCACATCGGTTGAAAACCTGGTTGTATACAGACAGGGTGCAGACCAAGTATTTTCTGGAATTAGAAGCAAAAGTGCTGTCCAAAGTGGCAACCTTGTGGTTCCAGATGGGATTACAAGCATCTCCCTTCCCCCCAATGTGAGAGTCAAAGGCATAATAGATGAATCCGTAACATCTATTTCAATACCAAGTTCTGTGAAGCACATTGATGCGAATTTAATTTTGAGCATGTATCCCAATCTTGAGACATGGGATGTCAGTGGGGAAAATCTAAATTACATAACTAGCGGTGGAATTCTAAAGAAAAAAATCGATCTATCAATTGATAATTCTGCATCAGGGTCAAGTGATCCAAATGGCACGGATGCAAATTGGCAGATTGTCTCGATACCAAAGGGTGCTCTTAAATCTGGCAATGTAATCGAGATTCCAGCGGGTACTAAATCATTTGATGCAAGCGCGCTTTCAGCTTTTGATAACAAGCTTACAACTTTAAAGTTTAAGTTCTTAAGTGAGTATTCTGAAATAGACTGGACATCAATCAAGCTTCCAAAAGGGCTTACAGAAGATGATGTATCAATAGTTGCACCTAGCGCTATTGAAGGACATGCATCAGACATTCCATACTGTAGATATCTTTCATCTCTTGCAACCAGTGGATCTAATTTGAAACTTGAGGCATCTGCGGCTGCTCGACCTGATGGTGAATATAGTTTAAGCAGGGATGGATCTGGCGTTGTGTATTTTGGTGCAGACGCCGATACACAAAATGTACTGTGCTATGTACCATCAATTGAGGAGTCTTTGTTTGAAGTAAACAATGGTGTAGATACTATTGCTGAAAATGCTTTCCTAGATGCAAATAGTATTTCGGCGATCGCTATTCCGGATAGTATTGCTTTAATTGAGCAGAATGCATTTGCTGGAATCAAATCCGTGGAAAGTATCATAGTTGAGACGGGAAGCAATGTGCAGTTTCCTGCAGCCGGTTCCATTTTTGGTACACGTAACGATGTGAACGAAAACCTTATAGTTTATCTAAACCAAGATGCAGACTATGATGCTTGGAAGCGTCAACTTGCCCTTTGTTTTGGCGATGCTGCTGCAGATAAACACATTGTGCAACAGACATCTGGTACAACAATTATTGATAAAGAAACAGGCGCTGTATATGTGCAAAATAAAATTAGTGGGAAAGATTCGTTGGAGCTTATAAAAGTTCCGCAGGACTCAAAAGCTTTTACATTCTATGCCAACATAACCTCTATTGCTGCAGATGCATTTAAGGGGTGTGATTCGCTAAAGCTTATAGTGGTTCCCGATAGCGTGGATGCGATTGATGCGCATGCAATACATGATTGCGAATGCCTTGAGGTAGTTTATCTGCCTGATAAGTTTGCAAGTCTTTCGGTAGATCAGTGTCCGAACCTAAAGGCAATAGCATCTAAGGCGACAGTTTCACAGGTCAACACTTATGAGTTTTACGACAAGGCAAATAAAGAACTCGTCGCGTTGGTCAGTGACTTCAAAGGAATACTCACTTTTCCGCGAGGGATAACATCTATAGCAAGCGGTGCGGCTCAGAATTGCACATCATTAGAAGGAATCACGAAAGCCACACTAACTAATATTGGAGATAACGCATTTGCTGGATGTACTTCACTTGAGACACTTGCTATTTCAGGAAATGGCCTAACAATAGGTGAAAAGTCGTTTTCTGGATGCACTAAACTTTCAACCGTTGATTTGACTGGTAGCATTGAAACGCTTGGCAAAAGTACATTTGCGGGAAGCAATGCGCTAACAGATGTAACACTAGGAGATAAGAATTCCTCAATAAAAAGTACCGGAACAACAGCTTTTGCAAACTGTGCATCGCTTGCAAATGTGAATATAGCAGCCGCTGTGGACTCAATCGGCTATGGCACCTTTGCAGGATGTGGCTCATTAAAAACAGTGAATTTCGCTGACTTAACCAAAAAGTCATTGAGGCATATAGATGATTATGCGTTTGTTGCATGTGATCACTTAGCGGCATTTCCATTTGCTTCTTTAATCTCGCTTCAATCAATTGGGGTTTATGCGTTTGCTGGAGATTCGCAAGTTCTAAGTATTAATATTCCGGCAAGCCTTACTACAATTAAAGAATATGCGTTTATGTCTTTAGACAAGAACATACATCTTCCAGAAGACTTGTCCTTAAATATCGATGATAGTTTCGATGCTGGCATGCAGCTTATAAAATCTGCCAGTAATTCTCAATTGGAATCTATTGCAAGTAATGCTTTTAGTAATTGCAAAAAGCTAAGAACTCTAAATTTGGACAGTGTTCAATGTGCCCTAAATATAGGACAGGGTGCTTTTAGTAACTGCATCGAATTATCTACCGTAGAACTTCCGAGCACATTGGAATCTATTGGCGATGAGGCTTTTGAAAATTGCTCTGCTATTCAAATTATCAAAGGTAGTTTTGAAAACCTTGCAAGTCTTGGTGCGCATGCATTTTCAGGGTGCACGGTGCTCACAACGCTGTCGCTTGCGAATGCCAAACTAGCCACTCTTAGTGAAAATACATTTGCGAATTGTGCGATGCTAAAAAGCGTTGATTTGCCAAGCACTCTGACTAATATACAGGCCTCTGCGTTTGCTAGTTGCGGAAAGCTTGCGCGTATAACGCTTCAAGGAGAAACGGTTGTTACCGTTGCAAATGAGCCATTTAACAGGTCTTCGGTATCTTCTTTATATGTAGTTGTTCCTCAAAGTTTGCTTGATGATTATCGGCAAAATGCATCATGGAAGTCAGCGATGACTGCAACTGATGGAAAGGCCTATATTGAAAATATCATTCCTTTAGGTGAAGGGTCTTTCAATATTGATGGTGCAACATATAAGACAGAAACTACTGATGCAGGGGTTAGCGAAACACATCTTATTGAAGCTGACAATAGATCTGTCAGTGTTGGGTTTGAGGTACAACCCGGAACAACGCATATTGATGATGAGGCTTTTAAAGATTGCACGAATATAAAGACCGTAATTATCCCAAGCAGCGTAAATGCTATTGGGAAAAATATTTTTGCTGGATGTACTGCTCTTGAGAATTTGATTTTTGAGGGCGATATTGCCCCTAGATTTGATGGGAAAATCTTCGGCGACACAACGCCTAATGCAAACTATCGCGTTTACTGCAAAGCAGATATGAAATCCAAATATGAAAATGCAAGCGAATTGCAAAGTGCAGTGCCAATTGAGTGCGGAAACTCCTTTGGATTGAGCACCACTTCAGGAGCTTTCTATTCCAGTTATATTTCCAGTGGTGTAAACATGTTGGTGCGTATTCCAAAATCTTTCAGCGGAGATCTTGTTTTAGACGCAAGCACAAATTGGATTGCGGAATATGCAGCGATTGGTTGTAAGAATCTGAAGTCAATAGATATAAAAACAAACGTTAAGAAAATTGCCCCATTTGCATTTTATGAGTGTACCAGTTTAAGGTCTGTATCATTGTCTAATACAACCTCGCAAACCCTGTATGAAATAGGTGAATCGGCCTTTGAGGGATGCACGTCGCTTTATACATCTGGGGGATCAAGCAGCTATCCATGGCGTTTACCCGCTTCTGTACAAAAGGTTGGTAAACGTGCATTTGCTAATTGTCCATCAATAATAGGAGCATATATTCAGGGTGCAGTTAAGGATTTACCTGAGCAATTATTTGCCGGATGTACTTCGCTTGTTGTTGTTACTGGGTCATCCACTTATATAACAGGCCTAACCTCTATAGGCAAAGAATGCTTTATGGGATGCACCAGTTTTACAACCATAGCTGCATCTCTGACCGCATTTACAGGACTCAAGTCTATAGGTGAAGGAGCCTATAAGAATTGCTCTAATCTAGCACTCACAACTTTCCCTGCTTCCCTCACATCTATTGGTAAAAACGCGTTTGCAGGGGATGTGAACATTGAGGCAATCGCATTTAATGGGTCTTCTCCTGTGTCACTTGCAGGAAGCGGACTTAATGCATGTTGGAGTAATGCGCGTGTATTTGTTCCTGTAGATACTCAAGCACAATATGAATCTGTATGGGCAAATGATGGGATGACTTCTCCTCGTTTGGTGGATGCTATAACATCAAGTTATAGGGCTGTTGGTGGAAATGTGTATTCGGAAGGATACGGTGGAGAATTTACTTTAGTTGCAGTAACGACAGCATCGATCAAAGCCAATTCAGGAAATGTGGTTACATATAATTCTGGCAGCTATTCTACGGTGGCAATTAACAAGGATGCCCTAAGCGGCGTTACTGGGTTTTCGGAATTTGTAGGTGCATCAAACATTCGTGTAGTGGGTGCACGGGCATTCAAAGATTCCAGTTTGGAACGGATTGACTTTACTGGATCTGATGCAACTCTTCGAATCAATGAACACGCATTTGAGAATTGTGGAAGCTTACAGGCTGTGTCATTGAGGTCAACTACATACTATTTGGGGACGTATGCATTCTCGAATATAGCAGAGGGCTGCGAGTTGGATATGAGCGCGATGGCTGAGCTTCCCACAACAATTCAGGCAAAGATTTTTGGAGACGCTATTCCGGCTGGCGTAAAAATCAAGTTAGCTGATAACACAGATTCGAATTCTGAGGTTTTCCAGAATCTTGTGCGCGCTTGGGGAGACATTATGGTGCGCGATTATGCGCTTACAGCTGAAAGCTTGGTTGATTTGTTCCCAGGGTTGACGTTAGATATGGCAACTGACATTGCCAATGGTGTATCACCTCTTGATGTGGAAGATGATAGTAGCGCAGATGCCGATTCTGTCCTTGAAGATGCTCCAAATGTTACAGAAGATGAGTCATCTGATGCGGTGGCAGATCCCGATCTACTTGTAGATTCTGACGCAGTAACAGACTCTGACACAGTGACAGGCTCTGACACAGCAACAGATCCCGATAACGCAAGCTCATCTTCAAGCGTAGATCCAGATTCTGTTGTTATGTCAAATGCCGCAAGCTTATCCGATAATATGTCTATGACATCAAATACAACCGAAAACACCTGAGGTTAATATGATTATCCGCAGAAGTCAGCAGATTATTGAAGAAGTTAGCAAAGCGATTATTGGTAAAGAAGATGTTATCCGTAAAGTTTTAATGGCTATTTACGCTAACGGAAACGTCCTTCTTGAAGATGCGCCGGGAGTTGGGAAAACAACTCTAGCGCTTGCGTTTTCACGTGCACTTGGCTTCGAATACAAGCGTATTCAATTTACACCAGATACAATGCCTGCTGATATTACCGGTTTCAGCATGTATAACGACGAAACCCATCAGTTTGTTTTCCATCCAGGAGCTGTTTTTTGCAACTTGTTGTTAGGCGATGAAATCAACAGGACTTCTGCAAAAACGCAGGCTGCACTTCTTGAAGTTATGGAAGAGAGAGCGGTTACGGTTGATGGTGTCACCCATGAGCTTTCAAATCCATTTATAGTAATTGCAACTCAAAACCCCCTTGGTTCTGCTGGAACACAGCAGCTTCCAGATTCTCAGCTAGACCGCTTTATGGTTCGACTTTCTATTGGATATCCGTCGCATGATTTGCAAGTAAGTATGATTCGTGAATCCCTTGCATCAAAGCCGCTTGATAGTGTTCGCGAAGTTGCTAGTCGGGAAGACATCGTGATGGTTCAACGTCACCTTGCAAATATAAGAATCACAGACGAACTCATGGATTATGCAGCATCGCTTTGCGAAGCAACTAGATCGGCGCCTCTTGTGCAGCAAGGTGTTTCTCCTCGAGGCGTTTTGGCGCTTGTAAAAATGGCACGTGCTTCTGCAATTCTGTATGAGCGAGATTACGTAATTCCAAAAGATATCCAAGAGGTGTATGTGGATGTCTGTGCGCATCGTTTGGTCTTGCGATCTCAAGCGCGTATTGAAGATATCAGTGCGCAGGAGATTTTGCTTGAAATCCTGAATGCTGTTCCGACTCCTGCTTTAGGAAAATAAATGCCGCATGACTTCAAATAGAATCATTTATATTCTTTCGTTTGTTGTATCTGTAATTCTTTTTGTTTTTACAGGCTCGCCTTATGCCATGGTGCTTGCAGGTGTCTTCGTAGTTTTGGCGGTGCTTTTTGCAATAGGAGTGTTCGTACAAGCTTCTTTTACACAGATTCATATTGAAGTTGCTAAATCTTTAGAAGTTGGTAATCGAGCATATATTCAGATAGACCTTGTGCGTGGATTACCGTTCAGCTTGGCGTTGATTGTTTTTGATATCGAATGTGCAAGTCTTACTTTTGATACGGTAGCTACGCGAAAAACTGTACTTGCGCTTAATACTTTAGCCAAATCAAGTGTGCAAATTCCACTTGATGCACGCCGCTACGGACGTATGAGCATAAGTATTACAAATAGCGTATGCGCAGATCCTCTAGGGCTTTTTAGATGCAAGTTGGATGTAACAAACACATCTAATTGCATTGTTTATCCTGAAGATTATGCGCTTACAACAAACATTAGGTCAGTACCCCTTTCGCGCGCTTTCGGGAAAACATATGACGAAAGTAAAAGCGGAAGTGATGTTGATGAGGTTTTTGATGTTCGAGAATTCCGTGAAGGCGATCACTTAGCGTCAGTACATTGGAAGCTTTCCGCGAGGTTTAACTCTATGATGTCCAGGGAATTTTCAAGACCAGTGGACTTCGAATTGATAGTCGTGAATCTGACATCTTTGCATGGTATAGATAATGCGCCTATAGATCCTGATCTGCTAAATGGAGTTGCTGCGACGGGTATAGCAATTTCAAGAGATTTCCTGAATCTTAATCTTTCCCATAATTATGCACTTCCATTAAATGGTGTTCTGACAAGTGAGCTCGTGGATTCATTGGATTCATTTACACACGCAACTGAACTCATGCTTACAGCTCCAATTGCGGAAACTTATGCGGATGCGGTGTCTGCTTTAATGGTGTCAGAACTCGCTGCCAATTTCACTAAATGTATATTGGTTACACCTGTGTATGACGAAAATCTTTGGTCTCAATTATCGGTTGAGATGAACTTAAGCGTTATTTTGATTGTTAATGGAAGTGGAGCAAATGAGGTTGAAGGGGACTACGATCTCATTGTGATCGATACGGAGGATGTGCAAAATTATGAGCGATGCATCACCTTATAGATCACAAGCCTCGCAAAGCGAGAACAATTTGCGGAAATCACGCATCTCGAATTTTTTCTCGTCTGCAACGCTGACAAACCTTTTAACTACGTTTTTATTTGGCTTCGGACTTTCGCTAATCCTGGCTTCTGCATCATTTAGTGAGGATCTTGGTTTAAGAATTGGGATTGCAAGCGGCATAGTTTCTGCAATTTACTCAATTGCTTATCACCATGAAGGGGTCTGGAAGCGCATAGTTTATGCAAGCATAGTATTGATAGCTATGGCATTTGTCTTAAGCGCCCAAAGCATCATTGGATTTTTTGCAAATTTTATAAATCAACTTATATTGGCATGGGATTTCTATACTGATTCCTATGTGATGCCAATGATTGTTAGCTCAAGTGTTGACCTTCTTTCAATTTCTGCCATTGCGTTGTTCTTAATGGGATTTATATCGCTTGTAATTTGGCTTTTGATGAATGTTAGAAAAAGCGCATTAACACTTTTGGTTACAATTGTCGTTGTGCTTATATATAGTTTTATTCCCAATGTTTCCGGATTGGCGCTTGGTGCATTTTTGATAGGAGGCCTTGCGCTTTCTGCAATACAAACTATGACCTATATTCGTTTTGGTTATACAGCTAGGGGTCGAATACGTTTGTTCACTGGAATTCTCCCCACATTGGTTATTGTGCTGGTGGTGGTTGTTTCAGGTTTGATGCTTTTTCTTGGTGCTGGTTCTGGGTGGACAGGGGCTGCAAAATTTCGAGACAATTTAAACGATGCGATTGAAGAGTATCGTTTCGGAACAGACACGCTTGGTGAAGGTAATTTTTCCAAGTCAATTTATATGAACAATACAGATGATGAAGCGCCTCCAACAAGGCTAGAAATTGAGTATTCAAATTTGGACGATATTGGAACAATCTATTTTCGGGGTTTTGTTGGAAGTGACTATACGGGTACTGCGTTTGAACAACCTACGTATGAAAACTATATCGGAGATTGGAATGGGCTATTCAGCTGGGCAGATACTCTAGGATTCGATCCGGTATTGCAAAACGCTCAATATTTTGCAATTGGCTCCGGTGCGGATTCGGGACAATACTCCACACGTGATATATCTATCAGCACTATTAATGCAAATAGAAAGTATTCTTACGCTCCTTATTTGACGCTTTCAGACGACAATACACGTCAACTCCTTGACCTTTATTTGGTACCGAATGGGTTTTTTGGACAGGAAACTTCCTACGTATTTGAAATTGACGCGATGCTTCCCGATGAGTCATTTGCCCCTGCGCCATGGGTTAATTTAGATATGTTGGATAGAGATGAATATGATACATCGGACATTCAGGCCATGACAGACTTTATCCAAGCAGAGCATACTTATAGAGCATTTGTGTATGACCAATATTTAGATGTCCCTGAAACGGTACAACCTATAATTGATCGCTTTTTTACATCTGTGGGATCTGAGGAATCCTTATCTGGGGAATCTTTAGAAGAGACGGACATTATCGGCAGCGACAATGATTTATATACTGTAGCAACACGTATTCGCAGTTTACTTGAATCTAAATGCCTTTATACGGATGCTCCTTCGCCTTATGATCCTGCAGCAGAAGGGGATTTCATAAGTTGGTTTTTACTCAATCAGCAAAAAGGCAATTCTGCTGCTTTTGCAGTTGCAGCAACGCTCGCATTTAGGGATGCCGGCATTCCTGCAAGATATATCGAAGGATATATGATCACATCGGCTGATGCACAGGCACTCAAAGATGCTGGCCAGACAAAAGCTGCTTTAACCGAGGATTCAGCACATGCGTGGGTTGAAGTTTATGTAGATGGTATTGGGTTTATTCCGATTGAGGTAACGCCTGGGTTCTACGATAAGCAATACAACGCAGAAAATGTGATAGAGATTTCCCGTGAAGTTGTAGGCGATGGTGGCGATTCTGACATATCGGGTAGTCTTGATTTTCCTTGGGAAGATATAATTCCTGAAGAGCTACGACCATTTGCGTGGGTAGGCTTGATTCTTCTAATCATTATTCTGCTTCTTGTAGTATTTGTGATACTGGAAATCCAGAGATATATAAGACGCAATTTATATATGAATAAGCTTCAGAATGCGTTGGCTGAATCGTATGATGCAAGCAGAAATTCATCGAAGACATTAGGGCTTACAACATCCATTACACCTTTAGTATCTACGCTTTACTTTACACGGCTGCAAAACGTTTTACGATACGCGCCATTTGACTTTAATTCTGCCAGACCTTTTGAGTGCGCACTTGATGTTGCAGGATTTGCGGAAGGGCTTCGGGCAGAAGAATACGAGCGCATGATTGGTCTTATTGAAAGGGAAAGATTTGGTTCTATTGCGATTAATGATTATGAGGCTGCATTTATTGATAATGTGCTTCGACAAATAGAACAATCTGTCTGGAGAAGCGCTAACATATGGCAGCGCTTCATAATGCGCTATCGATACATTATTGATATTCCGCTAGGGGAAGCCTAATTCTTAGACTATGTTTAGGCTATTTTTAGACTAGCTTTGCATTTTCTTATTTTTTGATTTCCACCATAAAAAGGATATAAGGCCTATCGCCAAAACCACAAGCCCCGATAAAAACGATGATGTATAACCAGCATATCCAGCAACGGCACCGCCAACAATGGCTCCTAACCCTTGGCCTGCATCGATGCCTAAATAAAATGTTGAGCTGGCAACACCGCGCTTCTCATCCGGTGATTCTTTAAGAATGTAGCCTTGGAGAGATGACTGAACAGCACCCTGTCCAAAAATGCGAAAAATTGAACCGATGCCTATCATTAGTAAAGAATTCGCAAACGCAATTGAAATAAGCACTATGCATTCCGAAATGAACCCGCCAAATGTTATTCCAGATATGCCATGCCTGTCTGTGATGCGTCCTGCAATTGGACGAATAACCGCTATGCCTACAGATGAAACAAAGAAAAATGCTGCTATGCCTGATATAGATCTTTCTTCTCCTAATAGAACTAAAAAGCTGCTAGTTAGGCCTGCGCAAAATGCGAAGGACATCGCAGCTATTGAAAGCGGAAGAGTTGGGATATCAATCATGTCTTTCAGAGAAAACTTAGATTTTGATGCTATTACTTGATGGGTATTCGGAATTACAAAACTAAGAATTAGTGTTAGCGCCATAAAGAATGCACTGCCAAAAAAGGCTTCTATATGAGTGAAATGTTCTGATACTGCAATTCCCAATCCAGGGCCTATAGACATTCCTATCGTTGCTGCAATTCCTACATAACCTACCCCCTCTGCGATTCTTGTTTTTGGGATGAATTCAATAGCAATCACAGATAGCAAAGTGGTTTGAATGGACATAGCAAGTGAGTGCAGAAGTCGAAAACAAATTAGCATGAAAGCGGTTTGTGAGAACCCATATCCAGCCATCCCGATGGTGCCGCATATTAATCCGATAGTAAGGAATCTGGTGCGGTTTACGCGATCTGCAATATAACCAACAACTGGACGAAATACTAAAGCGCAAAATGAAAACATTCCTGCAATTAAACCTGCCATAGCGGTTGATTCTCCAAGAAGTATGGAATACTGCGCTATTAGAGGTGCGGTCATGTTGAATGAAAGCATATAGAAAAACTGCAGCACAAGGCAGATCAAAAAGTATTTATTCCAAAGGCGTTCTTGCATTTTTTGCTTTCTCTCAACCGTAATGTATAACATCTTGAGATTGAGTGGGGAAATCTACATAACTCACGCCCGGGAACGGTATGTGACATATATCGTCACTTAAATTTTGCTCAGAAAAAATATTGCTCAGAAAAAAGCGAAACGATAAATCGTATGACTCACCGTTTCGCTGATAAATTACTGAGATTAATCAAGGCTATTCGAAGACTACTCGCTAGCTAAAGGACTTGGAATTAAGTAAGCTCGAATAATGCAGCCTATAAGATTGCATGAAGTTGTTGAAAGGTTTATGAGGTTGGTTAATTAGCGCCCTTGGTGACCATGTGCATAACCGTTTCCAGTACCGCTTCCGTGGTGATGTCCATAGTCACGATTGTGCGAATATGAATTGTGTGCGCAATCATATTGTCCATAGTTATCGCAGACACCGTCATTGTCAGTATCTGTAAACCCTGGACATGTGCCATTTTGTTGTTGTGCTCCACGGTTCGTTGCGTCTTGATTTTGAGCTTGCTGATCCTGTTCAGCTGAGCTGTTATCTATGATCGCTTTATAATTTCTTAGGCATAGTTGGAATTGCGGAAAAATTTGCTCATTGATCATCTTTGCAACTGCATTGCCAATATTTTGACAATATGGTTGCTCTGCACGGTTTGCATGAGGAGCGCCAAAGGCAACAGCTGGTACAGCCAATGAAACACAAAGAACAAAAGATAATAATACGAGCGCCTTTTTCATGAGCTTCACTGAATTCCAAATCAACGAGTGCATAACAATAATGGCCATTATAGCTTTAGCTATTAGATAGACAAGCTTTGCAGGTATTCATCAACTAAACTCCATTTGTAGGAAGTGATGATTATGAGTAAATACGATCCATTGTGGGAATACATAAAAAGAGACGGAAGCGAAACATTGACTCTTACATTTGAGGAAATAAAAGAGATTGCCGGGCTTCCAATTGACCATTCCTTTCTGAACTATAAAAAAGAACTCCTTGATTATGGTTATGAAGTTGGGAAAATTTCAATGAAAAATCAAACCGTATTTTTTAAAAAGAGCGAATAAAACAGACACAGGAAATTCTCGGTTGCATAATTAGATTCAATGAATCTACGACCCATGAATGGCTCATAAAATAGGAGAGGCAATGTTTACGCATTACGACATGAAACAACTGCCAGAACGTGAATTGACACACGAAGACGCACTTGAAATCCTAGACGCCGGTGCATATGCCGTTGTCTCAACGGTTGATCCAGACGGTGCGCCTTACGGAGTTCCGCTTTCTTATGTGATGATTGATGGGCGTATGTATATTCATACTGGAAAATCAGTGGGGCACAAGATCCAAGATTTTCAGTTAAATCCGAGAGTCAGCATTGCAGTGGCAACGGAAGTTGAGCCGTGCTATGAAGAGACTTTTTTCACAACGCGTTACGCATCAGTCATAGCGCAGGGAATTATTAGCAAAGTGGAAGATAAGGTTCTTGCCAAACGTGTTCTAGTTGAGCTTTGCATGAAATATATGCCAAGCGAAAAATCTGAAATCGGTGGTGCTGTTGATCGGGAATTTGACGTTACTGATATTTGGGAAATCGATTTCAGTGAAATTCGTGCAAAAGGTGGTAGACGTAAGCCTATGTAGCTTGAAACCTAGGAAACTAAAGTCTATCTAGATTTCAATCTAGATAGACTTTAGTTTATATAGGCGTAAGTCCAAGTAGATTTAAGCTAAGCGAGTCTTTTTAGTTACAGGACAAACGATTTCTCCACCTCTGTGTAAGTAGTGCACTAAAAATCCGATTCCGGCTAAGGCAAGCGCACATCCTAGTCCTGTATAGAAAAATGCAACGAACCAAGTAGGCACAATTCCGAAGTTTCGAAGGGCAATTCCTCCGCCCATCATTATTGCCATCATGATGTAGCCTTTTATATCAAAGAAGAGCAATACATGCATTTTGTCTTCGCCATAGCTACGTATGCGATCTGCATGCTTTCCAACCAATTTGCTAAACATCATATGGAATGCCAAATAAGTTGCCGGTATTCCAATAATCAACAGCCATAGCGGAGTTGTTCCTTCGACTATTGCAAGAACGCCAAGGCGAATTATATTGATGCCTGCAATAAACCAAACAGCAGCAGCAATTAATAGTAAATATTTCGCACGAACTTTAAACATACAAATCCTTTCAAATGTTATTTATCGCACAATCATGCATCTCAGTTTATATGTCTTTATTCTTACACTGAAATGATAGAAACGGAATGCTTAATTGAAAAAACAACGTACTTGGCTATATGGTCACTGGTATTTTAGATAAGTTCATATATGCAAAGTAGGGTTCCGTGAATTCTTTTTAATAAAAAGTTAATATTTATAGATGTGGGTAAGTGCTCTAGGGATGGTATTCAAGCGTGCAACGCATAGCAGAGAATATTTTGGAAAGGTTTTGGGTTGGCTTTGTTTTTTGACTCAGACACAGCGCATACAACTACTATGCCTTTGATCTTTAGAAGAGCAATCGCGGTGTCCTGTATTTTTACGCTTACTATCATTTGTGTCTCTGTGTTGTTTGGATGCCAAAGCCAAGACAATGCTTCGGGAAATGAGTATTCGGAAACGGGACTTGGGGCAGGAGATTTAGACGATGATTCATTGGATGAATCAACAAATTCCAATGTTTCGAAATCAAATCAAGATCCTAAAACGGTGTTCAAGGATTTCTCAGAACTTAAAGCAGTCATGCAAAACATTGTGTCAAAGTATGATGCCACTGGCAAAAATACAGCGATAACTTTTGAGGCAGTAGGAAACACATCGGGGGGATTTCAGATCAATGGCGATGAGTCTATGATAGCTGCGTCCATGATCAAGCTCTCCATTCTGGCTACACTTTTCGATGAAATTAATGCGGGAAATGTTAACTTTGAGGATACGCTGACTGCTAAGTCGGATGATGTTGTTGGCGGTGCTGGTACACATATCGCAGCAGGTGATACGCTGACCATAGAAGAGTTGGCATCCAGGATGATTGCTGAATCAGATAACACTGCGTCAAACATGCTAATCTCGCATCTTGGGATTGATGAAATAAACGCATGTGCCCAACAGCTTGGATTAACTAATACAGTGCTTGATCATAAGCTGATGACTCCAAATCCCGCGAAAGATAACCTAACAAGTACAAATGATTTGATCGCGTTGTTAAAGCTAATTGCCGAAGAAAAACTGGGCAATCCAGAGTGTTCAAGAAAGGCTCAAAGTTGGCTGCTTGAGCAAACGGATCGAGAGGCTTTAGCAATTGGAATTTCAGAAGACTACATGTTTGGCAATAAAACAGGAACACTTAATTCGGCACGAAGTGATGCCGGTATTGTGTTTAACAGTTCGGGTGTTCCGGTTGCTGTCATCGCTGTAATGACCAATCATATAGATTTAGATGAGGCTAATGAAATGATGGCGGAACTTGCCTCTGCAATGTGTGAATTTTTATAAAGTAATTTATGCCATCTGTACGGATTGAGTGGTGTATACGGCAAGCGCTACATAAGCAACAACTAAAACAGAGGCAATTACTTTCCCTGCTATTGGCCACTCAGATTTCCAGCATAAAAAGATGCCTACAGGCCAAAATAAAAGCAACAAAACGATGATCCAAAATGTTTGCTGGTACCACTTTTTTGCGTTGGGATCTTCGTGTAAATCATTGGCCTCTGCACGTGTGCGTTGGTTTTTATGCATCCAGTCACCTGGGCGGTTTCCGTTTTCATCTTCGAACACGATGTATACCTTTCGCTATGTCTTACATTATGAACGGCATAAACGCTATTTATATTTATTTATGTGAACGCTATTTTGTATTTACTTATATTACTGCTGTACATGCAAGCGTTTAACTTCGTTATGCCATTAGAAAGAATAATGTTCTTAAGTATTGCCTGACATCGCCGTCTGCTAAATCATAAGACAGCAAGTTGCGAATCTTATCCAGTCGGTAAAGCACGGTATTTCTATGCATGTGAAGCTTTTTGCAAACTATGTTGATATGGCCTTCGCAATACAGATATGTTCGAAGTATTTCCAGGTCATTGCTGCCATGTATATGGTCAGATTCTTGCAAGCGAGTAAGAGGATTGTCTGTGTTCAGAAGTCGCGTAATGAATCTGGGGTTGCCTTCAAATTGATCGAGCGCACAATATGGGAAATATCGCCTAAATCGAAATGCGACCTGCACGAATTTTGCCGCGTGTGTGTCTTCGTCAAATGAAACGTATCTTGGAAACTTTATAGCTCCATATTTGAGTGCGACTCTAGATTCATCAATAGCTAGCGGAACTAAATCTAGTTTTGAAATGCGTTCCGAAACACCGAGTTCAATTTTTAATTGCTTTGCTACATTAAAAATGTTCGATTCCATTTCATCGATTTGATTGCTTGTGGTATTGGCAGTGCAGAGCAATATAAGCACTTCATCATCATTTACGACGATCTTACAAGAAGGCTCAGCATCCAGTATTTGCGATGCAAGATATCTAGAAGAACCCACCTTCCAAGCACTTCCAGTAACACAAGTTTCAAAAACTCCTGTGATGGGAATACCGTGCAATTCAGCCTGCTCGGATAGTTGTTTTTCGTCTTGGAATCTTCCTTTTAATAGAGATTCAAGAAAGTAAACATAGCCTTGATCTAACGGGTCTTCGCGATACCAGTTTCTGTCAAGACAGGTTTCCAACCGTGCGGCTAAAAGGTCAAACAAAAACCTTGTGGTTGCGTTAATTGGCTTGTCTGCAACCATCAAAATATGTGCGGCGTAGGATCCGCGTCGCTTAATAACTCGATTGATTGTCGGGAAGGGGATAAGATCGTTTGGTTTTGTGTGAACCACCGTCCAATCCTGGTTTTCCCATCTGTGCATCAATCCACGATCTTGTGCTTTTTGGATCGCGTCTAAAGGGTAATTGCCATTGTTCACAAAATAGGTACTGATAATATCCATAGGAGGGATATCTGGAGTATGAGCAATATAAGAGAAAGTTGCATCTGATAGCCCGATGTATTCACCAAGCATAGATTCGCTTTCTTTTAATAAATCCATGCTTATACAACCTTCGTCTACCATTTCAGCCATTTTGTCGTTCCATTGAATAACATCGAAAAGAAAACGTTGTATGCGATCAGCTACAAGTGAAATAGGCGCATTAATACATGCCAAAATATCATCTGCTTGCAGGTTGTTGATTGACGATGCTCCAGATTTTGATTGTATACATATGATCTTTGGTGAGATCGTTGCGTTGTCGTCGTCAGAAGTGCTTTCTTCGGAGCTCCCCTCAATAAGAGGAACGATAATCTGATCTGTAGGGTTTTTTAAGAAATCGGAAACAGAGGTTACCCAATCAAATTCCCGTTTAGGATGGGCGGGTTTTTGGAGAATCTTAGCGCCTTGTTCCAGAAGACAAACTGTTAATATATCCAAAGGAAAATGCATGTCTAGTGCTCCTTTGAAACCGTAGCTTTATTGTTTCATTTACGACCCTTTTGTGAGTATATCTCATAAAAATATGTACACCATAAATAAAAACAATTCATAAATATGGATATCGTGTACATTTTCTTATTATTAATTACTCAATAAAATCACGGTATCCGCAAATGGGAGCTTCTATAGAACCATGCAGGAAAACTGCATGGATTTCTTAGTTCCCAATGATATGAAAGGAGGAGGCCTCATGGCAGGCGTGAATGTCAAGTCTGAGATTATGCCGCTTAAAAAGGTACTCCTGCACAGACCTGGAGATGAGCTTTTAAACCTCACTCCTAACACCTTGGAAGAGCTTCTTTTTGATGACATTCCTTTTTTGAAGGTCGCCCAAGAGGAGCATGACGCTTTCGCTAATATCCTTAGATCCGAAGGCGTTGAGGTGGTTTATCTGGAAGACTTAATGGCAGAAGTTTTGGACACTATCCCTGAGTTGCGAGATAAGTTCTTAAAGCAGTTCATATTTGAAGGGGGTATCCGCACAGAACGCTGGCAGAATATCCTTTATGACTACTTAAATGACAATTATCCAACCAACAAAGAGCTAGTTTTAAAGACAATGGCAGGTGTGAACCTTCAAGAGATTCATACCGAGTTTGAGAATTCTTTGGTTGATCTTGTAAGTGATGCTGCAAAGCTTGTATTAGCTCCAATGCCGAATCTATACTTTACACGCGATCCATTCGCAATGATCGGCAATGGCATCTCCATCAATCGTATGTATTCTCAAACACGTAATCGTGAGACCATTTATGGTGATTACATCTTTAAGTATCATCCTGATTATCAAATGGTTCCACAGTACTACGAGCGCGATTACACCTTCCATATTGAGGGTGGCGACATCTTAAATATTAACGAGACTACGCTCGCAATCGGTATCTCGCAACGTACAGAGCCTGATGCAATCGATCAAATCGCTAAGAATATCTTTGCATCAGAATCTCCAATTGAGACAATTCTTGCGTTCAACATTCCAAATTCACGTGCATTCATGCACCTAGATACCGTATTTACTCAGATTGACTATGACAAATTCACTATCCATCCAGGCATTATGGGACCTCTTACAGTGTTCGAGATCAAGCCTGATGGCAATGGTGGCATTCATGTTCGCGAAGTCAGTGAGACTCTCGAAGAAGTTCTCTCTGAATATGTCGGCCGTGCTGTTAAGTTGATTCCTTGCGGCGGTGGCGACAGAATCGCAGCAGAGCGTGAGCAATGGAACGATGGTTCCAACACGCTTTGCATCCGTCCAGGAACCGTTGTGGTCTATGAGCGCAATGATGTTACCAACGCGGTGCTCGAGCGTGAAGGCATCAACGTTCTGCAGATGCCATCAGCTGAGCTTTCACGTGGTCGTGGTGGTCCACGTTGTATGTCAATGCCACTTTGGCGTAGCGACGAATAGTTTCCAAATTTGTAAATCGGCTGCGCTCGAAGTTCCGGGCGCAGCCATATAGCCTAAGAAAGCAGGTAGATATAATGCCAGTTAACCTCAGTGGTCGTTCCATCACAAAGATTCTTGACCTTACACCAGATCAAATTAAATATCTGGCAGACCTGTCTAGGGATTTCAAAAACTTAAAGCGCGCTGGCGTTCCTCACAGATATTTAGAAGGAAAAAATATTGTGCTTTTGTTTGAGAAAACCTCGACTCGTACACGTTGTTCATTTGAGGTTGCTGGTATGGATCTTGGCATGGGTGTTACTTATCTAGATCCAGGCTCATCTCAAATGGGTAAAAAGGAATCCATCGAAGATACAGGACGCGTTCTTGGTCGTTTCTATGACGGCATTGAGTATCGTGGATTTTCTCAAGAGCTTGTTGAGAAGCTAGCAGAAGTATCTGGGGTTCCTGTATGGAATGGTCTTACTGATCAATTTCATCCAACGCAGATGATTGCTGACTTAATGACAATCCAAGAGAACTTCCCAATGGGTATAAAGGGTCTCAAGTTTGTCTTCTTTGGTGATTGCCGTAACAACATGGGCAATTCATTGATGGTTCTATGCGCAAAGATGGGTATGCACTTTGTGGGATGTGGCCCTAAAGATTTGCGTCCAGAAGAAGACTTGATTGAGACTTGCAAAGGCATAGCGAAAGAAACAGGAGCCACTATTACGTTTACAGATAACGTAGAAGAAGCGGCTACTGGGGCGAACGTAATTTATACCGACATTTGGGTTTCAATGGGTGAGCCCGATGAGATTTGGGCAGAGCGCATCAAGCAACTTTCTCCATTCCAGGTTAACTCTAAGGTTATGGATATGGCTTCTGATGATGCAATATTTATGCATTGCCTACCTTCTTTCCATGATGAAAACACCACAATTGGTGCAGACATCTCTAAGAAATTTGGACTTCCTGAAATGGAAGTAACAGATGAGGTGTTTGAATCATCCCGTTCCAAGGTCTTTGATGAGGCTGAAAATCGTATGCACTCAATTAAGGCCATTATGTACGCAACATTGCGTTAAGAGGAGTTGGACGATATGGCTTATCAAAAAGGTGAAGGAAAAAGCGTTGTTATAGCTCTTGGTGGCAATGCTTTAGGGAATACCCCAGAAGAGCAACTTCAGCTTGTCGAAAATACAGCCTCCCATATCGTTGACATGATTGCAAAAGGCATCAACGTAGTTGTGACTCATGGCAACGGCCCTCAGGTTGGCATGATTTCTAACGCATTTGCAGAAGCGAGTGTGCACGATGGAGCTATTCCTGAAATGCCGTTTCCAGAATGCGGTGCTATGAGCCAGGGTTATATTGGATATCACCTATCGCAGGCTATACTCGGAGAGCTCAAGAAAAGATCAATCTTGCGCTCCACTGCGTGCATAATCACACAAACAGTTGTTTATCCAGAAGATCCAGCATTTTTGCATCCAACGAAACCAGTCGGACCTTTCATGTCTGAAGAAGAGGCAAAAAAGCGCGCTGAGGAAACGGGCATGACCTTTGCAGAAGACGCTGGGCGCGGTTGGCGAATGATGGTGGCAAGCCCTAAGCCACAGCGTGTCGTTGAGTTGGACGCAATTAAAGACCTCATGGATGACGGCTATATTGTTATCGCTGCTGGCGGCGGTGGAGTTCCTGTAATTGAGCGCGACGATTCTTATCACGGCATTCCAGCTGTTATTGATAAAGATAGGACTAGCGCCAAATTAGCTGCTGACTTTAAGGCAGATATGCTTGTGATTTTAACTGCTGTTGAAAAAGTTGCGATCAACTTCAATACGCCAGAGCAAGAGAATTTGGATTCTATGACCATCTCTGAAGCACGTAAATACATTGAGGAAGGTCAGTTTGCAGCAGGATCTATGCTGCCAAAAGTTCAAGCTTGTATTGAGTATCTAACAGCACATCCGGAAGGTAGAGCACTTATTACATCGCTTGAGCACGCCGCTGAAGGGCTCGAAGGGAAGACCGGCACAGTCATTACCGCCTAACGCAATGACGAACTAAAAATCAACCAGCCTTGCCTTATTCCCTTCCAGGGCTGGATTAAGTAAAGGAGTGAAATATGGCTACAGAAAATGCTGCTCCTAAAAAAGAAAGAAAAAAGCGTAGTATATCCGCTTTCGCTATTCTTTTGATCATGCTTGTAGCGCTTGCGATCATTACTTGGATCATGGGTGTTGCGGGTGTGGAAGGCATTACAGGAGCTACTATCGCTGATGTCGTAAATGCACCAGTGTCTGGCTTTATTGGTGCTATTGATATCTGTATATTCGTTTTGATTCTTGGTGGTTTTTTGGCCATCATCACCGAAACAGGTGCACTTGATGCTGGAATTGCTGCCCTAGTTCATAAGCTAAAGGGAAATGAATTAATTCTTATCCCTATTCTTATGTTTATCTTCTCAATCGGCGGAACAACTTATGGCATGTTAGAGGAAACAGTTCCATTCTATCTGCTGTTGGCTGCAACAATGGTTGCTGCAGGTTTTGACAGTGTAGTTGGATGTGCGGTAGTTCTTCTTGGTGCTGGTTGTGGTGTTTTAGGCTCAACTGTTAACCCATTTGCAGTTGGTGCAGCAGTTGACTCGCTTTCAGGAACAGGCATTGTAATCAATCAAGGTATTATTCTTGGCCTTGGTGCTATTCTCTGGATTGTTTCTCTCGTTATTTCAATCATCTTTGTTATGCGCTACGCAAAGAAGGTTAAGGCTGATAAAGGCTCGACTATTTTGTCATTGCAGGAACAAGAAGATGAATCCACGATGATGAAAGAGTGGGGTCTTAAAGAGTCCGACGAGGAAGATGCTGCTGGCGATGCTATGCAGCCAAAGAAAATGACTACTCGTCAAAAGTGGTCTCTCATTGTTTTTGGTTTAACTTTTGTTGTTATGATCGTGTCCTTTATTCCATGGAGCGATCTCGGTGTTGATTTCTTTAATATTGGTGCCACAACCGAAGAGGTCACGACAACCGTTGGCACAGAGGATATCGTTGCAGTTTATGATGATGCAACAGGTACATCCCTTGCACTTCCTGATGATGTTCAGGGAATTGATACATCTGAAGAAGAGGTAACCCAGGCATGGTCTGCATGGCTTACAGGTACACCTCTTGGTACATGGTACTTCGGTGAAGCATCCGCATGGTTCTTGATTATGTCTTTCGTAATCGGCCTTATCGGCGGAGTCTCACAAGATAGATTTGTTAAGTCCTTTATCGCAGGTGCAGGCGACATGATGTCAGTTGTACTTATCATCGCGCTTGCTCGTTCTATTACTGTTCTTATGGGCGACACCGGTTTGTCTGACTGGATCTTGGTAACTGCAGCAGACGGATTGCGCGGCATGTCGGCAATCATATTTGCTCCGTTGTCCTACCTGTTGTTTATCCTGCTTTCTTTCCTTATTCCTTCAAGTTCTGGCATGGCAACAGTTGCAATCCCAATCATGGGTGGTCTTGCAGCACAGCTTAACTTCTCAGTAGAGACTATGATTATGATTATGGTTGCTGGTAATGGTCTTGTTAATCTATTCACCCCGACTTGCGGGGCTATCATGGGTGGTCTTGCATTGGCTAAGGTTGAATACTCAACATGGCTCAAATTCGTTCTGAAGCTAATCATAATTTTGGGACTTGTAAGTATGGTTATTCTCACGATTGGCATGATGATATTTCCGATGACAGTATGATATTTCTGTCAAGCTGATCAATACGGATTGAAGAGGGCATCCTTCTGGATGCCCTCTTTTGCATTTATAAAAGATTTGCCATGATTTAACTTGTCGGGCGTTTGCTACAGTAATGTAGCAAACGAATCGCCTTTTTAAGCAAAGCTTATGCGATGCTACCTTTCGCCCAAAATCACTTGTCATAAATCTATAGCACGCGCATAATTGTCACGCATTTTGATGACGCTTTCGGAATGTTGATAATCAACAGACCGAAAGTCGAGAAAACTCTGGAGAACTCTTAAATGAGTGCCGAAGGTGCAAGACGCATAGAATATTTCTGTGACGTTGAATCTCTCAGGCAAACGGACAGAGCGTAATCCTTTTCTCCTGTGTGGGCTCTCCTGAGTTTTCTTTCGAATAAACGTGAGAGAACGGAGAGGGTGTGGAAGAGGTATTACTTGGCATTGTTACCACAATAAATAATTACCTATCAAATTACGTATTAATCATTCTTTTGCTTGGCATGGGTCTTTGGTTCTCAATAAGAACAAAGTTCATCCAGTTCCGTTGCTTCGGTGAAGGCTGGCGCAGAATGTTTGGCGATTTCTCCTTGCGCGGCGGAAATCAGGGCGGAGCAATGACATCTTTCCAGGCTTTGGCGACTGCTGTTGCTGCGCAAGTTGGTACTGGCAATATTGTTGGTGCATGTGGGGCAATCATAATTGGTGGCCCTGGAGCCATTTTCTGGATGTGGGTCATTGCCCTTTTAGGCATGGCAACTAATTATTGTGAAGCAGTAATGGCGCAAAAAACACGTGTGGTTGATGAAGATGGCGCGGTTCATGGCGGTCCTGTCTATTACATCACAACGGCATTTAAAGGTGCGGGTGGAAAATTCTTAGCAGGATTCTTTGCTGTTGCTATCATTTTGGCTCTTGGATTTATGGGATGCATGGTGCAATCAAATTCAATAGCTGAAACCATGAATAATGCATTTGGTATTCCAACATGGGCGGTGGGTATCGTCGTTGTTGTTCTTGCTGGAATTGTTTTTCTTGGTGGCGTTTCTCGTCTTGCTTCCGTTACAGAAAAGATTGTCCCAATTATGGCCGTATTGTATGTTGTGGGCTCTCTTATCCTTCTCATCATGAATGCTCAAGCTATTCCTGCAACATTTGCATTGATTTTTGAATGCGCATTTAATCCAAATGCAGCTGTTGGTGGTGCTACGTTTGGTATTTTGGCAGCAGTGACTCAAGGTGCGAAGCGTGGTCTGTTTTCAAATGAGGCTGGTATGGGGTCAACACCACACGCACATGCGCTCGCAGAGGTACGTAATCCTCATGAGCAGGGTGTTGTAGCTATGATAGGTGTGTTTATCGATACTATTATTGTGGTTACCATGACAGCTCTTGTTGTTATCTCAACAATGTATGTTGGAGATGGAGTACTTGCAACAGGGGATTATGCAACTCTTACAGCAGGCGCGATTACTAAGACAAACATTGCGCAGCTTGCATTTGGCCAGTTCTTTGGTGAGAATTTCGGAGCTTGGTTCGTAGCTATATGCTTGTTGTTCTTTGCGTTTTCCACCATTCTTTCATGGAACCTTTTTGCGAAGCTTAATGTAGAATGGTTGTTTGGTAAAAAGGGCGTTATCCCATTTATGATAATTGCGCTTATATTCATCTTTATGGGTTCACTTCTTTCAAATGATTTAGTTTGGGAACTCGCTGACATGTTTAACCAGTTGATGGTATTGCCTAACGCAATCGCTTTGTTTGCTCTTACCGGATCGATTTTGGCGATAGCAAATGCAAAGCATGATAAACGTGCAACTGATGTTCATGAAGAAAAGCTAGAAGACGAAGAGCGAGCTGCAATCAATGAAGCTAAGAAAAGGTAATAGTTTCAAAGGCAAAAGTATCTAGCGATAAACAATTTAGAACTAGCATGATTTCATATAGATCATGCACATAATAGATGCCCCTCTAACTAACTAGTATGTCGTTTAAATAGTTGGTTGAGAGGGGCTGATTTTATATGTCTGTCTTAAATAATTTGAATCATTTCAAAGAAGACGCAGGAGTCTTTAAAAAAGCATCGCTTATAGCGTTCTCAATATTTTTTGCACTCAGTATGGCTATACCTCCTGTAGCTTACGCAAATGCAATAAATATGGCCGATGATCCTTATGTTGTCGAAGAGACACCAGAAGAGATTAACGCTCCAGCTGGTGATTGCACGGTGACGCTTAATTATTATGAGATTGTGTCTTACGAAGACCCGGATGTTCCCGCTGATGAAAATGGGCGGCGTTTTATGGGAAGCGGTACGCTACATGATATGCAGGAAGGTCAAGTTTTAGATACATGGGATTACGTAGTTAATATTCCAGGGTATGTGTTTTTTGATGCTTGGCCGGCTAAATTAACGGTTAGTACCAATCCTGAAGACAATGTAATCGAACTTTTCTATTTTCGTCTTTGGAATAATGAATATACAGTTAACTATTATGTGATGACAGGTGCTGATCTGACTGCTGACAATTGGGGCGATGCACTTGCAACTGATGATGTTGATTTTATCAAGATGGGTTCTCAAACCTTCGATAATCAAAGATTTGACTTATTAGTTCAAGGCGATGCATACGAATATGAATTAGATGATATGTATGTCATCGATACATATCCTGCAGAAATACGTGTTGGACTTAACCCAGACAACAATGTAATCAATGTCTTATATACACCTGAGCTTACTAATTTGCCAAGTGAAATTGAAGTGCCGACTGACACAACTCCACCTACTACACTTCCGGGTGACTCAACGATAGATAAGGATGATCCAACAGTTACGCTTCCAGGAGGCGGTTCTATCGGAAGTGATGCGGATAACGGCACTCTTGATGTAACAGATGAAATGCTCAACGATACTGCAGGAAAAGCTGAAGCGATTGCGTTGTCAGAAGCATATCGTTCAGGCATACGGCAAGGGTCAAACTTGGTACAAACAGGCGACTCATCGCTTCTAGGTATTGCGATCACACTTGCTGTGTTGGCGGCAGGGGCTGTCATAATTGCAGTCATCATGCTTGCGAGAGACAAGAAAAATGACACCGTGCAACGTTAGTCTACTGTTGAAGTTTTTGCGTAAATATTAATGCGAAACACAGCATCATAGTTAGCGACAACCTCTGACTTTTAGCGAGGTCAGGGGTTGTTTATTATCCTATGAGTCGTTTTAGTTTTTCAATATATTCCGGGGTGGTGCCACAGCATCCACCGATGATAGTTGCACCGTTATCAAGGGATATACGCATAGCTTCTGCAAAATCTTCATCTGTTACATCGTAGTAAGTTTTGTTGTTTTCGATATGCGGAAGCCCTGCGTTTGGTTTAACGATAATTGGAAGATCTACTGCTGCTTTCATCTCAGCTGCAAATGTTGCAGCTTCAATTGGCCCAACTGAACAGTTAAGTCCTACAGCGTCCGCTCCAAAGCTGGCAAGCGCTAAAGCCGCATCCTTTGGAGTTGTTCCCATTATGGTATGTCCTGATGCGGTAAAAGACATTGTTGCAAATACTGGAATATCTGAAAACTCTCGTGCAGCCTTTATGGCAAGTTGTGCTTCTTCAATATCAGACATCGTCTCTACTGCAATAATGTCGCATCCAGCTTTACTCGCAGCTTTAATTTGTTGTGCAAAAAGATCGTATGCCTCTTCATGTTCCAAATCGCCATAAGGCTCTAAAAGTTCTCCTAATGGACCTATGCTTGCAGCAATAAAGTTAGGGTTTGCAGCACGGGCACAAGCGATCGCAATATCGAAAATATTCTCTACAGTTAAATCGTTTTTATATTCGGGCGCTTTAATTTTTGAAAGCTTTAAAGCGCTGGCACCAAATGTGTTTGCGGTGACCATCATGGAACCTGAATCTACATATGCGCGATGTATTGCCGTTACCGCCTCTGGTGCCTTGAGATTTAAAAGCTCAGGTGCATCTCCTGGGTTTAAAAGACCGGTTTGCTGAACCATGGTTCCCATACCGCCATCTTCTAGAAGGATCGCACGTCCCGAAAGAATATCTGTAAGGCTTATGTGTGGTGTCGAAGCGTTCATCTTTGTCTCCTGAAATTATGTATTTAGGTACAGAAATATTTTAATTTAATACATCACCTGGTTAGTACATCGCCTGTCTAATACATCACGTGGTTAGTAAATTGCCTAGTTAATACATCACCTGTGCGGTATTAACCATAAACATACCGTCGTACCAAATCCTATGCTCTAGCTTGAGAAAAGTATCGATTCATACTAAAAAGTCTGAGAAGAATCAGCCATGACGTATTAGACGGTTAGGCGGATTTAGCAACAATCAGGCGATTCAATATAAGCCCTTTGTTTGTTTAATAGTTGCCGGAAGTTCAAGAGAAGCTTCATTAAGTAAGGAAAGGATGGCTCCAATGTGTTTTAGACCGGCAGCTATCGAGGCTGACAAGACGTGCCCAGAATGTGGTGCAAAAAATGATGTAAATGAAACTAAGTGTAAAGAATGTGGTGCTGATCTTCCTGCAGCACCTGCAACACCAGGCGCCCCAGGTGCCCCAGGCGCACCAGCAGCTCCAGGTGCCCCAGGTGCTCCAGCTGCTCCAGGCGCACCAGGTACCCCAAGCGCACCGAAAGCTCCCGGTCAATAATCCGTGAGCTAGATGCTTGAAAGACCCCCTGTTAATTTGGGGGTCTTATCTTTTATTAAGTTCCCATTTATTAAGTTTGTTTTTATTAAGTTCACATTAAGGCGGGTCTATGTGTTATCCATGCACACATTGCAATAAATGCGGAATGTACTCTGTAAGACTAAAGTATGTTTGTGCAGATTGCGGAGCTGATGTACCTGCTGGAACTGCGGGTTGTCCTAATTGTGGATGCAAAAAACTTGTTGCAGTAAAACCTGAACCCACACCCCCAACATCTCCTAAGAGTAAATAATAGAAAATCCCACATATTTCATTCGTTTCCTCGCTTGTGCTATTGTTCTTAAAAATACCTCAAGGGGAGGGGTAAGAATGCATGAGCCTGCGATCGGTCTTAACCACAGGTTTGGTGAAGTAAGCTATGCAATGTTGCTTGATGCCTTACGTAATTATGAAATTCTCCATCGTCCACGTATTTGTACTCGTAGATTCAAATGGTTTGAAACCATTTATGATGAGGACAATATAGAACCTAATGGATACAATTCAGACACATTAATACTATGCAGGGTTGAGCATGCTGTAACCTTTTTTGAAAAATCACCTAACTTGTTTTGTATAGCCCTAGTACCTGATGACACAATTCCAAAATGGGTCAAGGAAAGAAATCTTGGAAATCATTTGATCTTGCTTAGACAGCAAGAGCGTTTTGCACGTTACGACACTTTGCTCAGAGCTCTTTTTATGTCTAATCTTATTTGGGAAAATGAGATGGATCGCGTTGTATATTCGCGGGGTAAACTTGATCGCATCATTACTGTAAGCGAATCTATGCTTGATAATTTCATCAGCATCACAGATACCGGGCATAACCTGATTGCGTATTCCCGTGGTATAGAGCCTCCAGCTGATGCGCTCATATATCAAAACTTGGTGCAAAACGGCTGCTATGATGCTGATGAGATTACCTATATAGAAAAAAATATTCTGCCGGTATCTCAGGCGCATAGCCAACTGGTTGTAGCAGGATCTGATGATAGACATCCATACACTGCGTTTCACTATCCGGTCTATATAGAAGGATCCTATCTATTTCATGTGACTATGGTTTGTGCATTGGGTTCAGTTGATCTGTTGCATGATCTGTTTTTGAAGTTCATGAAACGCGTTGTGATGATATGCAATGACTTTTGGAAGACTACAGTTAATCTTGAAGCGCCTTGGCATCGTGTGTTTGTCGGCCTTATCAATGGCGAATCGATGACAGAAGAATATGTAGAAACACAATTGGCAAAAACAGCAGCTTTTGATGCCCGACGCTTTCGTTTAATATACATACCTTTTGACGCTAATATGCCTAACTCGAAAAGAGCACAAATTGTGGCTGCTGCGCAAGAACTAAATGATGGTAACTGCTACCCATTTATGCTCAAAGGAAATTTGTGTGTGCTTGCATATGCAACATCTGACAATGAATCCAGTTTGTCAGGTCAATCTCTTTGGAAAGATTTGGATGAAAAGATTTACAAGCCATTTGGTACAGCTGCTGGGGCATCTCAAATGTTTTATAAAATCCGAGATATTGAAAAGGCGTACCGACAGGCATTTTCTGCATATGCATTGAGGGGTCCTTTAAAAAGGGAATACGATGCTTTAACTAATGGAGCTGATGTGCCTTGTTATCCTTTTGAACATGCGTTGAAGTTTTATCTTCTCACAGAAGGCCACGACATCGATCTTGTGGAATTTGCATTCAATGATTCAATTCTTAGCAAAATAATTAAAGAGGATGAAAAGTCAGGAACATCAATTGCACAAATGATTTGGGTATATATCTGTCATGGAAGAAATGCGACAGAAACAGCAAAACTTATGCACGTTCACAGAAATACCGTGCTTTATCATCTTGCAAGAATTGAAGAAAGGTTCGATATTTCGTTTGATTCTCCAATGCTTAGAAGTCGCTTAGTGTTGGATTACCAACGGATCCTATTGGAAGATCGGATAAAAGATCAATAGCCCTCTACCTGGGAACTTATCAATGCTATGGCCTTCATTCCAAATAATGAAGGCTTTTTTGTAACTTTCGTCAATGAATCTTTAAGGCTTGCCTATATAGACTTTAATCGCTAAAAGGTATTGGCCAAAAACCTTAAGAGAAGAAACAAATCCTGCAAATAATCACACTCCGCTGACAACGACGAGGAGAGGCGTCGGTGTGTTGGGGAGCCTCTTCTAGAAAGGAATCGGCTTATGTGTTTTAGACCTGCTGAAGCAAATACTGGGGCAGCATGTCCTAATTGCGGCAAAAAAATCAACGTTACACAAGGACTCCTTCCAAAAAAATGCCCCTTCTGCAAAACAAGCCTTGAAGGAATCGATCCAGCATCATTAGCACCTGCTGCACCTGATGCTTCCGCTGCACCTGCAGCTCCCGGAGCTCCTGCAGCACCAGCAGCCCCTGGCGCACCAAAACCGCCAGCAACTCCAGGTGCTCCAAAGCCACCTGCACAGAATTAATTCCTCGCTGTGTAGAACAAATACTTGAGACAAAGGTATTTGCATGTGTTTTGGAAGTTGTCGGGTTACATGCGATAACTGCAAACCCAAATTCATCTGGTGTGAACAATGCGGTCAGAAGAATCTTCTTGTCTTTAAAAAATGTAAACGCTGTGGTCATGTGTTTACTGAAGATATGAAGGATAAAGCCAGGGCAGATTGGGCTGCAAAGGCTTCTGAGCGAAATAAATCATTGGGGACAAGAGAGGGGAAGAACAAATGAGCATGGACAAGGAATGGCGAGTCGAAGAAGGCGATCTAATTCGTACTCGTACCTGTGGTTGGTCACCTCCAGGATGCCATCCAGTTGGATGCGGTATGTTCATCTATACCGACAAAGAAGGCAACTTTGTTAAGGTTGAGGGCGACCCAGATCATCCAATCAGCCAAGGACGTTTATGCCCTAGGTGTTTGGCAATGGGCGAGTTCCTCAATCATCCAGATAGAATTAAACACCCCATGAAGCGTGCCAAAGAAGATAGAGGCAAGGATAAGTGGGTTGAGATCTCTTGGGATGAGGCACTAGATATCCTAGAGACTGAAGTTAGAAAAATATGGGACACTTATGGCCCTGAGGCTATATATGTATCAAAAGGCACTGGCCGCGAGGCAACTGAGTATGCGCCTCCTATGGCACAGGCAGTTTTCAAGACTCCAAACAATGCATTCATGATGTCAGGTGCATCTTGCTATGGTCCTCGTACTGTAATCGGTGACTTCTTGCTAGGTGCAGGATATCCTGAGCTTGACTATGCAGCATTTTTCCCGGAGAGATACAACGATCCGAGATATGAAGTGCCGAAGTACATCATGATCTGGGGCAAGAGCCCATTGCAATCAAATCCTGATGGATTCTACGGTCATGCAATTGTTGACCTCATGAAGCTTGGATCAAAACTTATTGTTATTGACCCTCGTCTTACATGGCTTGCATCTCGCGCTGAATTCCATCTCCAGCTTCGTCCTGGTACAGATGCTGCAATCGGCCTTGCACTGCTCAATGTAATCATTGGCGAGGATCTATATGATCACGAGTTCTGCGATGAATGGGTCTTCGGGCTTGAGGGTCTTGCAGAGCGCGTTAAAGACAAGACTCCTGAGTGGGCAGAAGAAATTACTTGGGTTCCAGCAGACATTATCCGTGGGGCTGCACGTGCTTTCGCTATCAACAAGCCTTCATCAATTATGTGGGGTCTTGCAATTGACACCCAGCAAAATGGCGCACAAGCAGGACAAGCACTTCTTGCAATTGGAGCCATTTGCGGATACATGGACGTACCGGGTGGAATCACCCTTGCACTTCCTTCAAGCTTCCTTGGTCGTTGGACATACGAGACCATGCAGTTTGTAGGCGAAGAAGTTGAGAAGAAGAGAATTGATGCAAAAGAGGATCACCCAGCATATGCTGTAGGACCTTATGCTCATCCTGACTCAGTACTAACAACACTTGAGACAGAAGAGCCATATGCATTCCATATGTTCTACTTCTACGCATCAAACCCAATTTCTCCAACATGCTATGCAGAGCCAGAGCGCTGGTACAACAAGATCTTAGAGATGGACTTCAATGCAGCACAAGACTGCTTTATGACTCCAACCATCATGGGTCTTTGCGATCTAGTATTGCCAGTTAGCTTCTTCCCAGAGCATGACGGATTTGTGCTTCCACACTTCGGACGTAACACTCACTTCTTGGGCGCTATGAATGCGGCAGTTGATCCAGGTGAGTCAAGATCTGACCTTGAGATTGACATGATCGTTGGCAAGCGTCTAAACCCAGAGGCATGGCCATGGGAGACAGTTGAAGAGTTCTTTGATGCTCAAATTCATACTCAGTATGACTGGGGATTCAACGAGCTTCGTGAATACGGTGCTTTCCAGCAGCCATTTGAGTACAGAAAGTACGAAAAGGGAATGCTTCGTCCAGACGGTGAGCCAGGATTCAATACACCAACAGGACTTATTGAAGTTGACTCCTCAATTTATGATGACTTCGGCGAGGATCCGCTGCCTTACTTCATGGAGCCAGCAATGAGCCCATACAGCACACCTGATCTAGCTGAAGAGTATCCGCTTGTTCTTACAACTGGTGGTCGTAGTTTCGTGTCATTCCACTCAGAGCACAGGCAGATCCCATCCCTTCGTGCAATTCATCCAGATCCTTTGGTAACCATCAATCCAAAGACTGCAGCGAAGTATGGAATCAACGATGGTGACTATGTTTGCATCGAGAATCCTCTTGGCAAATGTGTTGAGCGTGCTCGTGTATCAAACGAAGTGTCAGAGCGAGTCGTTCATGCAGAGCATGGCTGGTGGTATCCAGAGGCAGAACCGGAAGCACCTGAGTTGTTCGGTACATGGAAGTCAAACATCAACAGACTTATCCCTATGTACAAAGTTGGTGTTACTGGCTACGGCGCACCTTATAAGAACGTGCTTTGCAAGATCTATAAGGTGAATGGCTATGACGATGGTGATACAAACCCAGCTGATTATCAGCCAAGGGAAAGCAGAGGACCAGAGTCGATGACAACAGGACCATCGCAACCTTCGAGCTACGAAGTCATTCATCCAGAATAGAGAGGTGTCAAGTATGAAAAAGCACGCATTAATAATTGATTACAAGTATTGCACCGGCTGCCACTCATGCGAATTGGCATGCCGTCAGGAAAAGCAAATTGCATCTCAAGAAGAATGGGGAATCAAGCTTGCTGAGTTTGGTCCTGAGAAACTAGAAGGCAAGTGGTATTGGGATTATGTACCTGTACCTTCTAGCATCTGCGACCTTTGCGAGAGCCGTCTTGAAGAAGGCAAGAAGCCAGCATGTGTTCATCACTGTTTAGCTAAGTGCATGGAGGCTGTGCCTCTAGAGGAAGTACCTGTTCGCTTAGCTGAACTTGGCGATTCGGTGGCTGTATTCGTTCCCTAAGTTGCAAGTAAATCCACAGCTTCAACAGTGCGTACAAATATGAGAAGTGTATTGGGCTGAAGAAGGGGGGCTTCGGCGAGCTATGGAAAAGGTGACCGTATCTGACATCTTAGAACAACCGGGTGGATGGCGGTTTTCAATAAGGATCCTTCTTTTCGTCGGGTTGGCCATGGTATTCGATGGATTTGACTACATGATAGTTTCTTTCACGATGCCACAGATTACTCAGGAAATGTCACTTGGGCTTATCGAGACAGGCAGTCTCGCTTCCTTCAGCCTATTGGGCATGCTAATTGGTGGATTTGTGTCAGGGTATTTAGCTGACAAATTTGGACGCAAACATGTCATGAATGTAAGCATCATGATTTATGCAATTCTTACGGTGCCAATTTTCTTTGTGCATTCATATGACATGTTTGCTCTATGCAGAATTTTTTCTGGAGTTGGTGTGGGGGCTGTTATTCCGTTAAGCGTAACCATCGTTTCTGAATATGCTCCCACCAATCATCGTGGTGCATATGTCACGATCACAAAAACTTTCATGATGCTTGGATGGGTAGTTGCTGGTCTTACGGCAATGTTTGTTGTCCCTAATTTCGGATGGCGCGTATGTTATCTAATCGGGGGATTTCCATTGATTTACGGCATCATCATGTACTTTGTAACTCCGGAATCTGTGCAGTGGCTATTCGGTAAAGGAAAAACTGAAGAGGCCTTAAAAATTGTCAACAAGATAAATGCCCGACTCGATAACCCAAAGCCAGGCGGATATAAAGCAGAAGACATTCTTATACCGCAGGCCGTTGAAGGCGGACAACTTAAGCAAATTGTTTCCAAGCGCTACATACGTGTAACTATTGGAATTTGGTTAGTTGCTTTTACAACATGTTCTTTGTCTTATGGCCTTACAAACTGGATGCCGACAGTGCTTTTGCAAAACGGATATTCAGTCAGTGCAAGTTATGGCTACACAACGCTTATGAATTTACTCGGATGTGTAGGAGCTGTAGTTGCAGGTGTTGCCGCTGACAAGATAGGGCGCATTAGAAGCACATATCTCGCTTTAGCCCTTGCCGGAGTATCAGTTCTGTTCACTGCATTCTTCGGATTTGGTGGACTCATAATTCCAGCGTGTATCTTTATGGGATTTGCAATCAACTATGCATATATGACGCCTGCGCCTATAACCATTGAAGCGTATCCAACTGAGATTAGAGCTACTGGACAAGCGTGTGTAACAACGGTTGCACGGATTGGCGGCTTTATTACTCCAATGGTTATTGGTGGAGCGCTTCAATCGGGTTCAACTTTTTCGACAGTGCTCATTGTGTTTTTAGCTCCCCTAGTTCTTGCTGGCGTGTTTACTCGTTTGCTTATTAAGCGTGAAACGCGTGGAGTTCAGCTTGAAGCTTTGGGTTCTAAAGAATAGAAATCTGTGGAGTTTATTGCAGCATAAAAGCTTTACTTAATCCTATATGTCCCAAAAATGGGACTGGAAAATTCACGAGCTTAGTTTAGAAGCTTATGTGAATCTATAGGGAAGAAAGGAGAGAAGTAATGGATTCAGAGTGGAAAAAGGAGGAAGGGAACCTTATTAGGGTTCGCACGTGTGGATGGTCTCCTCCGGGTGATCACCCAGTAGGATGCGGTATGTTCATCTATACCGACAAAGAAGGCAACTTTGTTAAGGTTGAGGGCGATCCAGATCATCCAATCAGCCAAGGACGTTTATGCCCTAGGTGTCTTGCAATGGGCGAATTCCTTAACAGCCCTGATCGTATTAAATACCCAATGAAGCGTGCTCGTGAAGACCGCGGTAAGGATAAATGGGAGCGCATTACTTGGGATGAGGCACTTGACATTCTTGAGCGCGAAGTTAAGAAAATCTGGGACAACTATGGTCCTGAGACAATTTATCTGTTCCAAGGTACTGGTCGTGAGGCAACTCTTTATGCACCACCTATGGCACAGGCATGCTTTAAGACTCCTAACTGCTCATTCTCAATGTCTGGTGGTTCTTGCTACGGTCCTCGTACTGTTGTAGCTGACTTCCTTTTGGGCGCAGGATATCCTGAGCTTGACTATGCAGCTTATTTCCCAGATCGCTATGACGATCCGAGATATGAGGTTCCGAAGTACATCATTCTTTGGGGCAAGAGCCCATTGCAGTCAAATCCTGATGGATTCTATGGACATGCAATCGTTGACCTTATGAAGCGTGGATCAAAGCTTATCGTTATTGACCCTCGTCTTACATGGCTTGCATCTCGTGCTGCATTTCATATCCAGCTTCGTCCAGGAACTGACGCAGCTGTTGGTCTTGCAATGCTTAATGTTGTTCTTACAGAAGATCTCTACAACCATGAGTTCTGCGAGAACTGGGTATTTGGAGTGGACGAGCTCAAAGAGCGCGTAGCTGACAAGACTCCTGAGTGGGCAGAAGAAATCACATGGGTTCCTGCAGAGATTCTTCGTGGTGCAGCTCGTGCATTTGCAACAAACTCACCATCTTCAATTATGTGGGGTCTTGCAATTGACACCCAGCAAAATGGTGCACAAGCAGGACAAGCACTTCTTGCTCTTGCAGCAATCTGTGGATACATGGATATCCCTGGTGGCATTACATTGTCACTTCCATCAAGCTTTATGGGTCGTTGGCGTTTTGAGACAGCTCAGTTCGTTTCTCCTGAGACAATGGAGAAGAGAATTGATGCAAAAGAGGATCACCCAGCTTATGCATGTGGACCTTTTGCACATCCAGATGAGGTTCTAACTGTTATGGAAACAGAAGAGCCTTATGCATTCCACATGGCATACTTCTATGCAACAAACCCAATTTCTCCAACTGTTTATGCTGAGCCTGAGCGCTGGTATAACGCACTCATGAAGATGGACTTCAATGCAGCTCAAGACTGCTTCATGACTCCAACTATCATGGGTCTTTGCGATCTAGTATTACCAGTTAGTGGCTTTGCTGAGCATGATGGCGTTGTTCTTCCACACTTTGGACGTAACACTCACTTCTTGGGTGCTATGAACGCAGCACTTGATCCCGGTGAGGCTAAGTCTGACATCGAGATCGACATGATCGTTGGCAAGCGTCTGAACCCAGAGGCATGGCCATGGGAGACAGCTGAAGAGTTCTTCAATGCACAAATCCGTACTCAGTATGACTGGGACTTCAATGATCTTCGTGACATGGGTGTATTCCAGCAGCCATTTGAGTACAGAAAGTACGAAAAAGGACTTCTCCGTCCAGACGGTGAGCCAGGATTCAATACTCCAACTGGCATGATTGAAGTTTGCTCATCAATCTATGATGACTTTGGTGAGGATGACCTTCCTTACTTCATGGAGCCAGCAATGAGCCCATACAGCACTCCTGATATTGCAGAGGATTATCCTTACGTACTCACCACTGGTGGACGTGACTATGTGTCATTCCACTCAGAGCACAGACAGATTCCATCTCTTCGTTCTGTTACACCTGATCCACTTGTAACAATCAACCCGAAGACTGCAAAAGCTCTTGGAATCAACAATGGTGACTATGTTTGCATTGAGAATCCTCTTGGCAAATGTGTTGAGCGTGCTCGTGTATCAAACGAAGTTCCTGAGCGTGTAATTCATGCAACACATGGTTGGTGGTATCCAGAGGAAGAAGGCGAATACCCGAACCTCTTTGGTACTTGGAAATCAAATGTCAACAAGCTAATCCCAATGTACAAGGTTGGTAAGCTTGGCTATGGTGCACCTTATAAGAATGTTCTTTGCAACATCTATAAGGTTGATGGATATGATGCTGGCGACTCTAACCCAGCAGAGTACCTGCCACCTCAAAGCAGAGGTCCTGAGTCTATGACAAAGGGAGCACCTACTCCGCTCAGCTACGAAGTAAAACATGAAGGCGAGTAGGTGAGACGCATATGAAAAAACACGCACTTCTCATTGATTACAAATACTGCACCGGATGTCACTCATGCGAATTGGCATGCCGTCAGGAAAAGCAAATTGCATCTCAAGAAGAATGGGGAATCAAGCTTGCTGAGTTTGGTCCTGAGAAACTAGAAGGCAAGTGGTATTGGGATTATGTACCTGTACCTTCTAGCATCTGCGACCTTTGCGAGAGCCGTCTTGAAGAAGGCAAGAAGCCAGCATGTGTTCATCACTGTTTAGCTAAGTGCATGGAGGCTGTGCCTCTAGAGGAAGTACCTGTTCGCTTAGCTGAACTTGGCGACAGCGTTGCAGTTTTTGTTCCTTAAGTTCTAAGTAAGTATTGTTAGGAGGTTGTCATGGCTTACAGTCCAGACCAAAAAGACGTTGAAGGCATCAAAGAAATTGCTGACCAAGCGCCAAAGGTATGCCCTAATTGCGGTAAACCTTTGCGCAAGATTGTGACAAGCCGAGAGTTCGGCAGCTTCACAACAAAATGTCCTTGGTGCAAAACTAAGTTTGAGTATGAGGTCAAAGAAGACTAGTAGTTTTTCAGGGATGTGACATTCATGAAGGGTGGCGCAATACGCGCTGCCCTTCACAGAAAAGAATGCGCATGCAGGCGGCGCCAGGGGGATGGCGATGGCTGCATGCTTAAACAAGGAGGTTCAACTTTATGTTCACTTTAAAGAACAGCAAAGCTCAAGCATGGATCATCCTTGGCCTTGTATGGCTAGGTGCGTTTATCGCATCTTATGCACAAAACCAGCTAGCTGGTATGTCCATACAATTCCAAGAGCATTACGGATTTACAGGTGAGCAGTATGCAGCAATTTACTCTGCTTCACAGTTGTTAGGTGTATTCCTTGCTTTCGTAACCGGAATCATTTCTGACAAAATTGGTACACGCAAGATTGTTTTACTTGCTGGTATCGTCGTTTCTATTTCACTTCTCGTTCGTATCTTCTCAACATCATTTGAACTGCAATATATTTCAAACATGTTGTCTGGATTTACTGGACTATTTATTGCAGTAAACCGCTCTAAGATTATTGGTGGATGGTTCCCGCCTGCAATGATTGCTTTAGCTGTTGGCATTACTACCACAACTACTCCTGTGGCAAACACCATCGGCATTGGCCTTACATCATTAATGCCTTCTGTTGAATTTGCATTTACAGTAACAGCTGTAATCGCAATTTTCTTCACAATTATGTGGTTCCTCTTTGGCAAGGACTCCTCTGATGAAATCGCTGCTGCAGAGCAGGCATCAGATGAGCCAAAGCCAAGCGTTCTCAAGACTCTTGGTGAGATCGTCAAGAGCCCATGGGCATGGGTACTTTCTCTTGCAGCTATGTTCATCATGGCATCTCAGGTACCTCTAATGGCGTTCACCACTGCAACACTTCAGACACTGCGTGAGTTTGATCCTGCTGCTGCAGGTGGCATGGCAACAGCTATCACAATTGGTATGGGTGTTGGATCTGTTGTATCTCCAATTATCGTTCGTGCAATTAAGTCATTCCGTGTAGTTATTGCAATTTACGCTGTTGTGACAGCTCTTGTAATCTACTTCGGTTGGCAGATGCCAGTTGGCGTTGTTATGTATGTTGTTTACTTCTGCGGTGGTTGGTCACTTGGTTATCTTCTTTCGATCATCTTTACATACCCAGTTATGGTATTTGGTCGTGAGAAGGCAGCTACTGCACAGGGCCTCGTTCAGACATTCTTGTTGATCGGTGCTTCAGTGTTCTTGACAAACGTAACCATTCCGCTTGCAGGTGGCGCTAGCCCAGATACATTCCCAACAATCTTTATGATTGCTGCTATCTTCTGTGTTATCGGATCTGTTTTGCTGTTCATCATCCCTGATCAGGGCAAAAAGATGACAAAGAAAACTCAAGAAGAACATGAGGAGACTGAGCCTCAGCTCTAAGAGTTCTAGTTTCAAAGCAAGGGCATGCTCTGGAATCTCTGATTCATAGTGAGCATGTCCTTGTTCTTTTATTGGGGTCAATTCGCGTTGTGTGTTTGATGGTTTGAATGGATTTGTAAGGAGATGTGGCCTTGGAACCTACGAGACTTTGGAATCGTTGGTTCGTAATGTTATTGCTCATCGAAGGGTTACTTCAGATGGGCGAATATATTATGCGGCCGCTTGTTTCTAATTACTCAATAGTCCTGGGAGCAAGTGTTTCTTTGGCAGGTTTTTTAGCTGGCCTGCTTGCCACTACAGCCTTAATAGTGCGTCCTATGAGTGGGGCGATTTCTGACAAGCTCAGTAAAAAAACTTTACTTATTGCGTCAAGTGGGACTTTTGCTATAGGAGCTTTTGGGTGTGCGTTTGCACCGTCTGTTGTTGTCATGGGTTTCTTCTTGGTGATACAGGGTATTGCTTTCGCATTTAAATCAGCCATTGTCATTTCACTTGTGCCTTTAGTTGTTCCTGCAAAATATACAGGAAGCGGTGTGGGCTGGATGGGTCTTGCCTACACAATCGCTCTTGCAGTAGGCCCTGGTGTTGGATCACAGCTTGGTGTGACTTTTGGTTATTCAACATCTTTTACTTTAGCAGGCATTGCTCTTGCTGCAGCGTTTGTCTTAAGTCTCTTTTTTAGAGTGCCTCGTGGTGCGGAAAGTCGGCGTAAAAGGGAAGATGCTGAAACCCATAAAGACAATTGTGCTGATTGCGAGAAACTTAAGCGTAAGAAATTTTCGCTTAGTTCATTTTGCTATATTCCCGCGATTCCGTTTTCAGTGATTGCAGGCTTTGTCATCACATCGCAAGGCATCACGTCTTGTTTTCTTTTATTGACCTGTGAAATGCAAAACATAGGCGTTAATGCTGTTTCTGTTTACTTTGGAATATACGCCATAGCTAATTTATGTGCACGTCCAATTGCGGGCCGTGCATGTGATGCATGGGGAGTTCGCGTTGTGGCTCCACCTTTGATGATTATTGCTATTCTTGGGATGTTGTCTGTTGCTTTTGTTCCATCCGTTGCAGGTGTTGCTGTGGGTGGACTATGTATGGGACTTGGGCAAGGTCCTGCTTATGCTGTTATACAGGCTGAATCAGTTCGCGGTGTTTCATCTGATCAATTAGGGCGTGCAGCTAACACATTTTTTATTCTTCCTGATCTTGGGATGGGACTAGGTCCTGCATTAGGTGGTGCAATTTTGCAAGCGGGAGGTTCTGTGGCGATGTATGTCTTCAATGCGCTTGTGATATTGATTGCACTTGTAATTTTTCTTGCATTAAAACCGTTGCAACATTATTTTAGGGATTGGATAAATCATGAAACTCGACTCGAAAACTAAAGAATTACTTGCAAAGCTTGATTTGGAATACTGTCCAGTTGCCGTGAAGTTTTGCTTCAATAGGCCAGCTGGTTATCAATTAAAAGATGTCCAAAAGCCATTATGTGCTTGCATTAAAGATGTTCAAGAAACAGGGGAGACCTATTATATTGAAGCGGCAAATGAGGTCTGCATGGGAAAGCATGTTTTAGGTGCTGTGCCAATTGAACCTTTTGCCGAATCCGGTGCAGTCGGATTTCATCATGGAGTTTTTAGTCAACAGGCATGCAATGCTCGTCTTTATTATGAAATAGAGTTCTTTAAAGAGAACACGGTAAATTTCGTATTATTTGGCCCTGCAATTGAGGTTGATTTTGATCCTGATCTTCTAATCTTTGTAGCACCTACAGACAAAGCAGACATCATTATGCGTGCATCAAGCTTCCTTACGGGAGATCCGTACGAATCAAAATCCACCAATGTATTAGGGTGTCATTGGCTGTTCAATTATCCATATATGACAGGAAAAATTAATTTTGTTATTACTGGCATGCATTTCGGGATGAAGCGTATCGGTGCATATCCTCAAGGCTTGCATATTATTTCTATTCCTTATCAAAAGATGCCAGCGTTTACCCTAGGGCTTCAGCAAATGGAATGGGATATTCCTGCTCTTAGCGATGATCCTAAAGATAAAGAAATGGTAGCTAAGTACTACGAGAAGTTCGATAAAGCCCATGACAAAGATTTCTTAGTCGATCCGAGTGATAGGGGACGTAATGCCTAATGCGGTACCAGATAAAGAGACTGGTCGTAAGTACAGTCATATATTTAAGCCGCTAAAGATTGGCCCTGTAGTTTCTAAGAATAGGCTAGAGGTTTCTCCTGCAGAGAATCACATGGCCTCTAAAGATGGTTGGGTAACTAGAGAGTTTGTCGAATTTACAAATACGCTTGCGCAAAGCGGTGCTGGCATTGTAACGATAGGTGATAGCCCTGTAACGCAGGAGTACTTTGATATTTGTCCATATACCATCAATCTTTCTGATCCGCTTGTGGTAAACGGACTTACTTACGTAACTGAAGCAATTCATAGAAACAATGCGCTTGCATCTATTGAGCTCAACCTACGCGATGAAGAACATCTTCCAGCGGATTATTCTCTAGATGAATTGCAGGGCATAATCGATGCATTTGCGCGTGCTGCACGTCATGCTCGTTTGGCCGGATTTGATATGGTGATGGTTCATGCGGGACACGGACATGTAATCGATCAGTTTTTTAATCCGTATTTTAATAAGCGTACGGACAAATATGGTACATCCTCGTTTGATAGCCGCTGTAAATTTGCCCAAGATGTTGTTACAGCTGTTCGTGAAGCCATTGGCAAAGACATGGCTATTGAGTTGCGTATGAGTGGGGATGAACGGTTAGATGAAGAGCGTAATGTTCCGCTAGCTGAAATGGAAGAATTTGCAGTTCGTATGCAAGATTATGTTGATCTTTTACATGTAAGCGCAGGAAATCTTTATGATCTTCGAGCTGGAGATTACATGATCCAAGGGACTTATATGCCCCATGCTACAAATCGCGCTCTTGCCTCAGCCATAAAGAAACGGGTATCAATTCCTGTGACATCTGTTGGATCTTACACACTGCCACTTGCAGAAGATGCGATAGCTCAAGGGGACTGTGACGTCGTAGCGATGATTCGTGGATTCATATCGGATCCCGATTGCATAAAGAAGGCGCGCGATGGCCGTGACTATGACATTAGGCCATGTCTTCGTTGCAATAGTTGCACAGGTGGAGGTCCTGGAAGAACTCCAACTCCTACGCATTGTGCTGTTAATCCTTTGATTGGTCGTGAACTAGATATTCCAGAAATTTCTGTTTCTGAAGCCCCAAAGCGCGTAGCGATTGTCGGTGGCGGTGCTGGGGGAATGGAAGCCGCAAGATGGCTTTCAAGGCGTGGACATAAGCCCGTAATTTTTGAGAAAGCAGCTTCTTTGGGTGGTAATTTAGCTACAGCAGGCGCTAATGAATTAAAGACCGATATTCAAAACTATGCTGCATGGGCAGCGCGTCAAACTGAAAGCGATCCGAATATTGAGATTCGCTTAGGAGTAGAAGCCACGCCTGACTTATTGGTGGGTGAGGGCTTTGATACTGCGATTGTGTCATTAGGTGCCCTGCCTGTTGTTCCTGATATTCCAGGAGTCAATCTTCCGAATGTTTTACAGGCAATTGATGTCGATATGAACCCTGCACTTGCAGGTGAGCGTGTCGTAGTGGTTGGCGCTGGTCTTACAGGTTGTGAGACAGCCTTAGACTTAGCTAGGCGAGGACATGATGTAACAGTTGTGGTACGTCGCTCACGTGATGCGTTAGCTGCTGAGCAAGGCATGAATTTAATGAAGGCATTTTTCTATTGTGATGATGCTGGAGTGAAATTTGTAGAAGGCGCATCGCTTGTTGAATGTATGCCGGAAGGTGCAAAGGTTCGCTATAAGTCTGGAGAAGAAGAACTGATAGATTGCGATACAGTAGTTTTGTCGCTTGGGTTAAAGCCTTGCGTGTCTGAAGTGGACAGTTTCCGTGAGGCCATTCCGAATGTTTATGTAATAGGTGATTGCAAAAAGCCAAGGCTTGTGAATGATGCCATCCGTGAAGGCTTCTTTGCTGCACTTGATATTTAGTTAAAAGACATTCCGAATACTTATCTTATTATGGGGATGTATCGCCTGTCATGAAGGCAGTAGATGGTACATCCCCGTTGATACTATAACCATAATAAGGACACCCTAACAACAGATATATTTCTGGAGAATACCTATCGCCTTAAATGAGAGGGTTGATGGGCGGTCGTGTGACTGGGTGCTCTAAGGCTTCATATAAGGCTCGTGGAGTTAAGCTAATCATGTACTCACAAAATACTCGCAGTGGATAATTAAGCTTCCCTTCGCGATATTCGGTGGCCATCACAAGCTCAGTATGAGGGTGAGCTTGTATTTGGAACTCAAGCAAGTCGGTCAGCTCAATGCCTTGATAGTTCTCTATCGTTTCACGTAGGTTTATTTGTCGCATACGGACAAATGATGGAACCGATCCATCGTAGTCAGTGCATTCGCCTGCACTATTCACTAAGTTTCGAAACTTAGTCATCTTACGTGTAGTGATTAAATGGCCCTCAAACCACGTAAGGTCGCGTCCAATTCTAAAGATTCCATCTTTATGGCATTGCATGCTAATCCAGCTTGCGGCTGCATTTTTACTTTCGAAATTGTGATAGAAGTTTGATCGACTGACGCCTGATTCCGCAACAATATCTGAGATATGAATTTTGTTAAAGCTTGTTGTTTCGCAAAGGTGATTCATCGCTTCAATGATGCGCATTTTTGTTAAATAGCTGCGTGAATAAATGCGCCCATCATCGCGCCCGTCATCTTGATACTCATTAGATATATTGGGCAATTGATCCATTCAGCTTCCCTTATCTTCCGGTCATGAAAAGATATTAGTACGGAATTGGTGAATTATCCATTGAAGTTGGACATTTCGCTCATTTTGTACAACGTTTAGAAACTCATAAATTCAGGTGTTTCTTGAATGTGATACCTCAAAGGGACTATATTCGCGGTGTCGTTTGAGGGAGCGACACAATCACAAAGAAAACCGCATTTTCGAAATATTAAGCTTTTATAAGGCTTAAGGACTTGTGCGTTTTTGACCCCTCGAAAGAAAGTCTGGATGTGCTTTACCAAATCGTGGCAAGGCATATCGATAAAAGGAAGGAGAAGGTAGGCATCATGACGAAAGAAGAGAAGCAGGCCGAGGTCTTCCAATCGGGACGCGCATGGATCGTCGCCTGTGTGGCTGTTATTGCCTCAATTCTGATTTCAGTTAACTGCAACAAACTACCGGCAACTATGTCGCTGGTTATTCCTGCTTTAGGAATAGACGCCGGCATGGCAGCCAACATCATGTCATTAAACGGCTATGTAGGTTTGGTTATGACATTTGTTGTAGCAGCCGTAATCATGAAATTTGGCGCTCGCAAAGCCACAACTTTAGTTTTGGTATGTGCCACAGTTGGTGCAGTTATCAGCGCATTTGCAACTGATGTAACTATTTTGATGATAGGACGTCTTATTGAAGGCGTTGGATATGCATGCATCGGATCAACTGTTCCAGTGCTTATCTCTGAGTGGTTCCCGCCATCAAAACGTGGCGTTCCAATGGGAATCTTTTCAGTATGGGTTCCATTGGGTTCCATGTTTATTATGGGTACATCTGGATTCTTCTTTAACGTAGATGACCCAACAAGCTATCACAACGTATTTTGGTTCGTTGTCGTGCTTCTTGCGATTGTGACCATTCTTTGGATCGTGGCAATTCGTGATCCTAAAGTTTCTTATCTAGAAGAAGCTGACCCGGAAGCTCCAAAGCCAAAAATGTCAGAAGGATTTAAGAGCTTATCTTGCTGGATTTCGATGATAGCTTTTGCCGCATTCTCACTTGGTACTGCATGCGTTATGAACTTTGAGACGCTTTATATGGTGCAAACAATGGGAATGGATCAACTTGGTGCAAATGGAATGATGAACATTGCCAATATCGCAGTTGTAGTTGGTGGTATTGGAATCGGCATAGTACTCAACGCTGTTACTAAAAACGGCGCTCGTTTAGCAATTCTTGTTGGCGCATCCGTAGTGCTTGGTATTGCGTTCTCAATGGCTTACACAATTGGTGAAGGCATGCTTATCCCATGGCTAGTTCTCTTTGGCCTTTCAAATGGAATTGTTCCTGCCATTTTCTTCACGATGGTTGCAGAGATTGCGCCACGACCTGAACTTGCAGGTATCTCATCATCACTTATGAGTTGTGGTCAGTGTGTTGGTGGAATTTTATTCGGAATTGTGGGCGTGATTGTATCTAGTGCTGGATGGGGTGCATGCACTGGTCTGTTGATATGTGTTGGCTGTGTCCTCATTGCAGGCTCTGTCGCATTGTTATTCGTTATCAAACGTCGTGATGCTCAAAGTGCAATCAATTAACTATTCACTTCCTTAGAAATAGAAAACAAGAGGAAAAGAAAGAGAGGAAGCAGATGGAGTTCAAGAACGATTTAGGTAAACCGTGGAAGTTCCAAGATGGTGATTTCACAGTAGTGCGTTCGTCTGTGTGGTCACCTCCAGGATGTCATCCAGTTGGATGCGGCATCAAGATCTACGTGGATAAAGATGGTCGTCTTGACCACGTAGAGGGAGACGAAAATGACCCAGTTACTAAAGGTCGTCTATGCCCAAGATGCGTTGCGCTTAAAGACTACATTTACAACCCTACGCGTGTGATTTATCCGCAGAAGCGCGATAAGGACAAGCGCGGAGATGCGAATGCATGGGAGAGATGTTCATGGGATGAGGCACTGGACATCATCATGGACAACTGGAAGAGATTAACTGATGAATATGGTCGCGAGACGTTTGCAATTTTCGTTGGAACTGGTCGTGACGGCATGTTGTCTCAAGACTTCCAGCTTTCAATATTCCGTACACCAAATCTCGCATATACACAGTCGGGCTATGCTTGCTATCAGCCGCGTATGATGTCATCTCAAATGGTTTTGGGAGCACTTTATCCAGAGCTTGACTATGCAGGTGGTCTTGAGGGTGGATATGATGACCCGGAGTTTTGTGTGCCAGAGCTTATGATTCTTTGGGGAAAGATGCCGCTTGCATCTAATCCTGACGGTATGTTTGGCCATGCTGTGATCGATCTTATGAAGCGCGGTGCAAAGCTTGTGACAATTGACCCTCGTGTGAACTGGCTTGCAACCCGTTCAGTATTGCAGCTTCGTCTTCGCAACGGTACCGACGCAGCGCTTGCGATGGCTATGTGCAACATCATCATCAAAGAGGATTTATATGATCACGAGTTCGTTGAGAAATGGACTTATGGATTCGACGAGTTCGCAGAGCGCGTAGCTTATATGGCACCTGAGGATGCAGCTAGAATTTGCGAAGTTCCGGTTGAGGATATCTACACCGTTGCTCGTATGTATGCAAATGCAAAACCAGCTTCAATTGCTTGGGGCCTTGCATTTGACCAAAACACCAACGGTATGCAGGCAGGACAATGCGTGCTTGCGATGATATGCATGTGTGGGAACTTAGATGTTCCTGGTGGAAACATCGTTGCAGACCTTTCTATGCCAGAAGACTTAACAGGAAGTGCAGCAGAAGGGCAGTCTGAGCACAATACTGACACTCGTGCATTCATTACTGAGGGTTGGTATCAGATGACTGATGAAGAGCGTGACAAGTGCATCGGCATGGATAAGTATCCGCTTTATTGCAACCAGATCACAGGATGCCAGGCAGACTGTATGCTTGATACTCTTGAGACAGATGAGCCATATCCGGTTCGTATGGCTTGGATTGCAAATACGAACTTACTTGCACCTACTAATTCTGCAGAGCCTTCTCGTTGGCATAAAGCGTTCCAGCGCTCAATTGACTTTGCATTTGGCACCGACTGCTTTATAACTCCAACAATTCAGGCTGTATGCGATGTATTTTTACCGCTTTCAACTGTGGCAGAACATGATGGTGTAAACCGTACACATTATGGTGCAGCTTCAATTACAACAGGTATTGGCAACAAAGCTATTACTGTAGGTGAGGCTAAATCTGACCTTGAGATTTACTGCCTATTTGCAGAGCGTATGGCAAAGATGTTCCCAGATGATCCAAAAGCTCAATTTGCACATGAAAAGTACCCTGAGTATCACGCTTACCTGGAGAAGAATCGTCTTGAGGGACGTCATGTGTTTAATGAGGTTCGTGACCTCGTGAAGTTCAAGAGGAAGGTCTATTACAAAAAGTACGAGACCGGTAAACTTCGCCCAGATGGACAACCAGGATTCCTAACACCAACAGGTCGTGTTGAGCTTTGGTCATCCGCATTCGCAAACAACGGAATGGATCCTCTGCCTTACTACTATGAACCTGACTTGTCTCCACGTATTCCTGAAAAGAACGCGGATGATCTGAACATTCCACGTAATCCGCTAGTTTCTGAAGAACTTGATGCAAAATGGCATGAGCGCGACTTGCCTCATGAGGAGATCATTAAGAAGTATCCATTTATCATGTCAACAGGGCATCGTCGTTATTCATCATTCCACTCAGAGCACAGACAGGTTGCAATTCTTCGTGAGATTGACCCAAATCCGATGATCGAGATCAATCCAAAAGACGCTGAACGTATTGGCGTATCAGATGGCCAGTGGTGTGAGATCTCTAACATGTTTGGCAGTGCAAAGTTCAAAGCACGTGTTATGCAAACTGTTCATGAAGGCCATGTGGAAGTTGACCATGGTTGGTGGTTCCCGGAGCAAGATGGTAGTGAGCCAAGCCTTTATGGTGTGTGGCAATCAAATTGCAACGATCTTATCCCTGAGCACCACAACAATGCGTTGGGACTAGGCGCACCATACAAGAGTGCATGCTGCAATGTTGTCCCTCTAAAGGAAAGTTACGACGTCGACATGGCTGCATTCGGCGAGAAATTCGGAAAGTTGGTGTAGATCATGCCTAAATACGGATTGCTTTTTGATTACGAATATTGCACAGGCTGCCAAAGCTGTGAAGTAAGTTGCAAGGAAGAGCACAACTATCCAATTGGTAAATGGGGGATTCGTGTACTCGATGATGGCCCTTGGCAAAAAGATGATTCCAAAGACGAGGGTAGCTGTTACAACTGGAATAAGGTTCCTGTACCAACAGACCTATGCGATCTCTGTGCTGATCGTCTTCGCGATGGACGCGAGCCAGTATGTATGCACAACTGCTTAGCTGATGTTATCCGTTTTGGTACTTTAGAAGAGATGACAGCTGAGCTTGCAAAGAAACCTAAGCAAGTACTTTGGGTTCCGTGTGACTTGGAGCTTTAGTTAACAAACACCATTAATGGGATATAGCTGTGGGGCGTGTTTTCACATGTCCCACAGCTATAGGCCTATGTAGAAGGCGTACAAGTGCTATCCACAGTGTATTCCAAACATGTTTATAGCTTTTCTTTAATTTTTGCATCTATTTAGTGCCGTTTTAGGAGGCGCTATGGCAGCTCAATCAAAATCAACAAGGCCGCTCACTACCTGCAATATCATCGGTATACTTGCTCTTTTTTGCTGCATGAGTGAGTTCGCAATATTGACTCCATCTATTGCAGCTTTTTCACATCATTTTGCAGATACCGACATAACCACCATTATGCTAGCAAATAGTATTACTGGGGTTATTTCAGTACCTGTAAGTATCGTATCTGGTGCCTTACTTCCACGTATTGGTTTTAAGCCTGCAGCTATTGTGGGAATTTTGGTTATGACTTTAGGTGGGGCATATCCGTTTTTAATGCCAGATATTACTGATTACACTATCGTGATAGTCTCTCGTGTAATAGTTGGCATTGGACTTGGCATTATGTTTCCTGTTGGAAATGCCACGATCATTGCACTATACCATGGAGAAGAGCGTTCAAGGCTTTTGGGACTTGGTATCACTATCCAATTCGTATTCAATATTCTCTACACCACGGTTGCTGGGTATTTAACTGAAATTGGGTGGAATTATTCATTCTTAGCTTATCTGATAGGATTCTTACCTTTAGTGATCGCTCTTATTTGGATGCCAGAAGCTAAAGGCGTTGTACAAGATATTGAGATGAGTAAAAATGAAAACCATCCCATTGAACACAGCCGTATTCCTAAAGCCATTTGGGGATACGCTTTGTTTGCGCTCGCTGGTTGGACATGCGTTGTAACTGTGCAAGTTGTAACATCTTCGGTTCTTGATTGGCGAGGACTTGCAGGTCCTGGTGAGGCCGCCTTGGTAATCAATTGCTGTGGGATAGGTACTATTCTTTGTGGAATTCTATTCCCATATCTCATCCGTTTGTTTAAGGCGCGTCTTTTTGGTGTGAGTGCTGTATTTATAGTCGTTGGTATAGTGCCGTGTTTACTTGCACCAAATGCCTGGGTGTACGCGCTGGGTGTATTTATCCTTGGATTTGCTGGATCGGCTTTCTTTACAGCTGCACAAAATGCAACAGGAAATATTTCTCCTCAGGATAAGGTGCCTTTTGTGAGCGGCATTATGACATCCATGATGAATCTAGGACCATTTTTGGCACCGTATGTTTTTAGTCTATCGATGATGTGTGTACCAAATATGGGATATGACGCAGTATTTCCGATTCTAATTGGCATAGGTGCATGCGTTGCCATTGTTGGACTTGTGCATCCTATGCGTGCTTTACTCATGAAAAAACCAGAGTAGTTTTGGACGCGCTTGGATACGTTGAAACTACGATGCTTGATTTGGTTAACCCTATGATTGGACTTATGATCGTGAATAGGAGATTTGTAAATGCCTAGGTGTTTTGCGTGCATTCACTGCGGAAAATGCGGGCCTCCTTCAAGCGATGCCAAGGTGAAACCACGTGGATTTTGCGCGTTTTGCTCTACACAAAATGAATCGGATGCTCGTGTCTGCAAGAAATGTGGGAAGCCGCTTCCTATGCCACCTGGTGCTAGTCGGAAATGATCTGAAAACGCTCATCCCATTTAGTCTTTGAGCCATTGTTTTGGTACAGGAATTACTGACCCTATTGCTGCAGCAACAAGCAATATCGGCGCACTAGCAACAGGAAACACCAAGAACAAAAGCACCATAGTCATAATTGGTTGACGCATGACGGCACCTACAAGTGCGCCTGTGACAGCGCAAAGTGAAAACACAGGGTCAATGCCAGTAAGTGCGGAGAAGCCATATCCAATGGAAATGCCTGCAAAAATAATGGGGAAGAAATGGCCACCTCGCCATTCCATATTTAGACATAGTTGTGTAGCAAACACTTTTGCGAATCCTGTAGCGATGAGGATCAATGCCGGTATAGTTGTCCAAATAAGAGAAATCTCTTCAGTCTGTGCTTCGCCTGCGAAAAGTGTAAATGGCAATACTATACCGATAGCGCCAAGAATTAACCCTGCCAATGCTGGTTTCACAATCGTGTGATTTCCTAAAACTGAAGAAAACTTACGAGCAAGCGCTCCAAATGGAAAAAACAGCCATCCCGCAATGGATCCTATAAGAATTAAAGGAATAAGCCATATAAATTCATGCATTCCAAAAGATATATCAGTGAATCTGGGAAGTCCGCCACCAGCGCCAAACAATTGACCAAGAAGCGCCATTGTCCCTATAGCTCCTGCAACAGCAAGTATGTATATTGCAATTTTTAATGGTCTGGGAACACCAAGTTTAATTTCACTTACAGAGTGCTTACCGTCTGAATCATCTGCTGCCCCGAAAATTGGTACTGCAAGCCCAAAAAGTGGTGTCGAAAAAATTGCTGAAATAACTGCAGCCGTTCCAGCTTCTGCCAGTTCACGCATTTCTGCACCCATAAAGCGAAGTCTATCTCCAACCCATGTACAAAGGCCAGCGATTACTCCGGTCATACCTGCTTCAGGCCCAATTGATCCACCAAATAGCAATGGAAATAACGCTCCGAAAAAAGATGCTCCTATATGATTATATTCATATCGGCCAGTTTCTTTTACCTGAGCCATTACTTCATTCATGCTTTGAGGGTATTTACCAAATTTCTTCGAAAATATCCCAATGCAAATTCCTCCTAGTGTGCAAAATGCAATAGGGTAGAAAACCGATGGGAGTCCTACAGATACAAGTGCGTTAGGTATTACTTCCCAAAGTAAATAGATACCGTTGTTCATCAGGAAGAAAAATGCCCATGCAAATGCTCCTGCGAATGCGCCAAAAACAACTGTCATTAATGCAAAAAATATTTTCCTCATCCAAGCGCACCTATCTTATAAGTCACATTAGGAAAATGTATTTCTCGAATTTAAAACGCCATTCATGCCCATCTTATAGGCTCCATTCGAGAAGTTTGCTTAAGAATCTTTGCAATTCGAAAGATTTAGGATTCTTAAAAATATCTTCGCTTGCTCCGTATTCTATAAGCGATCCATCATGAATAAATGCTACATGGTCGCACGCATTGCGAGCGAATCCCATTTCATGTGTGACGATGATCAGATGTGCGCCCCCTTCGCGCAAATCATTTATCACGTTCAATACTTCGTTTGTATACTCTGGGTCAAGCGCGCTTGTTGGTTCGTCAAATAGCAACAAAGAAGGTTTCGATGCAATTGCGCGGGCTATTGCCACACGCTGTTTTTGACCTCCTGAAAGTTCTGCGGGATGCTTATCCATTTCACGCTCAAGACCTAATCGCTTAAGCAAATTTAGTGCATGCGCATCAGCGTTTTCTTTAGGCATCCTATGAACCACGCTTAATGGGATGGATATATTTTCTTGTGCTGTCATATGATGGAAAAGGCCACCATCTTGGAATACAAATCCTATATGACGTCTGTGTTCCAAAAGTCCAGCTTCACTCATATCGACAGGGGTTTTGTTGATGGTCAGTGTGCCACTTGTTGGAGCAAGTAGTCCCCCTATTATTCGTAATAGAGTTGATTTCCCACTCCCAGAAGGCCCTATTATGGCAAGCGCGTTTACATCCTCATCAAATGATATGTTGTGCAAAACCTCTGTCTCGCCAAAGGATTTACAGATATTTTCTAGCTTAATGCGCATAGCTGAGCTTCTTTTCGAATCGTTTGCTCGCAAACATTATTGGCAGCGTTAATAAGAGATACAGTGCTCCTAAGAACAAAAATCCGCCAAAGAAATTGTAATTTGTGGCCGTGATTTCGCGAATTGTCTGAGTAAGCTCTATAACAGCTATGACTGATAAAAGAGATGAGTCTTTAATAATTGATGCGGCTTGGCCTGTAAGTGCTGGAAGTGTGCGCGCTACCAATTGTGGAATTACGACATGCTTTAAAGTTTGCGAATGTGTGAATCCAACTGCACGAGCTGCTTCAATTTGTCCGGAATCTACAGAAAGCATACTACCGCGTATGATTTCTGCGATATATGCACCAGAAAACAGCGACAGAATTATGATCCCAGCGAGGATTCGATTATCTATTCCCCATGCTGTGCCAATTATGTAGTAGAAAAAATAGATCTGCACAATTAGGGGAGTTCCACGAATTATCTTTACGTATAAATCACATATATAGCGAATAGGTAAAATCTTAGTATTTTGTCCAAAAGCGACCAGTATTCCAAGTAAAAGACTAAGCACTAATGAGGCGATAGAGATTCCAATCGTCATTAGGAATCCGTCCCAGATACGTATTCTATATTGGGAGATGAAGTCGAAATTTAGCGTAATACCTACCGCTGTAAGCGATGCCCAAACAACAGCGATGATCACTATACACACAACAAGATAATTCAGTGCCGCCTTAAGCGTGCTTGGTGATTCATCTTGCTGAGTTGTAAACGGGTTAGCCATTAAGTATCCAAAATGAGTTAATCTTCTTCAAGCTATCGTTGCCTTGTAGTGGGTTTAGGCTGGTGGGTTTAGGCTAGCAGACAGCGATTGCTTGAAGGTCATACCTATGTGCAGACGGCGTTTATTTAAAGATGACGCTACCTGCTCGATAAAGATAACGCCATCTAATAAAGATGACGTTATCTAATGATGTTTGTAAATGGTGCTATTTAATCTCTAGGTACCAAGAATCGTGGTCACGCTCTATTGCTGCGATTATGCCTGCATTATCCGCAGGTATTCCACTTAGCTCGTACGAATCGTTAGTCGCGCTATACCAAGGACAATTTGCTAAGAAGAAATCAGTATTTGGTTGATAGTGAAATTTATATCCAGTGCGTGCGACAATTTCGTTTCTTGCGATGTAGAGCTCTGCATCTGAAAGCCCTAGAGCTTCAATCTCTTCACGGGTATAAGCTTTTGTTGTGATGTCTTTAATTACACCGTAGTCATCATTTAGGCGAATAACACTAGAGACAGTTTGGTCATTTCGGGGATTCACTACAGAAAGCGTAGCTGTTTTTGGTGTTGTGGTTGCAGAAGTTGTGGCGTTTGTATTGGTATTGGCGTTCGTGTTGGTATTGGTATTCTCGCTCGAGTTTTGCTCATTTGCGTTGTTTGCCTCGCTATTCTTATTTGCGACATTTTCTATGGCGCTATTTTGGCTTGTGGTTTCTTCTTTTTGATCAAAAAATCCCATTGCGAAAGCGATTGCAACACAAGCAGCTATAACAAGAACTATTGCGATGAGTATTACAATGGCTGCCTTTTTGCCTTTACCTGATTTAGGCTGATCCTGATCAATGATAGGTTGAACAGGGACTTGAGCCTGAGTTTGTGGAGCTACATATACTTGCGGTTGTGTTTTAGGCTGAAAAGCTGAATCAGGAAGATCGCTTTGTAGCGTTGTGGTTTGACTAGTGATAGGGTTAATGGCCTCAGTTGGGGCGCTTGCTGTATTTACGGGTGGAATTGCCTGTGTTGGTGCAGATGCACTAGGTGCAGCATTTCCTACAGGCGGGATTGCTTGTGTTTGTGCAGCCGATGAAACCGTAGAGGTTGATGGCGTAGCGGTTGGAGTTGTAGTCGTAGTAGATGTTGAAGGGGTTGCTTCGGAGTTTTGGCTTACTGTAGGAGTTGCAATTGGAGTTCCACAATTAGTGCAGAACTTTGTTCCGTCATCAATTTTCTTTCCACAATTCGTACAGAAAGCCATCTTTACCTCATCTCGAACTTTATTACGTAAATTAATAAAACCTTAAGAACTTTTAATATCGCAATTAAATAACTAAGTCAATTGTTTGCAGCACTAAAACCTTCAATGGAATTCATCTTTTATTAGAGTTATCAACTTAAAAATTCTAATGCTAAATTTATGTTACAAATCGTAGCCTTTACGCTCTGCGATATGTCTAGCGCCTTGCAATCAATTAATATGTTCCAACCCAAGTTGTGAGGCTTAAATACTGTTGGGTTTATAAGAAGGTTTATAAAATTTTGAGCGTGAAAATTGATTTTCAGTATTGAAAGGAAACAGATATGGCATTGGTTGAAGATAAGGTTGTTATAGTAACTGGCGGTACCCGAGGAATTGGCTATTCAATCGTTGAGGAGTTTTTGAAAAACGGCGCGAAGGTAGCGCTTGCAGGGTCTCGCAAACAAACTGTTGATGAGGCGCTTGCAAAGCTTGCATCAGATGGATATGCGGAAAATGTAATGGGTATAGCACCTGAGTTGGACAATCCTGATTCTGTAAAAGAAGCTTTTGAGTCAGTGGTTGAGCGCTTCGGACGACTTGATGTTCTTTGTAACAACGCAGGCATTAGCTCTCGTACTCCATTGATTGATTACACAATGGATGAATACGAAAAGGTCATGAAATTAAACGTAACAGCAGTGTTTGTTTGCAGCCAAGCAGCTGCTCGAATCATGATTGAACAAGGCCAGGGAGGAGCAATTATCAATACATCTTCCATGGTTGGAAAATACGGGCAACCTTCAGGCTTTGCATATCCAACTTCAAAGTTTGCCGTGAATGGCTTGACTCTATCGCTTGCAAGAGAACTTGCACGTTATAAGATTCGCGTTAATGCGGTTGCTCCTGGAGTTACACATACCGATATGGTTGATGCACTTCCTGATTCAGTAATTAAACCGCTAATTGAAAGCATTCCACTGGGTCGTATGGGAGAGCCAGAAGACATCGCGTATGCATATCTGTTCTTAGCATCTGATATGGCAAGCTATGTTTCTGGTGCAGTTATTCCAGTTGATGGTCTTTCCCGTCCGTAATTTATTGGTTTTGACCGAGGATCTACTCTAACAGGGAGCAGCACTTGCTCCCTGTATTGCATTAAGATGTCTGACTTGCGCTGTCTATCACCATATTTTGGAAACGCTGTGCCATAAATTCGTTACTAAAGTTTTCATCAATCCATTGCTCGAATGCATTAGCTGGAGGGATCCCTTCGTCTCTTTCAGCTCGACGGTCGAAGCACATTATGGTCATGAAGATATCTGCGATTAGATATATAGATAAAAGTGCAACAAAAATCGCTTTGCGTCGTGTTGTTGGAACCCCTAATAAATAGAGGATATTAGGCATGATTAACTTATACCAAGCGTATCCCAAAAGTCCCCAGAAGAATAGGAAGGGGATAGCTACCCATTTAGTGATGGCTCCGGGCACGCCACCTGCGATATAGTCCCAAGAGACAGCACCCATGAAAGTCTCCATTGCCCACCCGGTGCATTGCTCAAGTAGTCCTCCGACGATCATTGAGATGATAAAAACAACCCACCCTTTTGCATTGTGTTTGCGAAGTTGAAAAGTAATTAGTGTAAGCAGAAGGGCTCCGGCTCCGTAAAGTGGACTAAATGGCCCCCATACAAGTCCAACTCTACTTTCAGTGACACCCGCTGTTATAAACATCCATACTTCTTCAAGCACAAGGCCAAGAACTGACCCTATAAAGAAGATCATGACAACTTGATACCAACCAATTCTTAAATGATTGAGATAGTTGTTACGAACTGCGGCTTCTGCTTTCCTAATTTCGTTTAATTGAGCAGACGTGAATTTTGGTCTTGCCTTTTCACCGGTTATCCCAAGCTTTTTGCCTTGTCTGTATGCCTCTAGGCGCTCTGCAGTGTTTCGGATGTCTTCAGATACTAGATCATCGTGAACAACATGTTTGAGTCTTTTGCCTCGTCCAAGCCAAGCCCAAAACAGTCCAATAAGCCAAAGGATAAAACCTATAAATAGCAGTACTAAAACAAAACTGATTATTGAAAAAAGCATTAAGACTCCAAGGATGTATCAGAAATAACAAATTTAAGCTGCAATTATATCAAGCTTATATTGTCCTTTCCGATGCATCCTTGCGATTAAGCACTCATTTCTTTACGGGGATTGCATTCCTTAAAGACTGCAGGAGCTGAAGGATAGTATTGCAACTTGCGAACTAGGAACATTTCTTTTGTGGCATAAAGAAGTTGACCAGTCTATGGTTCTGCAAAATTTGTGCACGGTCTTTTTCGTAGCAGCCTTCTCCACAACCATGTGCTTCAATTTTGTATGGTGGTTGTTCTGGGTCTAATGCCCGACCAACATGTTGATCCACTTCCCATGCTCTTGCTTTTGCGGCGATGTAATACGCATTCATGACTTGCCTCAATTTCTTTCAAAGATGTACTTCTAATTTGTGAAAGTGAATCTAGTCGCATATAGGTATCTATTCAAGGTGTGTACAAAACTGTTAACAAAGAAGTAATAAAAAGTTCAAAGAATCTCCTCATTAAGACATTGCCAAGCAAACAAGTAACAGGTGTATATCAAAGAATGCTCAGATATGCATGTTATTAGCTGCTGTTTTCGGAAGTTTGGCTCCGTCATAGTTCTGAAATTCTGAAGTCAGCTAATTAAGTGCAAGCATTGTTTAGGAATAGAAATGGTCTATCTCTGTCATGTCGTTGTATGATGTGTCCATGGATAGGATTTTTATCATAGAAGACGACAACGTCTTAAAAGCGGAACTTGCCCGTTTGTTGGAGCTACAGGGATTTGAAGTAGTTTCTTGTAATGGCTTTTCTGAACTTCCCAATGCTGTAAAAGCGGCTGAGCCAGATTGCGTGGTTTTAGACCTTAAATTACCAGATACTGATGGGCATATGGTTTGTCGCGATATTCGCCAGTTTTCCGATGTTCCAATAATAGTACTTACATCATCGGACAGCGATTTTGATGAAGTTATGGCTTTAGGTCTTGGTGCGAATGACTATGTCACAAAGCCGTATAGGCCAGCAGTGCTTCTTGCTCGTATTCAAGCAATTCTTAGAAGGAACTCTGCTTCTGCAAATTCTGTTTTGTCACATGATGGGGTTTCTTTAGATCTTGGGCGCGGTGTTCTGATTCACGCAGATAAAAAAGCAGAACTTACCCGTAATGAACTAAAGATAATGCAACTTCTTATGCGTAATGGGGAAACCACAGTATCTCGTCAGGACATAATGTATGAGCTTTGGGAATCCGATGAGTTCATTGACGACAATACGCTTACAGTAAATGTAAATCGGCTTCGTAAGGTTTTGGAGAGCATTGGTGCTGGGCAAGACTTCATCAAAACGCATCGTGGAATTGGCTATTCTCTTTAAGGCGTGAGCTTGTGCATGCATAACCAAGATTGGGAATATGTAGAAAACTACAATTTTGCGGTTTACTTAAAAGGGCATATAGCCCAAGTAATGATTGGTTTGTTTGGGATATTAGGCACAGCTATCATGGCGCGTGCTTTAGGATTTTCTCTGCCTGCAACTGTGTCATTGGCATTATTTTTGCTATGCATCGTAGGTTTAATAATCACTTATGAATATGTTAGAGAAAAACGATTTTGGAAGAGCCTGGCAGATATATGCAATAACGCCACAATGTTCAGTCAAATTACATCGCTTGTAACCGAACCTGTATTCCCAGAAGGACGAATTGCATATGAAGCAGCAGAGAGGGTTACCTCACTTGCAAATGCTGAACTTACGGAAGCTTACCAAGATGGAAATAACTACAGAGACTATATTGAACTTTGGATCCATGAAGCAAAGATGCCTATTGCTGCAGCAAAACTAATAACAGATCGTTTGAGTGGAAGCGATGCGGCAGGTATTGCACTCGAGCTTGAAAGCATTGAGCGACAGGTTGAACAAGCACTTTATTTTGCTAGAGCTGGAAATGTAGCCAATGACTATGCCATAAGAGAAGTTTCTTTGGTGGAAGTTGCAAAAGAGGCATGCAAACACAATGCTAGATTCTTAATTTCCAAAAACGTAAGTCCCCATATTGAAATAGATGAGAACCTCACTGTGCTTTCTGATAAACCATGGCTTTTGTTTATTGTCGGGCAAGTGATAGTTAACTCTGCAAAATACGGGGCATCAAATATCACGTTTACCGCTGAATCATGTAATGAAGGAACATCGCATGGTCGTACCGTTCTTGAAATCAAGGATGACGGTGTAGGTATTTGCGCATCAGATGTTCCTCGTGTATTTGACCGAGGGTTTACAGGAGTTAATGGCAGAAAAACCGGAAGTGCTACAGGAATGGGTTTATATCTGATAGCTGTTATGTGCTCACGTCTTGGAATAGACGTATTTTTAGCCAGCGATGAGGGGAAAGGTACCAGAGTTGTATTTACCTTTCCTCACAATAGGCGATCTTACATATATGTAAGAGATGAGTAAGACGAATCGATGGCAGGCGTAATGTGCGAAGTTTAACATCTTCATCGTTGGATTAGGGATATCTAACTATTGATATCGAACAATCTTAAAGGAGATGTTTTTATGGGTCTTGCAGGAAAAGTCGTAATCACGACAGTGTCTATATTGGCAATAGGTGCACTTTTCTTATACGAATTACCACGTCTTACAAGGGTCTAAGGAGATAATCATGACTGAGACGTTTGCCGCTCCCAATCCCGCTACCATTATTTCAGCCGGAGCTTCTGCAGCGCAAAATCAACCTATGCTCAGCGTGCGTCAACTTCAAAAGTCATATGGAAGTCGCGATTCTATAACTCAGGCTTTAGCCGGAATTAATTTAGATATGGCACGCGGAGAGTTCATATCAATAATGGGACCATCCGGCTCTGGGAAAACCACGCTTTTAAACTGCATATCTACGATCGATAAGCCAACATCGGGTCAAATCTTTATAGATGGGCGTGACATCACACAATTTGGCAGGCGCAAGCTTTCCCAATTTCGTCGTGATGAGTTGGGCTTTATTTTTCAAAATTTTAATCTGCTAGATACCTTAAATGGTATGGAAAACATTGCGCTTGCACTAACGATTAAACATGTGCCTCCTATGGAAATATCAAGACGTGTTCGCGAAGTGGCATGCACTTTAGGCGTTCTGGATGTTCTGAAAAAGTATCCGAGTCAAATGTCAGGGGGACAAAAGCAGCGCGTTGCGGCATGTCGTGCAATCGTGTCGGATCCAAAGATAATTTTGGCAGATGAGCCAACGGGTGCTCTGGATTCTCATTCCGCAACTGTTCTTTTGGAAACACTCGAGATGATGAACAAGCAACTTGGTGCAACCATTATGATGGTCACTCATGATTCATATGCGGCCTCTTATACAAATCGAGTGCTTTGCATCAAAGACGGCAGACTCTTTAACGAAATTCGTAGAGGAGATATGTCGCGAGATGAATTCTTCTTGCGCATCATGGAGGTAGTTTCATTCCTTGGGGGTGAGGCCGGACATGCTGCTTAAGCTTGCTTGGCGAAACATTCGCCATTCGTTTCGCGATTACACAATTTATTTCTTAACGATTCTATTTGGTGTGGCCGTATTTTATGCATTCAACTCAATTGGTGAGCAAAGTGTAATGATGGATATTGAGACCGCATCAAGTGAAAGCGTTCTTGATTTAACCCAGCAAATGATAGGCCTTGTATCATCGCTTATTGCGTTTGTTCTTGGCTTTTTGGTTATCTATTCAAATGGATTTCTTATTCGTAGACGCAAACGCGAATTTGGAACATACATGCTTTTGGGGATGCCGAATACACAGGTATCTTTGATCATGTTATTAGAAACTGTACTTGTAGGTATTCTTTCGTTAATTATTGGACTTCTAATTGGAGTTTTGCTTTCACAAGGGCTTTCATTTGTAACAGCAATGCTATTTGGAACTGTGATAACAAACTATCAGTTTGTGTTTTCATTCGACGCATTCATATTAACGATAGTTTGCTTCGCGGTAATCTATGTAGTTGTTGCTGTGTTTAATACATTTACAATCAATCGCCAGCGTCTTATCAATCTTTTGAATGCAAACGAATTAAATCAAAAGCAAATAGTGCGTAATCCTTGGATATGCCTTGTCGTTTTTATTTTATCTATCGCTATTCTTGCATTTGCGTATTGGTTGTTGATAAAGTCCAGAATGCAATACTTGGACTCACCTGAATTTATAGGCGCAACTGTATGTATGTTAATTGGAACCTTGTTGCTATTCTGGTCACTTGCGGGTTTCGTGATTGCAGTTATCACAAAACTTCGTGGAGTATATTTTAGAGGTCTTGTCCCATTTACGGTACGTCAGATTGCATCTCGAATAAATACAGCATTTGCGTCTCTTTGGATGGTATGCATAATGCTCTTCTTTTCGATCACTATATTTTCAATCGGCATGGGCTTAGTTCAGGCATTTGTAGGTGATGTTGAAAAAGCAAATCCTTATGATGCGTCTCTTTGCTCAGTTATGTATTTACCTGCTCGTGAAAGCGGTAATTTTGATGAACCTGCAGATGCTGCACGAAAGATGCAAGAAATTGCGCCTAACTCTTTTGGGCGTGCTGAAAAATATAACTGGAATATGAAAGACCAGCTTTATGATAATGCTCCTGTTCTTTGGGATGAAACGGTATCGCAATATGCGCAGTTGTCTTTATATGAAGCCCAAGATACCAACTATGCGGAGCTTTTAGGTTTCTTGCAACAAGATGTAAGGGAAAAGATCGAAGCTCAATCCAATTTAAACCTAGGCGGGATCTCTATAGTTTCTGAATCTGATGTTAACGATACTTTACGTATGTTGGGAAAGTCAGAGATTAGTCTGGAAAGTGACCAATGCCTAATTGTAAATACCTTTGGTAGCACGGCGGCTGCTGCGAAAAATATATCTGAGGCAACCCCGACCATTACTCTTCAGGGCGATAAATATAAGTATGGTAGGGATGTTGTTGATCTTGAGATTTCGGATAACTCTATTCCAGCTACTGCTCTTATAACAGTTGTGCCAGATAAAGTCATTGATTCACTTATTGCACAAGGAGCTATTCCGTACGAGAGCTTCCTTAATATAATGTATCAAGCAAATGGAAAAACCGCTGCGCAAAATGATGTTATGCTGCGTGAAATTGTGGTGAAAACTCAACCGATTGATCCTGTGGTGAGCGCTGATACAGGAGATTCATATACATCAGAAGAATGGCCTGTGTCTTCAATTTTGACAGCTTATGACATGATAGATCAGTCACGTGGACTTAAAGTTATGATCACATATCTTGCAGTTTATATTGCATTTATCTTATTGGTTGCAACTGCTGCGGTACTTGCTGTGCAGCAACTTTCGCAAACAGCGGATTCACTCCCAAGATATATGATGCTTTCTCGTATTGGATGCAGTACAAGCACGCTTGATAGATCACTTTTTGCACAAGTTGCAATCTACTTTTTACTTCCGCTTGCCGTTGCAATATGTCATTCAGCCTGTGCAATATACGTGACCAACGAATCGCTTATCAAAGGATTAGGAGTTCAAGATGTGAGCTCATCAATTTTGGCGGCTGCTATTTTAGTCTTTGGAATATATGGCATATATATGATCATTACTTATTTGGTTAGTCGTTATCGTGTAAATGAGGTCGCAAGGCAAAGCTGATAATGACAGCTCTGTTATCGCAGTTGTAGCAGAGCTGTCTCCTTCATTTATGTATTCTTATGCAGTTAGACCTTCGGCTTGCATATATTTTGCAAGGTCATCTTGCCATTCAGGGATCTTCGCGCCATACATCTCAAGGATTAAACTCTCAAGCACAATATCTTCTGCAGTCTTTTTGTCTTTCGTTGGTACAAGAATGCTTTTTGGATCATAACCAGCAAGCCAAAGAGCGGCTTTTGCAAAATCGTATCTACTTGCCTTGCCCTTTGATGCGATATGGAATGTTCCGTGAGATCCTTTCTCAATAATTTTGTTAAGTACGTGGCTATAAAGGGAAATACTGGTAGGGGATCCGAACTGATCCGTTCTTGCTTCGTATTTTCTGCCTTCACGAGCCGCATCAAGAACGGCTTTCAGTTGTCCGCCGTCTTTTGAATAAAGCCATGATGATCTGATTACGGCATTATCTGGAGTGATATCGCGCACCATAACTTCGCCTGCACGCTTTGATTTTCCGTATGGTGTATTTGGATGGGGGTTATCAAACTCGTTTACAGGCTCAGGCAAAAGAGAAGCATAAACGTCGTCGGTTGAAATCTGTATGATGTCTGCCCCAACTGCATTAGCGGCGAGCGCTACATTTTTTGCACCCAGAGCGTTTGTTTCATATGCCTTGATGCGATTAGACAAGCTGGCAGCATCCCTTGGAATACCAGCAGCATTGATAACAATATCTGGCTGCACTTCGACTGCAAATGCCTCAAGACGTTCAGGTTCAGTGACGGAAAGCTCACGACCTGTGCCTATTACCTCATAACCTTCTTTTTCTAAGCGTTTAGCAAGCTCAGAGCCAACAAATCCATATGCGCCTGTAAGCCAAATACGCTTAGTATTTTTGGAATGAATGTCTTTTGAATGTTTATCAGCCTTTGAAGCTTTTTTCGGTTTCAATGGTTTTAAAGCTTTGGCTGCTTTGCTTGCCGCCTTGCTTGCTGCTTTTGCCGCTTTAGAAACCTTCTTCTCTTTTACATCCTTTTTCTTGGATTTTGACATATCGCATTCCCTTTCTTATGCAGTAGCAGTGTTGGTTGCGATGTTCTCAGGTTTGTTTTTTGATAAAAACCAGTGGAGTGCAACTATTGCAATGGTTGCTGCAAACCCTCCAAGATCTGTCCAAATTCCTGGAACCATCATCAAAAGGCCGGCGGCAACAAGAAGTAATCTGAACAGAATATTCATTTTATGGTGGAATAGATATCCGTTGAGTGCGGCGGCAAGAGCAAATAAGCCTACGAGCGCAGTTACGGTGTTAAGTATTATTCCTCCAACACTCACATCGCCCACCATTAAAAGCTGCGGACTGAATACAAATAAGTAGGGCACGATAAATGCAGCAATGGCAAGTTTTGATGCGTTTACTGCTGTTGTCATTGGCTTTGCTTTTGCGATCGCTGACCCTGCGTATGCAGCTAGCGCAACAGGCGGAGTAATATCTGCGACAATTCCAAAGTAGAACACGAAGAAGTGTGCACAAATTGGATTTACTCCGAGCTGCATAAGGATTGGTGCGCAGGTGGAAGCCATAATGCAGTAGTTTGCAGTTGTAGGAACTCCCATGCCAAGTACGATGCAGCATATCATCGTGAAGATAAGACCGATAATTACGAAGTCGCCTGCCATAAGCACAATCACATTGATGATTGTGGAGGCAAGTCCTGTAACTGTAATGCATCCTGCAATAATGCCTGCCATAGCGCATGCAACAGCAACAGCGATAGCGTTTTTAGCACCAGCAGCAAATGCATCAGCAGAGGTCCAAAGAGCAATCTTTATGGTTTCTGCGATTATTGAACCAATAGATTGGCCTTGTTCGCGCTCAGATATATTTGTAACTAAGAAGCTGATAAATCCGATGATGAATGTTCCACCGATCGAAATGGCTGCAGATACAGCCATAGTACGAGCACCAGATGCGACAAGCCAGACAAGAAGCACCAATGGGAGTACCAGATAGCAGTTCTTCAAAAGGTAGCTTCCTTTAGGAAGATCCTTCTTTGGAATACCTTTTAGACCTAGTTTTTTAGCTTCAAGATGGATAGCTATAAAGATGCCTGCGAAATACAAAAATGCGGGAATTAGCGCTTTTGTTGCAACTTCCAAGTAGGGGATGTCCATATATTCGGCCATAAGAAACGCTGCAGCACCCATGATAGGCGGCATGATTTGTCCGCCTGTTGAAGATGCCGCTTCAACAGCACCAGCAAATGCAGGTTTGTACCCCGTTTTTTTCATCATAGGAATGGTGACTGAACCTGTTGTTACAGTATTTCCAACAGATGATCCAGAAACCATGCCACAAAGCGCTGAGGCAATTACTGAAACTTTTGCGGCGCCGCCAGATGACCAGCCTGCAATTTTATTTGCAAGAGAAATGAAGAAGTTGGCAATACCGGTGCGTTCAAGGAAGGCACCAAAAATAATGAATAGGACAATATATGTGTAACAAACATTTACGGGAGTTCCAATAATGCCCGACGTTGTATAGAAAAGCTTTTGAATGATTTTTCGGAGCGGATTAAGTATGTTGTCTGCGCCTCCGGATGTGATTTGCCAGTAAAACGCATATATAAGCAAGCATCCTGCGACAACAATTATTGGAATGCCTACGCATCGTCTGCAAAGCTCAACCATAACAAGTATTCCGATGACACCAAGCGCTACATGTATTGGTTCTATGCGGGCACCCATAAGCAGTATGTCTGTGCAATTTATAGCGAAATACATAAATGATGAGAACCCTAAAATCATAAGCACGATGTCATACCACGGAATGTGGTTAACCTTGTGGCCAGTTTTTCTTGCGGGATAGGTGAGAAATCCAATTATGATCACGAAGGCCAAGAAACGAGCAAGTCTTGCTTCTGCTTGTTCTGTAGAAAGTAATGTCATACAAAGGCAATACACAGAAAATACGATCATAACAACGGTGACTATTACCTTTGGAACGCCTTCCCAGATACGTGTATTAGACTCGCGATCGTACTTACGCATAACCTCATCGGCATCTACCGTAGCGGCGTTTGCCTCATCGGTGTTAGCGGTGCCGTAGATCTTCGCGTCTTCTTCGTCTTCGGGATCAAGTAACGAAAGAGCATCTGGGTTTAGATCGTCTTTTGCCAGAGCTTCTTCGATTTTTGCAGCAGACGGATTTTTGGAAACATCTTTAACTTCTTTGGCCTCCGCTTTGCCGTCAATCTCCTTAGTTGCTTTCTTTTTGGAGAAAACCATCTAATCCCCTTCGCGCCTCGTACTAATTGGCCAATAAACCAATTAGCTTCGTACTAGATTCTTATGAACATTTCTTACGAAAACTTTAAGGGATTCTTAAGAGATATTCATAAGAAAAGGAGAAGGACGGCAATATATAAAAGCCGTCCCTCCCAATTGCTTACATCATGCCTGCAAATGCAGGGTATTGCTTACTGTCGTGTGTTACTTGGTGTTGACAGTGATGTCCTTCTCTGCGAAGTATTTTGCAGCACCTGGGTGATAGGGAACAGTGGCTACTGAAGTAGCATCTTCTAGTACGAGTTCCTTGTACTTTGCATGTGCATCAGCGTTGTTCTCTGCACCCTCAAAGATGGACTTTGTGAAGTTGTAAACAGCATCCTCAGGAACTTCGTCATTTACGATAATGACTGCACCAACAGATACTGTCATTGTGTCTGTCTCCATGTTGTAGTCAGATGCAGGGATGATTGCCTCTGAATAATAAGGAGAAGCAGCAATCAACTTGTCTACATGCTCTTGATCCATAGATACAAGGTATGCAGTCTTTGTTGTGGAAAGATCGGTGATAGCTGTTGTTGGAGCACCAGCAACGATAAATGCAGCATCGATCTTGTTGTCCTTTAGTGAATCAGCAGAATCAGCAAATGACTGATATACAGGATTGATGTCAGCCTCTGTCATGTCATATGCCAAAAGAACATCCATTGCGTTGAAGTAAACGCCAGAACCTGCAGCGCCGATTGATACTGTCTTTCCACGAAGATCAGCTACAGATTTGATCTCAGGATCACAGGTTACAATCTGTACCTGCTCTTGGTAAAGACCAGCGATAACTGAGAAATCAGCATATGGCTGACCTTCGAAAAGATTGGTGCCTTCGTATGCGTAAGCAATAACGTCAGATTGTGCAAATGCGATGTCGGCATCTCCATCTTCAAGTGCTTGGATGTTTGCCTGAGATCCATTTCCAGAAAGTGCAGTGACTGCGAGGTCGTATGCACCGTTTGTTGCATACTGGGCAAGTACGTTGCCGTATGCATAATAGGTTCCGGATTCGCCACCAGTTACAAAACGTAGATCTGTTGTGCCTGATGAAGCTTGTGCTCCGCTGGTATTGCCTGCGCTTGCATTAGAGCCGCCGTTGCCGCCAGCACATCCTGCAAGAGCGAATGCCATTGCACCGACAAGACCTGCCGTAAGCAATGCCTTAATAGCCTTCTTCATTCTCTCCCCTTCCTGGAGCTAAATTGAGACACACCCCAATGTTCACTGACTATATATTCATGATTGATATCCATTGATATCCGCGAAATACGGCCGAGTGATTCATGTGTCCCTATTGACTGTATATATCTTCTAACAAACTGGTATATATGCATGTTGAAATATAAAGACTGGTAAGGTCAAAGGCCACAATTGATGGCTTTTTGGTCGTTTATTTTGCACTGGATGCACGCTACGAAAGATGTTCTTTCAGTATTCGATCAGAAAACGATATTTACATGCGTTAAGTGCGATTAACTTGTAGCGGTAAAACATTATTTGAATAGCTGTTGAAGCTGTTTATTGGAGCTGTCTATTTAAGCTAGAAATGAGGTTCATTTCAGTGAGCGCAACCTCGACTCCATGCATTCCAACAGGGCGCACCAGATCGGTCATGATTGTTGTGCTTCTGTCTTGCAATGTGCTTGCATGCTTTATGGAAATGCTTATGAATATTGCGCTTGATCACATTGCCTCTGAATACCATATAAGGCTTTCTGTTGCTAACTGGGTTGTGCTTGGATACTCAATTGTGAATGCAACAACGATTACAACAGCGGCTTCACTCCTTAAACGTTTTGGGATTAGAAGAATTATGTTTACGGGTTGCATGACAGCTTTTATTGGGTCATTGATCGGGTTTTTTGCAATATCTTTTCCAATGGTTGTTGCGGCGAGGCTGATTCAGGCAGTTACAACTGGTTTATTTTTTCCTGTTCTAAACGAAGCACTGTTAACGCTTTCTCCAAAAGGAAAAGCGGGCATGTTGCTTTCGATAAATTCCGCTGTTTGCGGATTTGCATTTGCTATAACACCCCCAGTTGCTGGAATGATTCTTACATATTTTGGTTTTAAGCCCTTGTTTTTAGTACCTGCTTTTCTTGCTGCACTGCTAGGAATTATTGGGCACTTTACCTTGCACAACATTTATGCTCGCGTAAAGAGAAAAGTGGATATACCGAGCTTGCTGTTGAGTTTCGCAGGGCTTGGTGCGTTTATGTATGGGCTTAACGAGATCACCCATGAACCGATATCGTCAAGCATCGTAATGGTTTCCGGGATTGTTATCATTGCCATCTTTGCAAGGCGTCAGTTACGAATTCCAGAACCCTTATTGGATCTACGTCCTCTTCGCTACCGCATTTTCTCTCTAGGAGAGACAATTATCATGCTTATATATATGGGTTCGATTTTTGTAAGTCTTATTGTTCCGTTGTTTTTTGAAGGCGCCTGTGGACAAACACCATTTCTTGCAGGATGTCTTTTAGCTGTTCCAATTTGTACATATGCCTTTAGTTGTATTGTGAGTGGAAAGCTGCTTTCCAAACATGGCGTATGGCTGCTTATACCATGCGGTCTTGTAATATCTGTTTTAGGTTTTGGGTGTATGTATTTTGCTGCTGATCTTCGCATCATAGTGCTGTTGTTAGTGTTTACAGCAATTGCATATGGGGGAATAGGACTGATTTATCCATCTGTTAAAAGCGTTGACCTTGAAGTGCTACCACAAGAATTGTCATCAAATGGATCGTCTATTCATTCCACGCTTGTTCAAATTGCGGGTGCTATTAGTTCTGCATTATTTGTTGGGATTATGTCTGGATGCGTGGAACACATGACCTCTGATGGCATATCAAAAGCAGTTGCATATTCACGGGGGTTTGATATCACTCTAGGAATCATGATTGCGATCATTGTGGTTGCGATAATTGCCGCTTTTATTTACGTCAGATTTGTTAGATCTTGGAAGAAGAGTTAAGAAGTCACATAAATTTTGTCACATAGATTCTGGGGGGGGGAAGACTAAGAAGCCACATACGAGCGAACTATAGAGCTAACTATGGGTTCGCCCGCATGTGAAACGATCGATAAACTAAGCAATAGCTTCAAGCAATTCGGATACATCTTCCATATCTTCTAGATGTTCAACCATACTAGCGATTTTATCAATCTGCTCTTTTGAAAGATCTCTTTTGCAGTAGCTTGCGCAGTCGGTAAACTTCTGAACCAAATCTTGCCATTGCATTCTGTTTTGTGGATGCCCGTAGACAATATCTATTCGTTCATCATAAACGGTGCCATTTTTTAACTCTACACGGACGCGTCCTGGAAGCATTGTTTTTGAGAAGTCGCTCTCAAGGTCTGCATCGTATTCAGCATCTGTTTTTGAGCAAAGATCACGAAGCAGCGGGTCTTCAAGTGCTTCTGCGCTGAAGTCTCCGATCTCAAGCTTTCTGTATGCGAGAGCTTGGGCAACCGTGAATGGGAGACTTATTTTTGCTTCAGGGATAGATTTCGGGTTGCGTCTCATGTCAATCGGATCAACGCAGCGTTTTGCATCATCGGCTGCATAATAAATGGTGATATGTTCGACCTCGGTTGGATCAAGGTCATTATCTCGTGCAATATGCAAAGCGGCATCCACGCAAGAGTTTGTAAACCTGCAACAAGGCCATGGCTTAATGGAAACCTCGGTACCTTCAAATCTCTTGCCAAGGTCATCAAAGACGCTTTCATCGGCAGCACCGTTGTAATACATGTTGAAAAATCCACCAGGGCCATCAAAAGTTTCCTTAAGACCAGGCACGCCGTTTTTAGCCATAAGAGATGCAAGCATGCCTGTCATATTGGGAAACATTGCATAAAGTCCGCGCAAAGCACCCGGCTCGATGACTAGCTGTTTTGTGCCACCTGCACGATTAAATGCAAGACCCAAAGCGTTTTCTGTCTCATCAACTGTGAGTCCTAACATGCGAGATGCTGCAACTGTTGCAGAAAATGTACCCAGAAGTACAGGAAGCATCCAAAGAAGACCAGTGTTTTCAGGGGGATTTGTAACTGCGTATCCAAGACGACAAATAATGTCATCTCCTAAAGCAACAGCTGTTATTAGTTCTTTGCCGGTTGCTTTTGCATATTCGCCAGCAACAAGAGCTGCTGGAACTACTGATGCACTTGGATGAACGAATGCGTCATCGTGTGCGTCATCGTAGTCGATGCTGTGTGCAAGTGAGCCGTTTCCAAAAGCTGCAAGTATGGGGTTTGTTTTCTTGCCCTGAGCAATTAGAGTGCAGTCCTCAGTGCCACCAAGAATATTTACAAGGTTCATAACCTCGTTGACACCTTCACCTGCACCACTTCCAGCAAGCATTACTCCAATCGTATCAAGTATGGCTTGCTTAGCGGCTATTACATCATCTTCTGCCAGATCTTCGAATTTTGTATTAACCGTACATTCAGCAATTTTTGTAGATAAATCCATTGCGTTGTTACTCCTTGGAAATCATCTGTGGTCGGTCTACTTTTCGTAAATGCGAACTTCGTCGTCATCCACCCATTCAAATGCGGCGTTAAGGCCTGCTTCTGCGGTTATTTCTTCCATGTATGCAACAACGTCTGCGCCTTCACCTGTGCGTTTTACAGGCATTGGATCGCCATCTGCATTGATCATTGCAGGATAGAAACCAGTTTGAACGATCTCGCCATCTTCGATATAAGCTTTGATGATCATGGTCTTGTTGCGATCAATGCGAGACTCTGGCGTTGGCTTGTAGTGAGCATCAAGGCTGTCGATCAGACGGGTGTCATGGAAGGCGTCGCCAAAATCAAGAACAAAATTTCCAAGAGAGTAATAAATTGTTTTTCCCTTATAAATTTCAATGCCTTTTAGGATATGGGTGTGTGCACCGATGATGATATCTGCACCAGCATCGATTGCGTCATGAGCCATTTCAATGCAATACTCAGGAACAATTGCAGGGAGAAGGTGTTGACCCCAGTGGAACGCTACGGCAACCACATCTACCTTGGATTTCAAAGCCTTGATGTCATCTGTGATCATCTTGCGGCTTTCTTTTGTTGGCATAGATACGATTCGTGGGGGAGTAGCTGGTTGGAAGTCAACCTGTTCATAGAGAGTATGTACCTTTAATGGGGCAATGCCTGGTTTATCAATGTCAGCATCGTATTCGGGGCGAGCAACAGAGCAGTAATTTAAGAACCCAATTTTTTGGCCTTTGCGCTCAAGGATAACAGCCTGTCTTGCTTCATCAAGGTTTTTGCCTGTTCCGCAGTGTGCAACACCTGATTTATCAAGGGTTTCGATGGTTTCGAGCAATCCCTCTTCACCCCAGTCCATTGCGTGGTTTGTCGCGCATGACACAACGTCGACTTCTGCATCTGTGTAAGCCTCGACGAAACGAGAGCCCTTTGAAACTGATTGACAAGGATGTGGAACACCATTGTCTGCAAGAATTTGTTCCATGTTTACATACGTAACATCTGCTTCTCTGAAAATGGGGGCAACATATTGAAATGCGGTCTTTGGATCTGGCCTATCTAGAATTACATCACCTGCACCTACTAAAATTACTGGTTCCATGTTTCTCCTTAGGACAAAACCGATTAATTCCCCCTGTCATAGGTGAAGTGCCTCGTTGATGGTTGGCTTGACGGTGCTGGAGGAGCGATTTCACTTTGGCAGGAATGTATTCAGGGATATACATTTGCTTGAGATTAGTCAAACAATGTTGGAGGGCATAAATCCAGAATTTTGTGAGTAGAAAATGATTGTGGTAAAAACCCGAAGGGTCATAAATGGGACAGAGAATACAAATGAAAATTGATGAAAATAAGACAGAATTGATCAAGGTTTATGATCTCGTAAAGAGTAAATGCGAAGCTCGTCACCTTCTATCGAATATATCATTCTGTTTGATAAATTGATTCGTCTTGACCAAAGCCCAAAAAGAGATGCGTGGAGTTCCTGCGGTTTCCCTAGACCTTCATAGGGGCTGCGTTTAATGTCTTGAATTAGTTCGTTTATTCTTAAAGGGATTACTTCGCTAAAAGATTGCCAGTACAGGTAGTCTTTCCATGCCTCATCGGAATATACTTCGCGCATAAATCAAGCACCTCTTATGATTTGTTGCTCTTCTTAAATCTTGATGCGGCGCGTTTGATTTTGTCGTGCAAGTAGTGGTTTTCATATATTCGGATAGTTTCAAGCATTGCATCGTGGTCGCGTGCGTTCATGACTACTACATTTTCTGAATAATCTTTGTTGGTGACCATAAGGATATCTGCATCGTCTCGACAACGCCTAAATTCTGCTTTCATGTTTTTTCGAAACTCGCTATATGTGATTGTTCTCATTTGCGCACCAATCCAAAAAAGTTGTACAAAAACTTGTACCATATTATTTGTTAAGCGGAGCGTGGTCAAATGCTTCAAATAGGTTTTTATGTAGCTTTATAGTGAGTTTAAGCAATGGAATAAGTAAACAAATTGATGTCGTTATACTTAGTATGTGCATGCATTTATGATTGCAAGGATTGGGGAAGATGAAAATCTCAACGAAAACGCGATATGGCATGCGTTTTATGATAGAACTTGCCAAGCGATGGGGTGACGGATGCGTATCTATGAAAGATATTGCTGATGGTCAGGGGATTTCCAAAAAGTATCTTGAACAAGTTGTTGCCCCATTTTCTGAGGCAGGTCTTTTAAGAATTACTAGAGGCAATCGTGGGGGATATGAGCTTTCAAGATCTCCAAAAGAAATTACGTTGGCTGATGTTGTAGATGCAAGTGAAGGTGGTTTAGAACTTACTGATTGCCTAGGAGAATTCCAAGAATGTACAAGGGTAGATGAATGTCTTTCTAGGGCTATTTGGAGTGGAATGCAGGATGTAATAGTCAGCTATCTTAAAAGTAAAACACTTTTCGATATAGTGAATACAATTGACAAATGCGAAAACAACTCTCAATAGACTGAATTGTTATATCCAAATAATTTTTAATAGCTTAAGCTGTCATATCCAAACAATTAAACAGGAGCCGCAGGCTTTTCGATATTTATATGCGATGTAGGAGTTTGTTAGCTTTATGACCGGAGATATGAATAGACATTACACCATAGGTGTGCTTTTGCGCTTTACGTTGCCGACTATTGCAATGATGATATTCACATCGCTATATACGTTAGTTGACGGGCTGTTCGTTTCTAATTTTGTGAGCTCTACTGCTCTTGCTGCTGTCAATTTATGCTGGCCTGTGGTCATGATGTTTTCATCGGTAGGACTTATGATGGGAACAGGTGGCAGTGCGCTTGTTGCAAAGACGCGTGGACAAGGAAATGATGAGCTGGCAAATCGTTATTTCACGATGTGCATCATTTTTAATTTCATATTAGGAATTCTTCTTTGCATAATAGGATTAGTTGTAATTGAACCTCTTATGCAAATGCTTGGCGCTGAAGGTGAGCTTTTAGACATGGCGGTTCTATACGGAAGAATCGTCTTAGTCGTGGTTCCTTTGTTTGCTTTGCAGTTTGCGTTTCAGACATTCTTCTCAGCAGCGGGTAAACCGCAGCTTGGATTTGTTGTTGTCTTTATAGCTGGCATGACAAATGTTGTTTTAGATGCTTTATTTATATGTGTATTTGGATGGGGAGTAATTGGTGGCGCCGTTGCAACTGCCCTAGGAATTATCGCTGGTGGGGCAATCCCTGTTTTCTATTTTGCAGGCAAGAATTCATCGCTTTTGCATTTTAGGCGCACAAAGCTTGAGGCTAAACCAATTCTAAAAGCATGTGTAAATGGTTCATCTGAGCTGGTGTCAAATATTGCTATGAGCTTGATTGCCACTCTTTATAACTATCAACTTATGTCATATGTTGGAGAAAACGGAGTAGCGGCTTATTCCGTCATTGGGTATACAGCAATGATATTCTCGGCTGTCTTTATGGGGTACGCTTTGGGTGCATCGCCTTTAATGAGCTTCCAGCTTGGTGCAGGCAATAAGGCTGAAATGCGTGGAATACTTACAAGAAGCCTTGCGTTTGTTTTTTCGATGTCGGTACTTATGTTTTTGGCCGGGGAGATTTTTGCACCTTGGCTTTCTGCGATTTTTGTAGGGTATAACCAAGAGCTATTGGATTTCACAATTCATGCCTATCAGATATATGCATTTTCTTTCCTTTTGATGGGTCTTCCAATCTATGGTTCTGCTTTCTTTACAGCTTTAAACAATGGACTTATTTCTGCACTTATTGCATTTTTGAGAACGCTTGTATTTGAATGTGGATCGGTCATTCTTTTGCCGATGATATTAGGGATCGAAGGAATTTGGATGTCCGTATCCATTGCTGAACTTTGTGCAGGAGCATTGGCTGGAACTTTCATTTTGGTTTTTGCGAAGCGCTATGGGTATGACAAGCAAAGCGTAAAGCGTTATAAAGCGGAAACGGTTATATGCAAAACGAAAACAAAAGTCTGAATCTTTCACGAGCTCAAGTAGTGGGTGTAATAAGCGTCGTTGTTTTGACTAAATTCTTTGTTGGCTTTGTAGTGACATTGATGTCCATTGCACTTCCCGGAGTTGCAAAAGATTTTCATGTAAGCGTGGCAGAGGCCAACTGGATTGTTCTCATATATGCAATTGTTGCTGCAACTATCATCACTACAGGTGCTCGTTTTCTTCACAAATTTGGTTTCAAGATTTTGATGTTTACCGCCACTGGATGCATGGCATTAGGTGGTGTTATTGGGTTTTTCGCAGCTAACTATATGCTTTTAATTCTTGCTCGAATCTTTCATGCAATATCTGCTGGACTAATTTATCCAACTGCAAATACAGCCATTATGAAAGTTGCCTCAAAGAAAAACAGGACGTTTGCACTTTCTCTTTCAACTGCAGCTGGAGGTTTTGGGTTTGCGCTAAGTCCATTTCTGTCTGGACTAATTCTTACAAATTTTGGTGTGAATGCGATGTTTTTGCCAACTGCCTTCATGGGGATCCTGTGCTTTGTGGCTTCTATTTTCTTAGTGCATCCTATAGGAGAGCGTGAATCGAAGTCGGCGAAAGTGGATGCCTTGAGCGTTGTGCTCGCGTTTTTTGGTCTTGGATTTCTAATGTTTGGAATATCGGAAATCAATCATCAAATCCTTCTAGCCTTTATGCTTATTGGTGTAGGGGTTGTGTTGCTGTTGATATTTGCGCATAGGCAAAATCATCTAGCTGTCCCGTTGTTAAATCTAACTCCTCTTACAAATAAAGTATTTTTAGTTGGCATACTTTTATTAATGTTTAGCTCTCTTGCAGAGCATGCACTTCGCTTAGTCATGCCTCTATATTTAGAGGGGGCAGTTTCATTTACCGCATCTGAAGCAGGCTTATTTATGCTGGGGCCACAACTTGCGTATGCAATAAGTGCGATGATCGCAGGAAAACTAAATGATAGGTTTGGAGTATGGCCGCTTGTGCCTGCTGGGTTTGCTGTAATTGTTGTGGGGCTTATCACAATTTGGGCGCTCGCTGATGCAAGCGTCAATACGGTGATGCTACTTATGGTGATAGTACTTGTTGTTTTAGGTGGAGTTGGAAGCGAAGGTGCTCCTACACGTGAAGTTGCGTATTCAAGCTTAGAGGAAAAAACACTTGCAGCAGGATCAGCTATATCCTCTGTTTTTGTACAAATAGCCTCAGCGTTGTCCTCTGCTTTGATGGTTGGATTTTTCACCAACGATGTGGCAGCAAAAGTAAAAACAGGTATATCTGAAAAAGTTGCTTATGCAAGTGGATTTGAAGCAACCATGCTTTTAACAATCGGTATTGAAGTTGTGGTGTTTATAGTGTCGATTGTGTTTGCCTTAAAGAATAAGCATAGCGTCGCCAAATGAAAGCATGCGATATTCGCTTTCGATTGCATGCTTGTAAGCTTGCATGATTTTATCTCGTCCAGCAAAGGCAGAAACTAGCATCATAAGGGTTGATCGTGGTACATGAAAGTTTGTGATGATTGCATCTACCACATGAAATTTACTTCCAGGAAGCAAGAAAAGCGAAGTGGACGCTCTGTCTTTTGCGACTATTTTGCCGTCTGCGCTATCAATATCATATCGGTTTTTGTTGTTGTTAGTGTCTTCAGAATCGTTATCAACAACCCATGCACTTTCAAGTGATCGCACACTTGTGGTTCCTACTGCTATTACGCGTCCACCTTTTGCCTTGCATTCGTTGATGGCTTGCACAGTTTTTTCTGGCACAGTGTAGCGTTCTGTATGCATGGCATGGTCTTCTGCATTTTCTTCATCCACCACGCGAAAAGTATCAAGGCCAACTTCAAGCTCAACCGTTTCCCATCCAACTCCCATGTTTTTAAGTTTGTCGATCAATTCAGGAGTGAAATGAAGGCCAGCGGTTGGGGCTGCAGCAGAGCCCTCGCGCTTAGAATAAACGGTTTGATACATCTCCTCATCGCCTGCGTAGTCTTTTATATATGGCGGAAGAGGCACATGCCCTACGGCATCTAAAGCTTCATCAAGTGAATCAAGCTCGGTTTTAATGCGAACTAGGCGTTCGCCTTTTTGGGCATTAGGTACCCAATCGATGATTTCTGCTGTCATTGCAATATTTCCTTGCGGGTCCTTAAAATCCACAAGGGCACCAGTGCCTGGTTTTAGTCGTTTCCCTGGACGTACAAGAGCCTCCCAAAAAGCAACTCTGTTTGTGCGGGGTTCATCTGTTTGGGCTTCTTTTAAAAGTAAAACTTCAGAAGCACCTCCTGTGCCACGCTTTTCTCCAAGAAGTCTTGCTGGCAGAACCCTCGTTTCATTTGCAACAAGTAGATCTCCCGGTTGTAGATAATCTACGATGTCTTTAAAAATACGATCTTCCAGGGTGTCTTTTGCTCTATCAATGACGAGCATGCGACATTCATCTCTTGGCTCAAAAGGTGTTTGAGCTATGCGCTCTTTTGGAAGTTCGTAGTCGAAGTCCGATGTTTTCAAAGTTGATCCTAATCTTGGGCACTAGTCTTGGGTATTGTTTTTAGATTGTTTCGAATTTTCGCGAATTTCTTTTAGTATCGCACGTCTGCGTGCGCGTTCTGCATCATAAGCTGCGCGCTCTTCACGTTTTGTTTGTTCAACTTTCTCGGCTTCCTGTCTTTTAAGCGCTCGCTTTGTTTTTATCGCATCGCGGGCGGCCTTGCGTTCAGCGCGTTCGCGTTTTGCCTCTTGATAGGAGTAGGCACACCCGCAATAGTTTTGTCTATACAGTCCCTCTTTGCGGGATCTCCTAGTAGCTTCGCTATATTGAGGTGAATAATCTTCAAAAAATGGTGTGAGTCCAAATTGAGCACATGCTCGCTCAAGTTCTTCGCGAATGATATCTGTGTATTGGTATGGACTGACCGAAAGCGTAGTGCCAAGTGTGTCAAATCCGTTTTCAGAAGCATATTCAGCAGAAGCTTCAAAGCGTTGTCTATAACATTCGCGACATCTGTCTTCGCGCTCTTTTGAACCCGTAGGTGCATCACCGTATACGCCTGCACGTTCTATCCAAGCATTAGGGTTATATTCGCCTTCTATAAATTGGACGGCTTCTGATTGAGTCCAACCTTTAATTGTTGATAGGCGATGTTGGTATTCATCAAGGGGCGCAATATTTGAATTCGAGTAATAAATGGTAGGTTCTATACCGCGTTCGCGAAGAAGTCGTATTGGTTCCATAGAGCATGGACCACAGCACGCATGTAGAAGTAAGCGTTGAGGGTGGCCAGAGGCTGGTTTGAAGTTTCCGTTTGTATTCTTAAAAGAGTTTTCCATGCGCGCTATACTACCATCCAATCATCTACAACGTAGTACGAAAGAGGGTTTCATGCAGGACGACACTCAAGCAAGTATTCAGGACAGTCCAAGAAAGTATCGTGCGATTTGTTTTGATTTGGATGGTACTTTGCTTCCGATGGATATTGATGAATTCCTTGCAGCATATTTCAAACGCATTGCCCAGTTTATGGCAAGCAAGGGAACTGATCCTGAGCGCTTTATTTCAGCTTTGAAACTTGGAACGCACGCTATGACATCTCATGCAGATGATGCCACTAATCAAGAAGTGTTTTGGCGTGAGTTCTTTAAGGCATATAACCCAAAAGACGAAGATGAGCGTGAAAAGATTCTTGTCTTAGCAGATGAATTCTATGAATTAGATTTTCCTCATATCGCCGATGGTTTTAAGGGAAACCCCGAGGCTGCAAAGGCCATTGAAGTTCTTCGCGAAAAGGGGTATCCACTAGTGCTTACAACGATGCCGCTTTTCCCAAAGCGTGCTGTTGAACATAGACTTGCTTGGGCAGGTGTTGACCCGGCGAGTTTTATGCGTCTTACTAGCTATGAAAACTCAAAATTTGCAAAACCAATGCAGGAATACTATGCAGAAAATCTCGCAGCTATAGGTGCTAATGGCACAGATATTTTGATGGTTGGAAATAATACGCTTGATGATATGACGTCGCTTGATCTTGGGTTTGACGGCTTTCTTGTGACCGATTTTCTGATCGATCCGGTGGACTTTGATATGGATACGATAAAACATGGAAGTCTTGCTGATTTTAGACGCTGGGTAGAAGAGTTGCCTATGTGCGAAAATCCAGTACAGGAAGTTAGGCAAGGACAGATTCCGCTTGAGCAAACCATGCAAACAATGAAGAAAAACTCAATTAAAGATACGGATGCTAATAAGGTCACCGAAATGGGAGCGGAGATAAATCAACAAATTGCAGATAGGCACATCCATGCCTAAAGATGTCATGAATCAGCAACAAGAGCTCAAATTATTTGACTGCAGAATTGATGCACAATCTGGGCATGCTCGTGCGCTTACTTATATGACAGCTCACGGTGCCTTTCAAACACCCATGTTTATGCCTGTTGGAACGTCTGCAACAGTTAAAGGTATAACACCTGATAGGCTTCATGAACTAGGTGCGCAAGTCGTGCTTGCAAACACTTATCACTTATCTATGCGACCGGGTGCAGAACTTGTTGCAGAGGCTGGTGGAATCCATTCATTCATGAATTATCCAGGGCCTATGCTTACAGACTCTGGTGGATTTCAGGTATTTAGCCTAGCCGATACAGTGCGACTCTCTGATGATGGAGTCAGTTTTAAAAGCATTTACGATGGTGCCGATATCTTTTGGACGCCTGAAGAGAATATGCGGATTCAAGAACTTATTGGCGCAGACATCGCTATGCAACTTGATCAATGTGCACCATATCCGGCTGAGCGTGATTTTGTGGCAAAGGCGGTTGATTATTCATCTGCTTGGGCGAAACGTTGTCTTGCTTCACATACGCGCGCAGATCAGACGCTCTTCGGTATTGTGCAAGGAGGCATGCATCTCGACCTTCGCCTTGAATCTGTTCGTAGGCTGATTGAGATAGAAGACGAATCCTTACGTGCCGGGAAAAGACGTTTTGGAGGATTTGGCATAGGAGGCTATTCGGTAGGCGAAAGCCATGAAATGATGTTTGAGACGCTAGGAGAGGTTGCTCGTGCTCTTCCTGAAGATAGGCCACGCTACCTTATGGGCGTAGGAAATCCAACAACGCTTGTTCGTGCAGTTGGTGAGGGCGTGGATATGTTTGATTGCGTGCTTCCAACAAGGACTGCTCGCATGGGAACTGCGTTTTCAAGCAAGGGCCGTATGAATATGAGAAACGCCAAATATGTGCATGATTTCACACCACTTGATCATGAGTGTGAATGCTACACATGCAAAGAGTTCACCCGTTCATATATCAGACACCTTGTAAAACAAGGAGAAATGCTTGGCGCAATATTGCTTTCAATACATAACCTCCATTTCCTAACAAGTCTTATGGCGCGTGCAAGGAAAGCTGTGCTTGCAAATGGGTATGCGCAGTTTCTAGATTCTTGGATGTCATCTGAAGCTGCGATTGATTATTAGTGGCGATTTGCGCGATTGTGCGATCTATTTATGGGAAAATATCGAAATCTGCGCATATAGCGTTTCTCGGGCGTTAACATATCGTTTGCTCTTATTGTTAAGCCGTTTTGCATGGCGTTAGTGAGATATTAAGCGGTATTAACTGAAACGTTGTTAGTGTTGGTTTATTGAGTTGGTTGCGATATATATCGTGCAATAATCGCAATATGAATGTGTTGCGTGTGAATTGAAAAAAAAGGAGCTTATTAAATGGCATCCAAGCGTTCTGGAAAAAAGCCGATGAAGACAAAGACTCGTCGCAATGTGTGGCTTTTAGTTTTGGCCACTCTTCTCGTTGTCGGGTCGATAATTCTTTTTACGCCTCCTCAAGACAAGATTAACCAAGGTCTTGATATTCGCGGAGGTTTGTCTGTTGTCTTAACAGCAGAAGGCGATGATGGCGCAGACGTAACGACTGAGGATATGGAAGCAAGTCGCTCCATTCTTGAAAATCGTGTAAATGCGCTTGGTGCATCTGAGGCAACTGTACAAGTTCAAGGTACAAATCAGATAATCGTACAGATTCCAGGCCTTGAGGATGCAGAAACCGCTCTTGAGACAATCGGCCAAACGGGACAACTTGTGTTTGCTAGGCTCGACTCATTTACAGATGATGAAGTTGTCGAGCGTATCAACCAAGGAAACTATGGCGATAACGCAACAATCGAGGATGACTTTGGATATCGTTTCCCAGCTGAGGAAGGAACTCCTCTTGAGGTTGACCCAAGCACCTTCGAGACTTTGTTTACCGGCGAAAACATTGAGCGTGTGACAGTTGATCGTGCAAGTCAGACAAGTGCGTACTATGCCGTAAATCTTGATCTTGATGCTAAAGCAACAGAGATTTTCTCAGAAGCAACGCGTGATTTGGTAGTTACCAAAGGCCAAATTGTTATTTTGCTTGATAACAATGTCGAAAGCGCACCTGCAGTGCAGGCGATTATTTCAGATGGTAATGTTTCAATTACTGGCAACTACACATCTGAAGAAGCACTTGCAATGCAGGCGGTTCTTGAGTCCGGATCGCTTCCTGTTAATTTTGAATTTTCACAAAGTCAAGTTGTAGGTCCTACTCTTGGACAAGATGCGTTGACCTCAGGTGTTATCGTTGTGCTTATTGGCCTTGCGCTAGTTATGCTTTACCTTCTTGTGTTCTATAAAGGTCTTGGCATTATCACGGCAAGCGCAATGGTTGTGTTTGCTTGTATATACCTTGGAATTTTGGCGGCACTTTCTGCATTTGGCCAGTTCAGCTTATCGCTTGCAGGCATTGCAGGTATCGTTTTGACAATCGGCATGGCTGCTGACTCGTCCATTCTTACAGTTGAGAGATTCCGTGAAGAAATTCGTATGGGTAGATCTGTTCGAGCAGCTTCTCAAACTGGTGTTCGTCATGCGATTTTCACCTCAATTGACGCTGACCTTGTAACAATGGTTTCAGCACTTTGCTTGTTCTTCCTAGCAAGCGCAAGTGTTAAGGGATTCGGTCTTACGCTTTCTCTTGGAATTCTTTGCGACATCTTAATGATGGTCGTCTTTAAGGCGCCGCTAATTCGTTTACTCGCTCCTCGCTCTATTGAAAAGCATCCTGGTTTTTGGGGCATCAAAGACTGCCAAGATGCAGCTGAAGGTTATGGTGAAATAGCAGAGGCAGAAGGCGTTGATATCGCTGAGGCTGAAATCGGCGAGCAGATGAATGCCGAAGAAACAGAAGACATAATAAAGGCAGAAGATGGTAGCACTGAAGCCAAATCAGTTGTTATTGATACCGCCAAGAAGATCAAAGGGCGCTTTATTAAGCGCGATATTAACTTCTTAGGACACCGTAAGGTATTTCTTACGATTGCTGCGTGTTGCATGGTTGTCTGTTTCTTAATTATGGGTATACGCGGCTTCAACTTTGGTATTGAGTTTATCGGTGGATCATCTATCACTTATACAAATACAGGCGAGATCACAACGGATGAACTTCGCGATGCATTCTACGATCAAGGGGTTGAAGATGTAACGATTCAAACCACTGTTACAGGTGGGGAAAACGGATTTTTGGTAAGGCTTTCAAACTCTGATGCAAGTGAAGTAAATGCTATTGCGAATGCTGTCGCAGGTGTATTTGATATTGAGCAGAAGGACGTTGGAGTAGACACAATAGGCCCTGACTGGGGTGCTAGTGTTATCCAATCATCGTTGATGGCGTTTTTTGTATCGATCATTTTGATCATTATCTACATTGCGATTCGCTTCGAATACAAGATGGGCGTTATGGCGATCGTTGCGCTATTGCATGACTTGATACTTGTTATGGGTATATACGCTCTTGCGGGTCGTGAGGTAAACCCAAATACAATTGCTGCACTTCTTACCATTCTCGGTTATTCGTTATATGACACTGTTGTTGTATTCCATCGTATTAACGACAACATGAAGGGTGAAAACATCCGCTGCACCTTCATGACAATGGCAAATCATTCGATGAACCAGGTATTCATCCGTACAATCAATACAACGCTTACATCGCTAGTGCCAGTGCTTGCGATGCTGTTCTTCGGCGGAGAAACCTTGAAGGACTTCGCATTCGCTATGGTGATTGGTCTTATCGCTGGATCGTACTCATCGATTGCTGTTGCTGTTCCTTTGTATAGCATGTGGAAGACGCGTGAGAAGAAGTTTGCAAAATTGCAGAATAAATATGGCAAAGAGGTTGGTATATTCCAGTTCAACTCTTCTTACACAACAGGCATTGAGCAGATTCCTGTGGCACGTAAAAAGGCAGAGGAGAAGGCCATTGCTCAAATTGAAAAGACTCAGCGTAAGCTAGCCGAAAGCTCAGATGAAAAATTAGTTTCTGAGACTATCAGCCCAACAGAGGCTGAAATTGAAGCCGCAATCGAAGAGCAACGTAGAAAAAACAACAAAAACAATAAGTCCAAAAAGAGTCATTATGGACAGACGCCAAGTAAGCACAATAAAGGCGTCAGGAACATTAAACGTCCTAATAAACCAAAACAATAAGAGGGGATCAGGGTTGATACGAGAAGCTAGTCATCCAGATTTCTGCCCACCTGAAAAGGAAGGTACTGTTATTTCGTTTGTAGATGAGGCAGGCGATGTAACCGAACTTGAGTTTTTAGGAATTGTTCTTCATGATGGCGCGCAATATGGGATGTTCTTTTTAGTAGATGAGGATAACCCAGCATTGTCATCTGGCGAAGTGGTGGTTTTGGAAGTCACAGAGATTGATGACGAGGGAATCCCGGAAGGCTTTGAGTTGGTCGACGATGAGGAACTTTTAGAGCAGGTCTATGCTCATTTTCAAGAAGCGACTAAAGATTTGTATCGCTTCGAGTAGAGGCGTGTAATTAATCAATCAGCATGATTGATTAACATGACTAAATGTGTGATTGGTGGTAGAGGGTCGTATTGGATGTCTAGGCGTAAGCATCGCTTATCACATCGCGATCTCTATTGCATTGATCGCACGTGCTTCTGCTAAATCGTGGGTAACCATAATTATGGTTAGTCCAGCTTCATTAAGCGACAGGATCATTTCAAGCAGATTTAATTTGGATGGGACATCCAAGCTTACACATGGTTCGTCTAACACAAGAATTTCTGGTCGCATTGCAACAACACCTGCAAGAGCGACTTTTCTTTGTTGACCTCCTGATAGCTGAAATGGACTTTTATTCAGCAAGGTTGTATCAAGGCCGGTGATTTTGATGGCTTCATCTACAGCTTTGCTCTGCATTTCTTTTGAAAAGCCTAAGTTTTTAGGGCCAAATGCAATGTCGTCATAAACACTTTGAGCAAACAATTGACGCTCTGGGTATTGAAAAGCAAGCCCAACTTTCGCTCTTGCAAAATTTATTCCCTGCGTTCCCTGCGCATTGGCAAATCTGCTGTCTTTTTCTTTTTTATGTGCGGTGTTTTTACGTGAGATATCTTCCCCAAGAACAACAACTTCACCAGATGTGGGTTGAAGCAGGCCATTCATATGCTTTACAAGTGTCGATTTACCGCATCCATTAGATCCCGTAATCGCGTAGATCTGATTTCTTTGGAATTCTAGATTTACGTGATCTAAAACCAGTTTTTCTTGATCATATGAAAAGCAGACGTCTTTAAACTCAATTGCTGGCACTTGATCCTTGGTGTTTTTGGAAAAATCTTCAGACTTTATAGAATCTTTAACCCTCTCGTTAGCTATCACTTTAGCTCTCGTAGATAAACGCGCAATCTCCTCATCGCGCATTTTGATTGCATCATCGAGCGTTTTTTTGGATATGCATCCATTTTCAATAACTAGCGTACGGTCGGCCATTTTCGCTTCTTCGGGGAAGTGTGTAATCATTAGCACGGTCATACCCTGTTTATGGAGGCTTACCACAGTGTCCATCAAGGCTTGTCTAGAATCTGGGTCAAGCATTGATGTTGCCTCGTCTAAAACCAAAAGTTCTGGAGACATAGCAAGCACACCTGCTATTGCTATTTTTTGTCGCTGACCTCCCGAGAGCGTATTGACATCTGCATCTTCTGTCCCACTCATTTGTACTTTTTCGAGCGCGGAGCTTACCGCATTAACTATTCGATTGTGTTCCCATCCAAGGTTTTCCGGTCCAAAGGCAACTTCATCTTCGACCTTTGTGCAAACAATCTGATCATCTGGATTTTGGAATACAAGCCCTGTTTTCGTACGAATGTTTTTGATTGCATCCGGAGATGTGCTATCGAAGCCAAGGATTTTAACTGTGCCTTTGCTCGGTTGGAGCATTCCTGTTGCAAGATGTGCAATAGTTGACTTTCCAGATCCATTATTCCCAAGCAATGCTACGAATTCTCCATGCGAGACAGAAAAACTCAAATCATTTATTACAGGTGATGAATTGAGTCCAGCAGTTTTGGGGTAACCAAAAACAACATGCTCAAATTCAAGCGCTAAAGAGTTTTTTGAATCCGCTATTTTGCACACCTCCTTTGTCAGTTCCGTGAGATTATCCCATACCGCTTACTCTAAAAAATGCCAATGTTAATAAGTTGGTTACATCGGTTTGCCTATAATTCGAAGCACTTTAATCGGCTGTAGTGAGCTAATCGATATGCTAATGAACGGCGGGGAACATGGATATAGCGGAAATAATCGGTGCAATAGATAGTTTTGTATGGGGCATCCCGATGCTCGTGCTTCTTCTTGGAAGTCATATTTATTTAACGATTCGAACAAAATTTATCCAAAGAAAAATTGGCACGGGAATTAAGCTTTCTGTTACTAAAGACCCTGATGCACCTGGTGACATAAGTCAATTCGGGGCTCTTTGCACCGCTCTTTCCGCAACCATTGGAACTGGAAACATCGTAGGTGTTGGTACTGCTGTTATCGCTGGAGGTCCTGGAGCTATTCTTTGGATGTGGCTTACTGGTGTATTTGGCATTGCAACCAAATATGCAGAGACCTACGCAGCCGTGAAGTATCGCGTCAAAGATCATAATGGCAACATGCTGGGCGGTGCTATGTATGCATGGAGACGCGCATTTAAACGCAAGGATGGAACGACTCCATGGTGGGCACTTCTTGGAGCTGGATTATTTGCAGCGTTTGCGGCAATTGCATCTTTCGGAATTGGGTCCGCCGTTCAATCACAAGCGATGACATCTGTTATCACGACCAATTTCCCTGGCATTCCAGAGTGGGCGATTGGGCTCTGCGTTGTTGTTTTGGTTGCGATAGTAATCATTGGTGGCGTTAAGACAATCTCAAAGGTTTGTGAGAGACTAGTACCATTTATGGCAATTGCTTATGCACTTGGATGCATCGTGATTCTTGTCATAAACGGACCTTATATATGGCCTGCGATTGTTATGATTTGTGAGTCCGCTTTCACAGGGCAGGCTGCATTTGGTGGAGCCCTTGGAAGTGGCGTTATGATCGCGATGCAATTTGGATGTGCTCGTGGTTTATTCTCAAATGAATCTGGCCTTGGATCAGCACCGATTGTTGCATCAGCTGCAGAGACCAGAAACCCTGCTCGTCAAGCACTTGTGTCTATGACCGGAACTTTTTGGGACACGGTTGTTGTGTGCGCACTAACTGGGCTTGTACTTGTGTCGACAATGATTGGAAATGCTGATCTTAATGCGCAGGTTATGGCGGGAAACATTGCTGCAGGAGCTGAGCTTACATCTGCTGCGTTTGCGGAGATTCCATATATAGGAACACCAATTCTTGTGTTTGGTATGGTTTTGTTTGCATATTCAACAATCCTTGGTTGGTCGTATTACGGAAACCGCTGCATTACTTATTTATTTGGAAAGCATGCAATTAGGCCATATCAGATCCTTTATTTGGCTGTAGGTTTTCTTGGCGCTGTTGGTATCGGAGATCTTGTCTGGAATATTTCAGACATCACAAATGCGCTTATGGCCATCCCGAACATTATCGTTGTTTTAATTCTTTCTGGAATGATTGCAAAAGGCACGCAGCATTATGTTTATGAGAACAATCTGGATGAAAAAGATGATGAGGATATTCCTCAATTAGAGGCGAAATAGCGCGCTTAATATAGCACGCTTAACAGCACTACGATTTAACCACACATATCTGATGAACTGACACAGATGGGCAAACTTGCTCATCTGTGTATTTAGTACACCCTAATTGCGCCTTTAGATGCAAAGCAGTGTGCTAATCTTGGTTTATGAACGACATCGTTATCATAGGCGGGGGAGCATCTGGGCTTATTGCAGCCATTTCGGCGTATGAGGCAGCACGCAGTTGCACACATTCGCTTCCCAAAATTTTGATACTTGAATCAACTGACAAAAATGGTCGTTCAATTCTGAGGTCAGGAAATGGTCGCTGTAACTTTTCGAACGAAACTATTACCTCAGATGTCTATAGAAACTCAAGCTTTGTTGAGCAGGCATTATTGGAGCTAGAGCATGCATTTCCAAAAGGTGATGCCCCAAATGCTGTTGTCAATTTTTTCGAACGTCATGGACTTGTTTGGCGCCAAGAATCGGAAGGCAGACTTTATCCGCTTTCCAATAAAGCATCCACTGTTTTAGATATCCTTCGAAACTTCATAGATGAATACGATATTGAGGTGCGCTGCGAATCTTTGGTGAGTGAGGTTGATTGTGAGCAGTCTGATCACTTCACACTGCGCTTAGATGATGGCGAATTTATTCGGGCACGCTCTGTAATCATCTGTTCGGGTGGAACAAGCAACGCATATGGACTCGATCGAATACTTGAGTTTTTACCCTTAACTCCAACCCTTGGTTCTATCGCGCTTGGAAAAGGATATACAAAACCGCTCGATAATATTCGTGTACGTGCAGCCTTAAGTCTTGTGCGCGCAGAAGAAGTGGTGGCGCATGAGCGCGGAGAAGTGATGTTTAGGAAATATGGAATTTCTGGAATTGCTGCATTTAATCTCTCGCGATTTGCTCGCCCTGGCGACTATATTTCCATTGACTTTTTTCCAAAAGATATAGGATGTGATCCAAAAGATTTTCTTTGTGCACGCGCTCGGGAATTGAAAGCAATTTATGGCCGATCAATCACGTTTGTAGAATTGTTAACCGGATTTATGCTTTCTCGTATAACTGATCAGGTGCTGAAATATGCGGGTCTTAAGGAGTCTTCGCAAGTAAACGACGCTGCTCTTTCGCAGCTAGCGAAGGTGCTTAAAGATTTTCGATTACCTTATGAAGGCATAGGCGATGCATCTTTGTGTCAAGTCATGCGTGGTGGTTTTGCTATAGATTCATTTGATCCAAAGACTATGGAAGCAAAATCGAAAGCGAATCTTTATATAGTTGGAGAAGCACTAGATGTGGACGGCCCATGTGGTGGGTTTAATCTGCACTGGGCATTTGCAAGCGGAATGCTTGCAGGGCGTGCATGCGTGCGCGGACTTTCGGAAAGACTTAGCAAGGCATGATGTGTCAATGTTGATTCGCGCAGCAAATGTAAAAGTGACGCTCGATGCGATGCTTCCAGAAAACGAAGCACAGCTTACAACTGAAATAGCGCAGCAAATAGGTGTAAATCACAAGCGCACCAGACGCATCCAAATTCAACGGAAAAGCATCGATGCACGCAAGAAAAGCGATGTTCACTTTGTTTTGATGGTTGATGCAGATATCGAAGGCATCGATTCACCCGATGATCTTAAGCGGATTCATCCGAAGCGTGGCGTGTCGCTTGCACCTGCAAAAGAGCCTGTGCAACTCCATATTCCCAACTTTGATTCGCTTATCAAAAATACGATCACGACAAACGATGCGCTATTGCGTCCAGTCATTGTGGGATCTGGTCCTTGTGGAATGTTTTGTGCGTTATATCTTGCACGTGCTGGCCTGAATCCGATTTTGATTGAGCGTGGAAAAGCGGTAGATGAGCGCATCCAAGATGTGTTGGCATTTGCCAGCGGAGAAGAACTTAACCCTAATTCCAATGTGCAGTTTGGAGAAGGAGGGGCTGGAACGTTTTCTGATGGCAAGTTGAACACTGGAACAAAAAGCGAGTTCAATAGGTTTGTTCTTGAAGAGTTCGCATGTGCAGGGGCGCCGGCAGACATTCTTGTTGATGCAAAACCTCATATCGGAACCGACTGTTTGCAAGAAGCTGTGCGAGGGCTTAGGCAAGCAATCGAAAAAGCTGGTGGAGAAGTTCGTTTCCAGACTCGACTGGATGAAATCGAGTCTGAAGACTTATCGCAAGTGAATAATCGGAAAGTTACGGGCGTTCATCTTACGGATCTCAAAACAGGTAGTCATTACACAGAGCCGTGCGACATCGTTGTGCTTGCGATTGGACATTCTGCGCGAGACACATTTGAGATGCTCAATCGTGTGCAAATAAAAATGGAACGCAAACCTTTTGCAGTGGGTGTTCGTATCGAGCATTCGCAGGTACTTATTAATGAGGCGCAATATGGCAGATTTGCAGGTCATCCAGCGCTTCCGCCTGCTGATTATAAGCTTGCAACTCACAACAAAGATGGTCGTGGAGTGTATACGTTTTGCATGTGTCCAGGCGGAAGTGTTGTTGCCGCTGCAAGTGAGCGCGGCGGTGTGTGCGTAAACGGAATGAGCGATCATGCGCGCGATGGCGAAAATGCAAACAGTGCGCTTTTAGTTGAAATTAAACCGGATGACTTCAAGGAATCGGAAGATATTTTGGCAGGCATGCGCTTTCAGCAATTCCTTGAGAAGACAGCATATGATGCAGGGTTTGCAAAAACTGGAATTCCGTATTCTGCGCCTTGTGAGCGTATGGAAGATTATTTGAATGGGAAGCTTCAAGATAATGCCCCTAGTGAAGGCAAGCAGACATTAACTCCAATATCGCCTACATATCCGCGCGGTGTTGCGTGGTGTGATCTCCGTGAGGTACTGCCTACGTTTATAACCGAAGCATATGATGAGGCCATTCCTAATTTGGCTAAAAAGCTAAAAGGCTTCGATGCGCCCTATGCTTTGATGACGGCAATTGAAGCGCGAAGTTCATCACCTGTTCGCATGGTGCGGGATCATAAAACCCTTGAGGCCAGTGGTATAGAAGGGTTATATCCAGCAGGAGAAGGCGCTGGGTATGCAGGTGGCATTATGTCTGCTGCATGTGATGGTTTAAAGGTTGCATCCGCTATTGCGCAGAAGAAGGCTATCGAATGCGCTGCAGCAATTATGCGTGCAGGATGTCCGCTTGTGTTTCCCACAGATACAGTTATGGGATGTGGGGTTTCTGTAAAGCATGCAGATACTCCTGAGGTTTTATTTAATGCGAAAGGAAGGCCATCAAGCAAGCCGGTTGCATGGCTTATTGGAAGCGCAAACGATTTAGATGTGTATGGATGCGATATTCCAGATTATGCACGTGAACTTGCGTGTAAATATTGGCCGGGTGCGCTTACGCTTGTTGTAAAAGCATCTTCTAAAGTACCTGTGTCTTTCGCGAGTGCAGAAGGCACGATTGGACTTCGAATGCCGAATAGTAAAGTTGCATTAGAGCTTATTCGCTTACTTGGCTTTCCAATTGCTGCAACATCTGCGAATAGGGCAGGTCAGAAAGCTGCAACATGTTTAGATGAACTTGATATGGCCTGGGTAGAAGAGACAAATATTGCAGTCCTTGGACTAGACAATGATTGCCAGATAAATCAAGAAAATAGTTCAACGCACATGCAAGATACAAGCTCGACGGTAATTGATTGCACAGGGCTAGTTCCTCGCGTATTGCGCCAAGGGCCAATACGTATATAGTGCTTATATAGTGTCATAGTGTCAGATTTTATAACGCCAGATTTAGCTATACTGATCTGACATCTTTTCGACCATACTAATTACAGCAATACTCATTAATTGTAGGCAAGCATATTGAAAGGGCATATACCATGCGCGTGAGCATAGCAAGCGATCATGCGGGTTTTGAACAAAAGCAAAAACTCGCGAAATATCTTACAAATGAAGGTTATGAGGTAGCTGATCTAGGTCCTGAAAACGACGATCGCGTGGATTACCCTGATTTTGCAGCGCTTGTTGCACATGATGTTGCGAATGGTAAATCGCAATATGGAGTACTTGTTTGCGGTACTGGAATTGGTATGGCAATAGCTGCTAATAAGGTGAACGGAATTCGTGCAGCAAATGTGGTTTCTTCAGAATTTGCACAACTTGCACGTGAGCACAACGATGCAAATATTGTTACAGTATCCGGAAGATTTACAGACTTGAAAACAAACGAAGAGATAATTGATGCGTTTTTGACAACCGAGTTTGGTGGCGGCAGACATGAAGGACGCGTGGAAAAGATAATGAATCTCGAAAAGGAGTAGAAGCAAATGGCACTTGAGGCGCTTAAAAATACAGATCCAGAGGTTGCAGACATTCTGGCAGAAGAGTTGAACAGACAACGCAACACAATAGAGCTAATCGCAAGTGAGAACTTCACATCTGAGGCTGTTATGCAGGCCGTTGGAAGCGTCCTTACAAATAAGTATGCGGAAGGCTATCCATCGAAGCGCTATTACGGAGGTTGTGAAAAGGTAGACATGGTTGAAAACCTTGCAATTGAGCGCGCATGCAAGCTTTTCGATTGTGACTTTGCAAATGTTCAGCCTCACTCAGGTGCTCAGGCAAACTATGGTGCATATATGGCTTTGATCGAGCCAGGGGACACAGTGCTTGGAATGAGCCTTGATCATGGTGGACATCTAACCCATGGGTCTCCTGTTAATTTTTCGGGCATTCTTTATGACGTCAACTCTTATGGGGTCGATCCAGAAACAGAAATGATTGATTACGATGGACTTGAGCAGAAGGCCAATGAGCTTCGTCCGAAATTAATCGTTGGCGGTGCAAGCGCATATCCGCGAATAATCGATTTTGAGCGTATGGCAGAGATTGCGCACTCAGTTGGTGCATATCTCATGATTGATATGGCACACATTGCTGGCCTTGTAGCGGGTGGGGTTCACCCATCTCCTGTGCCTTATGCAGATATTGTTACATCCACTTCGCATAAAACACTTCGCGGTCCTCGCGGTGGATTTATTTTGACCAACGATGAAGAAATTGCAGCAAAGATTAACAAAGCGATGTTCCCCGGAACTCAAGGCGGTCCTTTGATGCATGTGATTGCTGGTAAAGCAGTTGCGTTTGGTGAAGCGTTGACGCCAGCATTTAAAGACTATGCTGCGCATGTTGTAGAAAATGCCGCAAGTTTAGGGCAAGGAATCCAGGATGGAGGTCTTCGCCTTGTATCTGGTGGCACCGACAACCACCTTTGCTTAGTTGATTTAACTGCAGCTGATGTAACTGGGAAGGACGCAGAACGCCTGCTTGAGACTGTTGGTCTTACGGTCAATAAAAACACCATCCCAAATGAAACGCGTTCTCCTTTTGTTACTAGCGGAATTCGAGTTGGATCTGCTGCATGTACCACGCGCGGTTTTTCATCGGATGATTTCTATGAGGTAGGAAGCCTTATTTCAAAGGCTATTTTTGCCAACAACGATGAAACAGTGCTTGCAAACATTCGTGAAAGCACAAGCGCACTTCTTGCCGCACATGAGTTATATCCAGGACTTCATTATTAATATCTTTAGGAGATTTCATGGCAGAGAACACTATCACAAAAGGTGACAATACAGCTGCTGCGGTATCGCCTCACGATACCGATCCAACCAATAGGCCAAGCTGGGATGAGTATTTCATGACTCTTGCAAATCAAGTGGCATCTCGTACAACTTGTCTTAGACGTGGTGTTGGGGCAGTCATCGTTAAAGACAAGCGCATCTTGGCCACTGGATATAACGGTGTCCCTACTGGCCTTGCTCATTGCATGGAAACGGGTTGTTTGCGTGAGCAGCTTGGTATTCCAAGTGGACAGCGTCATGAAATTTGTCGAGGGCTTCACGCTGAGCAAAACGCAATTGTTCAAGCTGCTAGATATGGAATTAATATCGAAGGTGCTTCAATATACGTAAATACACAGCCGTGTGTTGTTTGTGCAAAGATGATCATCAATTCTGGAATCAAAGAGATTATCTACCAGAATCCTTATCCTGATGAACTTGCTATGTCTATGCTTGAAGAATCAGGCATCAAGCTTCGCGAATACAAAGGATAGGAATAAGTAGAATTTCAAATGACTTTCGCAATTTAGGGTGTTCCCGCTCACGGCTATAACCTTCCTTTTTGTTACATTCCTGTAACCCAACACAACATCTTGGATATCATTAACGAGGTTTGCTTGTTTGCTCCTCGTTTTATGGAGAAGGCTAGTGGTCTTTCTTGCGATATTGTTAGGCATAATGGCTGGGGCTATCGGTTTTGCGCCGTTGCTCTTCGGTCTTCGCTGGGCTCATCGCAATCCTGAGGTTGGAAACATCGCACCGATGACCAGACTTGTGATTTGCCTGATCATTTCGTTTGTGCTTGTTTTCGCCATTACGATCACTTTTGTCCTTCTTGATAAAGCGGATGCTATTGCATTTGTGATTGCTGAGGTGATAGCTCTAAGCGTTATCGCAATCGCCTACGGCATTCACTCAGTGAAATCAAGGCAGCAATAGCTCAAATTAGCGAGGTGCAATCAAGTGTGGTTGCATAAGAAGAAGGAAGGGATTTACACGTGAATCCAATTGAGGTTCTGTCAGAGCATGTACCGGAGTTACTGGAATCATTTAACTCTGCGATTGTGATCGGCACGAGTGAATTCGGAATGACTCAATATGTCTTCTGGATGATCATTTGCTGGCTTTTAACGTGCATTATCGTTTTAGTCGTGTCGCGCAAGCTCACGCTTATTCCAACGAACAGATTTGTTAACACGGTCGAATATGGCTATCAGTTCGTTCGAAATGATATTGGAGAGGGCGTCATTGGACATGGGTTCAAAAATCATGTGCCATTCTTAGCGACTCTTTTCTTCTTCATCTTAGTTTCGAACTTTGTTGGATTAATCCCAGGTTGCAAGACTCCAACTGGATCTATTTCAGTTACTTGGGCTCTTTCTACTATCGCTTTTGTCTACTTTGTTGTTTGGGGCATTAAAGCGCATGGCGGTCTTGGGTACTTGAAGTCATTTGCTCCTGCAGGACTTCCGGTTGTGATGGTTCCAATCATTTGGGTACTCGAACTTTTCTCAACGGTTATTCGTTGGCTTACTCTTGCTGTTCGACTTTATGGAAACATGTTTGCAGGACATATGGTGCTCGGCATCTTCGCTCTTGCGGCAACTGTATTTCTTACAGTCGGCATTCAGTCGTTCGACATCGTAAGCGGTGTAATCACAATACCTTGGCTTTTGCTACTTATATTCATGTATGCGATTGAGACTTTGGTTGCTTTCTTGCAAGCATATGTATTCACAGCGCTTACATCAGTGTACGTACAATTGGCGGTGTCAGCACACTAAGCATCACCGCACTCGTTACCCCAATTTGGGTCTTACCGGCATTCCACTGACCGGTTGACTATATGTAAATGTTTTTGGGAAACAGGCTCAAAAACGGAACAAGGAGGAAAACTGTGGAAATTACAATGGTACTCGCTGCCCTCAAGGTGATCGGCTATGGCTTTGGCACATTAGGCCCTGGCCTGGGCATCGGCATTGCATGCTATGGCTGCTGCGTTGGATCAGCTCGTCAGCCAGAGCTTCAAGGCCGTCTTTTCACCAACTTCATCATTGGTGCTGCATTGGCAGAGGCACTAGCACTTATCGGCTTCGTCCTTGCCTTCATCATCTAGTAGGCCTTATTTGAGCGTAATAGACCGAAGATAAGGTCAAAAGGAGGAAGGCAATTGAAGACAAGGGCGAAAATAGCAGCAGGGCTAACAACGGCGATTGCGTCGCTGGCTCTCTGCCCCTCGCTCGCGTTCGCGGCAGAAGAGGAAGCAACTGGTGGTATTAGCGCCATCCTTCCTGACATGATGGAATTCGTTCCCATGCTTGTCGCCTTCATTATCCTTTGGATCATCCTCGCGAAATTTGGCTGGCCAATGTTTGCTGGCATGCTGGAAAAGCGCGAGAACACAATCAGGGAAGCCCTGAAACAATCCGAAGAAGCAAAGATTGAAAGCGAACGCGTTTTAGAGGAATACAAAAAGCAGCTAGCCGATGCTAAGGCTCAAGCTGCGCAGGTCATAGCTGAAGCAAGAGAGACTGGCGAGGCTGTAAAAGCTGATATCCAGGCTAAAGCTCAAGCTGAAGCACAGGATATGATCGCAAAAGCGCAGTCTACGATCGAAGCCGAGAAGAAGGCTGCGATTGCCGAGCTTCAGGCCTCTATAGCAGACACGTCGGTAGATGTCGCAGGAAAGCTTATCGGTCAGGATTTGACCGAAGGTGAGCACCGCGCAATTATCGAGCGCTACATTAAAGAGGCAGGTAGCTTCAATGGCAACTAATCGACTTATCCAAAAAGGCAAGGTGGAGGTTTACGCCGATGCCGCTTTTACCGCCGCAAATGAAATGGGTGGCGAAGATGCGGTTTTAGAGGTTAGAAACCAAATGGTGCAAATCCGCCAACTCATCTATTCCGACATGGATCTATCCTTGGCCTTAAATGACGCAAGCTATACACCTGAACAAAGGCACCAACTTGCAGAGGCAGTTTTTGCTGACTGCAATTTAGCTCTTCGTGAGGTGTTAGCTGTCATGGTTGAGAATGGCGACATTGACGAGTTAGGCAATGTTTTCCATGCATTCGAGGATGTGGTCGAGGATAAGCTCAAGCTTTGCGTAGTAGATGTCACGACAGCGGTTCCGCTAGATGACAAACTTCGCGAATTGATCAAACAAAAGGCAGAGGCCGATCTTGGAGTCAAAGCAATGCTTCATGAAAGCATTGATAAGTCTATCCTAGGCGGCATCATCATGAGCGTGAACGGAATGCGTATTGATGCAAGCGTTGTCTCGCAGCTCAATCGTGCTCGTCACGTGCTTAAAGGAACAGATGGAGGTGAAAGCTAGTGACAGAGATCACCGCTCAGGCGATTGATGAGGCGCTTCGCAAGCAACTAGATGCGCTTAACGTCAACGTTCAGTCTCGTGAGGTGGGCACAGTCATCCAAGTAGGTGACGGTATTGCTCGCGTTGACGGACTGCGCGATGCCATGGCCGGCGAGCTGCTCGAATTCACGAGTGGGGATGGCAAGACAGTTTATGGCCTTGCACAAAACCTCGAGGAAGACGAAGTAGGTGCCGTACTGCTCGGAGATGTCACCGCTATCAAAGAAAATGACCAGGTACACACAACCGGCCGTATCGTTGAGGTTCCAGCAGGACCTGCAATGCTTGGTCGTGTTGTTAACCCACTTGGTATGCCGATTGACGGCAAAGGACCAATTCAAGCAGAAGGTACACGTCCTGTAGAGTTTAAGGCTCCAGGCGTTACAGCACGTCGTCCTGTGCATGAGCCAATGCAGACAGGACTTCTAGCAGTTGACTCGATGATCCCGATCGGACGTGGTCAGCGCGAACTTATCATTGGTGACCGCCAAACTGGTAAGACCGCAATCGCCATTGACGCGATCATCAACCAAAAAGAAACAGACATGATCTGTATCTATGTAGCTGTTGGCCAAAAGGCATCAACTGTTGCAGGCGTTGTAGAGACATTAGAGCGCCATGGCGTAATGGATAAAACCATTGTCGTTTCAGCAAATGCTTCTGACTCTGCACCTTTGCAATACATTGCTCCTATGGCAGGCGCTGCAATGGGAGAATACTTTGTTTACAACGGCAAAGACGGAAAGCCTGCAAATGCTGAGAATCGCGGACAAGCAGTTCTTATCATTTACGACGACCTATCAAAGCAGGCTGTGGCTTACCGCCAGATGTCGTTGACCCTTCGTCGCCCACCAGGACGCGAAGCTTATCCGGGTGACGTTTTCTACTTGCATTCACGTCTGCTTGAACGTGCAGTCAAAATGTCTGATGAAAACGGCGGCGGTTCGATGACAGCACTTCCTATCATCGAAACTCAAGCAGGAGACGTTTCTGCATACATTCCAACCAACGTTATTTCTATTACTGATGGCCAGATTTACTTGCAGACTGACTTGTTCTTCCAAGGACAGCGTCCTGCAGTTGATGTAGGTATTTCAGTATCCCGTGTTGGTGGCGATGCTCAAATTAAGGCTATGAAGCAGGTCGCAGGATCTCTTCGTCTTGATCTAGCATCTTATCGTGAGTTGCAGGCGTTTACTCAATTCGGATCTGACTTAGATAAGGCAACCCAAGATCAGCTAACTCGTGGCTCTCACATGACCGAGCTTCTAAAGCAAGGCCGCTATATGCCAATGCCAGTTGCTGAGCAGGTGCTTGCGATTTTTGCTGGCAACGAGGGTTACTTAGACGATCTGCCGCTTAGCGATGTTGTTCGCTTCCGTACAGAGCTTCTTGATTCTGTACGTGCGAAGAATCCAGAGATTCTTTCTGACATCGTAAGTGAAGGCAAGCTCACCGACGAGATTAAGGAAAAGATGAACTCGGTAATCTCTGCGTTCAAGCTTTCCTTTGCAGCTACGGAATAAGGTGAGGTAGATGCCCAACCTTCACGACATAGAAAGACGCATTAACTCCGTATCGTCTACGAAGCAGATTACGCGCACCATGGAAATGGTCGCTGCTGCTAAGATACGCCGTGCGTCCGAGCGTATGGAAAATGCGCTCCCTTGGGCAATGGCGCTTTCTGACATGATGATTACTACTGCACGCAACACACCTGTTGACACAGATGCTTTGCTTAAGACTCATGATGAGAAAAAGCGAGTATTGATTATCGTTGTTGCATCGGATCGTGGACTTGCTGGTGGTTTTAACTCAAATGTGTTGAAGCACGCCGAAAAGCTCATGAACGAAAAGCAGCGCGAAGGACTTGAGGTAGAAGTTGCTGCATGTGGCAAGAAGGCCATAGGGTATTTTAGCTATCGTGGCATTAAGCCTGTATTCGAGTTTGCAGGGTTTTCGGCTGACCCGACATACGAGGAAGCCTCACAGATTTCTGTGTATGTAAGTGATGCTTACAGAACAGATGCACTTGATGAGGTCTACATCGTTTACAACCATGCAAAGAATGCAGCTGAGCAAAGGCTTGTTGAGCAACAAGTTTTGCCATTAAGCGATGAGCGCTACGCAGAGCTTTTGGGCTTGAATGAGACCAAGGAAGAAGACATCTTCAAGGACTTCCGTGAGAAAGATCTTGAGGCACTTCCAGGGGATGTTGATTTTGAGCCTGATGCAGAATCTGTGATGCTATACCTAATGATGGCTTACCTTCGCACCACTGTTTACTATGCGTTGATAGACTCGGCCGCAGGCGAGCAAGGTGCACGTCGAAACGCCATGAAGTCGGCGACAGATAACGCCAATGAGATGGTGTCAACTTTGACACGTCTCTACAACAGAGTACGCCAGGGCGCAATCACAACTGAGATCAATGAGATCGTCGGTGGCGCCGCAGCTTTGGAGGAATAAATGGCAGAAGAAATTTATAAAGAAAGGAGTCAGGGAAACGGAGCAACCGGCCGTGTAGTTCGTGTCGTTGGCGCTGTTGTAGACGTTGAGTTTCCGCCGGAGCAAATGCCGGCAATCTACAACGCTCTAACAGTTGACGCTGAGACACCAGCTGGACATTTTTCAACTATCCTTGAGGTTGAAACCCAGCTGCCAGGCGATATCGTCCGTACCGTTGCTATGACTTCTACTGACGGACTGGTTCGCGGCGTAGACGCCGTGGATACAGGCGCACCTATGATGATGCCAGTGGGCAAAGAAACTCTTGGCCGCATTTGGAATGTAATGGGTGAGCCAGTTGATGGAAAGCCAATGCCTGAAAATGTTGAGTGGATGCCTATTCACCATCCAGCTCCGCCATTTGACACACTTACTACGTCAACGGAGACATTTGAGACAGGTATTAAAGTTGTTGACCTCATCGAGCCATACGTTAAGGGTGGAAAGACTGGTCTTTTCGGCGGCGCAGGTGTAGGCAAGACAGTTACCATTCAGGAACTTATCAACAACCTTGCTCAAGAGCATGGTGGTACTTCAGTATTCACCGGTGTAGGTGAGCGTACCCGTGAAGGTACCGACCTTTATCTTGAGATGACCGAATCTGGAGTTATTGAGAAGACCTGTCTTGTATATGGTCAGATGAATGAGCCTCCAGGAGCTCGTCTTCGTGTTGGCCTAGCAGGACTGACCGAAGCTGAATACTTCCGTGATCAGGGTCAAGACGTTTTGTTGTTCATTGACAACATCTTCCGTTTCACCCAAGCAGGATCAGAGGTATCAGCACTTCTTGGTCGTATGCCTTCTGCTGTAGGTTATCAGCCAACACTTGCTACTGAGATGGGTGACTTGCAGGAAAGAATTTGTTCTACAACAACAGGTTCTATTACGTCTGTACAGGCTGTATACGTTCCTGCTGACGACTTGACAGACCCTGCTCCTGCAACAACATTTACCCACTTGGATGCAAAGACAGTTTTGTCTCGTGGTATTGCTGAGCTCGGAATTTACCCTGCAGTTGACCCGCTTGACTCAACATCTCGAGCCCTCGACCCTGAGATCGTTGGCCAAGAGCACTATGACGTTGCAGTTAGCGTTCAGCAAATTTTGCAGGAATACAAAGACCTTCAAGACATCATCGCTATTCTTGGTATGGATGAACTCTCAGAAGATCAGAAGCTTACAGTTAACCGTGCCCGTAAGATTCAGAAGTTCTTGGGTCAGCCATTCCATGTAGCTGAGGTCTTTACAGGCATGCCTGGTGTATATGTTCCGATCGAGGACACAGTTCGTTCATTCAAGGAGATCTTGGATGGCAAGTGTGACCACATCCCTGAGCAATGCTTCGTAAACAAAGGCCCAATTGAGGATGTTTATGCGGCTTACGAAGAGATGCAGAAGGATGAGGCATAATGGCGACCATGCTTTGCACAGTTGCTATTCCAACGCGTGAGCTTTTTTCAGGCGAGATCACTTATGCGAACGTGCCAAGTGTTGAGGGATACTACGGTGTTTTGCCAGGTCACTCGATGCTTGTAGCATCAAACAGAAGTGGTGGTGTACTTACACTTAACCTTGATGAGGATGGGCGCGAACAGCGTAAATTCCTGCTGTATGAAGGTGCATCTCAGGTCTATCACGATCGTGTGATTGTTCTTGGTCGCTTTGGTGTAAATGTGGACGACATTAACGCTGAAGAGATTGCTGAGAAGGCAAAAGAGATGCGGGCGCATATCGAAGAGCTTGAGTCGGAAACGGCACAAGATTCAACAGATCAGGGAGATGCAGAGCTTGAGACAAGCCGTGCTCGACTGGAATGGTACGAGATGCAGCTTGATTATGTAAAGAAGGGGTCTGTGGACTAGAATACATCGCATTGCCTCGATGTGAGTTTGTTAGATTTCCTTTAAGTTAAGTTTTGAGCCTGTTTTGAGAGGGGCGATTCCATAAAGGAGTCGCCCCTCCGAATTTGTGCAACCTAAACCTCAATTTCGCAAGTACTACGCTCATTCTTATTTAGATATTCAAGTAAATAAAAATTAGAAGTTCTTGGCATTGCTCTCTTATGTTTTCCGTTTACCAATTGAAGAAGAGATGGGGCATTAATAGTGTTACACTTTCGGCAACCGTAACAATGTTATGAAAATAAAATGCGTAACACTACATTTAAGGAGAACTAAATGTCCATAACCCGAAGGCAATTTTTAGAATCTGCTGGAATCTTTGCTATGGCCTGTGCTACTTGTGGATCGCTAGTTGGATGTGCTGGTGGCGCAAGCACTAATGAATCCCAAGCTTCTTCTGGTATGCAAGGAGGTTCTGCGTCAGGGGATTCTTCGCAAGTTATCGTAACGATGACTACTTCCTCTGAACCAGCGGCAGGCTTTGATCCTCTTTTTTCATGGGGATGCGGCGAACACGTACATGAGCCTTTGATCCAATCCACGTTATTTACGACAAACACCGATATGGAGTTTGTGAATGACCTTGCCACATCTTATGAGTGCTCAGATGATGGTCTTACGTGGACATTCAACATTCGAGACGATGTTAAATTTACCGATGGCGAGCCTTTAACAGCAGCAGATGTTGCTTTCACGATTAATGGCATCAATGAAAATCCTGCGTCTGAGGCTGACCTTTCTATGATTGACAATGCTGAGGCAATAGATGAAACGACTGTGGTTTTTCATCTTACGAAACCATATAACGCAATGCTTTATACCCTTGCTGTTGTAGGTATCGTGCCAGAGCATGCCTATGATGCTCAAACATATGGCTCAAATCCCATTGGAAGTGGGAGATATATGCTTGAGCAGTGGGATAAAGGACAGCAAGTTATCTTAAAAGCCAATCCTGATTATTACGGAGAAACGCCTTTAATGGAGCGCGTGATTGTGCTTTTTATGGATGAAGATGCATCCCTTGCTTCTGCAAATTCTGGTGTTGCAGATGTGGCATACACTGCGGCAACTCTGGTTGACAGTGCTCATCCTGAAAACTATACGGTTCTCAATTGCGCATCAGTTGACTCTCGAGGCATATCTCTTCCTTCAATTGAAACTGGGAACTTAAAAGTAGTAGAAGGGGATATGGCCTTACCTGCTGGAAACGATGTAACTTCTGATATTGCGGTGCGCCGTGCAATAAACCTAGGGATTAATCGCGATGCGATGATTGAGAATGTGCTTAGTGGGTATGGAACAAAGGCCTTTAGTGTGTCAGACGGAATGCCTTGGTATAACCCTGCTATGGAAGTCGAATTCGATTTGAATGCGGCACGCGCTGAACTTACAGGTGCTGGTTGGACAGAAGGTGAAGATGGTATTTTTGAAAAGGAAGGTAAAAGAGCATCCTTTGATCTTTACTATGCTGCCAGCGATTCAGTACGACAAGCCTTGGCTAATGAATTCGCAAATCAGATGAAAGAGGTTGGGATTGAGGTAAACCCAATTGGTAGCTCATGGAGCTATGACCAAGACGGAATTTATATGCATGAGTTCACCGATCCCGTTCTTTGGGGATGGGGGTCAAATAGCCCGATCGAGGTATATAACTTACATTACTCATCTTCGGAACAAAATTATGCAGACTATTCATCAGAAGCTATCGACACACATTTAGATGCAGCGCTTGCAGCACCTTTGATTGATGAATCATATACAGAATGGAAGCTTGCTCAATGGGATGGAACCGAGGGTTTTGCACCCCAAGGTGGTGCAAGTTGGGTTTGGATTTGTAATGTAGATCACTTGTACTTCAAGCGCGATGGTCTTGTTGTTGCTGAACAAAAGCCCCATCCGCATGGACATGGGTGGTCACTTATCAATAACGTCGATAGGTGGCATTGGTAAAGATTCCATGGCACGATATCTATTCGGACAGATTATTCGGTTTGCATTGTTGCTGTTAGCAGTCAGCTTTGTCGTGTTTGCTTTAGTTGCTTTATCTCCAGTGGATCCTGTACAAGCAAATGTGGGACAGGCATCTCTTGCTAGTATGTCATCCGAAAAGTTAGCTGAACTACGTTCTTACTGGGGACACGACGGGTCGCTTTTGGAGCGTTATTTCATGTGGCTTTCTGCGTTGTTTCAAGGGGATATGGGAATATCTTTGAGATATAACGCACCTGTTAGTGAAGTTATCGCTGAGCGCGCATTGAATTCTTTGTTATTAATGTCTATCGCTTGGGTTGTAAGTGGGATCCTAGGATTTTTGTTAGGAGTTTTAGCTGGAACACATCGCGATAGCTGGGTGGATCGTATCGTGAAAGCGTACTGTTTTGTGTTGGCAGCAAGTCCTACATTTTGGATTGCACTTTTGATGTTGATTATATTTTCGGTATGTCTTGGCTGGTTTCCGATTGGATTTTCCGCTCCGATTGGTAAATCCGCAGCTGATGTGACTTTTATAGATGCGCTTACTCACTTGGCACTTCCGGCTATCACACTATCGATTGTTGGTGTTGCAAATGTGGCACTTCATACACGTGAGAAAACAATAGATGTTATGCAATCGCCTTATGTGCGCTTTGCTATTTCACGAGGGGAAAGTAAGCGTGAAGTTATATATAAGCATGCACTTCGAAATCTGATAATTCCGGCTATTACGATTCAGTTTTCCCAAATTGCAGAAATATTTGGGGGGTCTGTATTGGTTGAACAGGTGTTTAGCTACCCTGGTCTTGGTCAGGCTGCTGTGACGGCTGGCATTGGGGGAGATGTGGCGCTTCTTGCAGGCATTGCACTTGTGTCTGCAATATTGGTGTTTGGGGGCAATCTGTGCGCAAATATCCTTTATGGGGTTATAGATCCTCGTATTGCTTCAGGTAAGAAGATAGAGGCAACACTATGATGCCTTTAACGAAATTGCACAAGCAGGCATCTAAAGAATCCGCCGAATCCGTCGCAACGTCCTCACATGGTGTGCCGCCTTGTGCATTTGGTGGTTCTTCTTTGCATCTTCCTGTAAATAGACTTGTTCCTAACAGAAAATTTGCAAGCATATTAGCGATTGTGTGTAGTGCGATTCTTCTTATTGTGATGATCGTTGGTTTTTTGCTGCAAAACCAGGCGATGGTGACAGATTTTTCTCAGGCAAAACTTCCACCATCGTTTGCGCATCCTTTTGGAACCGATTGGATGGGTCGTGATATGTTTATCCGAACAATTGCTGGCCTGTCAACGAGTATATCTATTGGCCTTTTCGCAGCGATTCTTTCATCCGCCATAGCGCTTGTGCTTGGGTGCGCGGCCGCACTTGGAGGTAAATGGGTGGATGCAGTGGTTTGCTGGCTTGTGGATCTTTTGATGGGTGTACCACATATAGTACTTCTGATTCTTATATCGTTTTCCTTAGGAAAGGGATTTTGGGGTGTGACAATTGGCGTTGCGTTAACGCATTGGGGATCGCTTACACGTGTTGTACGAGCTGAAGTGATGCAGTGTAGGTCTTCTCAGTATGTTATGGCTGCTAGAAAATTTGGACAATCGTGGTTTAAGATCGCATGTACGCACATGCTTTCGTTTGTATTACCGCAATTTTTAGTGGGTTTGGTTCTTTTGTTCCCACATGCGATTTTGCATGAAGCAGCCATCACATTTTTAGGATTTGGATTATCCCCAGATGTGCCTGCTATAGGAATTATTCTCTCAGAATCAATGACATATCTGACAACAGGACTTTGGTGGCTTGCGGTGTTTCCTGGTATTGCGTTAATTGTTGTGGTGTTTCTATTTGATGCAATTGGATCATCGCTTCGCAAAGTGGTTGATCCTTTTACTGCGCAGGAGTAATTATGAATTGCTCAGCAAAAAAAACAAGAGACAGCCCAGGAGAAAAAACAAGTGGCAGCTCAATTGGAAGAACAAGCTACCGCTCAATTGGAAGAGCAAGTGGCAGCACAGGAAAAAACTCCACTGCTTTCTGTTAAAAATCTCACAATTTCATTTCGCATGTACGATGTAAAAAAAGGCCATAATTTCTCATCCGATCAGATAGATACCAACGTGATCAATAGTCTTTCTTTAGAGGTTGGCGCTGGAGAACTTGTGGCAATAGTGGGAGCATCCGGTTCGGGAAAGACGCTTTTGGCTGATGCTATACTTGGCATATTTGATCCTAATGAAACTGTATATGGAACTATTGAATTTGAGGGGCGCACATTAGATGCATCGGCGCTCGCTAATCTCAGAGGGCATAACATAGCCTATATTCCGCAGAGCGTTAATGCGCTTGATCCTTTGATGAGAGTCGGCAAACAGGTTCGCCTAGTTGCTAAGAATCGTATTGGATTGGATGCTTGCGTGAAAAGGCAAAGGGAACTGTTTGCGCGCTATGGGCTACAGCCCTCCGTTGAGAAGATGTTTCCACATGAGCTTTCAGGTGGAATGGCGCGGCGTGTGCTTTTGTGTTGTGAGTTGATGGAAAATCCAAAACTTTTGGTTGCAGATGAACCAACTCCAGGCCTTGATGCAAAACTCGCAGATCAGGCTATGATGGATTTGAGGGCGCTTGCGGCAGGCGGTTGTGGGGTGCTATTGATTACGCACGATATTGCACTTGCTCTGAAATATGCAGATCGAATCGCTGTGTTTGCAGACGGCACAGTTGTTGAAGAATTTGATGCTCGAGAATTTACGTCTATGAATGAATTAATGAGCAATTTGCGACATCCGTTTTCACAAGCGTTATTAAACGCAATGCCAGAGCAGGGTCTTCATGAAAATATGGATGCGGAGGCGCACTTGTAAATGCTCGAAGCACAAAACATATCATTTGCATATTCGCTAAAAGCAAATCGGATTATCAATGGTGTGAGCCTTGAGATAAATCCAGGAGAAATTGTGTGGCTACGTGGCAAGTCAGGAATCGGGAAAACTACATTATGCCAGTTGTTGTCCGGATATTTATTGCCGCAATCTGGATACGTTTTTGTTGACGGTCAGCCTTTGCCAAAGACAGGAATTTCACCTGTCCAATATGTGGGACAGCATCCAGAACTTGCACTGGATCCGCGCATGCGCATGAAAGATAGCTTGAAAGAGGCTAATGGTAACTCATATGAATTCCCTGAGCATTTGGTGAAACATCTTGGGATTAAAGAAAAGTGGATGGCAAGATTTCCGCATGAACTATCTGGTGGGGAGATGCAAAGGTTTTGTATCGCACGTGCTTTATTGGCAAATCCAAGGTATTTGATAGCCGATGAGGTAACTACAATGCTCGATGCATTAACCCAGGCGCGCATCTGGCATGTATTGAAAGAAGAAGCAGAAAAACGCAATTTGGGATTACTTATAACTACACACTCAGATGCATTAGGAAAATCTTTAGCTACACGATGTATTGATATTTAGTTATTTGTGGTCATGGCAGGTTAAGTCTGTGTGGATTAACCTGCCTTCTTAGTGTTTAAGGTAAGCGAATAAGCGCAAGTTGTTTTATTTCTCCGTTTTCAATATCCACCAATGCGCATGTGTGCCCACTGTTATTTCTTGCACGCGTGGGGGAACCTGGGCAGAGTGTAATGCGTGAATGAGACACTTCCAATCGTGGAACGTGTGTATGACCGTGTATAGCTAAGTCTATTGCATGTTTGACCACTGCAGGTCGAAGAGGAGGGCGACCTTGAAGTGAAATTTCCATATCCTGCGGAATGTGTTGAACGAAGACTTCTACTCCATAAGCTTTAAAGCTTCGGTAATCTTTAACTTCTCCATCACTGCATATTAAGCGTTCGTAATCATTGTTGCCAAGAACAGCAATTGTTGGTGCTATTGCCTCTAGTTGATCCAGTATGCTTTGAGATCCTATATCTCCTGCATGAACTATCATGTCTGCTTTGCATGGTTTAATTAGCGAATCGTTTGTTTCGACTAAACTGATGTCTCCGTTTTTACCTTGCTTTACTGTGGTGGCTTTTATTATTGCTTGATGAAGATCTTCTTGACTCCAATCTCCATTAAATAAGTCAAAAACTGCATCAGGAAGTGTTCCATGTGTATCGCTTATTACAGCCAGTCGAGATGTTGCCATTGCGTATCCTTTTTAATGTTGAATTAATACTTCTAATTTACTTTTCATTCTTAATAGCAAATTCAAAAGCAATCTCAAAATATTGTGGAGAGCTTTGCATAAAATCATATTTGCCGGTGTCAAGCAAACCTAATCTTGCTATGATTACGGTCTATCGTAAATCTATGCGAAACGCAACCAAAAACACAATAGAACGCATATAAATAGAATAAGAGGCTCAAGATATGGCGTTTGTCCATTTACACAATCACACCGAGTATTCACTGCTCGATGGCATAACACATATAAAAGATATGGTACGTCGTGCAGCTGATTTGGGGATGCCAGCAGTTGCTGTAACAGATCATGGTGTCATGCATGGAATGGTTGAACTTCGCGATTCGTGTGATGCGGTTGAGAAGGAAACGGGTATTCGCGTAAAGCCGATATATGGATGCGAAGTTTACTTCACAACAGATGAGGAACTAAAGCGTGACAGACGTCCGGAGCTTTTCCATTTGCTTTTACTCGCAAAGACAAATGAGGGTTATCACAACCTTTTAAAGTTGGTTTCGGAATCAAATGTTGACAATAAGTACTACAACCCTCGCACTACCTTGTCTCAGTTGAAAAAGTATGGCCATGGGATAATCGGGTCGTCTGCCTGTATTGCAGGCATCATTCCGCAGATGCTTGATAATGGCCAATACGAGCAGGCTTTGGAATGGGCTCATACATTCGCGTCATGTTTTGACGAGGGCGACTTTTATATCGAACTGCAAAACCAAGGAATAAAAACCGACAACGGAACATCTCAAACTGAGCTTAATAAGCAACTTGCTCGCGTTGCAAAAGATGCAGGTCTTAAGACTATAGCCACAAACGACTTTCATTATCTTTTACAGGAAGATGCTTATGCACAAGACATTCTTCTATGCGTAGGTACGAAGTCTAATTTATCGGACCCTGATCGCTTTAAGTTTAAAAACGACCAGTTCTACATGAAGACCGAAGAGGAGATGCGTGAAGCTCTGGCCGATTTTCCCGAGTCATGCGATAACACCATTGAGGTTGCTGAGAAGTGCAACGTAGAGCTTGAAAGTGAGATTATCCTTCCTAAGTTTCCGCTTCCTGAAGGGGAGACTGATGAGTCCTGGTTTAGAAAGCGCGTACAGGAAGGCCTTGTTCGTAGATACGGGGATCCAGTACCTCAAGAAGTGCAAGAGCGTGCAGACTATGAGATGTCTGTCATTATTCAACAAGGGTTTCCGGCCTACTTCTTGATTGTTCAGGAATATATCGAATGGGCGCGCTCGCAAGGTATCGGTGTTGGCCCTGGTCGTGGATCAGCGGCAGGCGCAATTGTTGCTTATGCGATGGGTATTACCGACCTTGATCCGCTATCGAATGGTCTTCTATTTGAGCGCTTCTTATCGCCTGAACGTGTGGAGATGCCTGATATTGACGTTGACTTCGACGATGAACGCCGCGGTGAAGTTATTGAGCATATTAAAGACGTATATGGCGAAGATCATGTGGCAAACGTGATCACATTTGGTGTATTGCAGGCAAAAAATGCCATTCGGGATGCAGCGCGCGTGCTGGGGTATCCGTACTCTACAGGTGACCGCATTGCGAAAATGATTCCTGATGAGCTAGGCATAAGCATTGCGGAATCGATGGAAAAAAATGCCGAGATGAAGGCAGCATATGATAACGAAGAGGAAACACGCATTGTCTTAGATGCTGCGCTTGCGATTGAAGGTCATGTGCGCGGAGAAGGTGTACATGCTTGCGCAACCATCATCTGTCGCGACCCAATGTCTGATCACGTTCCCATGAAACGCGATACCAAAGATGGCCTTATTATCACCCAGTTCGATGGTCATTACACACCAGAGCTTGGGCTTTTGAAAATGGACTTCTTGGGTCTTAGAACACTCGGTGTGCTTTCTCGTGCATGTAGGAATGTCGAGGCTCGTACAGGTAAAAAGATCATTCCTGAAGAAATTCCAACCAACGATGAAGAAGCCTTCAAGCTTATGCGCTCAGGTAACATGGATGGACTTTTCCAGGTTGAAAGTGCTCTGTATGTAAGTCTTTTCAAGCGTCTTCCACCGAGTCGATTTTCAGATATTGTTGCATCCATTGCTCTTAACCGCCCAGGTCCTCTTGAGTCTGGAATGGTTGATGACTATGTGGAAGTTGCAAGCGGCAGGAAAGCTGTTCATTATTACGACGACCGCCTGCGTCCTATCCTTGAAGAAACCTATGGCACGATGGTCTATCAAGAACAGATCATGCAGATCTCAATGGCCATGTCAGGGTTTTCTGCTGGAAAAGCTGACAAGCTTCGTAAGGCTATGGGTAAAAAGAAGCTTGATGTAATGAAAGAGCTCCAAGAGGATTGGAACTCTGGCGCTGTTGATAATGGCTTTTCGTTAGAAATTGCAAAGCAGATTTGGACCGACGCTGAAAAGTTTGCGAAGTATGCGTTTAACAAATCGCACTCTGCAGCTTATGCGATTTTGGTTATGCGTACTGCATACATGAAGGCATACTATCCGAATGACTACATGGCTGCTGTGCTTTCCAGCTACATGGGAAAAACTGACAAACTGATTCACTACATTGCAAGCTGCAATCACAATGGAACTCCGGTATTGCCGCCTGATGTAAATTCCTCAAATGTTGAGTTCACGCCAGTTGAGGCTGGAATTCGCTTTGGCCTTATGGGCGTGCGTGGAATCGGTAGAAATGTTGCAGAGGTAATCGTTGCTGAGCGTGAAAAGTCAGGATCGTTTAGCTCACTGCATGACTTTGTAAACAGGATTGATAACCATGTAGTGAACAGAAAAGCAATTGAAGCTCTAATTAAATCCGGTGCGTTTGACTCAACTGGATATACGCGCCGTCAGTTGATGTATTTCTGCTCAGAAACGCCGCTTATTGAAGAGGCTGCAAAGCGTCAACGCGATACCGACTGTGGCCAAGTATCTATGTTTGATATGTTTGCAGATGTTGAGGATTCTGGTTTTGAAATTGAAATTCCAGCTCCCGATGGTATTGAGTGGGAAAAGCGCGAACTCCTGAAATTCGAAAAGGAAGTTTTAGGAATTTACGTTTCGGATCATCCGTTATCTCCTTATGAGAACGCAATTGCTAAGATGTCAAAGTTTACGATGGGCGAGCTAAATGATTCTAAAAAAGACATCCCTAATGGCACTTTTGTGGGGCTTATTTCAAATGTTTCAACTAGACCCAAGCGCAATGGCGAATTGATGGCGAACTTCCAGCTAGAAGATGTTAGCGGCATCATGGATTGTATTGTCTTTGACTATTCGAAGGTAGCAAATGTTCTCCGTGAAGATGCTATTGTTAAAATTCGTGGAAAATTCGAAGTAACCGATCGCGGTTCACAGATAATTGCAAATAAGATTGATGAGCTGACCCTAACTGATGCTGACGCCAAGAAGAGCAAAGGATCAGGGCATTTAGAGATTAAGCTGAAGTCAGCGGAATTTGACCAAGTCAAATCTATGAGACTAAGTGATATCTTGAAGTCCTTCCCTGGCCGTGATGGTGTTGTTCTTTTGGTTCGCCAAGAAGATGGTCGTAAGTTTAGAGCCGAACTTCCGATCAAAGTGGATTCAGAATCTGCGGTATTACGTAAGCAGATTACTCAGCTGTTCGGGCGAGCAGTTTCCTAAGGCCAGCTTTACATGTCTGCCGAGAGTATAACCACTCAGGATCTGCCTGCCGAGGGTATGTCTGCTGAAGATATGTCTACTGAAGATATGTCTACACCGGAGAGCTATTCAATGGTTGTCTCATATGACGGATCCCCATTTTGTGGATTTGCCAGGCAACCTGGGCATTCTACTGTGCAAGGTGAACTTGAGCATGCGTTGTCGCTTCTTTTTCATCGTGAGGTTCTTACAGTTTGCGCGGGAAGAACTGATACTGGTGTGCATGCGTTGGGGCAAGTCGTTAGTTTTGAAATTGCGCCTGAAGAATTAGAGGACAGACATCTTAAAACGATTAGAAGATCAATGAATGCGCTCACTGATGACCACATTGTTATTCGTGATATTGGCAAGCAACCTGCTGGTTTTTCTGCACGCTTTGATGCGAAAGCTAGAACTTACAAATACTTCATCTGTAATCAAGATGTCCCTTCCATATTCTTAAATGCTTTTACATGGCATATACCGCATACCCTCAACAAACAAGCAATGCGCGAGGGAGCGTCCTATTTAATAGGGGAGCATGACTTCAAGAGTTTCTGCATGGCTGCATCTGCCGAAGGCAAAACAACCATGAGGTTTGTTGAAAAAATCACGATAGATGAACTCAAAATAGCTGAGTCTGACATTTTGGTAATAACCATCAAAGGAAATGCCTTTTTGCACTCTATGGTAAGGACAATAGTTGGCACCCTTGTTGAAGTTGGTCGCAAGCATAAAGACCCTATTTGGGTCTCTGATGTGCTAGCTGCAAAAGACAGGAAAGCTGCTGGGCAGAATGCACCAGCCAATGGCCTTATTTTGTGGAGTGTAGACTACAGATAGGCGTTGTTCGATCGCTATAATCATCTGGCACAAAGCTGATGTATGCATTCGGGATGCATTGATCGCGATTTAATTGCGCTTAATGCAATTTGTTTGTGCGTACATTCTGTGCTGCATCTATAAATTACGTTGTTTAGATGATCGGAGTTCGATGGAAAGCCAAAATAAAGCTGCCATGGAAAAGCCTGCCCGTGCATCATGGTCTGGCAAGTGGGCATTTGTATTAGCGGCAGCTGCTTCTGCTGTAGGTCTTGGGAACATGTGGCGGTTCCCCTATTTGGCGGCTAAGTATGGCGGAGGCACCTTCTTGCTCACTTACGTGCTGCTGGTATTCACCTTTGGCGTATCGTTGCTGCTGTTGGAAACAGCGCTCGGACGCAAAACCGGCCAAAGCGCTATCGGGGCATTTAAGGCCTTTGGAAAGAAGTACGCCTTTATTGGTGTGCTTGCCTCAGCAGTGCCCTTCATCATTACTCCGTACTACTGCATCATTGGCGGCTGGGTGACAAAGTACACGGCAGCGTACATCGTAAATGGACCTGAGGCGCTAGCCGATGGCGGCGATTTCTTCACTGGCTTCATCACATCCAATGTGGAGAGCTACATTTGGATGCTGGTGTTTATGGCTCTGGTATTCATTATTGTGGGCTTGGGCGTTAAGGGCGGTATCGAGAAGGCCAACCTAGTGATGATGCCGGCACTTATCATTATGGCCGTCGGCATCGCCATCTACACCCTCACCATGCCCGGCGCTTTGGAGGGGGCGGCCTACTACCTGACTCCCGACTTCAGCAAACTCTCGCCGGAGTTATTCATTTCGGCTTTGGGTCAGATGTTCTACAGCCTGTCTTTGGCCATGGGCATCATGATCACCTACGGCTCCTATATGCGCAAACAGGACAGCCTTACCTCGTCTGTTACCCGCATTGGTTTCTTCGACCTGGGTGTGTCCTTCATCGCCGGTCTGCTTATCGTATCTGCTGCTTTCGTGGCGGTGGGCTCGGGTGACGCCGTTGCAGCTAAGGCAGGTCCATCTCTCATGTTCATCACGCTGCCCAACGTGTTTGCTGATATGGGCGGCATGGCCACTGTCATGGGATTTCTGTTCTTCCTGCTGGTGCTATTCGCGGCGCTTACCAGCGCAATCTCTCTTGCCGAGACGCTGGTGTCTATCGTGCAAGACGGCATGAAGTGCACTCGCGCCAAGGCGCTGGGCATCGTTATCGCATTCGTGGTGATTGCCGGTGCCATCATAAACGCCGGCTACAACGGGCTGTCGTTCATTGAGCCTTTGGGAGCTGGCAGTAGCATGCTCGACTTTGCCGACTTCATCTCCAACTCGGTACTAATGCCTATAGTGGCGTTGCTTACCTGCATCTTCGTGGGTTGGATCATCAAGCCCAAGGCCATTGTTGATGAGGTGAAGATTTCCAGCCCCTTCAAGTTGGAAAAGACATGGACAGTGATGATCAGGTTCATCGCCCCTGTGTTGGTGGCGGTGATCTTGGTTGCCTACGTGGCCGCCCAGTTCGGTCTATTTAGTATGTAGCGATTGCGAAGAGACATTTGCGCTATCATGAAACGGCCGTCTTTTGACGGTCGTTTTTTCATTTTGACTTTCGAGGAGTATCTTTCATGGCTCTTTCTATTGGAATTGTGGGGTTGCCCAATGTGGGCAAGTCCACGTTGTTCACGGCGCTTACCAACAAAGGCGGTCTTGCTGCGAATTATCCTTTTGCAACGATTGAGCCAAACGTTGGCGTTGTGCCTGTACCTGATAAGCGTCTAGATGCTCTTGCAAATATTGATAATCCTGCTCGCATTGTTCCAGCAACTGTTGAGTTTGTTGATATTGCTGGCCTTGTTGCGGGAGCTAGCCAAGGCGAAGGACTTGGGAATCAATTTTTGGCAAACATTCGCGAGACTGATGCAATATGTGAAGTGGTTAGATTTTTCTCTGACCCAGATGTGGTGCATGTTGCAGGCAAAGTTGATGCGTTATCTGATGTAGAAACCATAAAGACTGAGCTCATACTTGCCGATATCGCAACACTTGAAAAAGCCATGCCTCGCCTTGAAAAAGAAGCGAAACGTGACAAAGCGGCTTCCGCAAAGCTAGATGTTGCAAAGCGCGCCCTTGAAGGATTAAACGAAGGACATCGTGCTCGTACGCTTGGATTTGATGAGGATGAGCAATATGAGCTTTACGATTTGCATCTGCTCACTATGAAGCCGATGCTTTATGTTGCCAATGTCGATGAGGATGCTTTAGGGGCTGATCTTCCGGATATTGATGGCCTGAAACCAGTGGCGATTTCTGCCAAAGTTGAGGCTGATCTTGCTGAATTAGATCCTGATGAGGCGAAGGAATACCTTGAGGCTATGGGGCTTACTGAAGGAGGGCTTGCTCGCCTTGTGCAGGAGGCTTATAAGCTTTTAGGATTGCAGTCGTTCTTTACGTCAGGGGAAACCGAAAGCCGTGCTTGGACAATTCCTATAGGAGCTAAAGCGCCTCAAGCTGCAGGGACAATTCATTCTGACTTTGAGAGAGGATTCATCAAGGCAGAAACTGCAAGCTTTGATGACTATGTTGAATATGGTGGAGAAGCAGGTTGTCGAGCTTCCGGCAAGCTTCGCCAAGAAGGTAAAGACTACGTCGTGCAGGATGGCGATGTAATGCATTTCAAGTTCAATGTGTAACTCTAGGAGAATTCCGGTTTACCTATAAATATGCAAGGAGACTTCATGGCAGATCATTTAACTAAAGACGATGTGCGCGATATTGCTGAATATGTTCGCATTGGGCTTTCAGAAGATGAGATTGGTCAGATGACGACTGATCTCAATTCGATCATAGATAGTTTAAAGCCCATAACTGAATATGACCTCGATGGGGTAGTGCCAACATTTCATCCTATCGGAGGTCTTTCAAACGTTATGTGTGACGATGAAATTACAGAGAGCTTTACACAAGACGTGGCGCTTTCCAATGCACCGCAAAAACAGGACGGATGCTTTCTCATACCATCAATCCTTGGAGACGGAGGTGATAGGTAATGAGTCCACAAAAAGCCTTTGGTCAGATGGGTATCAAGGAACTTCAAGGATTGCTTAAAACTAAAGAGGTTTCTGCCAAGGAGGTTGCACAGTCAACCCTTTCTCATATTGAGCGTATAGATAAAGACATTCATGCCTTTCTTGAAATAACAGAAAACATGGCAATTGCTGCTGCAGAACAAGTTGATAAAGCAATCGCGGAAGGCAAGTTTGATGAACTGGGTGTGCTTGCAGGAATTCCGATTGCATATAAAGACAACATGAACCTTGAGGGCACTCATACGACATGTTCATCGAACATGCTTCGCGATTATGTGTCGCCATATACAGCAACATGTATAAGCAACACAATAAATGCTGGTGCTGTTCCTATCGGCAAGCTTAATATGGATGAATTTGCATTTGGATCATCAACAGAGACAAGCGCATTTGGACCGACCTGTAATCCGTGGGATTTAGGTCGCGTGCCAGGTGGATCATCCGGTGGAAGTGCAGCATGTGTGGCTTCAGGGATGCTTTCAGCAACGCTTGGATCTGATACGGGTGGATCAATCAGACAACCTGCAGCGTTTTGCGGCATTATTGGAATCAAGCCAACTTATGGCATGGTTTCTAGATATGGGGTTGTAGCTTTCGGAAGCTCCCTTGATCAAGTAGGTCCTTTCGCAAGAAGCGTCGAAGATGCAGCAAGTGTGCTTTCTGCAATCGCAGGGCACGATGAGCTCGACTGCACATCTCAGCACAACAACTCAGACTTTGAAACTTGCCTTAACAAAGGCGTCAAGGGAATGAGAATAGGTATCGTTCCGGAGTTTCTTGAAGCACAAGGTTTGTCGTTAGAGGTTAAAGAAAAAGTTGAAGAAGCAGCTTTAAAACTTGAAGGCATGGGAGCGGAGTTGGTTGAGATAACACTACCTAATGCAAAAGCTGCAATGAGTGCATACTATGTGCTTGGCCCATGTGAGGCGTTTAGTAACTTGGCAAGGTTCGATTCTGTGAGATATGGCTATTGTGATCCGGGTCATACGGACATGGATTCTCAATACGATGCATCGCGTGCAAAAGGGTTTGGCGCGGAAGCCAGACGTCGCATAATGCTTGGTTCATATCTTTTATCTGCGGGAGTATATGACAAGTATTACTATCCGGCGCAGCAAATTCGTACGCTTATCACAAATGACTACGTAGAGGCATTCAAGAAGGTTGACTGCATTTTGACCCCAGTTGCTCCAAGAACTGCATTTAAGTTTGGGGAAATGACTGACCCTACAGAGATGTATCTATCTGATATGTATACGATTTCAATTAACATCGCAGGAAATGCCGGGATGTCGTTTCCGTTGGGACTTGGACGAGACACAGACCTTCCAGTTGGTGTTCAACTGATCGCACCTGCATTCAAGGATGAAAATATGCTTCAAGCGGCAGCTGCACTTGAATCTGTTTATGGAAAAGCTCCAATTGCTGCACAGTTTGCAGATGATGGTCTAGTGGCTTCTAATGACGCGCCAAGCAACTCTGACCGATTGGCGGGTGAGTAATATGCAAAAACTCGAGCAAATTTTGAAAACCTGGGAACCGGTAATCGGCCTTGAAATCCACGCAGAGTTAACCACTTTACAAACTAAGATGTTTTGTAACTGCAAGCTGGAATTTGGTGCAGACCCGAACACTCACACGTGTCCTGTCTGCCTTGGACTTCCAGGTGCACTTCCGGTGCCGAATCGGGCAGCCATTGAGTCGATCGTGCTTGCAGGCCTTGCAACCAACTGCGATATAGAAAAGCATTCGATGTTCTATCGCAAAAACTATATGTATCCGGATATGCCTAAAAACTTCCAGACTACGCAAGGACCTATTGCATTTTGTATGCGCGGACATCTTGATTTGGATGTTGATGGAGCGGCTGCATCTGAGCGATTTGGTCTTGAGAACATGAAGCCGGGGGACACTTTAGAAAACATCACACGTACAGAAGATGGCTATACCGCGCACGTTGGCATTACTCGTATTCATATGGAAGAGGATGCCGGCAAGATGGTGCACATCGGCGGCGATGAAGGACGCATTGCGGGCGCAACTCATTCGCTTGTTGACTATAACCGCGCAGGTACACCTTTGATTGAGCTTGTAACTGAGCCTGATTTGCGCACTCCTGAAGAGGCCAGACTCTTTATGCAGAAGCTTCGCCAAATCTATCTTGCGATTGGCATTTCTGATTGTTCAATGGAAGAAGGATCGCTGCGTTGTGATGGAAATGTAAGTCTTAGACGTCGTGGTACTACTGAACTTGGCACTAAGACCGAGCTTAAGAACATGAACTCGTTTAAGAACTTACACGATGGACTAATGTACGAAATCTGCCGTCAAGCTGAAGTACTTGATGAGGGTGGTGTGATTTATCAGGAAACAAGACATTGGGATCCATCAGCGAAACGAACGATCGTCATGCGTGTAAAAGAAACCGCTGATGACTACAGACTGTTCCCTGAGCCCGATCTTGCTCCATATGATTTAAGTGATGAGTTTATCGAAGGAGTTCGTGCAAAATTGCCGGAGCTTCCTGATGATAAGGCAAAACGATTCGAGAGCGAATTTGGTCTTTCTGCATATGATGCGCGTCATTTAATAGAAAACCGTGAAGTATCTGAGTTTTTTGAGGCATGTATGTCAGATGCTTCAGAAGGTGAAAACGAAGGTGCATCAAAAGAACTTGCTAAGCCGATTGCAAACTTGCTAATAAATGATGTGACGGCATGGCTAAATGCAAATCCTGAGACGTCTCTTGAAGCATGCGCTTTAACGCCAGCTCGTGCGGTACAACTCGTCAAGCTTACCGTTAGCGATGAGATTTCATCAAAGCAGGCAAAAGAGGTATTCGCTGCGGTGCTTGATGAAGACAAGGATCCGAAAGCAATAGTGGAGGATCGCGGTATGGCTCAAGTATCTGATGCGGGTGCGATTGAGGCCGTAGTTGATGAAGTGCTTGCAGAAAACCCAGATAAGGTTGAGCAATATAAGGGTGGAAAGACAGGGCTTATTGGATTTTTCGTTGGCCAGTGTATGAAGAAGATGCAAGGTCAAGGAAATCCAAAGATCATCAATGAGCTTTTGGCAAAACGATTGGATTGATAAAAGATATTACAAAGTTTGTGAAATAGTTGGTTCACTTTAGCACTCTACTGTGCTAAAGTAGCAATCCCAAACGATTTACAGCTGACCGTGTGCTTTAAAGAAGGCGCACGGTCGCGTTGAGTTAAGGAGCATCTAAGTTGAATCTTGCAACCCCTATAGGATTTAGGGATATATTGCCAAATGAAGCATCTGCTAGAGAACGAATAACTCGCGATGTCCAAGATCTATTTGCCTCACATGGATTTGAGCCAATTGAAACTCCGACGCTTGAGGTTATGGATGTGATGACAGCGGGAGCTAAGCTTCCGACATCGCCTTTTAAGTTCTTTGATTCTCAAGGTGATCTTTTGGCAATGCGTCCTGATGTAACTATGCAAGTTGCAAGGATGTGTGCAGCAAGATACTCAAATGATGAAACACCTCGTCGTTTTCGCTATACACAGCGTGTGTTTCGCGAAGCGCAAGGGGACGCTTCGATGGGTGCACGTGAGTGTACTCAAATTGGAGTTGAATGCGTAGGTGAAACTGATCGCAAAACCGATTCGGAGCTAATTTGTTTGTTAGTTCAGTCTCTTAAGCTTTCGGGTGTCAAAAACATATGTGTAGCCTTGGCAACCGTAGCGCCACTTCGCGCGCTTCTTGCACGATCGGGTGCTAAAGATGAATGGATAGACGCTGTTCTTCGCGCATTCCATAAGTCTGATTTTGTGGAACTGGATCGATTAACTTCTTTAGGCGCTGATTGTGATGTGAATCCAGAAGGCGTTGCTCCTGCATATGCAGAAGCCATAAGGAAGCTTGCTCGAATTCGTGGTGGTGTGGAAGCCATCGATGAAGCAAGGAAAATTACAGCCCCTCTTGGATGTGATGCCGGGCTTGCTGAATTCGAAGCAACATTTAACGAAATTGTTGCGATGACTAAAGATGCAAACGCTGTATCGGATGCCGAGTTAGCCGAAAGTGCAGTAACTGAAACCGAGCAAGACGATACGTGTGATGTTTCTCTTTTGGTGGATTTTTCAGTTATGAGTTCATTTGGCTACTATACAGGCATTGTGTTTGAGGCATATTCGCCATATTTAGGCACAACGCTTGGGTCTGGGGGTCGCTACGACACAACGATAGGCGCATATGGAAAGCCAAAAGCAGCTGCTGGTTTTGCGTTTGAACTTGAGCAAGTTATGCAAGCAACTGAAATGGAAGATGCGGCTGTTGGCAAGCGTACAAACAAACTTCGCATAGCAGTTCCAAAGGGAGCACTTAATAAAGATGCGATTATATGCTTGGAAAAGGCTGGCCTTAATGTTGATGGCTTAGATAACCCAGGGCGCCAGCTAATCATTTGCACCGAGTCTGCCGACTACATAATAGTAAGACCATCCGATGCGCCCGCTTTTGTAGCCGCAGGGGCGGCAGATTGTGGAATATGTGGACGGGATTCTTTGGAGGAATCTCAAGCTCAGGTGGTTGAACTTGCGGATTTGAAATTTGGTGGATGCAGATTTGTTGTGGCTGAGCCAAAAGGATCTGCTCGTGCAATTCAAAAGCGCTATGAGCGTTTAGGTTCTATGCGCATTGCTACGAAATATCCCCATATTGCTTTTGATCATTTTGCAAAACGTGGCATTCAAGTTGAAATCGTCAAGCTTCACGGAAATATTGAACTAGCGCCGCTCACAGGTCTTGCAGATAGGATTGTAGACATTACTGCGACAGGAACTACGCTTAAAGAAAACAATCTTGAAGTGGTTGAAGATGTAATGTCATCTACCGCGCGCTTTTTCGCAAATCCGTGTTTACTAAGGACAAACGATAAGGTCATCGAGTTAGCGCGCTTGCTTGAATCCGCTGTTGCGAATATGGATTTTGACCCCATTGCAGGAGCTTCGCAGTAGTGAAATGCAAGATTGGAGTAAACGAACCTGAGCTTCAGAGATTAGATCTGAACAACTAGAGCAAATATAAGGTGAAAGAGGAAGCGAATTACATGAGACGTATCGAACTGAAACCAACAGAGCCCTTTAAAGCCTCATTGATTGATAGAACAGGTGCATTCAATGAGGGAGCATTGGAAACAGCAACACGAATCGTTGCGGATGTTCGCCGAAGTGGGGATGCGGTTTTGCGTCGCCTTACAAAGGAACTCGATGGAGTAGATATTAAGGACTTTCGCGTACCGCAAGAAGTAATTGATGAGGCAGAAGACCAAGTTGATCCTGAGACTATGGATGCCCTTCGCCAGGCTGCAGCTCAAATTAGGGAATTTCATGAGCGTCAGGTGCAACAGAGTTGGTTTTTTGCACGCGAGGATGGTGCGCTTGTAGGCGCTAAGGTAACGCCTTTAGATTCAGTAGGCATTTATGTACCAGGAGGACGCGCGCTTTACCCATCTACCGTTCTTATGAATGCGATACCTGCAAGTGTTGCTGGCGTTGGGAAAATTGTTTGTACAACACCGCCTGCTAAAACTGGAAAAGTTGATGCTGCAATTCTTGCAGCATGTAAGCTTGCAGGCGTCGATGAGGTTTATACAGTAGGTGGCGCACAAGCAATTGCCGCTCTTGCATATGGCACCGATTCGATTCCTGCTGTTGATAAGATCACAGGTCCTGGAAATGCTTATGTTGCAGCTGCTAAAAAAGTGGTTTCGGGTGATGTTGGAATAGACATGATCGCAGGACCGTCGGAAGTGTGTGTTGTGGCCGATGAGACAGCAGAGCCCACTCTTGTCGCAATCGATCTTATGGCACAAGCTGAGCATGACCCGCTTGCTGCATGCTATTTGGTTTGCGGATCAACTGAGTATGCCGATAAAGTTGAAACCGAAATCACGCGGCATCTTGGGAATTCCCCTCGTGCAGAGATAACTGAGAGCTCCCTTACACACCAAGGATTAATAATTGTTGTAAATGACATGGATCAAGCAATCCAAACGGTGAATGTAATAGCTCCTGAGCATTTGGAACTGCATGTAAAGGATGCTATGGAATATCTTGGAAGTATTAAAAATGCGGGCGCTATTTTCCTTGGCGCTTGGACACCAGAAGCGGTAGGAGATTATGTTGCAGGACCTAACCACACGCTTCCAACAGGTGGCACCGCTCGCTTTGCTTCCCCTCTTTCAGTGGATGAGTTCGTAAAGAAGAGTTCGGTCATTCAGTATTCATCTGACGCATTGAAAACGGATGCGAAATCTATTATGCAAATCGCAATGCATGAGGGACTCTGGGCTCATGCTCAATCCGTTGCTCTTCGCTTAAGATCATTGGAGTCAGCAAATGAATAAAGTTTGTGCGCCAAATTCGAGACTTGACGGATTAGTTCCATACGATCCGAAGTATTTGCCTGCTGAGGCGTTTATGTCTGCAAATGAAAACCCACGTGACGTTTCGCCTGAGCTTCGCCACAAAATTGAAGCCGCGCTTACGGAGGTTCCGTTTAATAGATATCCAGATCCTATGGCGAATGGTCTTCGTGATTTGATTGCTCTGGCAAATGGGCTTGAGCGAGAACAGGTAATTATTGGAAATGGTGGAGACGAACTGTTATTCAATACGGCGCTTGCTTGGGGAGGCCCTGGGCGTCGTTTTTTGAATTTTCCTCCGACATTTTCTGCATATGAGACAAATGCAATTCTCACTGGAACTGAGATTGTAGATATCCCACGAATGTCTGATGACGCATTTTCAATTGATGAAGAAGCGGCTATGGCGGCGCTTTCAGATACGGAAAATCCGATTAATTATGTGATCATTGCAAGTCCAAATAACCCGACAGGTCTTCGTGCGCCAACGGATTTTTTGGAGCGCTTGCTTAATGCAACAAATGCGCTTGTGCTCGTTGACGAGGCATATTTTGAATTCTCGCGATCTACAATGCGGCCTTACCTTGACAGTCACGAAAACCTTGCCATTCTGCGAACGTTTTCCAAGGCCTTTTCGCTTGCTGGCCTTCGTGTTGGATACATTCTTGCTAATAAAGGTGTAATTGACCAATATGCAAAAGTTCGCCAGCCTTATTCAGTGGATGCGATGAGTCAGGCTGTTGCAAGCGTTATATATGAGAATCGTTCGGAATTTGAGCCGGGAGTCAAGGCGATAATCGAAGAGCGTATGCGCATGATGGAAGCTTTGAAGGTAATCCCTGGGGTCAAAGCGTTTCCAAGTGATTCAAATTGGATCTTGTTCAAAATTGATGATGCAGCAGGTGCGTGGCAATATCTCTATGATAGAGGAGTTCTCATTCGTGATTTTTCTACAGCACCATTGCTTGAAGGTACACTTCGCGTAACGGTTGGCACAACAGAGCAAAACGATAAATTCTTGAGCTTACTTAAAGAGTTTGCACTTAGAAGGGAAGACGCATGAAGCGTATAGGTGAAATTAGGAATACAGATACTGATTCATTTGATACCTCAAACAACAGGTGTGCTGCCATTGCGCGTACAACCAATGAAACTGACATTCAGGTTAGTATTGATCTGGATGGTTCGGGTAAGGCAGACATTGATACGGGTATTCCGTTTTTTGATCATATGCTTAATGCATTTACGCGTCATGGCATGTTTGATATCAGAATAAAGGCTGAAGGCGACATTGAAGTTGATGCTCATCATACTGTTGAAGATGTTGGCATCGTGCTTGGGCAGACTATAGATGAGGCACTTGGAGACAGGCGTGGCATTACACGTTTTTCAAGTAATGCGACCGTTATGGATGAGGCGCTTATCTTAAGTGCTATGGACATATCTGGACGCGGGCAGCTTCATTGGGAGGTGGATATTCCAGTGGATGCGATCGCTACATTTGATACTCAGCTTGCAAAAGAATTCTTCATTGCGTTTGCTACGAATTCAGGGATTACTCTTCATATGCAAAAGCTTGCAGGCGAAAATGCGCATCATTTGATCGAGGCCTGTTTTAAAGGATGTGGACGTGCACTCAGAGAGGCCGTGTCGATTGATCCGCGTGCCGCAAACGCTATCCCATCTACTAAAGGAACTATTTAGAATTCTCAATTCAAAGGAACTTGCTTGATAGCTGTTATTGATTACAAAAAGGGAAATCTTAAATCGGTTGAGCGTGGGCTTCGCTTTGTAGGTGCGGATGCCTGTATAACTGACTCGCCTGATGACATAAAGCGTGCTGATGCTATCGTACTTCCAGGTGTCGGTGCATTTACTGATGCGATGTCTTCTGTGCGGGAGCTCAGACAGGATGAAGCTATTTTCGATGCTATGGGTCGTGGAATTCCGTTTTTAGGGATATGTCTTGGCATGCATCTTATGTTTGAAGGTGGCGAAGAGCATGCACATGGCAATACGCCAACTGCAGGTCTTGGGATAATACCAGGTGTTGTTCGCGCTATGCCTAAAACAGACGAGGCAGGATGCTCATATAAAATTCCGCATGTTGGGTGGAATTCAGTTGAGCTTTCCTCAAATGACAATCCATTGTTTTCTGGAATCGATGATGGCTCGCATTTCTATTTCACGCATTCTTATATAGCTCCAGATAGTACATACACGATAGCAACCACTACCCATTCAGTAACGTTTCCATGTGCTGTACAGTCAGGAAATACTTTCGGAGTACAGTTTCATCCAGAAAAAAGCTCCGATGTTGGAATGCAGCTGTTGGAGAATTTTGTTCGGCTAGTATGACAAACTTGTATTGGAGAAAATCCTTATAAAAGTCCTCATAGAGTCTTTATTAATTCACTTTTATAAGGTTGTATTTGACAAACTTTGCCAGACGTACATGAAAGGAATGATATGTATCTTCTTCCAGCGATAGACATACTTGATGGTGCTGCGGTGCGTCTTAAAGGTGGAGACTATTCCAAGGTAACGGTTTATCATGATGACCCTGCACTTCAAGCTCAACTTTTTGAAGAGGATGGGGCTGAGTGGATCCATGTGGTGGATCTTGATGGAGCGCGTGAGGGCAAGCCTTCAAACTTAGATGTGATCAAGCGAATTTTGCAGTTTACGAAGTTAAACATTGAAGTTGGCGGTGGAATTAGGTCAATGGATACATTGCGTGTACTCGCTGACCTCGGCATCAAACGTGCTGTTTTGGGAACCGCGCTTATTAAAGACCCTGATTTTGCACAAGCTGCACTAGAAGAATTTGGTGCAGAAATGCTCTGTGCAGGTGTAGATGCAAATGCAGGGGATGTAAAAGTTGAAGGTTGGGTAGAAGGTGCTGGCATTAATGCTCTTGAAGTTGCAAGGCGCATGGCAGACACTGGATATGAGCACCTTACATATACTGATATTGCTCGCGATGGAATGCGAACAGGGATTGCATCTGCCGCATATGTTGAGATGGCGCAGTCGTTTAGAAACCCGGTGATTGCAAGTGGTGGAATTGCGTCTCTTGATGATATCGAAGAGCTTGCGAAGGTGTCAGATGCTATAGAAGGCGTGATAGTTGGACGCGCAATCTATGATGGACTGTTTAGTGTTCAAGATGCTGTAGCTGTCTGCAAAACCACTCTCGAGGTTGATTCCAGCTTTGCTCGTAATCTTGAAAAGCCGATTACGCTAGATGAGCTTGAATAGGATTTAAAGGAGATAGGTTGCTTACTAAAAGAGTCATACCCTGCATGGATGTAAATAATGGACGCGTTGTTAAAGGCGTAAATTTCGTAAACCTAAAAGATGCAGGAGACCCTATTGAGCTCGCTCAGCGCTATGACCAAGAACGCGCAGATGAGGTTATTTTTTTAGATATAACTGCAACATCGGATGGGCGGAAAACAACCATCGATCTTGCAAGTCGTGCGAGTGCAGAACTTCGTCTTCCATACACTGTTGGCGGTGGATTTAGATCAGTTGACGATATGCGTGCAATGATCGCTGCGGGGGCCGACAAAGTTTCTGTTAATTCCGCTGCTGTTAAAGACCCTACGCTTATAACAAAAGCAGCACATGCATTTGGAACACAGGCTGTAATAGTTGCAATCGATGCGAAATCTGTAAGTGGCGGTCGTGACAAGTGGGAAGTGTATGTTGCTGGCGGTAGAAACGCAACTGGAATTGATGCAGTTGAATGGGCTCGTGAAGCGGCAAAGCGTGGCGCAGGAGAGATTCTTCTTACCAGTATGGATAGAGATGGAAGCAGGGAAGGTTTTGATTGCGCGCTCACTCGGGCAGTGGCTCGTGCTGTGGATATTCCTGTGATTGCAAGTGGCGGAGTTGGTAAGCTTGAACATTTTGCAGAAGGCATAATTGAAGGCGAAGCGGACGCTGTGTTGGCTGCAAGCGTTTTCCATTTTGGAGAGTTAACTATCCGCCAAGTCAAAGAAGACATGGCTCGGCATGGTATTCCTGTGAGGCTTTAATCTGTCAGATTGGACATAAGATTTATGGATGAACTCAAGTTTGATGACCGTGGTTTGATCCCCTGTATAGTGCAAGACATCAACACTAAAGAAGTGCTTATGATGGCTTGGATGAACGAAGAATCGATTCGTCTTACTCTTGAAAGTAAACAGATGTGGTTTTGGTCGAGAAGCAGAAGTGAGCTTTGGCACAAGGGTGCAACCAGTGGGAATTTCCAAAACCTAGAGAAGCTTCTATATGATTGTGATGGCGATACGCTGCTTGCGCTTGTAACTCCAGAAGGACCTGCATGTCACACGGGCAATACAACTTGTTTCTTTAGAGAGTTGGTTGTGCAATAATCACTTTCTGACTGTTAAGCTATTCAAGCTAATAAATGAACGCAAAGTCAGCGTAATAGCTGGATGCAGTAATAAGCGTTTGAATTTACCTTTAACCTTAAGGAGTGTCATCACCTAATGGCGAACGAAACCTATTCAGTTACCACCCCAATCTATTATGTAAATGCAGCGCCGCATCTTGGAACGGCTTATACAACCATCGCAGCTGATGCTGTTACGCGCTATCAAAAGATGAATGGCCATGATGTGGCGTTTGTTACAGGCATGGATGAGCATGGCCAAAAGGTTGCAGATACAGCAGTTGAACATGGAATGTCTCCGCAGGAGTGGTGCGATTCGATGGAGCCTGCGTTTAGAGATGCTTGGGATATGCTTAATATCAAATACACCGATTTTGTGCGTACGACTGAGCCGCGTCACGCAAAAAGCGTACAGGATTTTTGGCAGAAACTCTACGACGGTGGGTATTTGTACAAAGGTGCATATGAGGGCTGGTATTGCGTTCATGAAGAGACCTACTATGCAGAAAGTGATCTTGAGAAAAACGAAGAAGGCCAGTTTGTATGTCCTGACTGTAAGCGACCTGTGCAATTGATGGCATCTGGTGAGGAGAATTGGTTTTTCCGTCTTTCTGATTTTCAGCAGCCGCTTCTTGATTTTTATGAGTCACACCCAGATTTCATAAGGCCAGAGTCCCGCAAAAATGAAATCGTTTCATTTGTAAGCCGTGGGCTTAAAGATCTGTCCATTTCTCGTTCAACTTTTGATTGGGGAGTTCCGCTTCCTTTTGATGAAGGACATGTTGCATACGTTTGGGCAGATGCGCTGGTAGCTTACCTTACAGGTATTGGTTATTGTCAGGATGATCGTGCCGGTGAATTTGAGACGCGTTGGCCAATGCAGTACCACTTTGTCGGGAAAGACATTATTCGCTTCCACTGTGTTATCTGGCCAGCGATGCTCATGGCTGCAGGCCTTCCAATAACGCACACTGTGTTTGGGCACGGATTTCTTCTCACTAAAGGTGAGAAGATGTCGAAGTCCAAGGGCAATGCTTTAAAGCCACAGGACTTGATCGCAATTTTTGGTGTGGATGCCTATAGGTATTACTTTATGAGCGATGTGCAGTTTGGATCTGATGGCTCCATTTCAATGGAGCGTATGGTGCAGGTTTATAACAACGAACTTGCAAATACATGGGGAAATCTTGTAAGTCGTGTTATGAATATGACAAATAAATACTTCGAAGGATGTGTGCCAAAACCATGCGAAGGCGCGTGCTCGAATCCTTTACGCGATCTGGCAAATGGACTTTATGAAAAGTACGACGCAGCAATGGAGAAAGTCGACTTTACTGGTGCAACTCAGGCTGTACAAGAGCTTGCGTCTCGCGCTAATAGATACATTGAAGAGACAGAGCCTTTTAAGCTTGCGAAAGATCCTGAAAAGCACGATGAGCTTTCGTGTGTTATGTATAACCTACTTGAATCTATTCGTATAATCGCACTTTACATGGCACCTTTTGCACCAACAACGTCTGAAGAAGTCTTTCATCGTTTAGGCCTTGGAGACATTGGCGAGATGGTTGATATTCAGGCTGCAACTATCTGGGGACAGCTTCCGGCTGGCAATAAAATAGAAGTAGGAGATCCGCTTTTCCCGAGACTTGATGTGGATAATTTGCCAGAGTTTGAATAGATGTATGGCAATTGGTCGCAAGCGTTAGCCAAGTGCTTCGAAGTAGCAGAAGTGAGTAGACGTTTATATGTCAGAAGGATTTCACAGACCACCAGATGAGCTCCGTGATGCACATCTGCGCAAGCGCAATAGGAATGGTAACTGGGCTGTTGTTGAGGCGCCACAGATTTCATATCAGATCGCGGATTCTCATGCGCACATCCAAATGCTTGTAGATCCGTCGCTTGCCCTTGCGCGTGCGGCGGCAAACGGGATTACATTCATTGAGGCCATGGCTGATCCAACTGATGATGAGGGTGGCTTTAAGCACCCTAGCGTACCGCCCACATATATGTATTTGGATAAATGGCTTAGCAGTGATGCTGCTTCAATTTTGCCCGAGATTGCTCACGGGGCTGCAGAAATGCCAAAGGTGCGAATTTCTGTTGGAGTGCATCCGCATAATGCAAGTGCTTGGAATGAGAAAACAGAAGAGTTGTTGGTGTCACTTCTAAAAGACGAGCGTACGAGTGCTCTTGGGGAAATCGGACTTGATTATCATTATGACTATTCGCCACGAGAAGATCAGAGACGAGTTTTTGCACGTCAAATTGAGATAGCAAAAGAGGCCGGACTTCCGCTTGTTTTGCATGTTCGTGAAGCGTACGATGATGCATTTTCCATTTTGGATAAGGCGGGTTGGTCAAACGATGGTGTGCTTCTTCACTGTTATACATCTGATGCTAACGAGATTAAACGTTGGGTAGAGGCGGGATGTTTTATTGCGTTTGGCGGAGCGCTTACATTTAATAGATCGGATGACATTCGATCTGCGTTTATGCAAGTGCCGCTTGATAGGCTTCTTGTTGAAACGGATGCGCCTTATATGGCTCCAACGCCGTTTCGTGGAAATGAATGTGAGCCTACGCATGTTCTTTGGACTGAAAGCTACATGGCAGAGCTGCTTGGAAATTTAGTGTCAGTCGATGAACTCTATGAGCGGCTTTATGACAATGCAATTGGGCTTCTTGATAGACCTGCTACTTCTTGGCAACTTGGGATCTCTTAAGGGGGATAAATGCATAGAACTGTAATAGTCGGATCCCCTAGAAAAGATGGTCGTTCGGCACATCTTGCTGAAGAGATATTTGATGCATGTATTGAGGATTGTCCAGAAGACAGCATCTCGGTTCTTTCGATTTCAACACTTGATATTGCACCGTGCATAGGTTGTGATGTCTGTAAGGATATACACAAAGAGAACACGGCATCCGATTTGGATGCAGAAAGCGCTGATGGAGTTCAATCTGATGCGCTACCTTCGTGTGAGTTGGTGTCTATGAGTGATGCGGCAAGTCATCAGTGCTTTATGAAAGACGATATGTGCGCCATCCGTGAGCATATCAACGCTGCATCAGAGCTCATAGTTGTGTCACCTGTTTATTTTTCTGGCGCGCCTTCGCAGTTCAAGGCTTTAATGGATCGCTTGCAGCCGTATTACTGGTCAAATTTATATACCTACACAAAAACAAGACGTCCGCTTACATTGCATATAGTAGGTGAGGCTGGAAACCCTAATCCGCCTGATCCGCTGGTGGGTACTGTGAAGTCTGCCTTTGCTGTTGCAGGATTTCGCTTAGAAGAGGTTTTTGACTGGACGGGGTGCTTGGATGCAGATGGTACGATCCTAAAAGAGGCCAAGGAGATTGCTCTTAATGGGTAGTTTAAGCCTTGGTTTAGTAGACAACTCTAATAATGGAGTAAGAGCTGAATCCGGTTCACATGAAAGTGACCGCGCATCGCTTTTTGCAAGCCCTAAAGCGACATGTGATGTGCTTACACGTTTCGGTATCAAGCTTGAAAAATCGCTTGGACAAAACTTTCTTATAAATGATTCAATCGTGCGCAAAATCCTTGATCTTGCCAATGTGTGTAACAGTGAAACCCTTCTTGAAGTTGGACCCGGCATAGGAACGCTAACATCTGCACTTCTAAGGCGTGGTGCCTATGTTGTTGCAGTTGAGAAGGATAAAAGACTTCCAGAGATATTGAGCCAAACTTTGGCAGATTTCGCTGGAAGAATTGTTGTGGTGCAAAAAGATGCTCTTCAACTTTGCAAAGAAGATCTTTTGGACGCGGTAGTGTGTCTTAATGACTCAAATCGTTTGGAAAACTTTGATGCGGAAAGCCATAAAGATATAGATAATCTTTTGAAAAGGCCAGCTCTTCCAAGTAAGTTTGTAGCTAATCTTCCATATGCAGTTGCTGCAACTGTTGTGCTTGATTATTTCGAAGATTTCAGTTCAATAGACTCTGCGACGGTTATGGTTCAGAAAGAAGTTGCTGAGCGTATGCAGGCGCGTACTGGCACAAAGGCATACGGTGCATATACCGTAAAGCTTTCTCTTTATGCGAAGGTTTCGGGTTCGTTTAATGTGGCACCAGGTAATTTCATCCCAGCACCTCATGTGGATAGTACGGTTATTAGACTTGATCGGGTATGCTCAGATGTTTCATTTGATGTAATTAAGGCGGCGTCGATGATGGCTGATGCTGCATTTGCATCAAGACGCAAGACGATTGCAAATTCGTGTAAATCATACTTTAAGAGCCAGGGAAGATCGGGGCATAAGATGATTGATGCGCTGGGAGATATCTTTTACGCTGCAGGAATTGACCCGGCTATTCGTGGTGAGCGCTTAACCACTGATGAATTTATTGCTCTTGGGGAATCCATGGTTAGGCAAATCCAGGACTAGACACATCCACGGCTACGTGAATCCACTTACTGCGTTATATGTGTTGTTTATTTCTGTAACTCTTCAATATTAACTTTTGGAGATTTGCATACGTAAAGCCAAATTAGGGCTGACAAAATAGCGCTAGTGATAGTTAGGATTCCGATTCCAAATACGTAATTTTCAGGAAATGCGACAGACAATATCATTCCCACAACACCAAACATGCAGAAGCAGAAGTTGATTAATGCGCTTGCGCTACCCGTGTCAGTATTGTGCATGGACAATAATATGTCGGTTGCATACGGACGCACACCTGCTTGCAAAAGCGAAAAGAATGCAAGCACAATAAAACATATCCAAACAGACATGCTTCCTGTAAAGATTAGGATAATGCCTACTAAAACGAAGGCCACAACAGACATAGTGGTGGATTGTCGCTTGGAAATCCATCGTGAGAGCCAAAGGTAAATGAAGGGGCCTAAGGCTGATATGGCTGCAGTAGCTGCGAAAAAGTACGAATAGACTTGTTCTGTTGTGCCAAAGAAATCTACGTATATGTATGATGCGCATGCAACATATCCCATATAGGGGATATTGAACTAAGCAATCGTCAGCATAAACGACACAAAGCCTCTGTGTTTAAGCATTTTACCCATGCTATTGAAAAGTGTGGTTATGCCACCACTTGTGCGATCTGGAGTACTTAAGCTTTCTTGGAACAATAACGACAACACAAGGCATATAAATCCAAATATCGCTAGCATCCAAAAATTGGCATGCCATGAAAAGAACATCAGCAAAATTCCGCCAACAATAGGCGCAACAATTGGGCCAATTACCAGCAGTACCTGCATTATTGATAGAAGTTGTGTACGGCGGGCGGGCACATAGCAGTCCTTAACTACGGCAAGGGAGACTGCATATACTGCACCTGCACCAAGAGCCTGGATTATGCGTGAGATGATAAGGGCGGTTATTGTTGTGGAAAGCGCACATAGCGTGCTTCCTAGGATGAACCCCAAAACCCCTGCCACCAAGACAGGTTTTCTTCCTAAGCGATCAGATACTGGACCAAATAGAAGCATTCCAATTGAATAAAGCAAAAAGAATCCCCAGATGGTCAAATTCACAATAGAGGCCGAGGTATCAAAGTAGGCTGGAAGTGTTGGTACTGCAGGCGTGTACATATCTATTGCGAATGGGCATATTGTGTTTGCAAGCCCCAATAACAATGTGAGACCAAATGTTCCCAACTTAGGTTGCGGTTTTATGAGCCAGGATTTGCCTGTGTTGTGATTCTCGATTGATGTGTCGTTTTCTTGCATGGTAGAAGCCTTTAGTATTCGCGTAATTATATGGTTGGAAATTTGGCTGAACGAATTTATAAAATCTTAGCCAAATGCTTTATTTTGAGCGAAAACTAAAACAAACAACATTATGCGAAACGCTATAAAATCATCAATTTTTCTGGAATTGTGAACAATACTCCAAATGATTAGAGCCAACATGCATCACAGCAGGGCAACTAATAGCGATCCTATACATAGAAACCCACAGATGATACCTATCAAGGCGCCCGCCGTAACATCGCGGATGAAATGCACGCCTTCCAAAACACGAATTGCACCGAGGAGTCCTGCTAGTATCAATACAAAAATGCTCACAAATGACTGAAAGATGGTTGCTGCCATCGTTGCTATTAGAAATGCGCTAAATGTATGGCGCGAAGGAAACGATTTGCCGCTTTTAAGATCTTTTTTTGCAACGAGAGGTTTTATGTCGAATACCTCATACGGTCGTGGTTCATTGTGTCGTGCTCGAAAAAGACTCACAACTACAAAACATATAGCAGTAGATACGACATATCCAATTATTGCGGCAGGAGCAGATTTAATACATCCCCACGCAAGCAAGAGATACAAAGCTACGAAAAAAACGACAAGAATTTTATCGACTGCGTGAAGCGCCTTTATACGTCTAACAGACCCTTTTCCTCGAAATTTTCGTGTCCACTGTTTCCAGCGCTCAGGATAATCGGGTGGGATAGTGTAGAGAATCCTTAGGTTCACAGTTAAAGTCGCCTCTAAAGTGTTTTATGTATATCACAGAAAGCTTTAAGCCCGTATGCTCCTTGCGCATTTAAAGCAGCTTTTCTTATAGCATCTTCCATTGCATTTGTTGCAGCTATTGCAACCACATCGGTTTCAGTATCTACCTTACAAGACGCCATTGTAAATATGGCATCTCCGTCGTTTAGTGTGTGTACAGGCCGTATTGCTCGCGCATATCCATCCTGTGCGATTTGAGCGACTTTTGTTGCTTGGGCTTTACTGAGCTTTGCATTTGTAAGTATGCATCCAAGTGTTGTATTTGTTGTTGGTGAAGAGCTATCTTCTGCGTTGTTGCAAGAATCGTTTATGTGCGCTGTCTCCATAGCAGCTCTTGTTTTAAATGCTGCAAGTAACGGGTCTTCGACTTTGCCATCTGCGCCAAGTGTGCCCGCAATCCATTGTCCATCGCTATCAACAATATTGCCCGATGCGTTTACGGCAACACAAGCTATGACAACTAGATCGCCCATACGCACGCCTGACCACCCAAAGCCAGCTTTCATGGCTTGTGTTGGTAGTCCTAGTTTTCCGACAGTGGCTCCGGTGCCAGCACCGATGTTTCCCATCTCTGTGTCGCCACCCATATTCGCAAGGGCTGCTTTAGTTGCTTCTGCACCCATCTTCTTGTCTGGCCAATTAGCTTTTCCGATAAGTAGATCAAATAGGCATGCACCGCAAACAATTGGCACTACAGCACCACCAAGTTCGAACCCGATTTTATTATTCGCAAGAACTTCCATGGCTCCGCACATAGATTCAAGGCCAAACGCTGAACCGCCCGAAAGCATTACAGCATGAATTTTTTGGATCATGTTTTCGGGTTTGAGCAAATCTGTCTCGCGAGTGGCAGGGGCTCCACCTCTAACATCTACGCCAGCGGTTGCTCCTTCGGGGCAAACGAACACGGTACATCCTGTGCCACTGTCTAAATCGGTTGCATGTGCTGTTCCAAATTCAGGAAGATCTTGAAGACTTGCGTTTGAGAAAAACGATGTCAAAGCCATAATTTGGGATCCTTTTCTGATTGGTTCTCTATAAATAACCGTTTACTGTCCTTAACTAGCCGTTCGCCGTCTAGGATGCTAGTATATCCGACGACAAAAATGAAGCGAGCTTTTGAAGGTGGTTTTCAATGGATTTGGCTAAACAAGCACAGATCGTCGATTCTATCCATGATACTTTAGGCGACTTTGTTGGACAGCGCATTAAGGTTCGTGCGAATATGGGTCGTTCGAAAATCGTTGAGAATGAAGGCATCCTTACGCAGGTGCATCCCAGATTATTTATTATGGAAGTTGATCGTAAGCGTGGTCGTACTGCAAGACATTCTTATCAGTATGCAGATGTCTTAACTGGAATGGTCGAGCTTTCTCAAGATGGTGAGCCATTGTTTGGTGAGTTCATCGACGATACGCCACCTGAGCCTTCACCAGAAAATGTGATGCTTTTTCATGATGAAGAAAGAGTCATTTCTTAGAATTACCGGTTAAAATTATTGCCTGTGTCTTTTGACGCATTTGGGGGCGTAGCTCAGTTGGGAGAGCGCCACGTTCGCAACGTGGATGTCGTGGGTTCAAGTCCCATCGTCTCCACCAACATTTAGAAGGTCACTGACTTCCAGGCCAGTGACCTTTTTCTATGGACAAAGTATGGAGACAAAGAGTATGGAGACAAAGGGTCACATCTAATGTCTCTTGAAACATAAATAAAGTTAGAATCGGCAAGATCACGACGAACCTGTATTACGAGGATCCGAAATGGTTCGTCGAGGAGAAGGTGTACGACGATGAGCTATAGCAGGCTCTGCTGGATTGGCGCGTCAGATGAGTGCAGCTCGTCTTCGGGCTGAACGGTTAGATCTATTGCGTTCCTGTCAGCAAGGCTTGCAAAGTCGCCGTTCATCCAGATGGGCACGTCTTCGCGTCTGAGGACGATGGGCATCCTCTTGTGGATGGGCGCCACTATTCGATTCGGTTCCGTCGTGACGATTGAGAATGCATCCGCGTCTCTGACGGCAGCGAGGAGAGTTGGGCTATCGTCTTTGGCATCGAAAAGGTACTGCCGCTTGATCTGTCGTCCGGATCTCGGGCTGCGGATGGTCTCGGTTGCATGAGGCTCGAAGAAACCGGCAGTCGCAACGACGCACCTGCCCTCGCTGATAGGTCCTTTCCACATACCGGGATTAGATCCCAGCGCCGTCTCAAGGCGTGTGTTGAATACAAGGCTCTTCTGCCAATCCGTTTCGAACCCCCATTTCAGGTTCTGGGGCTTCAAAATGCCCCCGTTCTCAGTAATGACGGGAACGATAGAACCTGGATAGGCTGACGGGCGCCTTGCAAGCCAATCGGACTCGATGTGATACGGAGCATCCATCTCGATGCTCCGTATCACATCAATTACTTCGTCGTATGTCAGCATGACGAACCTGCCGCACATCGTTCGTCCTTTCTGTGCAAATCATTAATGCGTCCATATTCTCATAATTCTCACCTTTAGCTCTTATGATACGTTGTCTCATGGAACCGATATCATTTGTGAGAATATTGTCGTGGAGTAAAGACAATGCTCGCAGGAGGTATTAAAAATGGCGAAGATGCCACAAGACTGCATGGACATGATAAATAATGTGTACGCAGCTGCTGTTGCTACTACGGATGCAAATGGCATGCCGAACGTCATCTGTTGCTCAATGAAGCAGGCATATGACGATGAGACTGTGATGATCTCGGATCAGTACATGAATAAGACACTTGCCAATGTGAATGCTGGCTCGAAGATGGCGGTCAGTGTGTGGGACGAGACCCATGGGTATCAAGTGAAGGGCACAGTCACCTATGAGAATGAAGGTGAGCGATATGAGATGATCGCAGCACAAGTCCATCAGATACTGAGCTCTATGGGATACGACTACTACTCCAAAGGTGTCTGTTGGCTGCATGTGGAAGAGGTGTATTCACTTACGCCAGGAGACGACGCAGGAGTTCGCCTGGCCTGAGATAAAGGGTCACGTCTAATGTTTCATCTAGCGCATGACAAAAGACTGCATCAAGAGGTTCAGGTCATCACGCGATGACATTATGAACGTCTTATGTCATCCAGCTCGAAGCTTGACTAGTCCAACTTGTATTGAGATTCGGTTTGCAAAGTGCGATTTATTACTTCAAAATAGGTTTGCAAAATACACTTTTGATTGCTAATATCGGATTGCAAAATACATTCTAGTAAGCCATAGAGAACAATGGTGGTATCGGTGCTTAAGAGGAAAGCCGAAAAGTTACTGCAGGAATGGAAGCGCACTAAAAATAATGAGGCGCTTCTTGTTATGGGGGCTCGACAAGTCGGAAAAACGTTCCTTGTCGATAAGTTCATCCAAGATCAATATCGCAATGTCGTCAAGTTCGATCTGATCGATCAGACTGAAGTATTAAGGGCGTTTAATGAAGCGCAATCCTCAGAGGATATGTTCTTGGCGATTTCAGCGTATGCTGATGCACCTCTTGAAGCAGGTTGTACCGTTATTTTTATCGACGAAGTGCAAGAATGCAAAGAAGCGCTTACGCTTATCAAATATCTCACGCAGCGTACTGACTTTGACTACATACTTTCGGGATCGCTTCTGGGTGTGGAGTTAAAGGATCTACGCTCGGCACCTGTTGGCTATCTTCATATTGTGGAGATGTATCCTCTAGATTTTGAGGAGTTCTGTTGGGCGAACGGTGTGGGACAGGAGGCCTGGGGTGAACTTACAGATGCCTTCGCTCAAAGGCGCCCTGTAAATCAAGCTGTTCACGAGAGATTTCTCAAGCTCTTTCACCGCTACCTGATCGCAGGGGGAATGCCACGTCCTGTGAATGAGTTTATTCAAAGTCATGATGTACAGACCTTGGTCAATCGTCAAAATGATATTATTCAGCTTTATCGATTTGACATCGCGAAGTATGCGGGTGACAACAAAAAGCTCGCTATTCGTGAAATATTCGACGAGATGCCATCTCAGCTTGATTCGCAAACTAAGCGTTTCAATTTTGCGGCAATTGCTCCACGAGGAACCTATGAGCGCTACAAGGATGATTTTATCTGGTTGATGGATGCGGGAGTCGCCATTCCGGTGCGGAATGTAACTGAACCGAAGCGACCCCTTAAACTTGCAGAGAACAGAAGTTTCTTCAAACTTTTTATGAACGATGTCGGACTGTTATCAGCAGCGTGCGGGATGGATGTAGTACGGGATCTCGTTTCGAATGATTTTAGTGTTAACTACGGGGCGATCTACGAGAATGCAGTCGCACAGGAGTTTCATGCGCATGGGCACGGAGGTTACTTTTTTCGTAATCGGAAACTCGGGGAGATAGATTTTTTGATTCAGGAAAGTGCCGGTGTATTACCTATTGAGGTGAAATCTGGGAAAACCTATAAGCGCCATAGCGCGCTCACGCAACTTCTCACGATCACGAACTACGGGATAGAGCAGGCGATTGTTCTCTGTGAATCAAATGTAGAAGTGAATGGTGCTGTGGTTTACCTTCCGGTGTATATGTCGGCTCTACTGTGAGATGGCTGGTGTTCATTAAACTCCATGAATTCATCGGGATAGCCTAAGAAACAGGATAAACTGTTGGACTCCGACTTGGCTGTTTGCCTAGCCTTCCGCAAGTTGGCAATCGCGCAAGAGCCACAAGTAGTCATCAAGCATGTATCGAAGCGGATGGCAAGGGTATCCGCAACATTCACGTTCCCACTTACAAGTTCCTAAGCAAAGCGGAAGTAAGTTGCAGTCAATGCATCCTTTGTCGTCAAAAGGATATATGAGTGCTGTGTCAAAGTTGCGTATCGCAGGTTCAAGGTTTTCGTCTTGTACATTACAAATCTTGTACTCTGCATCTCCTATGCGGCCATCGCACTTAAACACATCACCTTTTGCATCAATCACAAACGAGCTCTCCATTTGTCCGCTGCAGAACAATGGTGCGGGCATTAAGCGCGCTTGAACCTGTTCGGCGGAAGGATGCGAAGCTTTGAGAACCTCGAAATCGTAATGAGCAAATTCTTCGTGATCAAATAGATCGAATCCAGGGCTGCAAAACTTGCCGCATCCAAACGAACCGTAGTAATCGTTAAGCTTTGCTGTGCGAGGAGTTATTCCGAAGCGATCTTGCATCTCATTCGAAAGATCAGAAAACCAACTTGCTCCGACCTTGTCGATATTTGATTGAATATCAACTTTAATTCCCGCATCGAGCATATAAGCGATAGCTTGCATTGTGGATTCATATGAGTCTTTACCGTCAATGCGTGGGCGTCGATTGTTATGTTGATCATGTGGGCCATCAAGCGTTATCAAAACATTGTCAACATGCACATCCTTCAAAAGCTTAGCGGCATCAGCATCTATGCAGGTGCAGTTAGAAAGCATGAAAGCGGAGTATTGCACATTATGCTTTGCACAAAAGTCGATCATCCCTTTGGAAAGAGACTCTACGCGATCTAGTGCAAGAGAGGGATCACCGCCATACCACTCCACTTCCAGCGTTTGGAAATGATATAGGTCATAAAGTTGCTCAACGAACCTTATCACCGCATCTACTACAGACATGGCCATTTTTTGAGACTGTTCTTTGACGCCTTTTTCGTAACAGTAATGGCAGTCTAGATTGCAGGCATAGGTTGGTGCTAGGCACAGTCTCACAGTCGAGCAGTCTTGTTGAGTTTTTTGAAAAAGCGCTTTTTGATCGGCGACTTCATCGGCGCTTTCATCTACCAAGAATCCATTCTGTTTTAGGGCTTCTAACAACTGGAATCCATTTGAGACCGATTTACCTGCCATTGCGTCTAAAATCGCTTGGTACTCTTCGTCACTCGTAAACAACGCTGTACCTGTTCGCGAGTCGAACAATGCCACATCTCCATCACGCCGTGACTCAATGACGTATTTCGATATCTTCATGTGCCCATCCTTTGTCCAATGTGACGATTGGTAAAATCTCTATCCAAATTTCCACGTTTGACGTCTTTGCTAACGCATCCTTTTAAGTTTTTTGTTAATACATTTTGTTAACACGTTTTGTCGGTACATTTTGCTAACACGTTCTTGTCAGGCTTTGCTAACGCATTCTTTTAAGGTTTTGTTTGTCCATTATGATGCATGTTGAAGTGTGGCAATAGGATGCATTAGTTTATTCATTGAACCTACCGGATATAATTTCTATTGTGGAAAAACTTAGAAACATACTCATTCAAAACACAAAGATGGAATCGGTTGATTGGCTAGTTGACTGCGTGATTGCACTTGGCGCATTTGGATTTGGCCTTATTCAGCTGACTCTTTCGGTAAACATGTTCCTGCCTGATGATTTCACTCGAAGAATTCTTGGGATTAAATCTATCGTGCCTTCTACAGGTGCGGTAATTGCAACTCTAATAACGTGTTTGCCGTTAGTTTTTAGGCGCAAGCTGCCTTGGCCTGTACTTGTGATTACTCTTTTGGGATGGATTTTGTTTTCATGGCCAGCAGGCGTTTCTGCGGCACTGCTCGTATCGCTTTTTACTCTTACATATGAACGTGGAAGAACTGAAACGATAGCAGCTTCAGCTATCACACTTGTTATTGTGTTGCTTGTCCCATATTTAGGTCAAACTACTGCACTTACAACTCTCTATGTATTACAAAATGCTGCATTTACGGTAGCTGTTGCGTTTGCAGGATATGCCCTACATAGTAGGCAAGAGTATGCGCAAGCTGTTGAAGCGCGTGCGATAGAAGCTGAGAAATTGCGTGCTAGTGAAGAGAAGCGTGCGGTCGAGGCCGAACGTACACGAGACACTGAAGCTAGACGTCGTGTTGAAGCAGAGAGGGTTCGTATTGCTCGAGAAGTCCACGATATAACAGCACATTCGCTATCCGCTGTAAGTATTCAGGCGGCCTTGGCTGAGCGAGTTATTGATACAGATCCCGAAGCTGCAAAAGAGGCAATACAAAATGTAAGAAAAACCTCAAAAGAGGCGTTAGATGAAATGCGCGCGATGGTTGGGGTTCTGCGCTCTGAAGGATCACGTGATGCGGTGGGAGATTCTGACGCTGAAAAAGAGCCCACAAAAGGAACCGCACAAATGAACGATCTTGTTGATTATCTGCAAGCGGCAGGAATTGATTGTTCGCTTGACACGACAGCTTTTAATAAGGCACAAGTACCTGCTTATATAGATATCGCTTTATACGGAATAGCACGTGAGGCTGTAACCAATATCCTTCGACATTCACATGCGGAGAAAGCAAAGATTAGGCTTTGGACAGAAAATAATATGGCGTGTATTTGTATTGAAGATGATGGACAAGGCATTGCTGAGTTTCCGCTGAATGGCCATGTAAATGATGAGATAAGTACCACATCAGGTGGTCATGGGGTAGAAGGAATGAACGAACGCGCAAATGTTTTGGGGGGATCATTTTCTATAGAAAGTGCGCCAGGATCGGGAACTTGCATACTTGTGAAAATTCCAATTGCTGGATCGAGTGGAACCTCGAGTGGAGTCTCTAGTGAAACCTCGAGCGGAACCAATGCTTTTAAGGAGAGCTTAGATGGATAGGATACGGGTACTTGTCGTAGATGACCAAGAGCTTGTTCGAAGCGGATATAAGGCAATACTTTCTACCTATCCTGAAATTCAAGTGGTAGGGGTTGCAAACGATGGACAGCAAGCAATAGATGAAGCTCTCAGGTTAAAGCCAGATGTAGTTCTTATGGATGTACGGATGCCAAAGATGGATGGCATTGAGGCTACGCGTGCAATTGCCGCAAATCCTTTACTTAAAGATACGCATGTGTTGGTTCTTACGACTTTCGATTTTGACCAATATGCCTTTGATGCACTCTCTGCTAATGCCAGTGGATTTTTGCTAAAAGACGCTGATCCTGATGACATAGCTGCTGCTATTAATATTGTGGCTCTTGGGGGAGCAATTGTTCAGCCATCGGTTATGAAACGACTTGCTGGCGCATTTGCGAATGCCGGGATGGTTGCATCAACACAGGCAATGTCTTATGCAGACAAAGAATCCGAAGAGCGCATTGAGTCTTTAACCGAACGCGAGCGAGAAATCCTAAAGCTTGTCGCAAAGGGATTTGGAAACGATGCGATTTCGGAAGAACTTGTAATTTCTCCTGCAACTGTAAAGACTCACATTGCACGTATCATGCAAAAGACCAACACTCATGATAGAGCGCAACTTGTAGTCTTTGCATATGAAAGTGGCTTTGTAGTCCCAAGTGTATAGGTAGAAAGTGGTTTTGTAGTTCCAAGTGTGTAGCTGGAATCTGTGCCGTATTGTGTCTGATATTGGCTGATTTTTAATGCTTGGAATTCTTCTTGGGAGTTTCAATGTTTGGGAATCATACTTGAGAATGTCAATACGCACCCATACGCGTTCATACGCAGAAATTCTGCATTTGTTTATGCGCGATGTAAACAAATTAGAAAAACTCTTGCAATGTGAAAATCGTGCGCTAATATATCCCATTGAGCTTTAGCACTCGTGGCGTATGAGTGCTAATTTCTTGTTAAGAGGAATGTGCGTGAGGATTCACAAGAATTTCCATAACAAGAATTAGCCATGCGGACGCGAGGTACGAAAACAATTAAAATCGAAAGGAAGGACAAGTTATGAAGTTGAAGCCATTAGGCGACCGAGTAATCATCAAGCCAGATGAGGCTGAGCAGACAACCTCTTCAGGACTATTCCTTGCAACTGACACAAAGGAAAAGCCGCAAACAGGAAAGGTTATCGCTGTAGGACCTGGCAAGATGGGCGATGATGGCAAACCTCTACCGATGCCGGTTAAGAAAAACGACCGTGTTGTTTTTAGCAAGTATGGTGGAAACGAAATTGTTTGCGATGATGAAGAGGTCTTGATCATTCGCGCAGACGATATATATGCAGTTTTCGAATAGATTTTAAACAATCGGATACTTTATATAACTGAAAGGAAATATCGATGGCAAAGGAAATCAAGTTCGATGTTGATGCAAGGACTGGACTTGCCAATGGAGTTAGCAAGCTATCAGATGCTGTTAAGGTAACGCTTGGACCTAAGGGTCGCTATGTTGCACTTGAGAAATCTTATGGTGCACCGCTTATCACAAACGATGGCGTTACTGTTGCAAAAGAGGTTGACCTAGAAGACCCAATCGAGAATATGGGCGCTCAGCTCGTTCGCGAAGTTGCTGTAAAGACAAACGATGTAGCAGGCGATGGCACCACAACAGCAACTCTTCTTGCTGATGTTATTGTGCAAGACGGCCTTAAGAACGTAACCGCAGGATCTGATGCACTTGCGATTCGTCGTGGCATTGAGCAGGCAACTGAAAAGGTTGTTGAAGCAATCAAAAAGGCATCCAAAAACGTGTCTACAAAAGAACAAATTGCAAATGTTGGAACCATTTCTGCAGGCGATGCAGTAATCGGTGAAAAAATTGCAGAGGCAATGGCTGCAGTTGGCAAAGACGGCGCAATCAGCGTTGAAGAAAGCCAAACATTTGGTCTTGAGATGGACATCGTTGAGGGTATGCAGTATGACCGTGGCTACATCTCTCCTTATATGGCAACTGATATGGAGAAGATGGAAGCAGTTCTCAAAGATCCATTTATCATGCTTACAGATCAGAAGGTTTCAAACGTTCAAGACTTCATTCCGCTACTTGAAGAGGTTATGAGAAGTGGGCGTCCACTATTCTTGGTTGCAGAAGATGTTGACGGTGAAGCACTCGCAACACTTCTTCTGAACAAACTTCGCGGAACCCTAAATGTTGTTGCTATTAAAGCTCCTGGATTTGGTGATCGTAGAAAACGCATTCTTGAAGACATTGCAGCCGTTACGGGCGCACAAGTTATCGACAAGGACTTTGGTATGACCCTTGCAGATGCAACTATCGACATGATGGGTACTGCAAAAACTGTAAAGGTTACAAAAGATAACTCTCTTATCGTTGATGGTGCAGGCAAGAAAAAAGACATCACTGCACGTATCAATCAGATCAAAGCTGAACTTGATCGTACAGAAAGCGAATTTGATCGCGAGAAACTACAAGAAAGACTCTCGAAGCTTTCTGGTGGTGTCGCAGTTTTGAAGGTAGGAGCAGCAACTGAGTCTGAGCTCAAAGAGAAGAAATCTCGCATCGAGGATGCTCTTCAGGCAACACGTGCAGCTGTCGAAGAGGGCATTGTTCCAGGTGGTGGAGTTGCACTTATCAATGCAATTCCAGTTCTTGATAAGCTGCAACTTGACGCTGATGAAGAGGTTGGCGTCAACATCGTTCGCCGCGCACTTGAAGCTCCACTTCGTGTGATTGCAGAAAATGCAGGATACGAAGGAAGCGTTGAAGTTGCAGAGGTCAGGAAAGCTAAAAACGGCATAGGTCGCGATTACAAGACTGGCGAGTGGGGCGAAATGATCAAAATGGGTGTAAATGACCCTGTAAAGGTTACACGCACTGCTCTTCAATCTGCAGCATCTGTTGCAAGCCTTATTCTCATTACTGAAGCTACTATCAATGAGATTCCGCAAGAAGGCCCAGATCTAAGCGCTCTTGCAGGTGCAGCTGCTGGTGGTGGAATGTACTAAGAGAATTCTCTAAGAGAAGGTTTGTCTTAAGCATTAAGGCGTGACTAAAACTCGGAGTCGTTAATGCCTTGTATGATTAAATAGTTGCTTAAAAGACAAAGGCCTAACGATTAGGCAAAGGGAGATCTCGTTTGAGATCTCCCTTTTAATGTTGGGGTAGAATTTTGATTTATGGATGAAGCACTTCACATAGCAGAGCACGTTTTAGAGCATTCGCTTGCCGATACGTTGTATCTCATTCCATTTCTTTATCTGACTTACGTGTTGATGGAATGGCTTGAGCATAAAACTGGCAAGAAAACACAAGTTGCAATTTCTAAAGCTGGAGCTGCAGGACCGGCTGTTGGGTCACTTTTAGGTGTAGTTCCTCAGTGTGGTTTTTCTGCTGTATCTGCAACTTTATATGCAGGTCGTGTAATTACTTTAGGGACTTTGTTTGCTGTATTTTTGTCTACATCAGATGAGATGCTTCCAATTTTTTTGGCAGGTCAAGTTCCGCTTCCTACTGTTTTGGCAATCATGGCGACAAAAGTTGGCATCGGAATCATCTGTGGCTTTTTGATTGATTTTATAATTCGTCTTTTACGCAAAGGTCATGAGCCTTTGCGTATTCATGAATTGTGCGAGCAGGATGATTGTGGGTGCACTCAGGATTGCGATACCTGTAAACAAAACCCTGAACTCGTATATGAGCATGCAGATGACTGTTCTTATGGATGCAATCATGAACACCATAGCCACGATCATTCCCATGATCATGGTTGGAAAAGCATCTTAAAAAGTGCACTTAAGCATACTGTTCAAGTTATAGTGTTCATTTTTATTATCACTATTGTTTTAAATACTGTCCTTGAAGTTGTAGGCGAAGATGTTCTCACTGATTTTATGCAAGCTAATCCTCATTTTTCAGTAGTTATATCTGCATTAGTTGGGCTTATTCCAAACTGTGCAGCTAGTGTTGTAATTGCTGAATTATATGTAGAAGGCGCTCTTGGTGCGGGTGCTATGCTTTCTGGTTTATTAGTTGCGGCAGGAGTTGGACTTCTGGTTTTGGTGCGTACAAATAGACATTGGAAACAAAATGTAGCCATAATTGTTTTGTTGTTTGCGATTGGAATCATAAGTGGCGTTATCGTGAATCTTACAGGGATTACATTTATCTTTTAATTCTTGTCTCAAAATGCAGTTAGACTGATGTTGTAAATAATTTGGGTTACATAATGAGTGTTAATCTGTAATTACAAGTGCAATTTGGAGGGACACGAATATGTCAAAGCTAGATGCTGGATTATCACGCGAAGAAGCATTCAGTCTTTTACAAGAGCACAATAAAGAGCCTTTTCATATTGAGCATGGTGAAACTGTTGAGCAAACCATGCGTTATTTTGCACGTGAGTTTGATCCAGAAAACGAAGAGTTTTGGGGAATCGTTGGGCTGCTTCACGATCTTGATTGGGAAGAGCACGACGATGAGCCTGAGATGCACACACTTTATGCAACTCCATGGCTTGAAGAGGCGGGAGCAACTCCGGAAGTAATTCGAGCAATACAGAGCCACACATCGGACTTTAATCCAGATTTGCCGAAACCTGAGCTCCAGATGGAGAAAATCCTATTTGCAACAGAGGAGCTAACGGGTCTTATTGGTGCTGCCATCATAATGCGTCCTTCGAAAAGCGTTATGGATTTTGAAGTCAAGTCTTTGAAAAAGAAGTTTAAAGACAAAAGATTTGCTGCAGGAGTTGACCGCGAAGTCATAATAAGTGGTGCTCAAATGCTTGGTTGGGAATTGGATGACCTGTTTGCCCGCACGATTGAGGCTATGAGGAGTTTTGCTCCAGATAAAGACGAATGGCCTAAAGACGCCTAAAGACTAGCTTGAGTCTCAGTTTTTGCGACTATTAAAAACAGAGTAAGAGCAACAACTCCAAGTACTGCCATGCATACATACATCATGCTGTATCCAATAATGGGTGTTACAAGACCTAGAAGTAATGGCCCTATTCCCACACCCGCATCTAACATGATGTGGTAAGTTGCGTTTGCGAGACTTATGCGCTCGTCGGGAGTTACCCTAACAGCCATGGCCATTCCACAGGATTGCACTGTGCCAACTCCGAATCCTGCAAGTGCTGCTGATCCCAAGATCATCCAATCGTTGCTTGCAAATGCAAGCATTACCATCGATGCTGTAAATGAAATGAAGGCAGGCACCATAACTACATGAGGGCCGCGTCTATCGAAAACCCTTCCCATAAATGGACGCGTTAAAAACATGATGATTGCATAAACAATAAAGAACACACCAGCTGCACGTGCAAGTCCAATTTTATCTGCATAAGGCGTTAGAAATGTAAGAAGACTTGAGTATCCAAAAAATAAAAGTCCACAAACAACAGAGATTGGAAGCACTGGTACTTCAATGAAATATGAGATACGAGAGCCTTGGAATTTTTCGACTATTTTTGCCTCCATGGCAGTGGAAGGTTGTCGTAAGTCTTTGTTTTCTAGTTTTTCACCAACATTCATTTCTCGCTTTGATTCAATGGGTGCATTTATAATACCTGCTGCAAGTTCATCTTCTGAAGATTCAATTGCCTCAAGCGCCATGGTCTTGTCAGTCATTTGCGTAACTTGGAATTTCTTGTCCTTGTCCTTGTTCTTTTCCGGTTCAGGTGTATGAATTGCAATTATGCAAGGAATGGCTGCTATTGCATCTATTAAAGCTATAGCGAAAAGTGGAACATATCCTGCGTTCTTTGAAACCATAACGCCAATAAAAGGACCAATAGCAGCACCTACAGTCGATGCGAGCATGTAATAGCCGATTCCTTCGCCTTTACGCTCGGGCGGAACAATAGATGTTACGATTGTGGCTATTGCAGTTGAGGCTATTCCGTATCCAAAACCATGAAAGAATCTTGTGGTTATAAGTAGCTCTAGCGGCATTGGGATGAGATAAAAAGCGGTAAATACAATCAGTATGCAAGCGCCTGCAAACAGTGTTACCTTACGTCCGATTTTCGCCATTATGGGAGTTATTGCAAAACGTGCAACTAATGTTCCGATGATGAAAACGCTAGCGCATAAACCTGCTAGTGAATCAGGCGCATCGTAAACTTTGATGGCATACGCTGTCATGATTACCATCAGCATGAAATAATTGCAGTAGATTATAAAATTAAGCAGTGTGCCTATGACGAAATTCTTCGTCCACAGCTTATTTACTGTATGCGTAGCGTTGCTGGCAGTTTGATTTGATGCTCGAGTTGCTTTAACTTGTTCTGTCTTCTTATGAGACATTTACAAAACCGGCTTTAGCTTTCTTTGGCAATCATTACCGTAATTGGAGATTCTTTAGTAACTGCATAGCTGACTGATCCGAGATATCCCTTGACGCCGCCTTTACCACGGCTTCCCATGACGATCAAATCGCATCCTTCATTCTTTGCGCATTCAACTATCAAGTCAGCAGGTGATGTACCTTTGAGCAAACGATGCGATACATTTGGGAATCTCTCAGAGATGTCTTTGAGTTTTTCATTAATTTCAGAGACGTCATCTAAGATCATCGTATCCATGCCGCCGGCAGCGGTGCCTGTTGAGAAAAGCCTAACGACGTGCACAATAATAACGTTGATGTCAGGCCTTATCTCTGTAATACCTTCTACGATGTCTAGTGCTTTTTCCGATGCAGCAGATCCATCATATGCAACCAGTATCTTTTCAAACGCCATATGTGCCTCCTTGGGAGTTTAGTTGCCGACATCCATTCTAGAGCTTGTCGCGATATATAGTTTCCCTTTGTTGGTTTTGAAAGAAAGGTGACACGAACGGCGATTAAAATTCGTTGTTTAGCCGCCGAATTTTTATGCCGAGATTCAAGTTTGTTTGACCGGATTGACGCACATAGTTACAATACGTGCTTGCACGTCTTTTGGGCCGTTAGCTCAGTTGGTAGAGCAGGGGACTTTTAATCCCAAGGTCGCGGGTTCGATTCCCTCACGGCCCACCACTTTTTTAGCGTGCAGGTTTGGTCGATGATTTTTCCAAACCATATTTATGCTGGGGTATCGTCCAACGGCAGGACTCTGGTTTTTGGTGCCAGCTATCTAGG
>CAZVWE010000003.1:147050-201096 GCA_964631345.1 uncultured Eggerthellaceae bacterium | reverse complement strand
AAGCAAAGCCAAGAATCGTGATTTGTATTCCGTGTGGTGCAACATCTGTTGAAAAGCGTGCTGTTTTTGAAGCTGCAATTCAGGCAGGTGCGCGTCAGGCATATTTAATCGAAGAGCCTATGGCGGCCGCTATGGGCGCTGATCTTCCGGTAACCGAGCCAACAGGTTCTATGGTGGTAGATATTGGTGGCGGAACAACTGAAGTTGCTGTTATTTCTTTAGGCGGCATAGTTTCATCATCTTCGCTTCGTCTTGCTGGCAACAGACTTGATGAGGCGATTGCAATGCATCTTCGCGATCTTTTAGGCATAAAAATTGGTGAGAGAACCGCCGAGATTATCAAGATTAAAATCGGTAGTGTTCTGCCTTTCGAAGATGGCCGTGAGCGAGATATGATTATTTCAGGCCAAGATGTTTATACAGAACAGCCCAAGGAAGTAACTATTCAGTCAGAGGATGTTCGTGCTGCTCTCCAAGCGCCTATTGAAGAGATGGTTCTACACATTAAAGATACCTTTAAGATGACAAATCCAGATCTTGCATCCGATATTATCCAGAATGGAATTTTGCTTACTGGCGGTGGCGGATTGCTTTCGGGTCTTGATCGTTATTTGAAAGACAGATTGGAGATTCCTGTTTGGGTTAGCGAGACGGCGCTTACTAATGTGGTGTCGGGATGTCTTAAAGTGCTTGAGACGCCAACTGCACTAAAGCAAACCCTTATGAGGTCTAAATAGTATTTTTATATGCCTTCCGGTTTTCAAGATTACATACCAAGACGTCTCTCTAGAGGCTTTCTGATCGCATTTGCGATTGTGTCTATTCTACTTATGGGCATGTGGTCTACAGAGGGTGAAGATGGCACCCTTCATAGGGCACAGGAGGCTTTTAGATCATTTATGGCTCCTGTTGGATATGTAAGTGCAACCGCGTCTTCTGCAATCGATGATATATCTGATCAAATGGCAGATGCAAACGCCGATCCCGAAACTCTGACCGAATTGCAGCGTAAAAACGCAGAGCTTTCAGAACTTTTAACTCAGGCCGATGAATATAGACAAGAGGCTCTTCGTTTAGAGGGTCTACTCAACTTAAAAGATGCATACAAAATAGATGGGGTTTCAGCAAGGATTATTGGGCGCTCAACTGATGCATGGAATCAAACAGTTACGCTTGATGTGGGCTCTAATGATGGCGTTGAACGAGGCCTTACTGTTATGGGAAGCTTCGGTGTAATCGGGCAGGTCATTTCGGTATCTCCCGGGTCATGCACCGTCCGGTTAATTACTGACCCAAAGTCAGGGGTTGCCGCAATGGTGCAATCAAGTCGTGTAGATGGGGTAGTTAGAGGCTCGCTTTCTGAAACTCTTTACTTAGAAAATGTTTCTGAGGATGCAAACGTATCGGTTGGAGACGTTGTTTTAACAAGCGGTTTAGGTGGAAGCTATTCTCGTGGACTTTTGATTGGCACTGTTGTGAGAATTGAAGGCAAGGCAAGCGATGGTACTCGCCAAATTGTTGTTGCACCGAATGAACGCGCTGCGTCTTTAGAAGAGGCGATGGTTATATTTAGCGCTAGTGCAGAAAGTTCGTCTGCACGAACGTCATCTCAACAAGGCGCTCAAGATGCCACTACAAGCGATGATCAAAGTGGTAACAGTGCTGAAGGTGGCACAGGTAATTCTGGAGATAATAGTGGGGGGGATGCGCAATGATGGAAGCAAAACGTATGCTCGCATACACCATAGCCACTATCATTTGTATTCTTCTTCAAGAATTTTTGTCTCCAATAATGACTATCGGCTTTGCTATGCCGAATTTCATTTTGTGCTTTGTGGCTGTAACTTCGCTTTTAAGAACAGGGCCTAGGTTTTTTATAGTGCCGTTCGTGGCAGGTTTATTTTACGATTTTATGGGGTCAGGTCCTGTCGGCGCGATGGCTCTAACATGTATTGTTATCGCATGTCTTTGCGGACTTGCTTTCAGAACTTTGAACAATGATTCTCTTTTTATGCCTATGGGGATTTTGGTAATAGCTTGTTTTTTGGGCGAAATTATGTACGGGCTATTGTGTATAGCATGTGGTCAAGATGTTAGTTTCTTAGAGGCATTAACTGGGCGAATGCTAACGTGCGGACTTTATGATACCGTCATATGTCTGGTGGCATTTCCAATTTCGTACATACTTACGAATAGGACGCGTAGCCAGGCTGAAGTGTCAATAATTAACCAATAAGGGGAGTCAATGGTCGTTGCCATTATTGCGGCGATTATAACGGCAGCAATCCTTGTACTTGCAATTGCTGTTTTTTGGATGATGCGTGTTCGCAGTGACACGTATGGTAAAGATGGCTCTATTGGTGAGGTGGAAAACGTCGGCGTTGGTGCGACCGGATCTGCGGATGATACATCTAAGTTTTCTACAACAAATGCAAAGAATTCCTCAGGTAAGGCTTCTGAGCCTTTGTCTAGGCGATTTTTAGCTTTCGGGGCTTTAATTGGTGGGGTATTTACAGCGCTTGCCGCAAAGCTTTGGTCTATGCAGATTGCGGGGTCTGAGGGTTATGCAAATAAGGCAGAAGAGAATCTTTATACGACTATCTCAACTCCTGCCCCAAGAGGATGTATTTACGATTCATCAGGCGTTGAACTTGTTGCAAATCGTGCAAGTCAAACAGTCCTTGCCGATCCTGATGTGGCAAACAATGTAAATACTATGCAAAGACTGTCCACCGTTTTAGGAATTCCTTACGGTGTGGTGCGCCAACGAATCAAGGATGAAACATCTGGCGCTCAAAGCCAAAGAGTTGTTGCAAGTGATGTAAAACTTAGAGATGTCGCATTTATCTCAGAGCATGCCGATGCTTTTGAGGGAGTAACGGTTGAGACCCGTACAGTGCGCGAATACCCTTATGGAGCGCTTGCGGCTCATATCCTTGGGTATACAGGATCTCCTACGCAAGATGAGCTTTCACAATCTGGTTTTGGTCGCGAAATCCAATCAAATGACATCGTTGGCAAAGGTGGCCTTGAGATGAGTTATGACAGCATTCTTTCTGGAGATCAGGGAATGCGTAAAGTTATGGTTGATGCAAAGGGCAACGTTGTTTCTGTCGCAAGTGAAACAGCTCCTACCAAAGGCTCTGATTTATATCTGACAATAGACTCTCATGCACAATACGTAGCCGATAAGATATTGGCAGAGACGATCGCCCCAGAAGGAGACATTGGAACTGGCGTTGGTGTTGCGGGTGCTGTAGTTGGCATTAATGTACAAGATGGTGGAGTATGCGTGATGGCCAGCTATCCAACATATGATCCATCGTATTTTACAAATGGGGTATCCCAAGAAATTTGGGATCTTTACAACACAGAAGAATCCAATTCTCCGCTGATTAACAGAGTTGTAAATGGCCAGTATGCAGCTGCTTCCACCTTTAAGGCATTTACTTCAATGGCTGGTCTTAATATTGGATTTGCAGATTATGATTCGAGCTGGGAATGCACTGGAAAATGGGATGGCTTTGATACGGGTATTCCGCAAAAATGTTGGAATCTATTAGGTCATGGTGAACTTGATCTGCATGGCGGCATCGTAAATTCATGTGACGTAGTTTTCTATGAGATCGCAAAAGCGTTTTTTGATCATGGACCTGAAGGTACAAATGAAATATCAGAGACAGCTCTTCAGGATTATTTGATGCAATACAATTTTGGGTCTCCTACAGGTATTGATCTTGTAGATGAATCCTCTGGTCGAATTCCTACACCTGAGTGGAAAAAGGAGCATTGGAGAAATGTTCCTTCAGAGGCCGCTTGGGTGGGTGGCGATTATACAAACATGATTATTGGTCAGGGTGATGTGTTGGTTACTCCTTTGCAGCTTGCTGTTGCATATGGCGCAATTGCAACAGGCAAGTTAATGAAGCCACATCTGATCAAAGAAGTTCGCAATAACGCAGGAGATGTTGTACTTTCGCCATCCCCTGAAGTCATTGGAGAGCCAGATGTAAATACAGAACATTTGGAATATGTTAAAGATTCACTTCACGATATGGTTCTTGATAGTGCCGTAATGGCACCATTGTTTAATGATGCAGGAATTGATGCAGCAGGTAAATCAGGTACAGCGGAGCATTCTGATAGATGGTCAGATTCTTGGTTTGTAGCTTATGCTCCGTACGATAATCCAAAATACGTTGTTGCTTGTATTGTTGAAGAAGGAAAGGGTGGAACCGATACGGCAGGCCCTATTGTTGTAGATGTCCTTAAGGCTCTTTTTGAAAGCGATGCAGCAAAATCATCGGGAGAGACAACTGAAATTGGCCGTATAGAGGGGTCTAGTGGCCATGCCGTTGAAGTCGAATACACTCCAACAGATTCTGGTAGGACGGATTAGTATATGCCGATTCTTCAGATTGACAATATTGCTCGTACGGGTGCAACTATAGAAGGTGCTCCTGCGCAAAAACCACGTCCGAAAATCTTTTCGATCGTTAATTTCCCATTTCTAGGCATTGCCTTTGCGCTTGTGGCATTCGGGTTGATTATCTGTTATTCGGCTGTGCAAAACGACCCTGACTATAGTTTTACGCGCCAGCTTGCAGGTGTTGCCATGGGCGTTATCTTAATGGCTATTTTTTGGGCATTTGATTATAGAAAATTTGCCGTGCTTACTTACCCTTTGTTGATTGTAAGTGTCATATTGATATTGTCTCCACATTTACCTGTTATAGGTGTTACCAAGATGGGTGCAACATCGTGGATCAATATCGGTATGCAACTTCAACCGGGAGAATTTGCAAAAATCACAGTTATTCTTTTTGCGGCAAGTCTGATATCTAGATACAACGGGCGTCTTGATAGTGTGAAAGAGTACTTAAAGGCCATTTTACTGCTGTTGATTCCGTTCTTTTGCATAATGACACAACCTGATCTTGGAACAGGGCTTGTGTATTTATTTATTGCAGGTACTGCCCTTGTGATGGGGGGTGCGAGACTAAGGTATCTACTGATAACAGTTGGTGTTTTGATTGCTGTTATCGCTTGTGTTTTTGCAGTGGATGAACTTTTGAAATACCAAAAGGAATCAGGCGAGTATGAATATGTGCTGCTAAAACAATATCAACGTTCTCGCTTGTTTGTATTTATGAATCAAGAAAGCCTTGAAGGAACCGATGAGGGGTACAACTTACAGCAGGCTATGATCGCTATTGGTTCTGGTGGATTTCTTGGCAAGGGTTTTGGTTATTCTACTCAGTCTTCTTTGGGATTTTTACCTGAAGCGCCTACAGACTTTATATTTTGCGTATTAGCTGAAGAGCTGGGATTTCTTGGGGTATGTGTTTTGTTGGGTTTGTATATAGCCTTAATAGCTATTAGTTTAAAAATTGCCCGAAGATGTGGAAATATTTTCGGAATGCTTGTGATTTGCTCGATTGTTGGAATGTGGCTATTCCAAATTCTTGAAAACATAGGGATGTGTTGCGGATTGATGCCAATTACAGGTATCCCGCTTCCATTCGTTAGCTATGGGTCATCATTTATGCTTGTGAATTTTACGATGCTAGGACTTATTTCATCTGTATACTCACATGAGAATCCAATTGGAAAGGATATTCAATATGCAGCTACCAGTTGATATTCCTGCTGTATTTCAGATAGCAACAGACCTTAAAGAGGTAGCTAAAACACCTATTACCATTTCTGTGTTGATTGATGTTTCTGCAAGTGGTGAACTTGCAGGTGTTGTGAGATCTGTGTTTTCGTCGAAATATGCAAATGCACGAGTGACGATCGAGTATTTGTCAGACGAAAAGATACCATCTGATAAATCTGAAGATATGGCAGTGATAGTGGCGGGAAGCTCTAAGGATTTGGGTAGACTTGCGCAGGGTTATCGCAAAATTGGCGTACCAGTTATGGTTGTAACTCAAAATTTGGATACGGCGCAGATGCTTGCAGGGGATTCAGAATACCCTGTACCTGAAGCTGATATTGTCTTGCCCGTAAGGGTTCAATCAGCTGTGCAAAAAAGTGTTACGCAAACGCTTGCACATACCTTAAATATTTCGAAGAAACCAGATCCTAAAAATGATGAAGATGGAAATATCTTGTTGGATGAAGATGCAATTCAAGACCTTCAGATACGTATGGGCGAATGGATAATCGCTGCATGTGATGATAAAAAACTTGCTTTTGCGCTGGCATTTCCATTTGTGAGAAGACCGCTTGCAACCGATGCGGTAACATCAACATCTCTTCAAAATGGGGCAATCGGATTTGTGCCAATACTTCCTGGTGCAGATATGCCAATCATGACCCTAAATCAAATCAAAATGGTTTTACAAATTGCAACTGCGTATGGACAAGAACTTGATAAGTCCCGAATCAAGGAAATAGTTGCCGTAGTTGCTGGAGGATTTATATGTCGAAATGTTGTCCGAAGTATCACTAAGGTTGTCCCATTTGCCGGATGGATTATAAGCGGTGCTGTTGGGTATGGCGCAACTGAAGCTATGGGCAGAGCCGCTATGGAATACTTCGAAGCTGGCGGAGACATTGTTGGTCTTGCCAATGTTGTACAAACAGCAAGAGATGCAGTGGTAGACGTTGCAAAAGATGTCTCCAAAATACAAATCTCTGATAAATCAAACAGTGATTCTTCCAACAGTGACTCTGAGTAATTGTTTTGAGTAATTAGATATACAGGATACATACATGAGAAAGACTAATCTGTGGCCTAAGATTGAGGCAATTTGCAGGAAAGTTGAGCGACCTTCACGCTATATCAACCATGAATATCTTGCTGTAAAGCCAAATGATGCTGATTTCGGCTTTTGTATGGCATATCCAGATACCTATGAGCTTGGTCAACCAAACCAAGCGCTTAGAATATTGGTGAATGCCGTAAATGCAACAGATGGCCTTGCAGCTGAGCGAACCTTTCTTCCGGCTGTTGATATGATCGAATTGATGCGAGAAAAACATATTCCGCTATTTTCTATCGAAGGATGTAATCCTGTTAAGGAATTTGATGTCTTTGGCGTCACGCTTCCGCATGAACTTGCTGCAACAAACATTTGCGAGCTTTTAGATTTAGCTCAAATTCCCGTTCGTGCTGAAGATAGAACGGATATGGATCCTTTTGTGATTGCTGGTGGACCTTGCGCTTTTAACCCTGAACCTTATGCTCCATTTTTTGATGTATTTCAGATTGGCGAAGGCGAAGAGTTTCTTCCAGAAATGTTGTTAGAGATAAAGCGCATGAAGGATGCTCATATGTCACGTGGTGATATTTTGAGATCTTTGGCTTCTATGCAAGGTGCATATGTACCCTCTCTTTATGATTTGGTAGAGGATGAAGAAACACATCTTTTGTGTCCTGTTCCTAGAATCCAGGGTGTTCCAGATGTGATTGAAAAGAGAGTATTTGAGGGATTTGCAACATCTGATGCGTATGAGCCGATGATTGTTCCATATGTTGACTGTGTGCACGATAGATTAAATGTTGAAGTTCTTCGTGGTTGTGCTCGTGGGTGCAGATTTTGCCAAGCTGGCATGATGTATAGACCAGTTCGTGAACGCAATGCAGAAAATATAATTTCTGCCGTCAAGCGAGGACTTTTAGAGACTGGATATGAAGAGGCGAGCTTAACTTCGCTTTCAACGACTGATCATTCTCAGATTAAAGAGATATTACATTCTCTAAATTCTGAGTTTGAAGACAAGGGGATTCGGGTATCAATACCAAGTCAGCGCTTAGACTCTTTTGGTGTCGAAATGGCCTCAGAGGTTGCTGGTAAGAAAAAAGGCGGTCTTACGTTTGCGCCTGAAGCAGGAACACAAAGACTGCGCGATGTTATCAATAAAAATGTCACAGAAAATGACTTGATGTGTGCATTAGATGCTGCGGTTAATGCGGGTTGGAGACGCGTTAAGCTTTATTTCATGATTGGGCTTCCAACAGAGACGATAGATGATGCTATAGGCATTGCGCATCTTGCAAATGCAGCGTTTGATCAAATGAAGTCATCGTGTCCGCCTGATCAGAGAGGATCATTGCGCTTAAATGTCTCCATTGGTCTATTTGTTCCCAAGGCGCAAACTCCGTTTCAGTGGGATGGGCAACTTCCAAAAGATGAGGCCATAGCGCGTGTGAATTCCATTAAATCTGAGATCAAAACACGAGCAATTCAGGTAAGTTACCATGACCCAAAGACAAGTCTTTTAGAAGCTGTTTTGTCTCGAGGGGATCGTCGGATTGCTGATTTGGTTGAACTTGCTTGGCAAAAGGGCGCCAGATTTGATGCCTGGACAGAGTTTTTCAATGAAGAAGCTTGGGCAGATGCTGCTAAAGACTTAGAGATTGATATTGAGGATTTAGCACACAGAAGTTATGAGGCTGGAACCAGAATGCCGTTTGACCATATATCAACTGGGGCAAGTAAAGAGTTCCTCGTTTCTGAGAGACGATTGGCAGACGATGAAATTACGACTCCTGACTGCACAATGGATACTTGTTCTAAATGCGGTGTATGTATGTCATTAGGCGTTAGCAATAACATAGCGAAAGAGAGGTTGTAGCATATGCAGCCTGATAGAACATTTCGCTTAAGAGTCACATATGAAATAAACGAGAGACTTGCATATCTTTCTCATTTAGAGATGACTAGGGCGCTAGAGCGCATAGTCAGAAGGTCAGAGTTACCATTTGCTGTAACATGCGGGTTTTCACCACATATGAAAATTGCTTTTGGGCAAGCTTTACCTGTTGGTGTTGGTGGATTAAATGAAATCTTTGATGTATCTCTAATTTCTTATGTGCCTGAACCTGCAGCGCTTTCTGCGCTTGTAGACGCGTCTCCTTTAGGTATTGTTCCTAAAACTTGTAAATACATAGAAGATAACGCTAAGGCCGCAAGTGTTGCATACCCGGTCTCTTTCTATGAAGCTTTGTTCAGCGCTAAGTTATGTGATCTCAAAATACCTCTAACGGTTGATGTTGTAAAAAAAAGCAAGGTCAAGACGATTAACGTCGAGGATCATTTAATAGGCAAGCCAATCCTCGATGAGAACAAAGCCACATTTGCGCTCGTTTCGAAAGATACAGGATCGCTTAGGCCTGATGTTTTCTTGAAAGCATGCCTTGAAAATACACCTGGTGTAGATGATATCGAGGTTATAAAACTAACGCGAACTTCACAGGAAAGCATCGATGTTTGATCGCACTGTTTTGAGTCTTCCGGGTGCCGGTACGCAGGTTATCCTGTGTGTTGTTTTTTCGTTGGTTGAATCAGTTCTTTTGATTTTTCAGTCTGTATGTCTTGCTGTTTTTTTAACAGGAGTTTGGCAAGAAGGCGTCTTCTCACATGAGTTAATCTGGCTTTTCTTGTTTGTAGGCGCGTATGTTTTTAGAAAGCTATGTCAGGTTATAAACGCAAGGACTTCATCACGTTTTGCCTCACGAGCAGGAGCTTCGCTTCGAAAATCATACTTAGAGGCTCTATATTCAGCAGGTCCTACTTGTGTAGGCAATACAGGAAGCGCAGCTTTAGTTGCTGATGCAATTCGTGGTATAGAAGATGTTGAGGAATTTACTGAGACCATGATCCAAAAAGTGGTTTCTATGATTGTGTGTCCAGTATGCATTGCGCTTTTTCTTTTATTTGTGGATCCAATTAGTGCGCTGATAGTTTGTATCTGTTATCCGTTCATCATTATTTTCATGAAACTGATCGGGCATTCCGCATCAGATGAATCTGCAAAAAGACACAAGGGATTTCAACGTATGTCTAATCATTTCGTTGATTCAATAAAAGGTCTAAAAACTTTGCAGATTTTTGATCGAACAGATGGCTATGCTTCCAAAATTCGGAAAGTGTCTGAACGCTACCGCGAACTTGTTATGAAAACGCTAAGAATCGCAATGTTAAGCGGTTCTGTTTTGGATTTATTCTCAACGTGCGCACTTGCTGGCGTTGCAATTATGCTTGGCACGAGACTTATAGATGGACAAATTGCTTTTGGTGCAGCAATGATTGCTCTTTTATTAGTTCCTGAGTTTTTTATACCAATTCGAGCTTATGCATCTGACTACCATGCAAGCCTTGAAGGTAAATCAAGTCTTGAGGCGATAAGCCAGGAAATCGATATGGCGAATGCTTTAGTTGAACGCCAAATAGAGGACTCTTCAATTGAAAACGAGGGAGAACTCAATGAGGTTTTATCAAACGGCAAGATTCCGTCTATCGAGCTTCTTGACATTGGATATAGATACCCTGATGGTCGTATAGGCATAAAGTGTGCAACCGCAGTTTATGCGGGGGCTGGACTTCATTTAATAATAGGTCATACAGGAGCGGGTAAAAGCTGTCTGCTTGATCTTCTGGCAGGGTTTACCGATCCGAGCTCAGGCAGTTTTAAGATAGCAGATACCAATGCTTTGACCCTACATAGAAAATCATGGCAACATCGTGTTGCTTATATTCCGCAAAAGCCACGTGTGTTTGCGGCTACGGTCAGAGAAAATGTTGCTTTCTATTTTCCTTTTGCAACTGATGAACAAATCAAATCTGCAATAGATGCTGTTGGACTGACAGAATTTGTAGGTTCACTTCCTTTGGGTCTTGATACGAAAATTGGCGAAGGTGGGCGCGTGCTTTCAGGAGGTCAAGCACAAAGAATTGCACTTGCACGTGCGCTTGTGGATACAAAACGAGATATTTGGATACTCGATGAGCCTAGCTCACATCTTGATATAGAAACGGAATTCGAGCTGAAAAAAACAATACTAAACGCCATGCAAGGAAAAATGGCTTTTATGGCAACTCATAGGCTTCATTGGGTGGGGCAAGCGAAAAGTGTAACTGTTGTTGATGATGGGTGCATACGTATGGTGCCACCTGATAGTTTGGCGGGTGCGTAGCATGAAAAGGCTTTCGCTTATGGGTATAGATAAACGAGATCTAATAAGCCTTATAGGTTGCGCTCTCCTTTCTGTTTTGGCATATATTTTTGCGCTTGGCTTAATGTTTACATCTGGGTATATGATCTCTTTGGCAGCCATGGTTCCAGCCACTATTCTTGCTTTGCATATTCCGTCAATTTTTGTTCGAATTTTTGGTATAGGCAAACCCTTTATTGATTATTTCGAAAAACTTGGCGCGCATGATAGGGTGCTGCGAGCAACGTCTTCTCTTAGGGTTAAATTATTTGAAAGTCTAGATAGGGTTACAAGGCGTCCTGGGTATGGATTCACATCAGGTGAGGCCGTATCTGCAATAACAGAAGACATTAAACAAATGCAAGATTTCTTGCTCAGAAGCTTACTTCCTCAATTGACAGGCTATATCCTTTTTGTAGTTATAGCTTTATGCTGTAGCTTTTTATCTGCGGAATTGTGTATTTGTATGGTTTTAATTCTTGGGATTTTGACGTTTGGTCTTACGGTTTTATATAAACGTGTGTATGCAAAAACATACGATGAGCTTATTGCATCAAAAGATGAATTGTATGCAACGCTGACGGACACAGTCTCAGGTATTCGTGATTGGATGCTATCAGGTAGAGAAGATTTATATATTGCAAATATCCGTGAATCAACATCGCGCGTGCATGTTATGCGAGCTAAGTTGAAGCGTAAATCTCGAGAACTTGATTTTATAGAAGGCATTCTCTGCGCGTTGGGTATAGCTTTCGTATCTGTTTGGGCTGTATATGCGTTTACTCCGACTTATTTGGATCTTGTTGGATCTAATTTCACAACGGATATAGCAAAAAGCATCGGCAATGTTGCGCCATATGGTGAAATGCCATATTCGCTTAATTGGATAGCAGCTTTTTCTATATGTCTATTTCCTGTATTTGATGCATTTATACGCGCAAACAGAGCGGCGCTTAAACGAGCTGAACAGGTGCCTGCGTTTAAAAACATGGAAGATTTAGAGCGAATTGCACAAGATCAGTCTTTAGTGCCTGAGATCGGAAAAACGCATGAGGGGCAAGCTGTCGATGTGCGCGAAGTAATCGTTTTATTTGGAGAGGGCGAGAGGTGTGCGCTTTCTGGGGTCTCGCTTCAAATTCCAGAGGGTCAAAAAGTGGCGATTCTTGGGAAAAGTGGAAGCGGTAAAACCACTTTGGCAAATGTAATATGTGGACGTGTTGGACTTGAATGTGGATCAGTTTCGGTATCGGATAAGGTTTGCTACATAGAGCAAAATGCACATATTTTTAATCAAACACTTCGTGAAAATCTCCTTGTAGCAAAAGGGGATGCAAGTGATGAGGAAATTTTAGATGCACTTATAAAGGCGGGGCTTAAAGATTTATATGAGTCGTTGCCTGGAGGACTTGATGGGGAACTTCTTGAGGATGGGGCAAATGTTTCAGGTGGGGAACGTAGAAGACTAGCTTTAGCTCGTGCGCTTTTGCAGGACAGAAGGATAATCCTTCTTGATGAGCCGTTTGTCTTTCTTGATCCAGAAACTGAATCGGGTATTTTTGAAACCATTCTAGATGTATTCAGTCAGCACACAATTATTCTAATTACCCATCATCTGCAGGGAATTCAAAAGATGGACAGAGTTATTTTTCTAAAAGATGGCAAAATTTCAAAGGATGGAATTCCGAATATACTCGCTAAATCAGATGAAGAGTTTAAGAGTTTGCTTTCATTGGAAGCAGTTGTTTAGTTTATGCATACTTGGCTTCTAATTCTCTAAATACTGCTTGGAGTTGCTTTTCTTTATTTCTATCGTAAGTTTTGTTTGAACTCACAATCCTATGTGTTGGAATTAGGATTGCTATTGGGTTTGCCATAATGGCTGTTCCGATTTTCCGGTTACTATTTGGACGCCCCATAGCGTAAGCGAGATCACTTGCAGTCATGGTCTGTCCATAGGGTATGGTTTCAGTTTCTGCCCAAACAGATTTCTGAAAATCGGTGCCCTTTGGCTGAATAGGGATATCGAAAAATGTTCGCTTTCCTGCAAAGTATTCAAGAAGCTTAGTTGCACAGGTGTTTGTGAGTTGATCGGGCTTAAGGCGTGCAGACGTTAAAGATGGGTCGCGAATAATTGCCTCATCTATATGACCTATTACTACATTTGTGATATAGCTTCCATTAGATGCAATCGATATGTTTCCTAGAGGGGATCGGTATTCAAATAAATAAATAGCTCCAGGCAAAAGACCAATCCTCCTAATATATGAATACAGATATTATATAAGTGTTCCTGCGCTAGAATCCTTTTGAGTTAGTCATTTCGACAGGAGAGACATGTTCGAAAAACCATTAATTGCACCATCTATCTTATCAGCAGATTTTACAGATCTCGGTGAAGCTTTGATTCGCATGAAATCAGCTGGTGCTGATTGGGTACATGTTGATGTGATGGATGGACATTTTGTGCCTAATTTAAGTATGGGCATACCAGTTATTAAATGTCTTAAAGCTAAAACAGATATGCCGCTTGATGTTCATCTAATGATAGATAATCCGCTGTATCAGCTGCCATGGTATTTAGATACTGGGGTTGATATGGTGACAATTCATGCAGAAGTTCTAGGTGCAAAAGAATTGGAGAAGGCAATAGAGATGGCGAAAGATGCACACGTAAAGATAGGTGTTGCATTGAAGCCGAATACTCATCCATCTGTTCTTCAAGATGTGATCAGTAGTTTAGACATGGTATTAGTCATGAGTGTCGAGCCTGGTTTTTCTGGTCAAAGCTATATTGAAGGGACTGATGAAAAAATCGAGCGTGTAGTTTACATGGCTAAAGAAAGTAATTGCTCTCCATTGATCGAAATCGATGGTGGGATAGGTCCAAAAACGGCACCCTTTGTAACAAAGGCGGGTGCAGATGTTCTTGTGTGTGGCAATGCATTTTTTAAGGCAGATGACCCAGCATATGTGGTAAATCAGATGCGAGGGGGATACTAATGAACAGTGGACAAGATACCCAACAAGGCGCCCAACAAGGCGCCCAACAGGACATCCAGCAAGCCTCACAACAAGACACTCAGCAAGATGCTAAACAGGATGCAGCGGCTAGTGAGTATGTTTATCTCGATTATGCAGCTAGCGCACCGTTTTGTGAAGAAGCGCTTTTAGCGATGCGCCCTCATCTACAAACAGGAAATCCTTCTGTGCTATCAGGTATGAATCCAAATTCGTTGTCTCGCCCTGGAAGGGATGCATTTCGTGAGTTAGAGAAGGCGAGAAAAGATGTAATGGCATCAATTGGTGCTAGACGACCGGATGAGATTATCTTTACATCTGGTGCCACAGAGGCTGATAATGCAGCCTTGTTTGGGCTTGCATATGCACAAAACAAGCCAAATCCTGCGCAGGCTATCATCCAAAAGACAGCAAAGCGCCCACGTATCATCACGTCAGCCATTGAGCATGATGCGGTGCTCAAGGCTTCAAAAAGGCTTTCCCAAGATGGATTTGAAGTTACCTATCTGATGCCCGATAGGGATGGATTTATAGACGTATCTTCTCTTGAAAATGAGATTGATGATGATGTATGCGTCGTGTCAGTTCAATTGGCGAATTCAGAGACTGGAGCCATCCAGCCTATAAAACAACTTGCAGAACTTGCGCATAAACATGGTGCAATGTTTCACACAGATGCAACTCAAGCTTTAGGAAAGATTCATGTTTGTGTACAAGAACTCGGGGTTGATGCGGCATCTTTTTCATCTCATAAGGTAGGAGGGCCTGCTGGGGTAGGCGCGTTATATCTAAAGGCAAATACGAATTTTCGATCTATGATTCTTGGTGGTGGACAGGAGTCTGGACGTAGAAGCGGAACGCAGAATGTTTGTGGTGCAGTTGGCTTTGCCGCTGCGTGTAAAGCCACATGCTGTATGCAAGAAACAGAACATGCGCGTTTAATTAAACTCCGCGATGAACTTTATTCAGGACTTTCTGCATTTGAATCTATTGAAGCTACATGTGAGGTTGAAGAAGGGTCATTTGATTATCTTCCAAATATTGTAAATGTCATGTTTTCAGGAATTGAAAGTCAGACATTGGTTCTTCGTTTTGACAAGCTTGGGTTTGCTGTATCAGGTGCAAGTGCGTGTGCTTCTCATTCGCTTGACCCAAGCCATGTACTTACATCAATGGGAATTACACCAGATAAAGCGCAATGTGAACTGCGAGTGTCTTTTGGTAGATACACAACAAAAGACGATATAGATAAGTTTCTTTTAGCTGTACCGCATGTACTTGATTGGGGAAATTAGATGACAGAACTAGTTAATACACATTGCCATTCATTTTATTGCGGACATGGTGAAGGGCAAATTTCTGAATATGTAAATGAAGCAAAAAAAGCAGGACTTACGACTTTAGCTTTCACTGAACATTTTCCGTTGTCTAAAGCGTTTGATCCAGATGGTCGTTTGTCGGTTCCTGCTAAATCCTGGGATTTATATATTGCAGATGTACAAAAAGCAAGAGAAGAAAATCCAGACATTGAAATACTTTTAGGTGTTGAATTTGACTATCTATCTGATACGGAAGATAGGGTTTTTGAAAAAGATTTAAAAGATAAGTTTGATCTTGCTTATGGATCTCTTCATTTTGTGGATCGGTGGGCAATTGATGATCCAGATAAAAGAGATGTTTGGGAAATACCTGGTGAGACTGATCGTATATGGAAAAGATATATTGAGCTTTGGTGTGAAGCTGCCGCCGATACAAGTCAACCATTTGGGATAATGGCGCATCCTGATTTAGTTAAAAAGTTTGCATATTACCCAAGTTTTTCTTTGGATGATGCTTATGTCCAAATGGCAGAAGCTGCAAAAGCTGGTGGAAAAATGATAGAGGTTAATACATCGGGTGCTTATTATGCATGTAAGGAGATATATCCAACATTGCCACTACTTAAGGAATTTAGACGGGCTTCTGTAAAATGCACCGTCGGAACCGATGCTCATACTCCAGAAAATGTGGCTCGTGATATCGATAAGGCATATGAGTTATTGCGCACTGCAGGTTATTCTGAGATCAACATTCCGACAATAGGTGGCGATCTAAGACAAATTTCACTTGATGACTGATGTAAAACATAGACAAAGGTTAAAGAACTTATAAATGGTTTAGGTTCATTTGGTTCAGATTTGATCTGGCGTTGTTTATATAACCTAGGCATGCAGGAGGTATAACGATGATGAAGGACAATTTTGACAATCTTGATGACTTGGAGAACAACGAGGAAGCTGCCTCAACAGAAGCGATAGAAAAAGCTGTAAAAAATGATCTTGTGCGTTCTAGGCGAGAGATCACTGTTGGTAAGCTTGAAAAATCCCTGTTGAAAGCGTTTCCCGAAGCCGATGCTGAGCCTTGGGATAAAACAGGACTTCAAGTGGGAAATCGTGCGAAGACGGTTAGTGCTGTTGCCATAGCGCTTGATCCAACTGTAGATGCAATTAAAAGCGCACGCAATGCTGGTGCTAATGTGTTGGTCACACATCACCCGCCGTTTCTTGAGTCGCCTAAAGAGTTTGGTCCAGCTGACTCTATTGCTCAAAATGAAGGCGCTGCAGTATGGAGAGCAATTAAGGACGGGGTTTCTTTAATGTGCTTTCATACGGCGCTTGATGTTAGTAGGCAGGCACAAAAGGTGTTGCCTAATCTTTTAGGCCTTGTCTATAAAGGTGAGTTACTAAAAACCATTCCAGATTCAAGACATAAAGGGTATGGACAGATATGTAGCGTTTCAAAGAGTGATTCCGATACACTTACCCTTGGTAGACTTGCTGCAAAATGTACGTCTGTATTTGGAATAGCGCCGCGTGTATGGGGTGATTTCCAGGTGAAGCTATCTAAAATAGCCACAGCTACTGGCTCTGCATCATCTCTGAAATATGATTGTGTGGAAGCTGGTATAGATTGCCTTATATGCGGTGAAATTGGCTATCACGCAGCTTTAGAATTAAAAGATGCCGGTATTGCTGTGATTGAGCTTGGGCATGACATAAGCGAGCTTCCTCTAACAGCTGTATTGGCCGCCCAGGTAGCAGATGCTGGAGTTGCTAAGGATAGTATTGTGATTCTTGATCAGACCGGAAACTGGAAGTATCCAGAAAGTATAAGGATCTAAACCAATAATATACGTCGCCTTACAAGTCTTTTGTCTTATAGTGTAGTAATTACTTATTTGGAAGGAATGGTTAATGCAGGCTAGCCCACACGATATAGATGCTCTGCTTAAGGCTCAAAAGGCTGATCTTGAAATTCTGAAAATGCAAAAACAGCTAGATGAACTTCCTCAACGCGAGGTTATTCTAACTTCGAGAAAAAGAAGAGAGTCAATGCTGGAAAAGATTTCTCAAATTGAGGATCTCAAGCGAGACATTGAAAAAAAACGCACACGTATATTAGACGAAGATGCATCGCTTCAGAAAAAAGAAAATGGAGTTCAGGCTGCTATAGAGGCAGCTGGAAATGATTTCAGAAACGCTGAAGCTAGAACACGTGAGCTCGATGGAATATTCAAACGCAGAAACACTTTGTCTGAAGAACTTGCCCAAATTGATGCAGAACTTGCGAAAGCAAATAAACTTGCATCGCAAGCGGCTTGTGCTTTGCAAGAAATTGATACAACTGAAGCAAATGCTGTGAAGTCGTTTAAGTCCGAGGGTGGGGCACTTAAAACATCAATTGCTAATGCTGAATTAACTAGAGATAGCTATCTTGATACAGTTGATCCTGCGCTAGAGAAAGAATATAGATCATCTTTTGAGCGCATTAAGAGTATTGTTGTAGGAAAACTCGAAGGATCTAAATGTGGAGTGTGTCGTACGACTATTGATAGTGGACGCTTAATACAAATAAAGTCAGAAGCTCCACTTTCACGCTGCCCAAACTGCAAACGGTTACTCATAGTTGAGTAACCGTTTGGGATTCAATTTAAGCGCGCTCGACCTTGCCAGCTTTCATGCAATGAGTGCAGACGCGGGCTTTACGTACGCGACCTTTGGAGTCACGAATTGTGATCTTTTGTACGTTGGGCTTGAATACTCTGTTTGATACGCGGTGTGAGTGGCTGATGCTGCGACCCGCTACTGGGTGGCGCCCACATATTTCGCATACTTGTGACATCTTAATCTCCTACTTATGGTTAACCAATTTCAGCCGTCTTTGACAACAGCGCATAACTATAACATACACGTGTGTACCATTTCCACAAAATGATGTCCAATACATGATATGAACCCACGGAATGCGTAAGTGAGATGCATGATTATTGTATACTTTTAGTTCATGGTCGATAAGACCGATGCTTTTGTTTTGGTATAAGAATACAAACGAGTTTATTAATAGAGTTTTAAGTAAATATGATTTATAAGAGATCTATTAAGAGTGTTTAGAAAGGAGCATCATGGCGGATAAAGTGGCAGGTGCCCTACATGTTGCCAATGACGTTCTAGCTGACATAGTTGGCTATGCTGCACTGGAGTGTTACGGAGTGGTTGGGATGGCTTCACCTTCTGCAGCTGATGGAATAGCGAAGATTTTGCCTGCATCAAAACTCAGACGTGGGGTGATTGTTAAGTCATCTGATGAGGGCTTACATGTTGAGCTGTATGTTGTTATTGAATATGGCACCAATATTTCTACGGTGTCTCAAAACCTGTCTGACCAAGTGACATTTGCTTTAAGTGAATATGCAAAAGTGCCGATAGCTTCAGTTGAGGTATTTGTACAAGATGTGAAGGTTAGAAAATAATTCTTAAGTTAGCCCGATCTTTAAGTTAGCCCGATAAGATACTGTGAAAGAAGAAGAGCATAAATGCCTAAGACATATGAACCATCTGCCGTCTTGAACGCAATAGCACAAGCATCCGCCGAACTGACTAAACGCAAAGAAGAGATCAATCGCTTAAATGTTTTTCCTGTACCCGATGGAGACACCGGGACAAATATGTCTCTTACACTTGAAAGTGTAGTGAATAATCTATCGACTTTAAGTTTTGATACTCCTGGCGAAGATGTAAGAAAAGCAATCATTACCGGAGCGCTTATGGGCGCACGTGGAAATTCCGGCGTAATCACTTCGCAAATTCTAAGAGGGCTTTGTGAAGGCAGTGTAGGTGTTGATGAGCTTGATACCAAAGCTTTGCATGAAGCGTTTTCGCGTGCAGTTGAAGTTGCTTTTCAGGCGGTTCGCAAACCTGTTAAAGGCACGATTCTTACCGTTCTTCAGGACAGTGCAGACGCTGCAAAACGGGCATTTGAGGACGAATTGGATGTTGATTCAGCTTTAGATGCAATCGTCACAGAAGCTTATGCCTCCGTGCAAAGAACGCCAGAATATCTTCCAGTTCTTAAAGAAAATGGCGTGGTTGATGCCGGTGGCTTTGGCTTAGCGATCATCTTTGATGCATTTGCGGCATCTCTTATGGGAAAACAGGGGCATGTTGAAGAAGGCATTGCGCTCGGTCAGATTTCAACTCCTAAAGTTGAGATAGAACGCATAGACGACTGGGAAAACTCGGAGTACAGGTATTGCAATGAGTTTTTGGTTGACTCTGAATCTTTGGATACAAGTGAAGCGCTTGATTTCTTGGCAACTATGGGAGACTGCGAACTTTGCGTAGGCTCTACACCAAAATTCAAAGTGCATGTACATTCAAATCATCCAGACCAGGTTTTAAAGTATTTTTTGGATAGAGGCCAAGTATCAGAAGTATTTATCCACAACATGGATATGCAGTCAGTCGAGCGTGTTGAAAAAATTGCTCAAGAACAAGCTGAAGAGAAAAAACCAATAGGATATGTAGCTGTGTGCGCAGGGGATGGGAATAAAAAAATTCTTGAAAGCCTAGGCGTTGATGTTGTTGTTCTAGGTGGTCAAACGATGAATCCGTCTACTAAAGATTTGCTTGGCGCAATCGAAAAAGTTCCTTCGGATAATGTAGTTGTACTTCCGAATAACTCAAACATCATTATGGCTGCAAATACTGCTTGTGATTTATCTGGCAAGGAATGTGCAGTAATTCCTACAACCAGTGTTCCTCAGGCATTTGAAGCGATGTTTTCTGCTGACGAATCGAAAAGCCTTTTAGATAATGTGCAGATAATGACAGAAGCGGCAGAAGCTGTAAAAACTGGTGAAGTGACATTTGCGATAAAGGATTCCAAAGATTCATCTGGAAATCCGATTGCTGAAGGCGATGTTATAGGCATAGCAGATGGCTCAATTGATGCAGTTGAAAAAACCATAGGGGATGCAGTTATATCTTTGCTTGAGAAGATGGATGCAGATGATTTTGATAATCTGACATTTCTTGTTGGCGAAGACCTACACGAAGATGATGCGCAAAAGATTGTCGATACTATAGAGGATAAATATCCTGACCTTGAAGTAGATATGCAGGTTGGAGGACAACCTTTATATCCTGTTGTCTTTTCGCTTGAATAGAAAACTAGTTGGATGCATAAAGCCTCACAGGCACATGAGATTGATCGCCTGAATGCGACGCTTAGCCTAGACGAAGATGTTATTAAAGTAAAAGGTGTAAGCCCGGCTCGCGTGAGCATATTAGAGCGTTTAGGCATATATAAAGTTAGAGATTTGCTTACCCATTATCCAAGGCGTTATATGGATTTAAGTAAGGTCTCAACTATTGCTGGTGCACAAATTGGGGATAGCTGTACGATCACCGCGGATGTCTATGACATAGTTCTCAAACGCAAACCACATCTTCCGATTGTTGAGATCACATTAACTGATTCCACAGGAACTTTGATCGTTACTGTATTTAGGCAGCCTTGGCTAATGAATAAAATTAGCAAAGGCGAAAGGATTGCGATAGCTGGAAAAGTTGAATTCAATTACGGGTTTAAACGAATGACAAATCCGATAATTGAGCCTGTTGTATCCGGAAATGCCGAGGGCAAAATTATTCCAATTCATCCTGCGACTGAAAAGCTTTCAGCAAAGATAATCCGTAATCTAGTTGAAAGTGCGCTTCTCAAAATCCGCGGTATATATGATCCAATGCCTTCAGAACTGCGAATCAAGCATGAACTCATGGCAAGAGAAGAAGCACTTAAAGCTATACATTTTCCAAAAGCATTAAGTGAAGCTGCGTCGGCAAGAAAACGGCTTGCTTATGAAGAACTATTACTGCTCCAGCTCTACACCATGAAGTCTACCCATGAAAGAAACGCGCAGTTTATCCCAATTAAGCATGTAGCAAACGGAGATAAGGTTAAATCTCTTGATCAGGTGATTCCGTTTAAGTTGACTTCTGACCAGCGAAAAGCAATCGATGAAATTTTTACAGTTCTGGCTAAAGATGCATGCGCCGATCACATGCTTTTAGGAGATGTCGGTTGTGGCAAAACTATCGTAGCCGCATTTGCTATGGCAGCCGCAATTGATTCATCAACACAAGCAATGCTTTTAGCTCCTACTGAAGTATTAGCTACACAGCACGATCAGGCAATTGGAGAGTTGTTTGACAAAATTGGGATATCCCATGCTTTGCTTACAGGATCAACTCCGAAAGATGAAAGAGGTCAAATTCTTCAAAATCTCAAAGATGGAAGCCTGGATGTATTGATTGGTACTCATGCCCTTCTTGAAGACGATGTGGTTGCAAAGCGAGTGGGATTATTTGTCATTGATGAACAACAGAGATTTGGAGTTGATCAACGAGCTTCGTTTCTCTCAAAAGGCCCTGGTGCTGATGCGCTTTATTTGACAGCTACGCCAATTCCAAGAACGCTTGCACTGGCGCTTTTTGGAAATCTGACTCTTTCGTATTTAAGCGAAAAACCAAATGTTGGTTCTAATAGAACTACTAAGGTTTTGCCAAGAACACTTTCAGGGGAAGCTTATGATGCGGCTCTTCATGAAGTGGAAAAGGGCAGGCAAGTATATGTTGTGTGCCCTTTAATTGGTGCGAAGCTAGAAAAAGATGAAAAGAAATCCAAAACGATGGATTTAGATTCTGAAAAATTTCATCCCGATGTGGCAATTGATGCTCTTGAAGATGAAACGAAGGTTGACCTAACTTCTGCGAAAAAGAAGGCTCAAACGCTTGAAAATACTGTTTTTTCTGGATATAACGTTGGACTTTTGCACGGAGGCTTACCTGCATCAGAAAAAGCAAAAATCATGAAAGATTTTAAAGAGGGGTTAATAGATGTCCTAGTTTCCACAACGGTAATAGAGGTTGGAGTAGACGTTCCCAATGCAACTGTGATGATTATTGAAGATGCTGATAGGTTTGGACTTTCGCAACTTCATCAATTAAGGGGACGTATAGGGCGTGGCAAGTATGATGGGCAAGCTTTTATGATTTCGTCTTCTAAAAGTGAAGATGCAATAAAGAGACTTTCAGCGCTTGAGAGATCCAATGATGGATTCGAACTTGCAAAGTATGATCTTGCTCTTAGAAAAGAAGGAGATATGCTTGGGAATCGTCAATCGGGCGCCTCTTCATTAAAACTTGTCAATATTTTTGAAGATGCAGAGTTGATCGAAGCCGCACATTTGGATGCGTTAAAAATTATGGGAGAAGACGCAAATCTTGCAACTGAAGAACATGCAGCTCTTGCGCGAGAGATTCGAATGGTGTTTTCAGAAGACGCTCAAACAATGGGTGCTTAAGGGATCGTATGAGGAAAAATGCTTAGAGTAATAGCTGGAACATATAAGGGATGCAGGTTATCTACACCTACAGGGGATGTATCAAGGCCGACAACAGACAGGGTACGTGAGGCTGCAATGAGCTCTGTTGCTAGTCTGGTAGGTGGATTAGAGGGACTTTCTGTATGCGATGCTTTTGCTGGATCAGGGGCGCTTGGAATAGAGGCGCTTTCTAGAGGAGCTAAAAGTTGCGTATTTTGTGACATGAGTGATGATGCGCTTAGGTGTACAAACTCAAATATCGAAGTTCTACATTTGGAAAAATCAGGTTCTCCAAAAGCGGTGGTTGTGCGCCGTGATGTCTTAAGCTTGGGACTTCCAGATTATTCAACTCCTTATCAGGTGGTTTTTTTAGATCCACCATATAGGGTTTGCCGAGAATCAGTTGAAGAGCTAATACTTGATGCACTGAAAAGAAAAATCGTTGATGAGGATTGTCTTTTTGTATATGAGAGTGAATCTCAGCCAAAAAAGGGTCGATCTGGACGTCAAAAAGCGCTTCATAAAGCCGAGTTAAAGGCAATTAAAAAAGCAGCCAACTTACAGGAAAATTCACAAAATGGATTAACGATAATTACTCGTAAAGAATATGGAAAGACACAGATAGACTACATAAAAGCAATTTGATTAAAAATAGTTTGATTTGTTGCATTGTATATTCTGAGTTGTTTTTTAGTTTGTCTACATCTACCTAAGAAGGTGAGCCAAATCTAATGCTTGTTTTGGTTGTTAATGCAGGGAGTTCAACGCTTAAAGCCCAGCTTATAGAAACTGATGGTAAAGTTCGTCTGATGAAATGCTTGGCTGAACGTCTTGGTAGTTCTGATGCAAAAATGGAAATTGCGTTTGCCCCTGATTTTAAAGATCAAGAATATGACGTATCAGGGTTGGATGTTCGTGGATGTCTAGACATTTTATTGAACGTGATAGAGACATCGGGCAGATCTCCGATCAATGACCTATCTGCTGAAATTGAAGCGGTGGGAAACAGAATTGTTGCAGGTGGTGAGTGGTTTTCTGAAAGCGTACTCATAGATGATGGTGTCTTAGATAAACTCATTAAATGCGAAGAGTTGGCTCCTTTGCATAATCCTGCTGCAGATGCCTGTATAAGTCTTTTGAAAGAACGGTTTCCAAATATCCCTCAGGCTGCTGTATTTGATACTGCCTTTCATCAAAGCATGCCCGCTAAGGCATACATGTATCCGCTCCCAAAAAAATATTATGAAGACTATAAGATTAGGCGTTATGGCGCGCATGGAACTTCTCATCGATACGCTGCTGCTCAAGCCGCAAGCTTGCTTGGACGTCCGGTTGAAGATCTTGGATTAATTACATGTCACCTAGGAAGTGGTGGAAGTATCACGGCTGTAAATCACGGCCAATCAATTGATACAACTATGGGGTTTACTCCCTTAGAAGGTCTAATGATGGGTACCCGCTCTGGATCAATTGATCCGGCAATTGTTACATATATAATGCGCCGCGAAAACATTAGTTTTGATGAAATGGACAATATCTTGAATAAGGAATCCGGGATTTATGGTGTCTCTGGGATTTCATCTGATATGCGTGAGGTGCTTGCTGCGGCTGATAGTGGCAACAAAGATGCAGGTCTTGCAGTAGATATGTATGTATACAAGATTCAAAAGGCAATCGGATCTTTTTATGCAGCTATGACTAGAACCGATGCTGTTGTGATGACAGCAGGTATTGGCGAGAATTCTGCGGAGCTTCGCGAAAGAATATTTGCAGGGCTTGCGCATATGGGGATGATTCTCGATAAGGAAAAGAATCAGGTCGTAGGTGCAATTGGCACAAATAGAATAGTTTCTATAGAAGATTCTCCTATAAAGATTTGTGTTGTAACAACCGATGAGGAGATGCGTATTGCCAGAGAGACTGATGCATTAGTCGAAGCGGCTAGAAACTAATAATGCGGATTGTGCGCAGCAATGCTAAAATCCCGACGTGCTAGAATAGGCTAGTCCGCGATGCGGGATAAAACACAATTAATACAGAATGGCTAAAACTTAGCCGCCACATCGGAAGGGTGATTATGGACGAAACCGGAGTGCTCGGTCTTCTTGAGGAACTTTCAATTCTTCTCGAGGATTCTAAAACGGTTTTCGGGAAGAGCAACTTACGTCAAGTGGACATCACTGCAGCATTTGAGATCATGGATGATATCCGCGATATTTTTCCGAGCGAATTTGCACAAGCACGTCAAATTGTGCGTGAAAGACAAGCTCTATTGCAGGATGCAGAAGATGAAGCTAATCGCGTAATCGAGGACGCTCGTTCACAGGCTATGACTATTGCATCTGAGCAAGAAATTGTTCGTATATCGCAGCAGCAAGCAGAAACAATCATTGCTGATGCTCGTGAGCTTGAGCGTGAAACCCGTGCGGGTGCAGAGGATTATGCAGATGAGGTTTTCGGTCACGTTGAGCAAAGTCTCGACAATGTGCTTGGACAAGTTAGACGTGTTCGCGACCGCCTAAGGCCAAATTCTTCAAATATGAGATAAGACTTATTGCTTGTTTAAGGCGCTACTTTGCAAGGAATAAGTCTTTAATTTATTGGAGTTGAATATGAAAGATGCGAAGATTCGCATCCCTGATAGGATGTTGGAGCCTACAGAGATTTTAGAGGCTGAAGGTTCTATCGAGATCAGTTCACTTAGTTCTTTTTGCGATATTAAATTTGACTCGCCAGTTGAGTGGTCTGCAACACTTACCAATACTGGTGGAGCAATACTTGTTCGTGGAACAGCAAAAGCAGTGGGTAAAGGATCATGCGCACGCTGTTTAGAGGATGCGCAAGTGGATCTTCTAGGAGATATAGAAGGCTATTACGTTATAGGCACAGATTCTAATGATCCAGATGATCTTGAGCAAGACGAGTTTGATCGTTTAGGTGATGACAAGGTAATAGACCTTGAAGAGCCAATCAAACAGGCGCTTTTACTTGATGTACCCATACAGATTTTATGCTCTGATGATTGTGCTGGTCTTTGTCCTCAGTGTGGACAGAATTTAAATATGGGGACATGTAACTGTTCAAACGAAGACGCGGATGATGTATCAAATCCATTCGCCGTACTCAAGAACCTAAAGCTTAATTGATATTTGTCGCTTTCCTTGCGACCATAGTTAGGCTTTGGTAAAATCAAGTTTCGTGCATTGAGCCGTAGATTAAGGCATATAAGCCTTAAATGAAATAGGAGGAATCCAGAAAATGGCAGTACCTAAGCAGAAAATGGGCAGGATTCGTACTCGTCAACGCAGAAGCGCGCATGACAAAATCGCTGCTCCTTCTAGATCCGTTTGTCCTCAGTGTGGTGAAGTAAAACTTCCTCATCATGTTTGCCCAAATTGTGGGTTTTATAAGGACAGAGAAGTTATCGTTACTGACTAGATTTAAAGCATGCTGACTGGCATGCTTTTTCGATTACATCATGAGTTCAGTAGTGAATGTAAACCTTGCAGTTGACGCTATGGGTGGCGATAAAGCACCCAGTGTTGTTTTAGATGGCGTTAAAGCTGCTTTGGATGCGGATAAAGAATTATCAATAACGCTCTGTGGACCGACCGAAGTGGTCGGTTCATTTTGTGAGCAAACAGATAGATGTATCCCTGCATTTGCAAGTGAAGTTATATCAATGGGTGAGCACCCCGCAAAAGCGGTTCGCGCAAAGAAGGATTCATCTATTGTTGTGGGATGCAAGTTGGTACGCGATGGTAAGGCAGATGGTTTCTTTTCTGCTGGATCGACCGGGGCATGTCTTGCTGCATCAACTCTTATTATTGGGCGTATTAATGGTGTCAAACGCCCGGGTCTTGGAATTGTTCTTCCATCCTATGAACGTCCTTGTTTTTTGATGGACGTTGGCGCGAATGCTGATTGCAAACCTGAGTATCTTTGTCAGTTTGCATTGATGGGCAAAGCATATATGCAATCAATTATGGGTGTCACTTCGCCAAAAGTTGGTCTTTTAAATATTGGCGAAGAGAAGGAAAAAGGTTCACAACTTGCATTGGATTCATATGACCTTTTAAGCAGCACGGTTGAGGGCTTTGAAGGCAATTGTGAAGGTGGAGACCTTATGGAAGGTAAATTCGATGTCGTTGTTACAGATGGATTTACCGGAAATGTTTGTTTGAAGACAATTGAAGGTACATCAAAGGTGCTTTTCAAATACGTTAAAGCTGCTCTTACATCTACTACAAAGGCAAAACTTGGAGCTATGCTTGTAAAATCAAACCTTGCAGAGTTAAAAGAAACAGTAAACCCAGATCGTTATGGTGGTACTCCACTGCTTGGCGTCAAAGGGGTTTCTGTTATAGGGCATGGATCTGCAGGCTCTGTTGCGATCAAGAACGGAATCGCAGTTGCTGCTAAATCTGTACGTGAGGGCTTAGTTGAGATGATAAGCGAAAGCATGAAACAAGCGACTTCTGAAGCGGGGGATCTGAATTGACGCTTACAGATGAGCAAGAAACAAAGCTTAAGCTTGCTCAAAAAATTCTAGATTATGATTTTAAAAATCCAGATCTTTTGATATCGGCGATAACGCACCCTTCTGCAACAGAGGGTAAATCAGTGAAGTTTTCGTACGAGCGACTTGAGTTTTTAGGTGACTCAATTCTTGGGGCGATTGTCGCAACTACTGCTTTTCATAGATATCCCAACATTGATGAAGGTGGACTTACACGTATCAAAGTTTCTCTTGTATCTGGGTCAAGCCTTTCTGATATCGCATCACATCTTGGGTTTGCGGATATCATCATTTTTGGATCGTCTGAAACAGGAACTGGAAGGCGAGGCCTTCATTCTGCACTTGAAAATGTATACGAGGCAGTGGTTGCAGCTTTATTTCTTGACGGCGGAGTTGATGAAGCTAGGAAGTTCGTTGAGGCTACGCTGATTCCTCGTATGAGTATAGATATGGCAAATGAGCCAGAAAATCCAAAGAGCGCGCTTCAAGAGAAGCTTCAAATCGATGGAATTACTCCTACGTATAAACTCGTTGAAACACAAGGTCCTCCTCACGATAGAACGTTTATTTCGCAAGTTTATGCTGGAGATCATGCTCTTGCTCAAGGAAAAGGCAGAACTAAGAAAGAGGCCGAAAGCCAAGCTGCTAAATCCACCCTTGCACGTCTTGGTGAATTTTTTGGTCTTGGTCTTGACGATGAGGCTAAAAGGCGAAAAGACGAAGCGCAGAAAAAAGCGCGTGCGGATAAAGCTGCGGCTAAGGCTGAAAGAGATGCTGCTGCAAAACTAGCCAAAGAGACAAAAGCCCAAGCGAAGCGTGAACAAAAATTAGCAAAAGAAGCTGCCAGAAAAAGGCATGGTTAACATATGTTTTTAAAGTCTCTGTCAATGAAAGGATTTAAATCCTTTGCTGATAAAGTAACCCTTACTTTAGAGCCTGGAATAACTGCTATTGTGGGTCCAAATGGGTCTGGAAAATCAAATATTTCAGATGCTGTTTTATGGACGCTTGGTGAGCGCAATGCCCGAAATCTTAGAGGGCATGCTATGGAAGATGTTATTTTTGCAGGATCTTCTGCAAGAAAACCAACATCGGTTGCAGAGGTTGAACTTGTTTTAGATAACTCCGATGGAACGCTTCCTGTGGACTTTAAAGAAGTGTCTATTGCAAGGAGAATGTATCGAAGCGGTGAGAGCGAATATTTAATCAATGGTGTTGTATCAAGGCGTATGGATGTGCTTGAAATTTTGCATGATTCTGGCCTTGGAACAGGTACTCATTCGATTATTTCACAGGGATCCCTTGATTCTGTGTTGCAATCTAGACCTGAAGATAGACGAGCTTTAATTGAAGAGGCAGCAGGCACGCTTAAGCATAAAGATCGTATGCAAAAAAGTGCGCGAAAACTTGAACGTATGTCTGATCATGTTGAACGTGTTAGCGACATTGCAAACGAAGTTGGTCGTCAACTCGGTCCCTTAGAGCGCAAAGCAAAGCGTGCGAAAACATACGAAACTCTTGCAAAAGAAATGGCAGATGCTAAGTTAGAGCTTGCTGTTGATGATCTTAGAAACCTCCAAGCTCGTCACGATGAACTTAAAGCATCGGAAGGCTTGCTGGAAGCAGATGCTAGTGCAAAACATATTGCGCTAGAAGAAATGTCAAAAGAGCTAGGAGAGCTTCAGGAAAAGGCCAGATTAGAAAGCGAAGATGCAGGGGAAGTTTCAAAACAACAGCGTTTTGCTGAGAAGGCTCAAGAACGCCTAGCATCAACCATTACTTTAATTCGTGAGCGAAAACGTATAGCTTTGGGTCGTGTTGAAGAGCTAACTGTAGAAGCGGAATCGGCTATATCTGCCATACAGAAGAGTACATGCGAGCTTGAACAGGCGAGACGCTCCGCTGACACCGCTTCGAAAGCTGAAGAAGAAGCAACAAGTAGGGTTGATATATTAAATACAAAACTTAAAGATATGGATAATCAGCTTTTAGATATCCAAAAAGAAAAAGAAGATCAGCAGGTAAAAGTGGCTGATCTTGAACAAGAGATTACCCTTGTACGCGAGATGCAAGCACAAACTCAAGAATCGCTAAATAGTGGCCTTGCACATATGAAGGTAATTGATGGTCATGCATCGGAATTAGAACTACAGCTGTCTAAGGCACAAGCGGATGCTAAGGCAGCAGAAGCGGAGGCTGAGGCTTTAGAGTCTGCATTTGATGAAATGGAGATTCAAGAGAAAGCCGCGAGAGAACTCTTGGCCACTTGCACTAATGCTCGTGAGGCCGCACGTCTTGCTCTAGATAATGCAAATGCTTCTGTGCAGTCAATTTCTGCACAATTAGATGCTCTTGCAGAAATTGAGCGTACGGATATCGAACATTCGGGAGATGCCCAAACAGCTGTTGAGGCGTTTTCAGAGCAGGAAGGCTGGAACACAAAGAAACTATCACATCTTATAAAGGTGTCTCCTGATATCGAAAATCTTGTTGAGATGCTTTTAGGACAAGATGTCATGTCTTTAGTTATAGACGATTCAACACTAAGTGAAAAAGCCTATCAAGTTTTGTTAAACGACGATATTCAAGGTGTTGTTACATTTATCGCTGAATCCGATTTAAGCCCAGCTTATAAGGTAAAAGCAGAGGCTTTGTCAAAGCCTTCAGAAGATGGCTTTCGCATCATGGATTCCATCGAATGTGATGCGGCATATAAAGATGCAATCGAAGCTCTTTTGGGGGATGTTGTAATCGTTGAAGATGCTTCACAAGCACTTCGGCTGCACGCATCGGATATGGCCGGTAGAAGGTTCGTTACTAAATCTGGATTTATCGCTTGGCCTAATGGAAAAATTACGATGGGGCATATCGACTCCACTGGAGAAAATGGTGTTCTTGCACGCTCAAGACGTGCTTCAGAGTTAAAGGAATTGCTCCAAGAGTCTTTAAAATCTGTTGAGCAGGCAAAAGATGAGGCTGAAAATGCTGATGCTTCGCTTCGCCGAGCTCAATCTGAAAGCCTTTCTGCAAGTGAAAAGTTGGCAGCTCTTCGAGGCAGTATGCGTAGTGCTCGCCTGCAGGCAGACCAAGCAAAAGAAAAACTGGAATCAGCAACACGAGAGTTAGAAGAACTTGAAGGAGCCAGAAAAGAGGCGCAGCTTGCTGTTGCTGAGGCTCGACCAAGCATGAGTGCTCTTGAGAAAAAGCTAGAAGAACTTCGCGTGTCTTTAGCTAAAGCAAAAACAGATCTGGATGCTTTTACCGATAAAGAATCGCCCCTAAAAGCAGAATCTGAAGCTATTTCTGGCGAATTGGCAGAGGCTAGACTTGAGGCAGCCAGAATGTCTGAGAGAAGCCAATATGCAAAAAGCGTCATTGATCGTCATTTAGATATATTGGATGAATCTCGTGCAAAAAAGGTTGAGTTAGAAGAGCTGCTCCAGGTCAAAAGAGTGTCAGTTGAAAGACTTACACCTTTGATTGACTCTTATGAGAGCATTTCACTTTCTTGTTCATCTGTGCTTACGCGCTTACAGCAAAAGGCCGACGATGTTCGCGCTGCTAATTCTGGAGTTCATGGAAGAATCGCTGAACTTAGAGAAAAAGAACGTCTATCTCATTTGGAATACGATGAGATTGCTGCCAAATTATCCGAGATGAGAATTGAGCGTACGCGTGTTGAGATGCAGGTTGAGGCTGCTGTTGAGTCCATTGTTGGAGACCTTGGAGCAACTTTAGAGGTTGCACTTGATAGGCCTGTTTTGGAAAACAGAACTGAGCTTGAAGAAACAGTATTTAGATTGACACGAAGAATCGCAAATCTTGGCACTATTAATCCAGATGCAGCCGAGGAATATGACGAGCTCAAGAAGCGCTATGACTATCTTCAATCACAACTTAAGGATTTGGAAGGCGCTGCTTCTGCTCTTAAAAAAATCGACAGAATTATTGAAGGTAGGATGAAAGAAGATTTCATTAAAACCTTTGAAAAGGTAAATGAAAACTTCGAAGAGACGTTCTCAACACTTTTCCCTGGAGGATCTGCTCATTTGTCGCTAGATAATCCTGATGATATTGAAAACACGGGTGTTGAAGTCAATGCGCAGCCTGCAGGTAAAAGAATTACGAAAATGTCTTTGATGTCAGGTGGTGAAAAATCACTAACTGCATTGGCATTATTGTTTGCGCTGTATCGTACCCGTTCAACTCCATTTTATATCTTGGATGAGGTTGAAGCTGCGCTTGATGATACCAATCTAAGAAGACTTGTTTCATTTATTGATGCTATGAGACATGAAACGCAATTACTTATGATTACGCATCAAAGGCGTACTATGGAATCCGCAGATGTACTCTTCGGTGTTTCAATGCAAGCTGATGGTGTTACGAAAGTGATTTCTCAAAAGCTCGGAGAAGCATTGAGGAGCGCATAATAGTCCGCATGACAATCGAATGAGGGATGATCAATGGGATTCTTCGAGCGGATAACTAAAGGATTAACTAAATCTAGAGATAAATTTAAAGAGCAGATGAATATTCTGCTTGACAGAGGCCCAGAGCTTGATGAGGGATTTTGGGATGATCTTGAAGAGACGCTAATACTTAGCGATGTGGGTGGCAAAGCTGCTATGGACATAGTTGAGGCTTTGCGCGATAAAGCAACCCGTTTAGCTCTTCCCGATGCATATGCTGTACTTGATCTTTTAAGCGATGAAATCGCTTCTACATTTGCCTCTGGTGAAGAGGATATTTTTTATCCAACAGAATGTGATCCGGAGCAAGACGGACGCGTAGTTTTATTTGTCGGTATAAACGGAACTGGAAAAACTACAACTGTTGGGAAAATCGCCAAGGAGGCAACCGATAAAGGCAAAAAAGTCTTACTTGGATCGGCTGATACATTTAGGGCAGCAGCAATAGAACAGCTGCAGGTTTGGGCTGATAGAGCAGATGTTGAGATGGTTACCCGGGATAGAGGAAGCGATCCTGCAAGCGTTTGCTTTGAAACAGTAGAGCGAGCTGAAAATGTCGGAGCAGATTTAGTTCTAATTGATACAGCTGGTAGGCTTCACACATCTGATGACCTTATGCGAGAACTTGAAAAATCAGTCAAGGTCACACGTAAACGCTCTAATGTGCCTGTTAAGGTAGTTTTAGTTATAGATGCAACTACCGGGCAAAATGGGCTTCAACAGGCGCGAGAATTTGATAAAGCACTCGACTTGGACGCTTTGATTATTACCAAGCTAGACGGTACGGCTAAGGGTGGAATTGCGCTTGCAATTTCTCATGAACTGGATTTACCTATTGTAAAAATTGGTGTTGGTGAAAGCATTGAAGACCTAAGAGACTTCGAAGCGAAAGATTTTGTAGCTGCACTAATTGGAGATTACGACGAAGATAGTTCCGATGAGTTGCAAGAATCCGAAGAATTAGAAGTTATAGAAGCGCCTGAGACTGTAGAGGTATTTGACGATCCTGAGAGTTTTGAAGACGCAGAGAATCCTGAAGTTCCTGAAGAGCTAGAAGGGCTCGAAGAGACAGAAGAGTTCGAAGACCTCGAGGAATTCGAAGGATCTGAAATATCTGAAGAGTCTGAAGTCACAGAAGAACCTGAAATACCCGACGAGCCTGAAATTGTCGAAGAGCCAAAAGAACCCGAGAAGAAACATTTCTGGCAACGCTGGAAGAGAGGTTAAATCGGATGCTTGATAACCTATCTCAGAGATTACAAGGAATACTTTCTAAACTTAAATCTAAGGGTCGTTTAAGTGAAGATGATATAGATGCCGCAATGCGCGAAATTCGACTAGCTTTGCTAGAGGCTGATGTTAACTATAAGGTGGTTAAAAGGTTTGTAGCTGATACCAAAGAACGTTGCTTGACATCTGAGGTTATGGATTCTTTAACCCCTGCGCAAAATGTTGTGAAAATAGTTCTCGATGAACTAACGAAGCTTTTAGGCACAACCAATTCACGAATAACTCTATCGGGTCGTATTCCAAACGTAATAATGCTTGTAGGACTTCAGGGCTCAGGTAAGACTACAGCATGTGCGAAGCTTGCTTATAGACTCAAGCAAGAAGGCCATGCTCCACTGCTTGTTGCTTGCGATATTTATAGACCAGCTGCTGCCGATCAGTTGGAAACGCTAGGTTCTGAAATTGGAGTCAAGGTATTTCGCGAGGATTTAAAAGATCCAGTGAAAATTGCAGAAGATGGTATTAAGTCTGCAATCGATAACCTAAAGGATGTTGTAATAATCGACACTGCGGGTAGATTGCATGTTGATGATGCAATGATGGATGAGGCGTCCGCGATAAAAAAAGCTACAAGTCCTGATCAGATTCTTATGGTTGTCGATGCTATGACCGGACAAGATGTTGTAAATGTTGTCCAGGCATTTGCGGATAAAGTCGATTTTGATGGCGTAATTATGTCCAAGATGGACGGTGACGCAAGAGGTGGCGGTGCGCTTTCGATTAGGGAAGTCACAGGAAAGCCGATTAAGTTCATCTCGTCTGGTGAAAAGCCAGATTCACTTGAAGAATTCCATCCAGATCGTTTAGCAAAGCGCATCCTCGGTATGGGAGACATGGTTTCCCTTATTGAAAATGCTGTACGCATACAGCAACAAGAAGAGGAAGATTTAGAAGCCGAACGTATGGCTCGCGGAAATATCACGCTCGATGATTTCATAACCATGAATAAGCAAATTAGAAAAATGGGCGGTATTTCAAAACTAGTCAGCGCGCTTCCTGGTGGAGACAAGATGCTAGGACAGGGACAAGTTGATGAAAACGCCTTTGAATCAATGGTTGTGATTATTAATTCAATGACAAAAGAAGAACGCCAAAAGCCTGAGGTTTTAAATGCTGGAAGGCGCAAGCGTATCGCGAATGGCGCAGGTGTTTCTGTGACTGATGTAAATAATCTGATGAAGCATTTCAATGAGACTCGCCGTATGGTTAAAAAGGCAATGACTGATATGGATGCGAGAATGTCTAAGAAGGGGAAGTCTAAAAAAGGCAAGAAGAAGCGTCGCTTACAGCCTTCTGCTTTAGGTGGTATGAATTTATCTGACCTTCGAAAGATTCAGTCTATGCTAGGAGATAAATAAAAGCTTCGGTATAGAAAGTTCGCTCAATCTGACACTAAACCGACATTTAATATATAAGGCAAGCAACTCAAAGGTAACGGTTGTAAATACTGCGCTGTATAAGCCTTAAATAATACAAAAATTAAAACATCGATTCCTTTAACGATCTCTTAAGTGGAAGGTGTTTTATATGCTTACCATTGGATGTCATTTATCAACAAAAGGTGGCTATCTTGAAATGGCCAAAGAGGCCTTATCTATAAACGCTAACACATTTCAATACTTCACACGTAATCCTCGTGGAGGCGCACAGAAAGCATTAGATGAAAAAGACATTGATGCATATAAGAAGTTTGCTGCAGAAAACAACATAGAGGTTATCTGCGCTTATGCGCCATATGATGTTGAACCAGCTAATCCTAATATGGATAGACGTGATTTTACTCTTATGGTGTTATCAGAAGATTTACTTAGGCTTCAATCTATTCCTGGACAGCTTTATCTGGTGCGTCCAGGATCTGCGCCTGAAGTTGATGAAGAGACCGCTATTCAAAATGTAAGCGATGCATTCAATAAAACGCTTTCTAAAGACCTAAACACAACTGTGCTTATTGATACACAAGCAGGAGAAGGCCATCAAGTGGGATATTCGTTTGAGCAAATTGCAAAAATGCTTGATGGGATAGAACTGAAAGACAAAATGGGAGTATGTATTGATTGCGCTGCGATTTGGGCAGCGGGTTATGACATAGTCAATGATCTCGATGGTGTACTTACGCAGTTTGATCAAGCTATAGGACTTAATAAGCTAAAGGCAATACATCTAAATGACTCAAAAGAAAAACTCGGAAGTCGGGTTAATAGACACGCTCGTATAGGAAAAGGTCAAATAGGATTTGATGCACTTGCTGCTGTAATGAATCATCCTTCGCTTCAAGATATTCCGTTTTATATCGAAGAGCCCGATTCTACTCTTGTTGTATATGAGCATGATGTAGAAAAATTTAAGCTTGCGTATACAGGTAAGTAAGTTATATGCAGCATTAAAGCAAGCTCATCAAAGCAGTCAAACCCACCAAGCTAATCAAAGTAGTCAAGCTCATCAAACCTGCAACAACATCAAAATGGTCTCATTGAGCCAGTCAGGATTACATTTTGTTGTATGCCGAAAAACTCTTCTTTTGAGTTGTCTTTAGACTATAATCGCAACCCGTATGCATTATCCGTTATCAAGAGTCGGGGGAGAGGGTTGGCTTTTTGATCCCGACACCAACCTGTCGCGCATACCGGCAAGGTGGTCCCGCCAACATCGATGAAGGAGGAATTGATGAGTGAATCCCCAAGTTCGTATCTGTTTACATCTGAATCTGTAACCGAGGGTCACCCAGATAAAATATGTGATCAAATTTCAGATGCAATTCTTGACGCAATCCTCAAAAAGGAAGCTGATCTTGAAAGCCAGGGATACATTTCTCCAAGCGGAGCACCTGCAAAGCTTGATCAGGTTAGATGCGCTTGCGAAACTCTAACTACAACAGGCACTATCTTTGTAACAGGCGAGATTAGAACGCAGGCATATGTTGATGTGCAACAAATTGTGCGTGATGTAGTTACTGAAATTGGATATGACCGTGCAAAGTATGGCTTTGACGGAAATACCTGTGCTGTAATGAGTTCTATTCATGAGCAATCACCTGATATTGCGCAAGGTGTAGATGAGGCGCTTGAAGTAACAGATAACACATCTGATAAAGATCCATATGATCTGATAGGAGCCGGAGATCAGGGCATGATGTTTGGCTATGCATGCAATGAAACTTCAGTTCTTATGCCGATGCCTATATATCTTGCTCATAGGCTTTCTGAGCGTCTTACAGAGGTGCGCAAAAACGGTACCTTAGACTTTTTGAGACCTGATGGAAAAACTCAGGTTTCTGTTAGATATGAAGATGGGAAACCTGTTGCTGTAGAAAAGATTGTTGTGTCAACGCAGCACTCAGAAGATGTTGACCAAAAAACACTTCGCGAAGCGATTATAGACAATGTTATTGAGCCGGTTTTTGAAAACGAAGATGTAAAGCTCGATGACAATGTTGAAATTTATGTAAATCCAACTGGTCGTTTTGTAATAGGTGGCCCTATGGGAGACGCTGGGCTTACAGGCCGCAAAATTATAGTTGACACATATGGTGGTATGGGCAGACATGGTGGCGGTGCATTTTCTGGAAAAGACTGCACTAAGGTCGACAGATCAGGTGCATATGCTGCTAGGTGGGTAGCAAAAAATGTTGTAGCTTCAGGACTTGCTGATAAATGTGAGGTTCAGCTAGCGTATGCAATAGGTGTTGCAACTCCTGTAAGTGTTATGGTTGAGACATTCGATACAAACCATGTGCCTAACAAAGACATAGAAAAAGCTATTTCTGAGACATTTGATTTAAGACCTGGCGCGATTATCGACGAACTTGATCTTAGACGTCCTATTTACAGAAAAACTGCTGCATACGGACATTTTGGTAGGGAGCTTCCAGAATTTACCTGGGAAGCAACAAATAGAGTGGATGCCTTGCGAAAAGCAGCAGGACTTGAATGAGATCGCATCGGTGCTCGCTGATGTAATTTTAGACATCCCTACAGCCTCACTTGATACCCCTTATACCTATTTGATTCCAGATACTTTAAAAGGGGTATCAGTTGGCGCGTGCGTGCTTGTATCATTTGGCAATCGCAAAGCATGTGGTCTTGTATCTAGGGTATACGAAGGCGAAATAACTAATAAAACAAAACCTATCGAAGAGGTATTAACAGAACCATATTTTGATAGTGTTGGGGTTGAATGTGCGGAGTTTTTAGCTAAACGCTATATTGCCCCTCTTGCAATCTGTATGCGATTATTTACGCCTCCTGGCTCTTTGCCCCGTGCGGTGAAATCCCGAGAAGGAACTTGGGAGATATGTCGTCAAAGTGTCGGAAAAGTAGATGATAGATGGATTGTGCGAGGAAAATCATTTTCTGAATATGTACCTCGTTCGAATGCGACAAAGCAATCAGCTATTTTATCGGCACTTGAGGATGGGGATATTCGTGTAAGCGAACTTACTGCATTGCTTGGCTCTGTTAGTCAAGCGCTAAAGTCATTAGAGTCTGCAGGTGTTATTGAGATAGAAACCAGAAGGCGTAATAGGGCGGGTAAGCAGGAAGGGTTTGATTCAAATAACTCTCGTCATGAAAATAGGGAATTAACACCAAGTCAAAAGAATGCACTTTCTACAATCACAGAGGCATCAAGGGAAGCATGTGGACGTGTGGTGTTGGTGGATGGAGTTACTGGTTCTGGGAAAACAGAGATATACCTACAGGCAATTGAGCAAGCATTAAAGCGCGGACAAGGCGCCATTGTCTTGGTTCCTGAGATCTCTCTTACTCCGCAAACCGTGGCTCGATTTCGAGGTAGGTTTGGAGAGACGGTTGCTGTAATTCATTCAAATATGTCAGCAGGTGAGCGTTTTGATGAATGGGAAAGCATAAGGCGCGGAGACTCTAAGGTTGTTGTAGGAGCAAGAAGTGCTCTTTTTACACCAGTTCAAAATCTTGGACTTATCGTTATTGATGAGGAACACGAAACTACATACAAACAGGAGAATTCACCGCGTTATGTCTCTCGTGATGTTGCAGAATGGCTTGTAAAACGCCACGGTGGAACCCTTATTTTAGGTTCAGCCACACCTTCCATTGATGCTCTTCATTCGGCTTTTACTAAAGCTAATTGGTCAAGCGTTGTGTTATCTGAGCGAGTGAATGGAAAACCTCTTCCAAATATTGAAGTTATAGACATGGCCTTGGAGTTTAAAGGAGGGTCTCGTTCGATTTTTTCAAAGCGATTACAAGAAGCACTTATTCAGGAATTAAGCGCGGGGCACAAGGCAGTGCTTTTGCTGAATAAAAGAGGGTTTTCCAGTTTTTTGCTTTGTCGTGATTGTGGTTTTGTGCCTGAATGTAGACATTGTTCAACTACGCTTACGTATCATGAAATTGGTAGTAAGTTAGCTTGCCACCATTGTGGATTTGAAATATCAGCACCTTCTGTATGCCCTGCATGTGGCAGTCCTTATCTAAAAAAATTCGGCGTCGGTACACAGCGTGTTGAGGCTGAACTTCGCTCATTTATTGCGGCAGAAATTGGCATTACACCGGATTTACCAAAAGATATTGAGATTGTGCGTATGGATAGGGACACAACATCAAAAGCGGGGGCACATCAAGAGCTCCTTGAGCGCTTTGGAAAGGCTGAATCTGCAATTCTTTTGGGCACACAGATGATTGCCAAAGGTCTTGATTTCGATGACGTGACACTTGTTGGCGTAATAAATGCTGACACTCAATTGCATCTTCCAGACTTTAGAGCAGCTGAGCGCACGTTTGACTTAATTGAACAGGTTGCTGGACGAGCCGGCAGGGCAGAACTTAAAGGTCATGTTTTAATCCAGACATATGAAGCTAATAACTTTGCGATACGCTCTGCTGCAAAATACGATCGCGAAGAGTTTTTGCGAACAGAGCTTCCCAAACGAAAAACGCTAGGTTTTCCACCATTTGTACGTATGGCAAACGTTCTTGTTTGGGGAAAAGATGAAAGCCTTGTTGCAAATTCAGCACGAAATATATATTCAGAGCTTAAAGACTTAATAGATGGCGATATTTCAGATCCTGCTATTTTAGATGCATGTACTGATGTAGATCTTAGCGGTTGGGAAGTATTGCCTGCCGGAAAATGTGCATTTGAGCGTGAACGCGATGATTATAGATGGCATGTTGTAGTTAAATGTCCTATCAATTCTGATTTATCTACTCCTTTAAGGGCTGTCTGGAAAAAACGCACCATACTTCCAGAGGTGAGTATGGCAATAGATATTGATCCGATAGATGTGCTTTAGTTGGCGAATTTTGCAATCGAGGTATTGCAATCATTGTGCGTTGGGATTATTCTATTTGTTCGCGAATTTGACTACACAATGGCGAAGCTATGCCAAAAATCCCTTTCATCGAAAGGAAAGACGTTGCCAATAACCTCAAAAAAAGACAAAGATAGTACAAAAGAACCCAAAGCTACAAAAGCAAAAGAACCCAAAAAATCAGAAACAAAACCCAAGGCAAAAAGAACAACAAAGAAAAAAGATATAGATACTGAAAACGATACCCTAATCGAAGAAACCATCGTTGATTCTAAGGGTAAAGTTTCTATTGTTGAAGAAGTTGACTTAGATGATGCTGACGAAGATGCTGTAGTTGAGCCTAGTGTTGAGGCTCTAAACAGTGAAGATGAGGTTGCTCCAGGAAGCGAAGACGCTGAAGATATTTTGGCTGATATTCCAGAAGAGGAACTGAAAGCCTCTGTCGACGTTCAGCTTCCAAAGATTAAATCAACCAGATCAAAATCGAAAGCAAGACGGCGTGCGGCTGATACCAATGTGACCATGCTTACAGGGGATCCTGTGCGTATGTATTTAAAAGAGATTGGTAAGGTTCCGCTACTTACAGCTGCAGAAGAAATTGACCTTGCTATGAAGATTGAGGCAGGAGTTGCTGCAACTGAAGAGTTGGATCGTGCAGAAGATGAGGGTATTGAACTAGAGCGTCGCGATAAGAGACGACTTACGCGTGTTGAGCAAGTTGGCATTGATGCAAAGCAAGCGTTGATTGAGGCTAATCTGAGATTAGTTGTTTCTATCGCCAAGCGTTATGTGGGAAGAGGAATGCTTTTTCTTGATTTAATTCAAGAGGGTAACCTTGGCCTTATTCGTGCGGTTGAGAAATTTGATTACACAAAGGGATTTAAGTTCTCAACGTATGCTACATGGTGGATTCGCCAAGCAATCACACGTGCTATCGCTGATCAGGCGCGTACTATTCGTATTCCTGTGCATATGGTTGAAACTATCAATAAGCTCGTTAGAATACAGCGTCAATTGCTGCAGCAGCTTGGGCGTGAACCAACTCCTGAAGAAATTGGCGAGGAGATGGGACTTCCTGCAGATAGGGTTCGTGAGATTCAAAAGATTTCTCAAGAACCAGTGTCGCTTGAAACTCCAATTGGCGAAGAAGAAGATTCTCAACTTGGAGATTTCATTGAGGACGAGGCTGCTGTGGTGCCCCCTGATGCGGCAAGTTTTTCTATGTTGCAAGAACAACTTGGAAAAGTCTTAGACGGTCTTGCTGAACGTGAGCGTAAGGTTATAAGCCTTCGATTTGGACTTGAGGATGGACATCCACGTACGCTTGAAGAGGTTGGGCGTGAGTTTGGTGTTACGCGCGAGCGTATTCGCCAGATTGAAAGCAAAACTCTCGCAAAGCTCAGACATCCTTCTCGCTCCTCAAAATTGAAGGATTATCTGGAATACTAATATTTCTCTTGCGTTAGATTAACCTTTATATATAATGGTTAACCGTGCCTTTGGCACCCAACATATTCCTCGGTAGCTCAACGGCAGAGCATCCGGCTGTTAACCGGAGGGTTGTAGGTTCGAATCCTACCCGAGGAGCCATAAAATAAGTTCAGGCCTCCAAATTCGGAGGCCTGATTTCTATATTTGGGAGCTTTCGCGAAACTTATTACAAATGATGATGTTGGTAGGTTAGAGAAGCCCTTAGTAGTTATTTCGTAGTTATTTAGTCCCTAATAATTATTTTCGGATTGTCGTGATATCTAAATGGCTCTTAAGCAACCTCATCTTTAGAGAATGCGTCTTTACCAAGTTTGTATTCAATTCCATTTTTTCGCATTTCCATGTATTCAGCTGTTGCTGTAAACACAACATCGGAAGAAGAGTTTAGAGCAGTCTCACAGGAGTCTTGAATAACTCCGATGATAAATCCAATAGACACAACATTGAATGCAACGGTTGCATCAAGGCCGAATAGTGAACATGCAAGTGGGATTAATAAAAGTGATCCGCCTGCAACTCCTGATGCGCCACAAGCGCTTACTGCTGAAAGCACGCAAAGTAAAACTGCTGTTAGCGGATCAACTGAAAGTCCAACAGTAAATACGGCAGCCATTGTCATGACTGTAATTGTTACAGCAGCGCCCGCCATATTGATTGTGGCTCCAAGCGGAATTGACACAGAGTAATTGTCTTTATTTAGTCCAAGTTTTCTGCAAAGCTCCATGTTTACAGGAATGTTTGCCGCAGAACTTCTTGTGAAGAAGGCTGTAATACCTGAGTCTTTAAGGCAGCGCAGAATCAATGGATACGGGTTTTCGCGAGTGCAAATAAAAACAAGAATTGGATTTGTTATAAACGCGATAATCAGCATGCATATAACTAAGAGAATTATCAGCATTCCGTAATCGGAGAAAATCTTAATCCCACTTGTTGCAACGGATGTATAAACAAGTCCCATAATTCCAAATGGAGCAAGGTTGATAATCCAACGAACAATTTGTGAAATCGCATCAGATACAGATGTGAAGAAATCTTTAACGTTTTGATTTACATGACGAAGTGCGATACCTATAAGTATTGCCCATGTAAGTATTCCAATGAAGTTTCCATTTGCTAGAGCATCAACTGGGTTTGCCACTATGTTCATAATGATATTGGTCAAAACTTCACCGACACCAGATGGCGCGGTTTGTTCAACGTCTCCAGCAACTGAAAGCTCAAGGTGAATCGGTGCGATAAGATTCATGATTTCAGTGCCTATAAAGGCAACGATTGCGGCAACTAACGTAGAGATAATGTATAAAACAATGACTACTCGCATACTTTTTGGCGCTTTAGCACTCATGAGCGCACTAATTACAAGGAAGAATACAAGTATTGGAGCAACTGCACGAAGTGCGCTTACGAAAAGATTTCCTAATAAGGTGATTACATCCCCAACGCCTTGTGACCATTCTGGGCCATCTACTGGGAAAATAAATGCCAAAGCAATACCGATTAAAAGTCCAATAACAATTCTAAGTATTAGGCTCGTTTCAGAATACGCTTGGATGATATTTCTTTTCTTGGGAGTGTTTTCGATGTTCTCGTCCGCCATGTTGCCCCTATCGCCAATGAGCTTTAAGCACTAATAGTTGTATGCGAAAGATTGCTGGAATAGGGATTTGTAAATCCCAACCATTTTGAACAGCAATTTTTCGCAAATGCATAACGGAATAATAGCAGAACTTATTTACTAGTTTTTTCGATGACAGCAAAGGGTGTCATGGTTACATCTTTGGGGTTTTGCTTGGGGTTTTACGATGTGTAATCCATCTAATAGTTATAACAAGTGTGGCTATTGATGGTATCAGCATTAAAAGCCACATATTAGAGTATGCAAATACAGCGCTTCCTGATGCTGCCATAAGATTGTCGACCACAATTCCACCTATAACAGGTCCTGCAAATGTACCTATATCAAGTCCGGTAAAAACTGTTGTGCTAGCTGCACCTCGTCTTGATGCAGGAACAGAAGCTAAAGCCATTGACTGAAGTAGTGGTCCACAGCAACCAAACCCGGCCGATCCTAGTATTGCGGCAACGATAAATCCTAAAAGATCATTTGCAGCCCAAAGGGCAACATAAGAGCTTGCGAAAAATAGAATTCCTACCAACAACATATAAGGAGTTCCAACTTTGTCTGCAAGGTTTCCGAAAAGTGGGCGAGTAAAAATTAAACATGCCGCATAAATCACGAAGAAAATTCCCATTTCATTTACACCTCGTGCGTACCCGTAGAGCACTACATATGCTGACATGCACATAAATGAGGTTGCAAGAAACATAATTGCAATAGCTTTGCTCACCGCTTCTGGTGCAAACATTCTATTTAGTTTAAGCTCATACTTTAGGCGTTCTTTGTAAGGCTCTTTTATAAGAAACGTACCAATGATTGCAAAAATTAAGAAGCCTGCTCCAAGAAAACAAGCTGGGGTAAATCCAACAGATTCCATAAGCATAAGACCAATCGCAGGCCCTATAACCTGCGCTATGGATTGAGCCAATGTGTAGATACTGATTCCACTTGCAAACTTTGATCTTGGTAAGAATTCAGAAACCAATGACATCGCAAGAGGCCCACTGCACCCGATGCCTATTCCATGCAATAACCTAATTACAATAATTGCCTCAATTGAATCAACGATGCCATATAAAACCATAGAGACACAAATTATGACTTGCGAAATAATCAGAAGCCGTTTCCTTGAAAAACTATCAAATGCAGGTGTTGCTATGGGTCGAATCAAAATAGCGGAAATAGAAAATGAACTGATTATCATGCCAATCATTGAGGTAGATACCCCAAGGGAATTTATATACACTGGCAGTATGGTGTTTATCATGAAAGCTTCCATGGATTGAAAAAGATTTGAAGCAATCAAAATAACGTAAGGCAGACTCCAGATACTTTCTGTATGTTTTTGTCCTGCCATTTATGCCGCCTTGCAACAAACAATATTAAAGGCCAGCTCCAATAATGAGCTGACCTTAAGTTTTAGATGGTGCGGGCGAAAGGACTTGAACCTTCACGGGTTTTGCCCACTAGAACCTAAATCTAGCGCGTCTGCCAATTCCGCCACGCCCGCACATAAACGATTGCCCACTAACCATAGGCTTCATAACGGAGCCATATGATACCATATCGACCGTTAGACATTTTGTCACATTGATTGGAGTGAGTTGTGGAGACGACCGTTGTACCTTCTGAAGAAAATTCTGTAAAAATTAAAGTAACTGTTCCTGCAAAGGATGTTGATGCTGCATTAGCAAAAACATATAAAGAACTGGCAAGTAAATATACTTTCCCTGGATTTCGTAAAGGCAAAGCGCCTCGTCCAGTAATTGATAATGCAATCGGAAAAGATGCAGTACTTGCACAAGTTACAGAAGATGTTGTTAACGCTAAATATCCAGAGGTAGTTGAGTCAGAAAAACTATTTCCTACGGGTTCTCCAAATTATGGCGAAATTGGAAATGTTAAAGCTGGCGAAGACTTCACATTTGAATTCACGCTTGAAGTAAAACCTGAAATTGAGCTTACTTCATATGATCCGGTAGAGATTGAACTCCCGGCAGAAGGTGCATCTGAAGAAGAGATTAATGACCAGGTAGAGGCAATTGTTTCTCATTATGCTAACTATGTAGACGCCGATGAAAATACTGCCCTTGAAAAAGATGGTTACGCAGAGCTTGCAACATATGCAAAGAAAGAAAATGCAGAAGAGGTGGAGTCAGTAAAGAACGATGCCCGTTTCTATGCAGTGGGTTCAGGGCTCTTCTCCGATGCTTTTGATGATGCAATCATTGGTATGAAGAAGGGTGAAACTCGTAAGTTTGATCTAGAGATTGCAGAAGATGAGCAATCATTAGTTCTTTCGGCACTTCAAGGTCAAAAGATTTCATTTGAAGTTACTTGCAACGCTGTTAAGGTGAAAGAAGCACCAGAGTTAACTGATGAATGGGTAAAGGAAAACACCGGTTTTGGCAGCATTGAAAACCTCCGTGAAGAGATTAAACAAAGTATTACTGATCAGAAAAATGACATCATCCCTCGTATTAAAGAAAACGTTTGCATAACTAAATTGGTAGATCGTGTTGATATTGAACCACCTGCAAGCATGTGTGAGCAAAATGAATCGTCGCTTTTGCAGGATTTCTTTATGCAGCTTCAAGCACAGGGCATGAGTTTTGATCAATACCTAAGCACAGCAGGTATTGATTCAGAGACCTTCAAAAATGATGTTAAAAAGCAAGCAGAAGATGAGTCTAAGCAGCATCTAGCATTGGATGCTTGGGCTAGACATTTTGGCATTGATGCAAGTGACGAGGAGATAACGCTTGAGTTTGAAAAGGCCGGCGTTGAAGATCCTTCAGGTCTTGAAAAAGAATGGCGCCAATCGGGAAGGCTTTATCTTATTCGCGAAGGAATAATTCGTGCTAAGGCTATGGAAGATGTGATGGAAAAAGCTAAAGTCACACCATTTGAGCCTAAGTCAACCAAGGAATCTGAAAAATCTGAATAATTATCGGGGTAGTTTCAAAGCTATAAGCATTGTTTCAGATTAAACAGTATTGATGTAGGCCGATAAGGCGTAAAAGTAACATATCTTTGTCAGGTTTGTGTGCATGGCAGAACAGGCGTTTGCCTTATACGAACGTTTGCTTCAATATGTTAAGCGACAGATACATTGACATGATTTGCATGTCAGGACTAGCAAGCGTTTATGCGCCTGCGTGAAAGTGAGGCAAAATGGGAATCGAGAGGGCAACTAATGCATTGATTCCATATGTTATTGAGCAATCTCCAAGAGGGGAGCGCAGCTATGATATTTATTCAAGGCTGTTAAACGACAGGATCATTTTTTTAGGAGAACAAATTGATGATCATGTAGCAAATTCTGTCGTTGCACAGATGCTCCATTTGGAAAGCACCGATCCTGATAAAGATATTTCTCTTTACATCAATTCTCCTGGAGGATCTGTTACAGCAGGGCTTGGAATTCTTGACACCATGAATTTCATTAAATGTGACGTTTCCACAATATGTATTGGTGAATGCGCTTCCATGGCAGCTGTGCTTCTTTCAAGCGGAACAAAAGGCAAAAGATTCTGCCTTCCCAATTCGATGGTTTTGATTCACCAGCCACTTGGCGGTGCTCAAGGACAGCAAACAGAAATCGCTATTGTCGCTGATTTTATGCTGAAGACTCGTAAGAGGTTAAATAAGATCTTGGCAGACAACACTGGTCAAAGCATTGAAACAATTCAGCTTGATACTGAGCGTGACAATTATATGACAGCTGAAGAGGCCAAAGAATATGGCCTTGTGGATGAAATAATTCTGCATCACGGCGAATAGTTAAGACGTGATTGGAAGGGACGTTCTGGAAACCAGGGCGTCCCTTTTGTAAATGTTTATGGATATGGAGTTTGGGGCTAAATGAATAGAAAAGTTGCAGACGATTCGGGGACTGACAAAAAAATAGAATGCGCCTTCTGCGGTAAAACTCCTGAGCAGGTAAATTCTATGATTGCAGGTCCTGGTGGAATTTACATCTGTGATGAATGTATTACCGTATGCGCTGATGCCATGATGCAGGATATGGGTTTTTATAACTCCTTCGATGAAAATGGCTATCCTGATCCTAAACATGGAAGAACTCCAAGTGGCTATCCTGTAGGTTCACATGTTGGATATCCTGCTGACGTTGAAATTACAGAAGGTGGCGTATATACAAACAAGCAGAAAGAAAAGTCACCTGAGCTTGTTTTAGAAGAGCTTCCAACTCCAAAAGAGATACATGATTGCCTTTCTGAACATGTGGTTGGACAAGAAGCGGCAAAACGTGCACTGTCGGTTGCTGTGTATAACCACTATAAAAGGATCACACAAGATCCTAAGGCAGAAGATGATGATGTTGAGATTGATAAGTCAAACATTATGCTTTTAGGACCTACAGGTTCTGGTAAAACTCTCCTTGCTCAGACTCTTGCGCGAACGCTTAAGGTACCTTTTGCTATTGCCGATGCGACTACGCTTACAGAAGCAGGATATGTTGGTGAAGATGTTGAGAATATCTTGCTTAAACTGATAACTGCGGCCGATTACGATATTCCAATGGCTCAAATTGGAATTATCTATATAGATGAGATTGACAAGATTGCTAGGAAGGCAGAAAACCTATCAATTACACGTGATGTGTCAGGTGAAGGGGTTCAACAGTCGTTATTAAAGATTGTTGAAGGGTGTGACGCTGCGGTGCCGCCTCAAGGCGGACGTAAACATCCGGAACAAGAGCTAATCCATATAGATACGACAAATATCCTGTTTATTCTTGGAGGAGCTTTTGTCGGCCTTGCAGATATCGTTGGTCAACGTGTTGGCAAAAGCGGCCTAGGTTTTGCATCCGAGCTTCCTGAATCAAAGAAACAAGCTGAAGCTGAACTTTTAGCGCAAGTTCTTCCTGAGGACTTAAATAAATACGGAATGATCCCTGAGTTTGTTGGAAGAATTCCTGTTATCACAACTCTTGATGAACTTACAGAAGATGATTTAGTACGTATTCTTGTTGAACCTAAAAACGCACTTATTAAACAGTACAAAAAGCTGTTTTCACTTGAAGGTTCTGAGCTTATCGTAGAGGATGAGGCGCTTTCAGAGATTGCGAAAGAGGCTGTAACAAGAAATACTGGAGCTCGTGGACTTCGTTCAATATGTGAGCGCGTGCTTATGGATGTAATGTATGATCTCCCAGATAAAAAGGGAGACACTCAAGTTGTTATTCGTGCAAGTGATATCGATGGTACAACCACTCCAGAAATCACAAACGTGACAACAAAGAAAGCAAAACAAAGCGCATAAAATACAAACTACATTAGGTATTCCAATATCAAGAAGGCAGGCAAGATGGCAAACGGCGAGGATTACGCATCTTGGGAACAACCCATATTTCAAGCATGGAAAGACGGAGGTTTCTTTTTAAGAACTCCAGGTTTCGGAAAGCATGCAAATGATTCTTATACGATCGTTATTCCGCCACCGAATGTTACCGGTGTTTTACATTTAGGCCATGCCTTAAATGACTCTATTCAAGACGCTTGCATTCGTCGTGCTCGTATGCAGGGATATCAGACTCGTTGGATTTTAGGAACAGATCATGCGGGTATTGCTACGCAGACAAAAGTTGATAAACACCTTGCAGAACAGGGTATAAATAGACGAGAAATTGGGCGTGAGGCATTTATTGAGGAATGCCAGAAATGGCGTGATGAATACGGCTCAACTATCGTAAACCAGATTAAGTCAATGGGCTGTAGTTGCGATTATGCAGATGAACAATTCACTATGAGTCCAGAGTTTTCGTTAGCTGTCCGTAAAGTTTTTTGTGATTGGTATCACGAAGGAATTATTTTTCGTGGGAAACGCATTGTAAATTGGTGTCCAAGTTGCACAACTGCAATTGCAGATGATGAAGCTGAATACACAGATGATGCAGGGCATCTTTGGTATTTACGTTATCCGCTAACAGAACCTGTTGGCGATATTGAGTATGTGGTGGTTGCTACAACGCGCCCAGAAACAATGCTTGGAGACACCGGTGTTGCTGTAAGCCCAAAAGATCCGCGCTATCAAGATATTGTTGGACATGAAATCTTGCTGCCAATAGTAGGGCGTAAGATACCAATATTTACTGATTTTCATGTTGACGCTGAGTATGGAACAGGTGCTGTAAAAGTAACTCCTGCACATGATCCTAATGACTATGCGATGGGTGCGCGTCACGACCTTCCACAGGTAAATATTTTTGATGAGTCAGCACATGTGGTGGATGGTTATGGAAAATTCAGTGGTATGACACGCGATGAGGCCAGAGAGGCCATAGTTCAAGAATTTGATTCTCTTGGGCTTTTGGAAAAAACAGAAGATATCACACACTCTGTTATGCATTGTTATCGCTGTCACAATGCGTTGGAACCATGGTTATCTGAACAATGGTTTGTAAAGGTTGACGCCCTAAAGGATGCTGCTCGTAAAGCTGTTGAATCAGGCGAAGTTAAATTCCATCCGAGCAGATGGTCACAGGTGTATCTTGATTGGCTCGAAAATCTAAAAGACTGGTGTATTTCAAGACAGCTTTGGTGGGGCCACAGAATCCCGATGTTTTACTGTGATGAATGTGGATGGTCTGATGCATGTCTTGAAGATTTTGAAGTGTGCCCAGTATGCGGACATGCAGTTAGACAGGATGAGGATGTTTTAGATACTTGGTTTTCTTCCCAGCTATGGCCATTTGCAACTCAAGGTTGGGGAGAGCAAGGCATGGAATCTCCCGATCTTCAAAAGTATTATCCAACGCAGGTTTTATCAACCGCTCGCGATATTATGGGTCTTTGGGTTGCGCGCATGGTGATGGCATCAGAGTATTTCACTCATGAAATCCCATTCAAAGACGTGATTATCCATCCAACCGTTATGGGTGCAGATGGAAAGCCTATGAGTAAGTCTCGTGGAAACGGTGTTGATCCGGTTGATCTTATGAAAGATTACGGAGCAGACGGCATGAGGTTTGGGCTGCTTTCGCAAGTAACCGGTACACAAGCGATGAGATTTGATGTTCAAAGAATTGAAAGCGCTAGAAACTTTTCGAACAAAATAAAAAATGCTGCGCGATTCGTAAGTATGAATCTCGACGGATATACTGAAGGTGATCCGGAGTTAAAAACCCAAGCAGATCGCTGGATATTTTCTCGATTAGGAAAGCTTGTTCGTGACTTGGATCGGGCTTATGAGGAATTTGAATTCAGCGATATCACAAAAGCTCTTTATACATTTTGCTGGAATGAACTGTGTGACTGGTATATCGAATTCTCAAAAGGTCGCCTTGACGTACACGCAGAACCAGAAGACCGCTTGGCATGTCAAAGGAATTTAATTCACCTAATGTATGCGGTACTTCGCTTACTTCATCCTGTAATGCCATTTATTACAGAAGAGATTTATGCAGGTATTCCGCATTTAAAGTCAGCTCCAGAGATGCTCATAGGAGCACCGTGGCCTGACGCTTGTGAGTTTGAACAGTATATTGATGATGAAGCTGAAGCCTCTATTCAGGTAGTCTGTGATATCGTGAGCGCCGTTCGTTCAGCACGTGCAAGATACGGTGTATCACCTAAAGAAAAACTTAATGTGTATATAAAGGCTGAAGGCGATACGCTTTCTTTGATAAATACCCAATCAGCCCTTGCGATAAAACTTGCAAATATTGATTCTTTGGAAGCATCTCCTAATATGGAAAAACCACAAGGTTCAAGCGTTGGTTTTGGTGAGGGCGTAGAGATATATGTTGACCTTGTTGGAATTGTGGATTTTGAGGAAGAAAAGAAACGTCTTAAAAAAGAGCTTGAATCTGTGACGAAAGATTTTGAGAAATTTGAGAAAAAGCTTTCCAATCCAGGGTTTTTAGCTAAAGCCGCTCCAGAGATAATCGAGAAGGATAAAGCTAGATTGGCTGAACTTACCGAACGAAAAGGCCAATTGGAGACTCAGATAGACTCCATAGGGTAAAATTCTTCTTTGTTATAATTTTGAACAATATGGTCAACAGTTTTCTGTATAGCAGTGGTAGAGCATGGACTATGCAGATATACATTGAATCAGGGAGGCATTGAGTTCAGTGAGCGAATTATTGTCGCAGCTGTGGACTCCGCAGATGCAAGTCGGCTTCACTATAGTCGTAGTTTTACTTGTTCTTTTGTATGTATTGTCAATTATCTGGGTAGTACGCGATGCTTATCTACGTGGAACCAGTTGGTACATCTGGGGAGTTGTAGCCCTAATTCCTCTTGTAGGCGTTATTGCGTATTGCTTGTTAAGGCCACCGATGCTTCAGATCGATCGAGACGAACAAGAACTTGAGGTTGCTCTAAAGCAGCGACAACTCATGAATTATGGTGAATGTGCAGCATGCGGATATCCGGTAGATGTGAATTATGTCATTTGCCCTAATTGCCATACTCAGCTAAAAAACTTGTGTTCTCACTGCGAGAGGGCGCTTGAACCTGCTTGGACAATATGTCCTTTCTGCGCAACACCTGTTGGGGCTCCGAGCCAAAGATCGCAATCTAAGACAACTCAGCGTTCTCGCAAACGTCCTGCCGCTTCTTCTAGAAGCACTCGAACCGAGCGTACGTCTTAACAAATTTTAGTTTGGATGTAACTTTGGATGTAACGCACCGCTGTGTTTACTTTGCTCGTATTGCTGATGATATGCGCTAAACAGTCAGATCACGCTATACTACAAATAAGCTAGAACCCATGGCGGCGATATGCCGCCATTTCGTTGGATAGAGCAATAAGTTTTAGATTTTTGTTTCGAATTTATACATGCTTTAAGCTTTAGAAAGGGGCTTTGATGCACATCAATCTGCCTGATGGAAGTACGTTAGAACTTGCAAGCGGAGCTACTGTACTAGATGGCGCAAAAGCTATTGGGGAAGGCCTTGCAAAAGCTGCGCTTCTTGGAAAGATAAATGGTGAATTTGCTGATTTAGACGATGAGCTAAATGATGGCGATAGTCTAGAAATTATCACCAAGAAAAGCGACGATGCTCTATCTGTTATGAGACATTCTGCTGCGCATGTTATGGCGGAAGCTGTACAAGAACTATATCCTGGTGCACAAATTGGATTTGGCCCTGCAACAGATGATGGCTTTTTCTATGATTTTGCATTAACTGAGCCTATATCGCCTGAGTCTTTTGAGGCTATCGAAAATCGTATGACAGAGATTATCAAGCGCGATGAGCCTTTTGTCCGTGAAGTTGTGACGCGCGATGAGGCTAAAGAAATCTTTAAAGATCAACGACTTAAGTCTGAGCACATAGATGATTTGCCAGAAGATGAGCCAATTGTAATTAGACGCCATGGAAGTTTTGTTGATCTTTGCAATGGCGCCCATATGCCTAGCGCTGGGAAAATCGGCGCTATAAAGCTCATGAAAACAGCTGGAGCTTATTGGAAGGGCGACGCCAATAATGAAATGCTCACAAGAATTTATGGCACAGCGTTCTTTGATAAAAAAGAGTTGGATGCATATTTAACTCAAATCGAGGAAGCCGAAAAGCGTGATCACAGAAAACTAGGGCGTGAACTTGGGATATTTACCATGGATTCCCTTGCTGGTGCGGGACTTCCGTTGTATCCACCAAAAGGCGCTCGTGTGATACGTACAATGCAGGAATGGCTAAGGCGTGATCTCTATGAGAGGGGTTACGAAGAAGTAATAACTCCTCATATTTACAATGCTGATGTTTGGAAGACCAGTGGACATTATGGCTTCTATAAAGAAAACATGTATTTCTTTAATATCAACGAGGGAACCGATGAGGATGTAAATCTTGTCGAATATGCCGTGAAGCCAATGAACTGTCCAGGTCATGTAATGCTTTATAGAAGTGAGCTTCATTCATATCGTGATCTTCCTCTTAGATATTTTGAATTCGGTACAGTTTATAGACATGAAATGTCTGGCGTTGTTCATGGGCTTTTAAGGGCTCGTGGGTTTACGCAAGACGACGCTCATATTTTCTGTACGCGTGATCAAGTCATCGAAGAGGTTGTCGCGATCCTTGATCTTGTTGATTATGTAATGGGGACTTTTGGGTTTGAATATGAGGCAGAAATATCAACACGTCCTGAGAAATCTATTGGAACAGATGACATGTGGGAGCATGCCACAACGTCACTAGAAAAAGCTTGCGAAATTAAAGGCCTTGAGTTTGATATTAACGAGGGCGACGGTGCTTTCTATGGACCTAAGATCGATATCAAGGTAAAAGATGCTTTAGGTAGAACCTGGCAATGCTCAACTGTTCAAATTGATTTCAATATGCCGGAGCGCTTTGGATTAACCTATCGCGCTGCAGATAACACTGAGCAGCGTCCATGGATGTTGCATCGTGCGATATTTGGTTCTATGGAGCGCTTCTTGGGTATTTTGATTGAGCACTATGCAGGAGCATTTCCACTGTGGCTTGCCCCTGTGCAGGTTGCTGTGATTCCGATTGCAGATAGGCATAAAGAGGCTGCAGCTGAGTTTGCAGGTGAACTAAAAAGTGTTGGCGGACGAGTTGAGATTTACGATCAAAACGAGCCGATGAAGGTAAAGATCGCAAAAGCTCAATCACAAAAAATTCCATACATGGTTGTGATGGGTGATAAAGAGGTAGAAGAAAAAACTATTTCCCTACGTGAAAGAAGTGAGGGCGATCTTGGAACGTGGGATAGAAAAGAATTTATCGATGTGATTAGGAATGCTGGGTTATAACCCCCATATAGGATTCGGACTTAAAAACGCGTCATATATCAAACGCGAAACTTTTTATGCCTTAGAAGATGTCAGAAAAGGGAACATGCTTGCAAAAATTGTAGGGTGTTCCCTTTTTGCATTAATCGTTCTGAATGCTGTCATTGTTTTTGTTTCTGTAGAGCCTGATTTTAGCGATAAATTTCTACGCATTTTGGCCGTCTTTTATCGCGTATCCACCGTATGTTTTGCTATTGAATATATAGCTCGTGTATGGATAGCTGATTTGGCATTTGCCCATATGAGCCGTGCAAAAGCTAGAATGAAATATATTTTTTCGCCGTTAGGGATTATCGACTTCCTTTCGTTTTTTCCAAATCTAATCGCATGGTTTGTTCCAATGACTCCGGCTATTAGAAATATTGTGAACATAATTAGATTGGTGAGACTTGTAAAGATATCTCGCTATATGAGCGGCCTTATGACGATTGGTCGCGTGGTACAAAAACGCAAGCATGAAATAATCGCTTCATTTTTAGTGATCGCACTTTTAACAGTTGTTGCTAGCGTGGTGATGTATGAGATAGAAAACCCTGCACAGCCTGACAAATTTAACAACCTTTTATCTGGAGTCTATTGGGCGGTAACCACAATTACTGCTACTGGTTACGGAGACCTTGTGCCTATAACTCCTTTAGGCAGAATTGTTGGCTCCATCATAATGTTCTTGTCGGTTGCTTTAGTTGCTATTCCTGCTGGAATATTTTCCGCTGGGTTTGTGTCAGAGTTTCAACGCTCAACTGTGCGTCAAATAGAACGTGATGTGAAAGCTGAATCTGGTGAAGGTGCATCAAGTGAAAGTAAAAGAAGTGAAGCTACTAAAGAATCAGATAAGAAATCTAATAAAGAATCAGATAAAGAGTCAGGCAAGAAATCAAATAAGGAATTAGATAAGGAATTAGATAAGGAAT